>JAYUUN010000092.1:0-10065 GCA_043754535.1 Chloroflexota bacterium | reverse complement strand
CGATCAACCCTGACGACCTCAACGCCAACTACGTTCCTACCTATGAGAACGACGACAAGGCTGGCAAGGACGGCCTGGAACTAGCCCTGGAGGCGCAGTTGCGCGGGCGCAAGGGGAGCAGGCAGGTGGTGGTAGACAGCAGCGGCCACATCACCCAGGTCTTGACTGAAACGGCAGCGGTGGACGGCAACAATGTCTATCTAACCATTGACACTAAGTTGCAGCAGAAGGTGCGCCAGTACCTGCAAGAGCAACTGACAGCAGCGGGCGTGCGAACGGGTGCGGCGGTAGTGCAGGATGTGCGAACCGGGGCAGTGCTGGCGATGGTCAGCCTACCAGACTACGACAACAACCTCTTTGCCACTGGTATCTCGCAGCGGCGGTTCGACGAGCTGCGGAACGACCTAGCCAGCCCGCTGATCAACCGGGTGATCAACCCACAGCCTCCTGGCTCTACCTTCAAGATCATTATGGCCGCTGCCGGTCTGCAAGAGCAGGTAGTTAGCCCCAGCGACCAGTTCTTCTGCCCCCCCGCGATCCGGGTGCCTTACACCCAAGACAATAGCAAGTTCAACACCTACCGCGACTGGAACACGCGGGGCTTCGGCAACATCAACATCGTGCAGGCCCTCAGCCAGTCAAGTGACGTGTTCTTCTACCAGCTTGGTGGGCCAGACCAGACCGACGACGCAGGCAACCACACGCGCTGGCTACCGCCCGGCTCTAGCCAGTTGCAGTTCTTCCGTGGCCTGGGCATCCAGCGGATCAGCAGCTACGCCCGCGCCTTTGGCCTCGGCGCGCAGACAGGGATCGAGCTACCAGAGGAGAGTTCTGGCCTCGTCCCCACGCAGGAATGGAAGGAGCGCACTTACCCCGGCGACTTCTGGTCGCTAGGCGACACACTGATTAGCTCCATCGGGCAGGGCTACATGGCCGCCACCCCTTTGCAGATGAACAATGCCACCGCTGCTATCGCCAACGGCGGTATCCTCTATCGCCCCACCCTCGTCTACCAGCTACGCAGCGGCGACAGCCAGACGGTGGTCAAGGACTTCAAGCCAGAGGTGATCCGTCAATTGCCAGTCAACGCAGGCAACCTTGCGCTGGTGCGACAGGGGATGCGCGAGGCGGTGACAGGCAACTCGCTCTCCGCCTATGGCACAGCCTGGCGGATCAACTACAAGAGCATTGCTCTCGCGGGCAAAACCGGCACGGCGGAGTATGGCGAAGCAGACGCAAATGGAGTACGCAAGAGCCACGCCTGGTTCACCGCCTTCGCCCCCTACGACAACCCGCAAATCGCCGTTACTGTCTTCATCGAAGGCGACCGTAAGCTGACGACTGAGAACAACAGCGTAGCAGTTATCGAAGGCTCCAGCTACGCCGTACCAGCGGTCGGCAACATCATCTCCTACTACTTTAACCTGCCAGACAAGCCCAATACCACAAAGTAGCCGCTTACGACGAAAGGGGGGCGCACGAACACTGTGCGCCCCTTTGCTTGCTCAACCGCTCCTTCTACACCCCCGCCATCGCTCGTGCCAGTTTGCGGCGACGGCTAGCTAGCCGCTCACCGAGCTTCTGCCGCCAGTCGGGGCCGAGTTCGGGGGCGGTGAGGGCGTGTTCGATCACCTCCAGGTCGCTCTTGGCCTTGTACATGGCCTGGTTCACGTCGCTGACGGTGACACCATGCGCCGGACGAGCCAGCAGGGTGATAGCGTCGCCAGCGCGCACGTGGCCCGGTTGCAGCACACGAAAGTAGAAGCCGGTGGAGCCGTGCTGCTGAACCCAGCGCACCAGCTTCGGTTGCTGCCAGCGGGCGGCCAGCGTGTTGCACGGCCCACGCGGTTCGCTTACCTGCACGACTACCTCGCCCACACGGTAGCTGTCACCGATGCACACCTCGTCCTCCAGCAGCCCTGTGCTACTGAAGTTCTCGCCGAACGCGCCGTACTGAAGCTCCCTGCCCAGCTTCGCCGCCCAATGGGGGTAGTGTTCAAGTGCATAGAGGCAGATCGCCCGATCTGGGCCGCCATGATACTTGCGGTCAATTTGGATGTCGTTAACCAGCCCCTCGGCCCCCAGCCAAATAGCCTCACCCTGGGGTTGCTTGTAGATCGCGCTCTGATCCACGCGTCTGTCGCTGATCCGTACTGGCTGCGCCTGGTCAGTGGCGTTGAGTGAAACAAGTTGCATCGTCGCTTCTTTCTTCTCTGCTGGGCTTAGATAAACAGCTTGCTGCGGACGAAGGTGCGTACATCAGAGGCGGCCTGGTAAGCATCACGCGCCTCAACGTCATTAGCATCCGCACCAGGATAACGAAAATCAACAGCGTACTGGGTGAGTAGGTCTAGCTGAGGATAAAGCGAATGGAAGCTGCTGTCGTAAGTGGCACAGCCATTCATTAGACTTAGCAAATTGTGTATCCTGGGTGGAAAGATGTTTTGCTCCATGATGAATGCTTTGAGGTACTTCTCCGCACTTTGCTGGTAATGGTAGCAGATGACGCTAGGGTATAGGGCCGCGTATGGCAGCAGTACCCCTGCGCTCCCATAATCCTCCTCCGCCTTCTCCACCCAGTCTTCAGCAAGGGCGTTCATACAGCACCTTACCTTGCTCAACTATCTGATGGATAAATGGATCACCAATCTTTAGACGTTCTTCTACCATCGCGGGGGTACGCACGATCAGGTCAACGTCAAAGGGGAAGCGGACATAACGACGGATCGCCACCGCCTGCGGATTAGGTCGAAGTGCTGTGTCCATTACAATGAACAAATCCACATCGCTGCCGACGTGGGGCTGCCCATAGGCATAGGAACCGAACATGATGACCCGCTCTGGTCGGAAGCCTTCAACGACCTTGCGGACAGCCGCCTCGATCACTTCCTGCGGGATCATCTCGTCGTAGCCGTAGTAACGTGGCACCACCGTAGTGCTGCTAACCTCAGTTTGCCGCTCCATAGCCATACCTCCCTCCCTTACTTCGTCTGCTTCGCCCTGATTATAGCAGCATCGTGGGCCAGCCGCTCTACGCTGTCGGCCAGCGGCTCTAGCTGCACGGCCCCATAGCGGCGGTGTAGAGCGCGCTCGATCAGCCAGTCGGCCAGCGCGGGGTTCTTGGGTAGCACGGAGCCATGCAGGTAGCAGCCGATGCTGTTTTGGTAGACGGCTCCCTCCAACCGATCTCGCCCGTTGTTGCCCTTACCGACGACCACGCGGCCCAGCGGCTTGATCGTCTCGTCTTGCAAGTAGGTGCGCGCCGAGTGGTTCTCGAAGCCAACCAGGGTGCCGAACAGTTCGCTCTCAACCACCACATTGCCAATGTAGCGGTCAGCCTCGGCGCGGGAAGTCGCATTGAAGTAGCCGATCCCTGGTAGCTGCGCGCCCTGGTGCGGCTGGTAGTAGTGGCCGAGCAACTGGTAGCCGCCGCAGACCGAGAGGCAGGCTGCCCCGTCACGCAGAGCCACCGCCAGCCGCTCACCCTTGCCGCCCCGCTGCAAGTCGGCAGAGACCGCCACCTGCTGCTGATCCTGACCGCCGCCAAAGAAGTAGAGGTCGTACTTCTCAGTATCCAGTGGGTCGCCAACTGTGGGGCTGTCCACTGTCACCGCGATGCCTCGCCACTGGCAGCGTTGCTGAAGGGTGATGATGTTGCCCCGGTCGCCGTAGATGTTCATCAGGTCTGCATAGAGAAACGCAATGTTTAGCTGCATAAGTCCTCCCAGAACTGCTTGACCAGCCCACGTTCAGCCAACACCTCGCGCAAACCCAGCATTGCGGTGTAGGTGGGCAGCACATAGAGGGTCGTGCCAGTTGGTGTGCTTGCCAGGGCCTTGTCCAGCGCAGTGTCATAGAGGTGTGTCTTGCCCCGCCCGGTCGGTGCATCACCCGCAACGATGCTGATCAGGGCTGGGTCAACGCCCGCGTACTTGAGGCGCAGGGCCATCTCCTCGGCGCGAATACCCCCAGTGGTGACGGCGGCAAGCTCGTGCGCTTTGGTCAGCAACTCGAAGTCCACATCCCACAGCCAGCTAACGTCGCGCCCGTCGGCAAAGAGGTCGTTGATCAGGATCAGCAGGTGCAGACGATCCTCGCTGGCAAGCAGCATCCGCATCACCTCGTTGAAGCCGACCGGGTTCTTGACCAGGGCCATCAGCAGCGATTTATCGCCGATTGCGATCCGTTCAATCCGCCCAAAGGCCGCCTTGAACTCGGCCAGCCCCGCCTGCACCTGCGCCAGGGTCAAGCCCAGGGTTATACTGGCGGCAGTGGCAGCCAGGGCGTTGTAGACATTGTACAGCCCCGGTACCAGCACCGCAAGCTCACCCTCACCGTCGGGGGTACTTAGCAGCACGGTGCTGCCCTGGGTGCCGTGCAGCAGTACGCGGCGAGCGCGGAAGTGAGGGGTTGGTCGCTTGAAGCCACAGTTGGGGCAGTGGTAGCGGCCTACGTGCGCGGTGTAGACAGCTTCGTAGGCAAGGTGAGTGCGGCAGACAGGACACTCCAGGCTATCGGCCTGGTGTTGCAGCGCGCCCATATTGTGCGCCCCCTCCTCATCGTCGAGGCCGAAGTACAGCACGGTGGCCGAGTCCAGACCGAGGCCCAGGCTAGCGATGCCTGGGTCGTCGGCATTGAGCAGCACTGTAGTGCCAACCGGCACCTGCTTGAGCGCGTCCACCCACTTGCGGCGCACGTTCTCCACCTCGCCATAGCGGTCTAGCTGGTCGCGGAACAAGTTGTTGAACAGCAGCAGGCGCGGCTGCACCTCAAGCATCGCCGCTGGCACCGCCGCTTCATCCACCTCAAAGAGGGCGAAGTCGGCAGGCAGCTTGCCGCCCACACTAGCCGCCTGTACCAGGGTTGCTGCCAGCCCACGGATGAGATTGCTGCCGCTGCGGTTGTGCAGTACGCGCCACTCTGCGTGTTGCAGGATCGTGCTGATCATCCGCGTGGTTGTCGTCTTGCCGTTGGTGCCAGTGACGACCGCCGCTCCACGTGGCAAGCTGCGGGTTAGCTTGCCGATCAGGTGTGGGTCGAGCGTGCTGGCGACCAGGCCGGGGAGGGCAGTGCCGCCACGCCCGATCCGTCGGGTTAGCCATGCGCTACCCTTGCCTGCCGCGATGGCGAGTGAGGAACGTAGGTTTGCCATAATAGCCATAGCATACCAGATCAGGCGGCTGGGCGCAACCGACTACTCTGCTACGGTCGGGCCTGTTTGACCCAGATTTGGGCTTAGATTGCCTTCAGATTCATCTAAGATTCTAGCGTCTGCCTATTGCATTGCGCGAACTAGTGTGCTATAATCTTGGCAGGCGGTTAGAACATAGTTTCTAGCACTCCTGTTTCGACCCCCTCCTGTCCTGCGTAACACCAAATTAGCCTGGGTTAAAGACGATGAAACAGATACTCGAACAAAGTGCCAACACAATCGAATACGTCCTGCACCAGCACGGCATTGATGCGCGGGTGGATGGCGGCGTGGTTTCGCCTCGCCTCTTTACCTTCGACCTGACCCTGCCGCCGCAGGTCAAGCGCAGCCGCGTCAACAGCCTGACCGAGAAGATCGCCAGCGAGATGGGGGTTGCCTCCTGCCGCCTGACCCTCAAGAACGGCCAACCCGTGCTAGAGGTGCCGCGCCCCGACCCCTCGACCGTGCGCCTGCTCCCCCTCTACCAGCGGCTCGACAGCGGCGAGTTTGGCGACCAGAGCGAGATACCGGGTAACACCTGCCTGCTAGGGCTGGACACCGACGGTAGTCCCCTGCTCCTGCGCCTGGACGGTGAGGGGGTTGGCAACGTGCTGCTGATTGGGCAGGCGAGCGGTGGCAAGTCGCAACTGCTGCGCTCGATGATTAGCAGCCTGGCCCTGGCGAACGCGCCAGAGGAGGTGCAACTGCTGTTGATCGACAGCTACGGCAAGTCCAACGCCCTACGTCAGCTTGAAGGTCTACCCCACCTCCTACGCCCGATCATCACCGACGCTCTGGACGCAGTGCATCACCTGCGCTGGCTGGCCCGCCACATTGAGTACCGCGAGGAGCAGAACATCAGCAGCCCCACCATCGTGGTTGCCATTGACGACGCGCAGCCGCTCCTCAGCAAGCACGGCCAGAAGTTCCGCGACGCACTAACCGTCCTCTGCCAGCGTGGGCCAGACGTGGGCATCCACGTGCTGCTCGCCAACCGCCGCCCAGACGATGCGATCATGGGCGATAGCCTACGGAGCAACTTCAGCACCCGCGTCGTGCTGCGGGCTGGTGACGCAGAGGAGGCCCGCCAGATGGTAGGCACGAACGGCAGCGGCGCAGAGAAGCTGCTCGGCCTGGGTGACGCACTGGTAGTGATCGGCAAGGAGTTGGTGCGGATGCAGGCCGCCATGATCAGCGACAGCGAGTGCCGCCAGCTAGTCGGCCTGCTGGCTAAGGTGCAGCGTGATGCTGCCCGTGACAAGCAAGCCCCCCGCGAGGAGATGCGCCCCCGCGACCTCAGCGCACGCAAGCGAGCTTCGGTGCAAGATGACTTTGATGATGATGAGCAGGAGCAACCAGTGGCAGTTACCCGCATCCACCGCCCGGTAGCCCGTGGCAAACTACGCGCAGTCTAGTACAGAGAGCGAACCAGAGATGAAAAGATACTTTGCGGTGATCGGCGCATTGTGTGCGATCACGGTTACTACTGTAGCTGCCTTGCGGATCACCAGCGACACCTGGGCCGTGTTGGTCGGCATCCTGGTCGGCGGGCTGGCTGCCACCCCTATGCTGATGATCGTCCTGGTTTGGGCTAGCCACCGTGAGGCACTGGGCGACGGCTCCTTCGAGCGCGGCCAGCCGCAGTTTAGCGTGCGCCCCCAGCCCCAACGCCTACATCAGCCAGTTCGCATTACTGTGCCTACCGACCAGGCAACCGCCAGCGGTGCTTACGTAGAGGCCGAGTTCTATGAGTACGACGAACATGAGCGCGCCCACACCCCCCGCGCTACCGTGGTAAAGAGCAGCACCCCCAGTGGCTACCGGGTGATCGGCAGGTAGCCCCACGCACACCTTTGAGGGCCATTCGCAGGTGCGGTCAGCGAGCCGCTCCGCATAGGAGGAAGTAATGATTTACCTCGGTTGGTATGACGACACGGCCAAGAAGTCGGCGGCAGAGAAGATCGAAGAAGCGATAGAGCGGTATGAGTTTAAGTACGGCGTGCGGCCCAACATCTGCCTGGTCTCTGAGCGTGAAATGGTCGAGCATCCCCAGATTACCGTACGCCCTGCCGCCCACCTGCGGCCCAACTACTTCTACCTCGGCTACGATGAAGCGTATGGCCCAGTAGTAGCGACCAGCCCGCTCAAGGGCAACCGGGACAACGCACCAATCCAGATCGCCACTGCGCGGGCGAAGGTCGAAGCCCCTCCCAAGCGGCAGCGCAAGGCCGCTTGAACCACAACCGAACGACAGGGTACAGTGATGTATCCTGTTTTCTTTTTGTCCACCCTCCTCTTGCTAGCAGCCGTCGTAGAGGCGCAAGCGGCTCACAGGTAGCGCAGCCGACCAGCAGCGGCGCATTGTACAGTATCCCCTGGCTGGGTAGCACTTCCTCAAAGCTGGCTGGGCTACTTGAGGGCAACCGCGCCACAAGCGCAGAAAGATAGGGACAGATGATTACCAGGTTTAGCGCAGTAGCGATCTACATCACCGACCAGCGCAAGGCAGTTGACTTCTACGTGAACAAGCTCGGCATGGAACTGTTGCACGATATACCTGGTGGTTATGGCGAGGAAGGGGGCGAGAACACGAACTGGGTGGAAGTTGCGCCTACTGGTTCCGCCACCCACATCAGCCTGACCCCGGCAGCGTTTGCTGGCAAGGAGCCGGGTGGCAACGCCCCCCTGCTGATGCAGTGCGACAACGCCGAAGCGACAGCCGCTGACCTCAAGGCGAAGGGGGTCGAGATCAGCCACGAGGTCGAGACCCAGGACTGGGGGACGTACTTCCAGTTCAAAGACCCCGACGGCAACGAGTACCTAGTCAGTCAGGAGAGCTAAGATGACACAAATGATCAAGCGCATCAAGGGCATCAACATCTACGTCACCGACCAGCAGCGGGCGTTGGACTTCTATAAGGACGTGCTGGGCCTTGAGGTTCGCAACGACCAGGCTTACAACTACGAAGGTAAGAGCTACCGCCTGATCGTCGTCGCTCCGGTTGGTGCAGAGAGCGGCTTCAACCTGGAGCCAGCCGAACTCTACGCCAGCTACAACCAGGCTCCCGGCGCGTTTCTCGGCATCACCTTCGCGGTTGCGGATGTGGACGCGCTGCACGAGCAACTCAAGGCGGCAGGCGTGACGGTCAGCCAGGAGCCGACTACGGAGTGGTGGGGCCGCACGATGATGTTCACCGACCCTGACGGCAACCAGCTTGTTGGCTGGCAGGATGTGGAAGGAGCGTAACCATGATTGACAAGTTGCATTCAACAAGCATCATCGTCACCGACCAGGAGCGGGCGGTTGACTTCTACGTTAACAAGCTCGGCTTCACCATGTTCACCAACATCCCGATGGGCGAAGGCCCGAACAACAGTTGGATCGAGGTCGGCCCAGCAGGTTCGACCACCCACATTTTCCTTGAGCCTTCCTCAGAGCCTCGCCCTGCCCTCACCCTTGTCTTCACCTGCGCCGATGCCCATGCCACCTGCGCCGAAATGCGCGAACAAGGTGTCGAGATCAGCCAGGAAGTGACAGTTAACCCCTGGGGAACGCGCTTCCAGTTCAAAGACCCTGACGGCAACGAGTTCCTGGTCAACCAGCCTGCTGATCAGCAGTAGGCGCGCCAAGCAGCGGGGGCGGATCGCGCGATCCGTCCTCGTGATGAGCTAACTACGCGCCCGTTTGACTGGGATGTTGGCGGAGAGCTTGTCGAACTTCTCCCCCTTCGTCAGGTTGAACTCAACCCCTTCATCATCTATCTCCACGTACTTGCTGATCACGGCGATCAGTTCGTTCCGCATCTGCTCCATCACCTCTGGTGGCAGCTTGACCCGATCCTGCACCAGCACCAGTTGCAGCCGCTGCTTGGCGGCGTTGGCAGCCGTGCCATCCCGCTCGGAGGGGCGGTCGCTGCGGCCAAACAGTCTGTCAAAGAAGCCCATCTTCCCCTCCCCTCTAGCGGCGGCTACCAAAGAGGCGGCCCAGGCGGTCGAACAGACCGTCGCGCTCCTCCAGGTTCATCAGCGGCAAGCTCTCGCCCAGCAAGCGGCGAGCGATGTTCTGGTAGGCCAACCCCGCCCGCGATCCCTTGTCGTAGACGGCAGCCTCACCTTTGTTGGTGTTGATCACGATAGCTTCATCATCCGGCACCACGCCGATCAGTTCGATGGCGAGGATTTCGATCACGTCTTGCTGACTCATCATATCGCCACGAGCGACCATCTTCGGCTTGATCCGATTGAGGATCAGGCGGGGGTGAGGCAGGCCGCTGGACTCGACCAGGCCAATGATGCGGTCAGCATCGCGTACCGCAGAGACTTCGGGGGTGGTGACGATCAGCACGTCGTCGGCCCCGGCAATCGCGTTGCGGAAGCCCTGCTCGATGCCAGCTGGGCAGTCGATCAGCACGAAGTCGAAGTCCTCGCGCAGGAGGGCGCAGAGAGCCTTCATCTGGTTGGGGCTGACTGCGTTCTTGTCCCGCGTTTGGGCAGCAGGGAGCAGAGCCAGTTCGGGCAGCCTTTTGTCCTTGATCAAGGCTTGCTTGAGGCGAGCGCGGCCCTCTACCACGTCTACGATGTCGTAGACGATGCGGTTCTCCAGGCCCATCACCACGTCCAGGTTACGCAGGCCAATATCTGCGTCTACCACTGCCACCTTCTTGCCCAATAGCGCAAGTGCGGTGCCGAGGTTAGCGGTCGTCGTCGTCTTGCCCACGCCCCCCTTACCGCTTGTGATCGTAATTACCTTACCTGCCATTCATGCTACCCCTCTTGCCAAAGTTGCCGTTCCAGCTTTCCACCACAATCTGTCCTTCTCTGACCGAAGCACACTCTGGCCCCCCGGCCTCGGCCTTGCCCCGGCGCAGGCGGCG
>JAYUUN010000091.1:0-10079 GCA_043754535.1 Chloroflexota bacterium | reverse complement strand
CACGCGGCACGCTGGCGACTAGCGCATTGGCTGCCGCTACCCGCGCTTCACTCTCACCGAAGCGGAAGGCGTGGTAGACAGGATTGCCGCTGGCAAAGTTGATCGCTAGCGCAAGCAATACGATGCTCCCTAGCACGAGCGGGCGAGCGGCGGGCGGGTGGGCCTGCTCCTCTCCTGTGCCTGGAGGCAGGTTGATCGCGCGCAGCCAGCCTTGTAGCCGGGCAAAGCCGTAGATCGCTCCAACCAGCAAGCCGGGGATGAGCAGCATCTGGTAGTGGCTGTGGTAGTCCAGTTGCGAACGGCGATTGGTCAGCAGGTTGAGGGCGAGAGTGGGGGCCAGCAGCAGCCAGCTAACTGGGCGTAGCAGCGGCAGAAAGAGGACAGGTAGCAGCAGCCAAAACAGGTACTTGAGTTTCTGCGCGGTGAAGACCAGCTTCGCCACCTCGACTGGGTGCGTAGCCACGTAGCTGATCACCCCACCAAAGCTGCTGCTGTTGCCCAGGTGACTGTAGTAGCCGATCAGGAAGTTGCTCCGCCCACCACAGCCATTCCCCCCTGGCTCGCTGGATTGCAGGCTGTCGCTAGTATCTTCAGCCTGGGCGGGGGCAGTCTGCACCTGATTAGTCGCTGCACTGTTGGTGCAGGGGGAAGTGAAGGCGGGAACGACCAGGTAGAGAGAGACGAAGAAGTAGAGCAAGCCACCAAGCAGCACTGGCAGGCCGAAGCGCAAGCCTGCCCGCAGCGGCTTGGTAGTGAGCAGGGCGTAGAGGCCGAGGGCGGCAACAGTGAGGGCGACATCGGTGCGGGCCAGCAGCGCGAAGGCAGCGCATAGGACGAAAGGCAGCCACCGCCGCTGGTGCAAAAACCAGAGGGCGAATAGGATCGCTGTCACCCCTAGCGGCCTCAGGTTGAAGGCGAACAGGTTGACGTACTGGATGGTGGGATAGAGCAGGTAGAGGCTGGCGAAGGTCAACCCTGCCCAGCGACCGCCGATCACTGCCCGCGCCAGCCAGTAGACCGGCAGTGCGCCGAGGGCGATCACCACCGTCTCGCCCCAGGCCATCGTCAGGGCTGAAGGAACGAGGGCGTAGAAGGGGACGAACAGGCCGAGGGCGGGCATGAAGTCCATGCCAAATACCGAGTCGGTGAAGTTGAAGCGCGAGTCGAAGAAGGGTCGCCCCTGCGTCGTCGCCCAGACCGCCTGCTCAAAATCCACCTGGTCGTAGCCATAACCGTAGTGGCTGTACTTGTACCAGGAAGCGGCAAAGAAGATAGCGAGGTAGGCGGCAAGCAGCAGCCAAACCGCTCTGCTAGAGGCGGGTTGGCTAAACCGAGTGGGGCTTGCCAACCTGGGCGAACTTGAGTGGGCAGCGTTTGAGGTCATAGGTGCTAGGGTAGTGGTAGACATAGAGCTTAGCGGCGAGGGCGGGGCGGGCCATTACGTACTCGCGCAGTTGGTCAAGGTCGGTGTGGCCGGGGCCGTAGGTGCTTTCGTGGAACACTAGGTCGCAGTTGGCTAGCCAGTCGATCAGGGCTGGCTCGAAGTGTGCGTCGCCACTGAAGCCGACGCTGTGTCCGTTGAAGAACAACTTGTAGGCGGCGCAGGGGATGTGGTGGACGGTATAGCGAGCCTCCACCTCCACGCCGCTGTCGCCCAGGGGGAAGCGGTGGCCGGGGGTGAGCGACTGGGTGTAGAACCAGTCGCCGACCTGGTTCTCCTGGAAGTCCCCTTCGTTGGTATAGGACTGACCCAGGGCAATCTTTAGCTTCTGCTGCCAGAAGTGTTTCACCAGGTGTGGATGGCCGTGCAGGGTTGGGCGACCGTAGCGTAGGGCTGCTGCCTGCTCTGCGGCAGAGTAGCGGCGTTGGCTGGCAGAGAGCGGATTACGGGCGGTGGCGTGGACAATAGTGTACTCAGAGAGGCCGCCGCTATGGTCGTCGTGCAGATGAGTGACGAGGACGTGGCCGATGCCAGCCAGGGTGGCAGGCACGCCACTCAGGTGGCTTGCCTGCTTTAGCAGTGCGCCAACCAGTGGGGGGCAATCGAGCATGATCTGCTCATCCCCAGCGAGGATCAGGAAGCCTGCGTTGCCACGAGCGAAAGAGTCGCTGAAGGCATCACCAATAGCCATTGGTATTACGACGAACTGTGGTTCCCCCATGCGAAAGTCACGCTCCACGATCAAGGTTGCTGCAAGGCAAAGGCATTATAGCACATCCCAGCCGAAAAAGTGTAAAGTTCTTGACACTTCAGCCCTAAAATGCCACTTCGTTACTAACTGGCAGCTAGCTGGCGGGTTGATGGCGAGTTGGGTAAGGCCACAGCTAGCTGGTTGTGCTATAATTTGGTTGCAACTAAACAGCAAGCAAGGGGTAATTGAGGTGACGATTGACCTGGAGCGAGCGCGGCGGGACACGCCAGCGGTGGAGCAGCTAATCCACCTGAACAACGCGGGCGCTTCTTTGCAGCCCAACCCGGTGCTGGATGCAGTGTTCGGCCACCTGCGCCGCGAAGCCGAGATCGGTGGCTACGAGGCCGAACACAGAGCGGCTGATCAGCTAGCCCACTTCTACGACGCTGCTGCTACTTTGCTGGGTTGTGCGCGCGACGAGATCGCCTTCAGCGACGGTGCGAGTCGGGCCTGGGGTGCTGCCTTCTACGCCATCCCCTTCAAGGCTGGCGACCGCATCCTGGTTTCGACTGCTGAATATGTCAGCAACTACATGGCTATCTTGCAGGTGAGCCAACGCACGGGCGCATTGGTAGAAGTGATCGCCAACGATGAGCAGGGCCAGACTTCGCCCGCTGCCCTGCGCCAGATGCTAGACGAGCGGGTGAAGCTGATTGCCATCACCCAGGTGGCGACCAACAGCGGCCTGGTCAACCCCGCTGCCGAGATTGGGCAAGTGGCGAAGGAGGCGGGTGTACTTTACCTGCTGGATGCCTGCCAGTCGGTAGGGCAGATGCCAGTGTCCGTGGAAGAGATTGGCTGCGACTTCCTGGCCGCGACCGGGCGCAAGTACCTACGCGGGCCGCGCAGCACCGGCTTGCTCTACGTGCGTCGCGCAATAGCCGAGCAGTTGGAGCCTGCAATGATGGACACAGGTGGGGCGGAGTGGCTATCGGCTAGCAGCTACAGCCTGAATCCTGCCGCCAGCCGCTTCGAGAGCTATGAGCTGAACTTCGCGGGCAAGATCGGCCTGGGGGTGGCGATTGACTACGCCCTGAGTTGGGGGCTGGACAGCATCCAGGAGCGGGTGATGCTGCTAGCTGACTACCTGCGGGCGCAGTTGGCGACGCTAGCGGCGGTCACAGGGCGCGACCTGGGCGTAGATCGCTGCGGGATCGTCACCTTTACTGTCGCAGGGCGCGAGCCGGAAGCGATCCGAGCGGCCCTGTGGGAGCAGCAGATCAACGTCTGGGTCTCCTACGCAGGGTCGGCCCGGCTGGACATGGATACACGCGGGCTGGACAAGTTGCTGCGGGCCAGCGTCCATTACTACAACACAGAGGCAGAGCTTGACCGCTTCTGCACAACACTGGCGAAGATTGCGGGGGGGTGAGCGGGGATGCAACAGAAGCAGGTACGACCGAAGCGGCGCAATGTCTATCTTGGCTGCTTCACTCGGCTGGTGCTGGGATCGTTGGTGGCGGCAATCGTCTATGCGATCCCGCATGGTATCTGGTGGCTACTAAATGGTCCCCTGCCCGATAACGAGCGCAGCCTGCTCTCACCCTTCTGGGGGGTGTGGTGGGCGGCGATGCTTGTGCTGCTGCTGGTGATCTACGTTGGCAAGACGACGCTGGACGCACTGATATGAGCAGCCGCGATACTTTTGCCCTGATCGTCTCGCTGGTCTACCCGACCGTGCTGCTGCTGGTGGCCGAGTTGCTACGCCGCTACGCCCGCGTGTCGCCCGATCTGACCCGCAAGTTTGTACACGTCGGCGCGGGGATGTGGACGTGGGGGGCGTTGGCCCTGTTCGAGTCTCCCTGGTGGCGGGTGGTGCCGTTTACGGCCTTCATCCTGATCAACTACCTGAACTACCGTACCCGGCTGGTGCGTTCGGTCGAAACGGGTGGGGCGGGAACGGTCTGGTTTGCGCTCTCCTGCGCCTTGCTATTCTTGATCCTGGCCGGGAGTAGCCAGCCAACCACATATGTCGTGTTTGTCGGGCTGATGGCAATGACCTGGGGCGACGCGGCTGCTGCTCTGATAGGCCAACCGCTAGGGCGGCACCCCTACCACGTCTACCCGGCTGGGCGAGCGGGCGGACGCAGCGTAGAAGGCTCAGCGGCGATGCTGCTGGTTAGCGCGGTGGCGATCTCGCTCACCCTGTTCTACCTCAACGCCAACTACTTCGGCAGCAGCTTTGCCACCGCCACTCTGCTAGCCTTTGCTCTGCTGCTAGCGGTATGTGCCACGCTGATCGAGGCGGTTACGGCTCATGGCCTGGACAATCTGACCGTACCGCTGCTAACCAGCGGCCTCGGCTGGCTGCTGCTAAGCTACCCAGAGGTGGGCTGGCGGCTGGCACTGGGGCTGGCAGTCAGCGGTGCCATCGGCTTGTTCTCCTACCGACAGCGCAGCCTGAGCTTGAGCGGAGTGTTGGGTGCAGTAGTGACGGGTAGCAGCATCTTTGCCTTTGGCGGCTGGTCGTGGGGTCTCCTGCTGATCGTCTTCTTTGTCACCGCTACCCTGCTCTCGCACTACCGCAAGCGCGATAAGGAGCAGCTTGAGACGGAGAAGTTCGACAAGGGTGGCACAAGAGATTGGGGACAGGCGATTGCGAACGGGGGGGTAGCGGTGGCCTTTGCTCTCGTCCACCTGCTCGACCCGCGCCCGCTCTGGCTGGCCGCCTTCGTTGCGGCTCTGGCAACGGTCAACGCTGACACCTGGGCGACGGAGTTGGGGATACTGAGCAAGCGACCACCGCGCTCGATCACCACTGGCAAGCTGGTAACGGCGGGGACCAGCGGCGGGGTGACGGCCCTGGGGACAGGGGCGGCGGCAGCGGGCGGCCTGTTGATCGGCCTAGCGATGCTACTGATGCTGTTGGTGCATGGCCTATTTCAGCCACAGGGACTTAGCATCAGTCAACTAGCGGCCCTGCCACTCGTCGCGCTGGTTGGTGGGCTAGCTGGGGCGATGTTCGACAGCCTGCTGGGGGCAACGATGCAGGTGATGTACTACGCGCCCGGCGACGAGAAGGAGACGGAGAAGCGGATCGCTGGCGACGGTACGCCAAACACCTACCGACGCGGCTTGCGTTGGCTGAACAACGACGCAGTAAATGCGATCAGCAGCATAGTGGGGGCAATAGTGGGGGCAGCAGTGTTTAGCCTCTGGTTAGCGGTCAGCGCGCTCTTTCGCGGCCTCAGCACTGCGGTCAGCTTGGGGCGGCGGTTTACGATCACAGGTGATACGCAGGTGCGGGCGGTTGCCCAGCCGCTAACCAGATGAGTAACCAACGACAGCTGCGCTGGCGCGGCTAACGTGCTGAGCGCACAAGCTGGCTCGCGACCTGTTACTTACAAGAAAGATTGTACAATGGCTCTGCTAATTGACATTGCCACCTCTAGTTCCCTATACTTAGCGATGAACGAGGCTAATGGTACAGCAACCACAGTGGGGTGGCCGGAGGAGAACAAAGCAGATGGAAGTTTATGATAGCATCCTTGATGTAATCGGCAACACGCCGATGGTGCGGGTGCCGAAGCTAAACCGCGGCTCGAGGCCAACGATCCTGGCGAAGGTGGAGGGCTTTAATCCTGGTGGTAGCATTAAGGATCGGATTGGTCTGGCGATGATCGAGGATGCTGAGCAGCGCGGCCTCTTGAAGCGCGGTGGCACGATCATCGAGCCAACTAGCGGCAACACTGGCGCGGGGCTGGCTATCGTCGCAGCGATCAAAGGCTACAAATCTATCTTTGTAATGGCCGACAAGCAGAGTACCGATAAGGTGAACGTCCTCAAAGCATTTGGGGCTGAGGTAGTGATTACCCCCACTGCCGTGCCACATGGTTCGCCGCAGAGCTATACCAGCGTGGCAAAACGGCTGTCGGAGGAGATACCAGGGGCGTTCCTGCCCGACCAGTACTACAACATGAACAACCCAGAGGCACACTATGCCACTACTGGCCCCGAAATCTGGCGGCAGACGGACGGCAGGGTTGATGTGCTGGTTGCTAGCGTTGGCACGGGAGGGACGATCACTGGGGTGGCCCGCTACCTTAAGGAGCAGAACCCCGACATCCTGATCGTCGGGGCCGACCCGGAGGGTTCGATCTACACTAGCGGCATTCAGCAGCCCAAGACCTACAAGCAGGAAGGGATCGGGCAGGACTTCTACCCTGACACTCTGGATCGCAGCCTGGTAGACGAATGGATCATGGTCACAGACAAGGATGCCTTCAATATGGCTCGGCGCATCACCCGCGAGGAGGGTATCCTTGTCGGGGAGTCGTGTGGCACCGCAATGTGGGCAGCGTTGGAGGTCGCCAAGCGATTTGGTGAGGATAAGTTGATAGTGGTCATCCTGCCTGATACCGGGCGCAACTACCTGAGCAAGCTCTACAATGATGCCTGGATGCGCGAGAACGGTCTACTGGATCGCTATCCAATACAGGCGCACGTGGCAGACCTGATGGTAGAACACACCACCCTGCCACCCCTGATCAGCGTATGCAGCGCGGCCAGCGTGCGCGAGGCGGTTGAGGTGATGCACAAGTACGAGATCAGCCAGATGCCAGTGATCGCTATGCCCGCTGACGAGCAGCACAGCAGCGGCCACCAGCATGGCGGGCAGGTGGGCATTGGCCCCCAAGACAAGCTGATCGGCAGCATCCAGGAGAAGACACTGCTAGAGAGCATCTTCCGCGACCCGGCCAACCTGAACACAGCGGTAGAAAAGTGGATGGAGGCACCCTTCCCGATAGTCTCCTCCGACGAAGACATAGACCGCGTGCTGCCAATGCTGCTCAACGGCACCTCGACCGTGCTGGTAGAGGAGGGCGGCAGGCCAACAGCGATCATCACCCGCACCGACCTGCTAGAGTACGTAGTCAACAGCAAGGGCGCGCCGTGGCAGCGGTAGCTTGCAAGATGATCGGGGCTACTGGCTGCGGCTGGTGGCCCTTTTTCGTACGTGCGCTTTAGACAAAGGCGAACAGCATTGCCAGCACCTGGGCGAAGAATAGGGACTGCCACCACGCGCCAGCCCATACGTTGCCAGTGGCGCGGTAGAGCCAGGCGGTAAAGAACTGGGCGATAATAAAGAGGATCGCTAGCACTGGCAGGGCGAGGGTGAGGAAGAACAGGTCACTACTGGTGAGGATGGCGACCAGCAGAGCCGCAAGGATCAGCAGCTTACTGAGCAGGCCGCCGAGCAGCCCAACTCCCCAGCGGCGGTTCTGCTGCCAGCCGCGCCAGATCGCCTCATCTACGCTGAAATAGGGGAAGAACAGGAGGGCAAGAGCCAGCATGATCGGTAGGCGGTAGAGGTTGTGTTCGTCGAAGGTGAGGCGAAAGAGGCTGAAGCTGGTGGCAAGGCCGAGGGTGAGGTACCAGACCAGCCAGATCAGGCCGCCGACCAGTAGCCCGCCACCCACCCCGTTGAGGTCGAAGGTAGGCAAGCTGGTAGGGTTGAGGCCGCGGATCGCCAGCCAGCAGACCACGCCGACGACCAGGAAGTAAAGAGCAAGGAAGGGAGTGAGGCTGACGCTGAGGAAGACGAAGGGGTTGAAGCCCAGGCCACTGAACAGTCGATAGCTAAGGATGGCTACGACCGAGCCGAACAGCACCATGACCAGGTAGGTTGCGGTAGCCGACCCCATGAAGCTGGGGCGGGTGGCACGTTCCTGCTCCTCCCAGCGGCGGTCGCGGAAGGTAGTGAGCAGACCGACGACGGCGAAGGTGAGCAGGATAGCTGAGAGCAGGGTAGCGATCACCCAGCCAAGCCGCCCCTCGGCGGCAGTGGGTGGCAGGCTTGCCCCATCACCCAGGCGCAGACCGAGGCTGTGGAAGGCCCAGCGGTCAACCTCATCATACACAGCGGTAGAAAAGAGGATGGTCAGGTGGTTGAGACCAGGGTAGAGCTTGCCCTTGCGCGCCGTGCCGTTTGTCCAGCTACCGAACACGGTGGAGTCTCCCCCGCCACGAGCGAGACCGCTGCTAGCATAGCGGGTGCCGCTGACTACCCCCTGTACGCTGACTGGCAAATCCTGCTCGCCAGCGAGGAGCAGTAGATTGCGCGGCTGGTTGTTGCTGAAGCGGCGCAGGTCAGCATCAGTCATGGCAGGCGAGAGCGCAATGGTCGCCAGCACCTCGCGGTTGTCGAGGCCATAGAGAGCAACGGTGCGCGATCCCATCGAGTGGCCGAGCAGCACAGTGCCGGTCGGCGATCCGGTGGTACTAGCCTCGCGCTGAGCATAGTCGTAGACAGCGGTCAGGCTGGCGGTCAGGCTGCTACCGCTGTCATCCTGGAGGCTGAGGCGATCTGCTGCCTGGCCGTGGCCGGGGAAGTCGAACAGGTAGGCTACCAAGCCGTCGTTGCGGGCCAGTTCAATAGCGAAGCCCTGCATCAACTCCTTGTTAGCTGAGAAGCCATGCGCGATGATCGCAATGCCAGTGGGCTTGCCGCCAGGAAAGAAGGCTAGCACTGGCACTGGCGGCAACTCGGCCCGCAAAGCTGGGACGAAGAAGGCACGCCGAGTGAGGCGGGCTTCATAGTTGCCCACCTGCCAAAGGGAGAAGACAAAGAGGCCAACCGCTACCACCAGCATAGCCCCTGCTCTTAGTACGCGCATGGCGCAGATTATAGCATAGTATTAGCGCATATGCTACAATGCAAGCAACAACTGACACCAATATAGAGATGGAGGGGATAATGAGCCACCCAGCCCGCAACTTCGCCGATATCATTGAGGCCGCCCGCGCCCGTGGCCCGCGCACGATGGCAATCGCTGTTGCTCAGGACAAAGAGGTACTGGCCGCAGCCCAGGCCGCCTACGAGGATAAGATAGCCAACTCAATCCTGATTGGCGACAGCGAGCAAATCAAGAAGCTGGCAGCAGAGAACGGCATCAACCTGACCGGTATGCAGCTACTCGACGAGAAGAATAGTGGGCTGGCAGTGCGGCGCGCAGTAGAGATCGTCGCCCGTGGGCAAGCGGATATGTTGATGGGTGGGCGCGTCAACGTCGCCAACGTCCTGCACGCCGCATTGGACAGCAAGATTGGTCTCCGCATTGGCAAGCTGCTCACCCACGTCGCCGCCTTCGAGATACCTGGCTTCGACCGCATCATCTGGGTGGCTGACGCGGGCGTGATGGTCGCCCCCACCCTAGAGGAGAAGATACAAATCGTACAGAACGCGATAGATGTGGTACAGAAGGTGGGCATTAGCGAACCAAAGGTGGCCTTGATTGCCGCATTGGAGATGGTCAACCCCAGTATGCCAGCCACAGTGGACGCGGCCAACCTGAGCAAAATGGCAGAGCGTGGTCAAATACGCGGCGGGCTAGTAGATGGGCCACTGGGTCTGGACAACGCGATCAGCCCAGCAGCGGCGAAGGCAAAGGGCATCCGCTCTGCCGTAGCGGGGCAAGCCGACATCTTGATCGCACCCGACATTGAGGCAGGTAATATGCTGGTGATGGCGATCAGCTACCTGGCTGGTGGGCGCACGGCGGGCGTAGTGGTTGGTGGCAAGGCACCAATCATTCTCGCTAGCCGCGATGATGTGCCGCACGAACGGTTGGCAAGCGTAGCACTGGGTTCGTTGCTAGTCTGAACTAATCCTCGAACGGAGGTGCCTAAATCGGCGAATCCGCTTGACATCTACGCTGTGTTGTCGTATACTCTGCTTTGTCAGCAATGACCGCCACAACTGCCGCGAGGTAAGTGGTGTTCAGGGCGAAAAAGCTAACAGAAGCAAATTACCGCTAAAGTTGCCAAAAGCCCTTGACAGTGAGAAGCTGATGTCGTATAATGGCTAAGTCGCAAGTAACCGGCCTCGTTCACCTCAGTGGTGAGAAGACCAAACCAATCCTCCTCTAGCTGTACCCACAGTTGCAC
>JAYUUN010000090.1:0-94735 GCA_043754535.1 Chloroflexota bacterium | reverse complement strand
GTAGTCGGTGAGGCCTGGCCCCTGGCCGAAGTGCAGAGGGACACTGCTGCGGAAGTCGGGCAGGGCGAAGTTGGTGCGCCCATCGCCACCATAGTAGGTGCCGAGTAGGGAGAACAAGGCCGTGTTCTGACTGATTGCCAGTAGCTGCCCATCGCACTGCGCCCAACCCCGTGGCGCAAAGTTGTATGGGAGGATGCGAATCTCACCCAGGAAAGGCTCGGACATTAGTTGCCTCCTTCAGCTAGTCCTGGCGAGGGATAAATACCCTCTACCGCGATTACAAAGTTGGTCGCCAGGTAGGGTTGGATGTTCTGGTGCGGCTGGCTGCCGCCGCTGGCGGTGGAGATGCTGGCAGCAGCGAGGCTCTGACTTGCACTATCCTTGTAGTGCAGGTCACCGTTCGTGCTCTGCGCCCAGTAGTTGCCGGTTGGTAGCTTGCTCTCTCCTGCTGCGGACTGAGCGCGGGCGGCGTGGCTGTGGCTAGGCAACTGGTTGTTGCTCAGCGTCACCTGCTCCACCCCCAACGCCTGGCCGATGATGTAGCTGCTGAGGCCCGGCCCCTGCCCACGGTGAACCGCAGTACGCGAGCGCAGGTCGGGCAGGGCAAAGGTACTCTGTCCATCGCCCCCGTAGGTGGTGCCGAGCAGGGAGAAAAGAGCATCGTTCTGCGAGATGGCGAGTAGCTGCCCGTTGCAGAACGCCCAGCCCGCCGGGGCGAAGTTGCTGCCGAACATGATGATCTCGCCCAGGTAGGGCGTAGCATTTTGGGGGCGGTCAGCGGGGGCAGCAGTCGGGGCTGCACTGCGCGAGGGATAGATACCTTGCATGGCAATGGAGTAGTTGAGGGCCAGCAAAGGCTGGCGGTTCTCGTGGGCCTGGCCGCCGACATTGGCGATGGCCCCAGCATTCATCAGGCTGTCGGCACTGGCCGAGTAGAGGTTGTTACCTTGTGACGATGCTGCCCAGTAGTTGCTGGTTGGCGTGGTGCTGGTACCATTGCCGCTGTTGGCCTGCACGGTGTGGCTGTGGCTAGGCATCTCGTTGCTGGTCAGGGTGTGACTTTCTTCGCCGCCCGTCTGACCGAGGCTGTAGGCACTGAGGCCCAGCCCCTGGCCGTAGTGGAGAGGAGCGCGACTACGCAGGTCGGGCAGGGCGAAGGTGGTGCGCCCATCGCCACCATAGTTGGTGCCAAGCAGAGAAAAGAGAGCCGTGTTCTGGCTGATCGACAGCAACTGCCCATCGCAGAACCGCCAGCCGTTCGGGAGGAAGTCGAAGGCGAACATCTTGATCTCGCCAATGAAAGGGTCTGACATGGGTGAACTCCTTGCTAGATACTAAGATAGGCTTCAAGCAGACCGCTCTGGATCGCCATCCGCAGACCGCTGGCCGCTTCGAGGCTGGGGCCACGTAGGGTCTCGCGGTCGCTTGCATGAGCCTGGCGCAAGTAGAATGACGCGCTACTGCTTTGGCTGGCATGGTCGAGGGCGAGGCTACCGCGTGGCCCTTCACAGCGGGCCTGACCGAGGGGTACCCCGCTGCTAGCCGCCGCGCTCAACAGACTGGCGGCCTCATAGCCGAGCAGCGCAATGCGGCTGGGGCGCAGCCCCGCTTGCTGGCAGGCAGCCACGAATTGCTGGCTGGCCGCGCTGTCGGAGGTGGGCCAGGCAGTGGCACTATAGCTGCCAGCCGGGGCGATTTCGGCCAGCGTGGGATTGCAGAGCAGGGTGGGCCGCCCCTTACCCATGCTGTCGTATGCGCGTAGGAAGTTGGTGGCGGGCTGGCCGCTATATGCGGCGTACACAGCGTCGGGGCGGCTAGCGGTGATGCGCTGGAGCAGTTGGTCAAGGTCGGGCTGCTCTTGCGAGCCATGCGTGATCACCCGCTCGGCTATCGTGCCACCCCCCGCGATAACGCCCTCTTGGAAGGCGGCTACGCTGTCATAGGCGGCCTCATAGTTCGCAGCGGCGATCAGCACCCGTCTGCCCACGTTCTGCGCTGCCCAGGTACCCAATGCCCAACTCGCCTGCCACTCTTGCAGGCTGTGCAGCAGCACGGTCGGGTGCTGCTGCTTCGTCGCTAGATTCTCACCGAGGCTGACGGCTAGCAGGCTCGCGCCGTGCTGCTGACAGAGGTCGCCGAGGCGGTCGGCCATCGCCGGGGTCAGCCAGCCGACCAGCACTTCAGCCCCCCCTTCGAGCAGGCTCTTGGCCCTACCGTAGGTGCCGCCCTGACCGCCGATGGTTGCCACTGCTACCTGCTTCGGTTGCACCCCAGCGGCGACGAAGCCCTGTTGTAGCCCCAGGCGGAACTCTGAGCCGAGGGTAGGGTAGAGGGTCGAGTGTGGCAGCAGCAGCCCGATTTGCGGCCCTGCCCTCATACCCTTCGTGCTGGCGGCGGCGGTCATACCCTTCGTGCTAGCGGCCATTACCTCCGCTGGGCCGAGCAGCGGGGCTACTGCCGCTGCTCCCAGCAGCAGCCCACCGCCACGCAGGAACGTGCGGCGACTTAGCCGCTTGTTGTCACTGGCCTGGTCTTGCATAATCTCACCTTCTTCACTAATCGCTACTCTGCACTACGCGCTTCATGAGGTGGCTGCCCGCCTCTCGCTAAATCTTGACCTGAAAACCACTTCCCCTCGTACTAGGGGCAGGTTGTGCCACGTTTTAGTTGAACGTATTGTATCACAACATAGCAAGCTCCTTCTATGGGAACTTTTTGGCCCGCGCCGTCGTCTGGATTGACAAAGCAGCCGCTTGCTGCTAGCATCTGTTGTGAACTACTTGACTTAGGAAAGGCTCAAATCAATGAACGATAGTCAGACCAGCACACCGGGCAACCCTCCTCCCGCTCATCCACGCTTGCCGTTTGCCGCTGGCGCAGCCCTCGTGCTGATCGTTGCGCTGGTCGGTTGGGCTGCCAGTCCCCTCTCACCCTTCGCAGGCAATGCCACCCCTACCGCTACCGTGGTTGCTATACTACCAACCGTCAGCCGCACAATAGAGCCAGCCAGCCCTACTGCCGTGGCGTTGTTGCTTACTGCCACGCCACTGGCTGCTAGCCCGACCGCTGGCCCTCTGGCGACAGTGCGGGCGCAGTTGCCCGATGGGGCAGCCACCTTCACCCCTGAGCCAGGCCTGGTGATCGCTGGCCCCCACGTCCTGGGCCTAACCGCTGGGGTGGGTATGCGGGCAGGCGACATCAGTGGGGCAGCACCGCTGGCCGTCACCTTCTCGGAGCCTATGGATCAGCAGTCGGCGCAGGCGGCCTTCAGCCTCAACCCTGCCGCCCCTGGTAGCTACGCCTGGCAGGGCGACACGCTGCTCTTTACCCCCGCCCAACCCTTGCGGGCCAGCACAGTCTATACAGTCAACGTGGCAGCGGCGGCGCGCACCGTAGGAGGGAAGGTACTGGCTGCGCCGCTAGTCGCCCGCTTCCTCACCGCAGCCCCACCCACCATCCTTCGCACGCTGCCTAGCGCGGGGACAAAGGAGGTGCCGATCAATGTGCTGGTTAGCCTTAGCTTCAGCCGCCCAATGATCCCACTGACTGCCTTGGACAATCAGCCAGATGCCAGCCAGTGGCTGACGATCAGCCCGGCGGTGACTGGCCGCTGGGTCTGGCTGGGGACGGCGGCGGTTGGCTTCCGAGCCGATAGCGGCTTCGCCCCCGCCACCGACTATGTGATCAGCGTCAAGGCAGGTTGGCCCGACTACAGCGGCGTTCCTTTGGCCCAGGCTAGCAGCTTTAGCTTTAGCACGATCCGCCCCGCGATCACCAGCTTCGCGCCGCAAGGTTACACCGTGCCGCTGGATGGCGTAATCAGCGTCAGCTTCAACCAGCCGATGGATCGCCCCTCGGTCGAGCAAGCCTTCACCTTGCAGGGTGAGCAGCGCGTGGCTGGCCGCTTCGCCTGGAACGATGAGGGCAGTAGCTTCGTCTTTACGCCCACCAACCTGCTCAAGTTTAGCCAGGGCTATCGCGCCAGCTTCGGTGCGGTCAAGGCTGCCACTGGGACCAGCGTGCAGCTTGAGCAACCCACCGCTGGCTTTTCGTTCTTCTCCACCACCGCTACCCGCGTCTCGGCGCACTACCCCAGTAACGATAACGGCCAGCCCCAGCCCAGTGACAGCTTCAGCTTCACCTTCAACAACCCGCTCAAGCCGAGCCAGGATGTTTCTTCCTACCTGACGGTTGAGCCAAAGCCAGAGGGCTATCTTGGCAGGCTGGAGATCGACTCTGCTGGCACCACCGTTTACAGCAGCGGCCTGCGCTTGCTGGCGGACACCACCTACCGCTTCAGCCTCAAGGCGGGGTTGAAGGACAAGTGGGGCTTCGATGTTGCGTCCGCCGAGTGGCAAGTGCAGATTGGGCCGCTGCCCGCCAGCCTGGAGGTAAAGGGCGGCCAATGGCAGCCGCTCCTTGCCGACAATCCCGCCCGCCTGCGTGTGGATGCGGTCAACCTCGACAAGGTGCAGCTCGAACTCTACCAATTCAGCGAAGCCGACTTGCGGGAAGCCTTGCAGCCCACCCGCGAGTATCAACCAACCCCTGTCTACCCAGGCACGCTCAAACGCACCTGGACGGCGGCGGTGACAAAGAGCGTGAGCAAGGCTAGCATCAACTATCTGCCCCTCAGCCTGGATGGGCAGGGTGACCGCCTACCCGTCGGCTACTACTTCGTGCGGGTCTCCGCTGCCAACCCCTACGCAAGCCAATACCCCCTGCAAGGCGCGGCTGTCCTTGTCGTTGGCCGCACTGGGCTGGTCACCAAGCGCGAGGGCAGGGATTTGCTGGTCTGGGCGGTTGACCTCGCCAATGGCAAGCCGAAGGCAAACTATGCTCTGCGCGTGGAGCAGTGGCCGTTCAAGTTGGCCGCCGTCAGCCAGAGTGTTACCACCGGTGCCGATGGTACCGTGCGCCTCAAGCTAGCCGCGGCTGCCGAGGGGAGCATCCTGGTCGTTATCGGGGCGCAGCAGGGTGATGTCGCTTTCGTCAGCAGCAATCGGAACGCTGGGCTGAACGCGTCCTATGCCTCTGGCAGCAGCCAACAGCGGTCAGCGGCCTACACTGACCGCCCGATTTACCGTCCCAGCCAGGTTGTCTACTACCGTGCTGTCTTCCGCGCCGACGATGACGCAAGCTACAGCCTGCCGCTTGCTGCCAAGCTGGCAACGGTGCGGGTCACAGCCCGCACCAACAATGGTGAGCGCGTGATCTATACTGGCACCACTAGCATCTCACAACTTGGCACCACCAACGGCCAGTTCAGCCTACCCAGCGATGCGCCGGTTGGCAGCTACAGCCTGGATGTCAACACTGGTAGTGACGGTATCTTCGACACCAATGCCAGTTTTAGCGTGCAGGAGTACCGGAAGCCCGACTTCAAAGTAGATGTATCCGCGAAGGAGAGTTCGATCAAGGGCGACCCGATCACCGCTACGGTGCAGACCAGTTACTACTTCGGTGGCCCGCTCAGTAACGTGACGACGACGATCAACCTGCAAACCAGCCCCTACTACTTCGGTTGGAGCGACCCGATTAGCGGTGAGAGCTACAGTTTTGGCGAACAGCCGCCCTACTACAGCTACTACGCCACTGATCGCTATGGCCTCCCCCAGCCGAGCGAGCAGCCGCAAACTAGCAGCTTCCAGACCCGCAGCGACAAAGCAGGCTACGCCACGGTGGATGTCACCCAGTACGTTAGCACCACGGCAGGCAGCCAGAGCGTGCTGATCGAGGGCCAGGTGCAGGACTTGAGCAACCAGACCGTGGCCGCCAACACCACCACCATCGTGCATCAGGGTCAGTTCTACGTTGGCCTGCGCGCCGAGTATATTGCCACCGCCAAACAGCCAACCACGATTACTGTGCGAACGGTCAACGCCGACGGTAGCCTGCACCCCAACGCCAGCGTCAAGCTGACCTTCATCCGCCGTGAGTGGGTGGCACCCACCTACGGTAGCAACGAGCAGTATCGGCTGGTCGAGAACGAGGCTGGCACGGCCACCGTCAGCAGCGACGCGCAGGGCCGGGCCAGCTATTACTTTACGGCGCAGCAGGCCGGTGACTACAGCGTGCAAGCCGAGAGCCGCGACACACGGGGCAACACGATCCACACGCGGGTGCAGTTGTGGGTCGCCAGCAGCGGCTACGACTACATCCCCTGGCGGTTTGACAACGAGAACGCGGTCAAGCTGGTGGCCGACAAGCCGCAGTACAACGTCGGTGACACCGCCCGCATCCTGATCACCTCGCCCTACACCCAGGCCACTGCTTTGCTGACCATCGAGCGGGGCCACCTCAAGCGTTATCGGGTGATCAGCCTGCAAGGGGGCGCGCCGACTATCGAGGTGCCGCTAGAAGACGGTGACCTGCCCAACGTCTACCTCAACCTGACGATCATCGGCGTGGCCGCACCTGCTGTTGGCAGTCCGCAGGATAGGCGGCAGGCCAGCTTGCGCTCTGGCTATCTCAATCTCAGCCTCAATACTGCCCCACGCAAGCTAACCGTCAGCCTGGAGCCGCAGGGTCAGTCACCCTACCTGCCCGGCAGCACGGTCAGCGTCACCCTCCGCACGAAGGACAGCGCGGGCCGCCCAGTACAAGGCGACTTCGCTCTAGCTGTAGTAGACGAGGCGATCTACGCCTTGCAAGCCGACAACGCCACCAACCTATTCGCCACCTATTGGGCCGAGCGCGGGGTGTCGGTGCAGACTGGCTCCAGCTTTGGCCTGGAGGGTGGCTACGTTAATGAGATGTATTCCGCGAATAGTGTCTCGCTGGACGGGGAAAGCAGCCTACCTCGTGACAGAGTGGCAAGCAGTGCTGCTCCCACGACCGCTAACGCGGGCGTAATCGAGCAGAAGGCCGCCCAGCCCAGTGCGCCGCAGAAGGTACGAACCGACTTCCGCGATACTGCCTACTGGCGCGGCAGCGTGACAACTGGCGCAGACGGCACTGCCACCATAGCCATCCCTTTCCCAGACAACCTGACCACCTGGCGATTGACCACCCAGGGCATCGACGCGAACACGCGGGCTGGGGCGGGTAGCACCGTGGTCACCGTCACCCAACCGTTGCTGCTGCGCCCTGTGCATCCGCGCTTCCTCACCACTGGCGATAGCCCCCGCCCCCAGGCGATCATCCACAACTACACTGGTGGCCCGCTGACCCTCGAAGCTAGCCTGGTCACCAGTGGTGCGCTAACCATTACTGGGCCAACCAGCCAGACGGTGACTGTCGCGGCTGGCGAGGAGCAACTCGTTGGTTGGCTCGGCACCGTCGGTAAGGGCGATACCGCAGGGCTGCGCTACTGGGTACACACCAGCAGCGGCAATTACTATGAAGATGCAGTGGAGATGAGCCTGCCGGTCAAGCCCTTCGCTGCCCCAGAAGCAGTCGCCACCAGCGGCGAAGTCAACGGCAGTGCAGATGAAGCGATCTTCCTACCGTACAGCCTCAATCCTCTGCTTGGCGAACTCGTCGTGCAGGTCTCACCCTCGCTGGCAGCAGCGACGGCAGACGGGGTGCGCTACCTCGAAATCTACCCCTACGAGTGCAGCGAACAGACCACCAGCCGCTTCCTACCACTAGTGGTGCTAGAAAAAGCCTACCGCGAGCAGGGGCGCACCACCCCCTTCAGCAAGGAACTACCGACCATCCTCGACAAGTCGTTCAAGCGGCTAGCCGACCTGCAACAGGGGGATGGCGGTTGGGACTGGTGGGAGCGCGGCCCCTCAAGCTGGTGGAACACCGCTTATGTCGTGCAGGGGCTGGTAGCAGCCCGCGATGCTGGCTACAACGTGCCAGCCAGTATGCTGCAACGGGGCATTGAGCGGCTGCAACGCTTCAGCAAGGAGCAGAGCAATCGCGACTACGACGAAGTTTATAACCTCAATATGCGGGCCTACACCGTCTATGTGCTGGCCCAGGCTACCCAGCAGAGCGGTTCGCTGAGCAGCGAAGCGACCCTACTGGTGCAACAATCGGCGCGGATGAGCAACCATGCGCGGGCGTGGCTCGCGATGGCCTTGCAGAGGCTCGGCCAGCCCGTTGCCGCCAAGCAGGTGCTAGACACCCTGCTAGCCAGCGCACGGCAGAGCAGCACAACCGCGCACTGGGAGGAAGACGCGGTCGACTACTGGTCGATGGCGACCGACAACCGTGCAACCGCCCTCGCCCTGGATGCGCTGATTGCGGTCAGCCCCAGCGACCCCCTAGTGCCGAAGACGGTGCGTTGGCTGATGACCGCCCAGCGCGACGGCCATTGGCTGACTACGATAGAGACCTCGATCAGCCTGATCGCCCTCGCCCACTACATCGCCGAAAGCAAGGAACTGCTAGCCGACTACAGTTGGAACGTGACCGCCTTCGACCAGCCACTCGGCAACGGAGTAGCGAACAGCAGCAACCTGACCCAAACCACTACCCTGCGCCTGCCCGTCAGCGGGATGCCGCAGAATACCCTCGGCAACCTCAAGTTCAACCGCCAGGGCGACAAGGGCAAGATGTACTATCAGGTATCGCTACGCTACTACGTGCCAGGCGAAGGGATCAAGGCACGCAGCGAAGGATTGGCTATTAACCGTAGCTACTACCAGGTGACGAACGGGGTGGAGAGCAGCAGCCCAATCACCAGCACCAAAGCAGGCGATTTGGTTAAGGTGCGCCTGATCATCGTTGCCCCGGAGACCTCCTACTACCTGCTCGTCACCGACCCCCTGCCAGCGGGCCTGGAAGGGGTGAATGGCACCCTGAACACAACCTCGTTCACCGAGCGGTCGCAGAACCCCAGCGGTCAGCAGGTAGCCGACCCAGCGGGTATGCCGACGGAGGATTATGGTTACGGCTGGCGATGGTGGCGGTGGGGGCCGTTCGACAACGTAGAGATGCGCGACGACCGCACGGTACTGTTCGCCAGCTACCTGTCGCCCGGCACCTACGTCTACGAATACTACGCCAGGGCGACTACCCCCGGCCAGTACATGAACCTGCCCGCTCACGTCGAGCTACTCTACTACCCCGACGTGTTCGGCCACAGTGATGGCGGCCAGTTCACCGTCCGCTAAGCAGCCGTGGCTAAACCCGCCCCGCTGACTTTCAGGTGGGGCGGTGGGTTGCCAGGCAAAAGGAGCAGTAACGATGTGGGACAATGGCATAACCCTGCGGGGCTTGCTGGTGGCGGTGGCTACAATCATGGTCGCATTGTGGTTCCTGCACTGGCTGGCCTCGCTTGCCTTCCTGGTGATCGTGATTGGTCTAGCAGCGCACTACCTGCTCGCTGACGGCGCACGCCGCCTGCACTGAAGCAAGGGCCGCGAAGTTGGGCAGTTTATGCCAAAGAAACCCCCTTGCCGCATTGCAGCAGGGGGGTACGAGTTGTATGTGGTTGGCTAGCGGTTGGCTAGTTGAAGCGGCGGCCCGCAGCCAGGTAAGCCTTCTGCAAGTAGGAAGCGGCGTTGGCTGAGTCGTTGCGGGCTAGCAGCGTCTGGCCGTAGCTGAAGGAGACCTTACCCACCAGGTCGCCCGCCCCGGCCTGCTCCAACAGGCTGAGACTGCGCTTGAAGGCGGCATCAGCGGCAGCAGTATCACCGCTCTGCTCAGCAATCTGCCCAGTCACGCTGAGGATTTGGCCGAGGATGCGGGGGTCGCCAGCTTCACCCGCCAGTTGCTCTGCCTGGGCTGCTGCTTTGCCAGCGGCCTGCTTGTCGCCCCTGGCGAGTGCAAGGCGAGCCATATTCGCGTGGGCCAACGCCAGTCCGTCGTTGTCGCCCGCCGTAGTGAGCAGATCGGTGGCGCGCTTTAGTTGCTGCTCGGCCTGGTCGAGGTTGTCGCTGTCGAGCAGCATCATGCCATACATCCCCGTCAGCCTTCCGCGCTGGCGTTCCTGCGAACGGTTCTCGTAGAGATGCAAGCTGCGCTGAGCAGCCTGACGAGCCAGCCGATAGTTGTTGGTCTTGAGGTACTCCTCGCTCAGGCTGAAGCTGTCGCTGGCCGCATCCTGTCCCTCATCACCCTCACCGAGAGCCTCACGGTAGAGATTGATTGCCTGCCCACTATTGCCGAGGCTGACATAAGCATCAGCGGTGTGGCCGAGCAGTGCCAGGCGGAAGCTGCCCTCCTTCACCTTGCCACCCTCTACATCCTGCTGCGCCTTGAGGAAGGAACTGAGAGCCTTGCTGGTGTCACCCTTCTGCTGGTAGAGTTGACCGAGCAGGTTGTGTAGGCGGGGGGTCAGTTCGGGAGACTCCGACTGCCCGGCCTGGTTGAGCGCAGCCCGCAGTTGCTCCTCCGCCTGGTCGAGGTCGCCAGCAACGAGGCTGGCCCAGCCTTGCAGGTAGCCATAGCGTGGGGCGAGGGTCGGCGAGACCTGCTTGCCCGCCAGGTCGCCAAGCAGCCGCTGGGCGTTGGCGAGATTGCCACCCTCAAGGGCGGCCTCGGCCTGGGCAAGCGCGATGTCCTGCCGCTCCATTTCCTCGGCACTGGCGTTGCGTGCGCCACTGCTACTGAGCGCGTCACCGTTCTCCCCGATCAGGGTGGAGAGGGCCACTTCGAGGCGGTCGGAGAGGATCGAGAGCGCACTGAGCGAGGGCTTGATCCGCCCACTCTCCACTGCGCTGAGATAGCTGGGCGAGAAGGTACCCTGGGCCAGGGCGGTCTGGGTCATTGCCTTCTGGCGGCGTAGGGTTTTGATGCGCTCTCCAATAGGGTTGCTCTGCAACTTGCCGGTCAACGCTCTGCGGGCGGCGGTGTTGGCACCGATCGGTCTGGTATTATCTGCCATTCTAAGTTCCTTCCTTCAATCAATCGTTATTGTGGAAACTAAACGACACCCCCGTTCCTCTGTTTTAGTTTACACCACTATTCTCTTTTTGTCAACCTGCTAGCATAAACCGCATTCAGCACCACCATCCCTAATTTTGATCATTAGAAGTCGCTTAGAATCGGCTGCTATGTGCCAGACTTAAGCAGGCTAATAAGTGGCTGGCAGTAAGCGATGGCTGCTTATCCTAAAGCGTGGCAGATGATATCGCTACTTTGGCAACCTGCCGATGCCGCGCATAGTAGCCGATTGCCATTAGCAATTCTATCGCCCCAACCGTACTAGAAGCCGTGAGTATGGTGCTGGCAAGCTGATTTTGTTGCAAAAAGCGAAGGTGCAATCTGCTGCACCTCGGTCGTCTCTATTCTTCCACTAATTGACTAAATCTGGTTTAGAGCTACCCTCTTTTGACCATATGGCTGTACTTTATACAGGGAAGGTTGAGAATCCAAGCGCACTGCTAAAGTATAACAAAAGCCCTACCTTCTATTGTGCTTGTGCCAGAGATAGTCTATGTCAGCAGCCAAGCTCGTGTAGGGCGCGCAGTAGACCCTCCACGCCGCTTGCTTTTGCCAGCAACGAGTTGGCTCCGGACTCACGGCTCAGGCGATGCGCATCCCCACCCTGGTCAAGGCTAAGGAGCAGCACTTTGCAACCTGCTGCCCTTAGCGAACGTATCAGGCAGCCTGTCTCAGCCCCCGCTAGCCCATAATCGAGCAAGACGATCTCTGCTTGCTGGCGGGCCAGGAGGTGGCTCAACTCACTGCGGCTGGCGGCTTGCCCAACCACCTCCACCCCACCAAGTTGGGCCAACAGCCCGGCCAGGCTGCTGCGTACCGCCTCGTTGCCGTCAGCGATGATCAGGCGCATAGTATCACTCATCAGTTTTCGGCTTCCTTTATCTTCCATTCTGTTCTTTGGCCCCCAGCTGGGTGGCTAGCTACCATTATACTCTGTCTACCCGTCAGGTCGCTTCAACCTTATGGCTAGCTGGCTGTCCTACTTTGGTAGGAGCGCGGTAGCCAGCGTTGCACAGTCGGGCGCAATTTGGTTAGCTAGCGTCATGGCTTCGCTGCCTCCACACAGCAGTAGATTGCTCAGGCAAAGCTATATTGTAGCCAATTGGTTGCAGGCAGAGCGAGCCACTGGATGCCTCTACGCATGGAGAAATCCGCAACAGCTCTACAGAATTGCTCGACCCGCTTGACAAACGAGCCAAGATGCGCGAAAATCGGGGTTAGCGGGAGGATGCTCACTAAAGATGACTCAGTTGAAGAAACGTATTCTGCTAGTAGACGATCACGAGGTCGTGCGCGAAGGCCTGAAGCTCTTTCTGCTCACCCAGCCAGACTTTGAACTGGTAGGCGAGGCAGAGAATGGGCGTGAGGCGGTCAACAAGGCAATCGCCCTGCGACCTGACCTGGTGTTGATGGATATCGTAATGCCAGAGATGGACGGCATTGCCGCCACTGCCGAGATCAAGCGGCGGCTGCCTCAGACTGTGGTGCTGGTGCTAACTACCTTTATTGACGACAAACGGGTGTTGGAGGCGGTGCGGGCGGGGGCGAATGGCTACCTGCTAAAGAACCTGAAGGCCGCCGAACTGGGCCGCGCAATCCACGAGGCTGTGGCAGGTCGCCCCCAGATGCACCCAGATGCGGCCCAGGCCTTGCTCAAGGCGACAGCCCAGCGCAACGAACCGGCCCCAGAGGAGAGCCTGACCGAGCGCGAGCGGCAAGTCTTGCTGCTGATCGCCACGGGCAACTCGAACAAGGAGATCGCCCTTACCATGAACATCAGCGAGACGACGGTCAAGAGCCACGTTGGCGCGGTCTTGCAGAAGCTCAAGCTCGCCGACCGCACCCAGGCTGCCCTCTACGCCGTCAAGCACGGGCTGGTTGAGCAGTAGCCGAGGATCACAGCAAGGGGCTGGAACTACTATGTTCCAGCCCTGGTCTGTTGACATAGGGTGGGCTAAACGGCAGTGCGCACCCGGAAGGCGTTGGTTGCCAGGGTGACAAAGACGACCGCTATCACGCCGAGGATGGCGAAGGCAATGCCCACCGTCCCCCAATCCACGTTGGCGTTCAGCACTGGCTGGCGCACTGCCTCCACCCCCCAGTAGAGGGGGTTGAACTTGGCGACGGTCTCCACCCAGCCGCCAATCAGGGCCAGGGGAAGGAACGAACTAGACAGCATGAATAGCGGCATGGTGATGAAGGTGCTGACCGACATTACCGCCTCGCTGCGCCGGGTGAGGATGGCGACCAGGTTGCTGAGGCCTGCGATGCCCATACCAAATAGCAGGGCAACAGCGAAGGCGATCAGCACGGCGGCCAGGGCCGACTGCATACGGAAGCCCATGATCAGGGCAACCAGTAGCAGCACGACGATCTGCATCAGCAGCGTCACTACCGAGCCGAGGATGCGAGCCAGCACGATAGCTACGCGGCTGACTGGGGTAGCCAGCATCTTGTCTAGCACTCCGCTATCCATGTCGTTGATCAGCAGGGTGCCGCTCCAGGCTGCGCCAAAGAGGACGTTCTGCAAGATGATCGCTGGCACGAAGAAGTCAAGGAAGCTGTTGGTGCCATAAGGGTTGGCTCCACCACTCTGCGCCGCCAATTGACCCATCATCTTCACCTGGTTCTGGAACAACTGGCTGAACAGTACCAGCCAAAGGATCGGCTGGGCCAGGCCAAAGAGGAGGAAGACTGGTACGCGCAACTGGGCCTTGATGTTACGCATGGTCAGGTAGTAGGTATTCTTGATCACGTTCACGGCTAAATCCTCCTGTCAACTTTGCTGGCTAGCGTCCGCCGGGGCGGCCACCCATACGGCGTGGGCCACCCCAGGGGTTCATCTTAATTTGCTGGTCGGCCTCGTCGCGCATCTGGCGGCCCGTGTACTTGAGGAACACGTCGTCCAGGCTGGGGCGACTGAGGGCGATGGTGACGACGGGGATGCTGTGCTGGTCGAGCAGGCGGATGATCTCTGGCATGGCCTGGTTGCCCGCTTCCACATAGACGTTGAGGCCACCTCGGTCGGCAGTCTGGATATCACGCACCCAGGTTTGCTGGCTGAGGACGGTGCGGGCCGTCTCGCGGCGGCTGTCGTCGGTGGGCAGTTCGGGACGGTCGAAGGTAATGTTCACCACATCGCCACTGACCTGCTCCTTGAGGTAGCTGGGGGTGTTGATCGCTTTGATTTTGCCGTGATCGATGATCGCAATGCGGTCGCAGAGGCGGTCAGCTTCTTCCAGATAATGGGTAGTGAGGAAGATGGTAATGCCCTGCTCCTTGTTCAGCCGCCGAATGTAGTCCCACAGGTTGGCGCGGGTCTGCGGGTCGAGGCCGGTAGTTGGCTCGTCCAGGAAAAGCACACGGGGCGAGTGGATCAGCCCGGTGGCGATGTCTAGCCGCTTCCGCATCCCGCCAGAGTAGGTGCCAGCGAGCTTGTTCGCCTCCTTAGTCAGGTCAACCAGGGTCAGCAGTTCGTCGATTCGTCGTCGGATCGTGGGGGTGTCCATGTTGTAGAGGTGGCCCTGCAATTCGAGGTTCTCACGTCCACTAGCCCGCCCATCCACCCCGATCTCCTGCGCCACGTAGCCGATTACCTTGCGGATTTCATTGGTCTGCTGCACAAGATCGTAGCCGACGACGGTCGCGCTGCCGCTGGTTGGCTTGACCAGGGTAATCAGCATCTTAATCGTAGTAGACTTGCCTGCCCCATTGGGGCCAAGGAAGCCAAATATTTCACCCTCTTGTACGTCGAAGCTAACCCCGTCTACCGCCCGCTGTTCACCATACGCCTTGCCCAAATCCTGGGTGTGAATGATGCTCCGCCTGTCGCTGATCGGGCCACCGGGCTGGCTCTCCTCTCCTAGATGGGGACTATCCTGCATAGTTGCCACTGCTCACCCTCCAATCGCTGATTGTGCCACTAAATTACAACTGCTGGGAGCCGAAAGTTTCAGAGCAGGTGCGGCACAGCCAACTATTTGGGGCAACGGATAGAACGGGTGGGGTAGAGGCTACGGATACTTGCTCCACTTGCCATTCTGGTAGTGTAGGATCGTGCCGTAGCCGACCGCCCAGCCCTCCCCCGCGTTGAGCATCACCACGCTGCTGAGGGTAGCCTGGGTGGGGCTGGCGACCGCGATCCAGCCTTTATCGTTGCGCTGCAAGATGGTGCCAGCATTGCCGACCGCCCAGGTGCCACCTTCGCCGAAGTAGATGCCGTTCAAGTCTTCAGCAGTGGGGGTGGCTTCGGGCTGCCAGCTAGAACCATCGAAGCTAAGCGCGGTGCCGCCCTCGCCGACCGCTCTAGCTTTGGGGCTGGCGGCGGGGTTGCTGGCATAACTGACCGCATAGAGAGCCTGGCGGGCTGGCACTGCCAGCGGCACGATTTTGCTGCCCAGTTGCAGGGCGCGCGTTGCTACTTCACCACTGGCAGTGCTACCGACCGCTAGCCCTGCTGCCCCCTGGGCGGCAACCCCACGCAAGTCGTCGGCAGCCAGGCGCGCCGCAATCTGCCACTTGCCGCCGCTGTAGTGTAGGATAGTGCTGCCCCCCACCGCCCAGCCCTCATCCCCGCTAATCGCTACCGCCCGCAACGTCTCCCCCGTCGGGCTGGCGGCCTGCTGCCAGCTAGAACCGTCGTACTTCAGGATGATCCCTCCTTCACCAACCGCCCAGGGCAGCGAGACGGCGTAGAGGGTGCGGCCAGTTGGGGAGGGAGATTGCAGCCACTTGCCGCCGCTATAGTGCAGGACAATCCCGCCGTCGCCCACTGCCCAACCCTCCTCCGGCCCCGCCCGCATATCCAGCCCCAGCAATCGGGCCGACCCTAGTTGTAGAGGCTTGTCCCCCGCTGGCTCGCCTGCCGCATACCGCTTGCGGTACTGGAAGGTGCCAAGTTGCGAGAGCAGCACCTCGTACTCCGTGCCAGCATTCTCCGGGTGGTACTCGAAGACGGCCCGCTCAAAGTATTGTACCAGGTAGCTTTTGCCGTCCAGGTCGCTGCGTTCGCTAAACTCGTTGGAGATGGGGAAGCCTTGCTGGGCCAGGCCACCATGCGTCCCCCAGTAGGTGTGGAACTTGCCGCCCAGGGTCTTGCCCGTCTCTCTAACGACGGTAGGGTTGGTCGCACTGACCTGCTGGCTGGGTGCGCCGCCCGCGTACTTCTTGCCGTACTGGAAGGTGCCGAGTTGCGAGAGCAATATCTCGTAGGCGGTGCCAGCGTTCTCCGGGTGGTACTCGAAGACGGCCCGCTCGAAGTATTGTACCAGGTAGCTTTTGCCGTCCAGGTCGCTGCGCTCGCTAAACTCGTTGGAGATGGGGAAGCCCTGCTGGGCCAGGCCGCCGTGCTGCTGCCAGTAGCTTAGGAAGCGACCGCGCACTGTCTTGCCGGTCTGGGGGGAGGTTTGGCTGGCATCCTGTGCCTGTACGCTGGCGAAGGTGGTCAGTAGCAGGACGAGGGCGATCAGCAGGCGGGTGGTCTGGCGCAAGGAGAGCCTCCTCTGTTAGTAATTTACCTCCATAGTAGACTGCGGACTGGGTTTTGCTTCAGCAGCGGCAGCAGTCGGGGCGGTGATCGCCAGATAGAGTACCTTGCTCAGTTGACCGCGCGTGGAGGGGTTGTTGGGCAGGAAGCAGGGAGCAGTGCCAGCCCCACCGCATGGTGCCTCCTGGGTGTAGCCGTTGATCACCCCACGCTGCACTGCGGTCTCCACTTCACGATAGAACTGGTAGCTGGGAGGAAGATCGCGGAAGCTGGCTGCGCCGGGGGTGATCAGCGGCCAGCCCTTCGCCCTGACGGTGATGATCACCACCTGCACCCGGCTGATGCTGGTGTTGGGCAGATAGCAGGGGGCAGTACCAGGGCCGCCGCACTGCGCGTCCTGGCTGTAGCCGCCGACTATCCCAGCCTGGACTGCCGCCTCGATGTAGGGGTAGAAGATGCTGCTTGCCGCTACGTCGTGGAAGCTGGGCGCAGTCGGCGTGTAGGCAGGCAGGGCAAAGCCGAGGCTGACCATCTTGGCGAACTGACCACGCGTGGTGTTGGCGTTGGGCGAGAAGTAGCCGGGGCTGGTGCCGTTGACGATGCCGTTCTGAGCCAGATAGTGGACGTAGCTGTACCAAAGCGAGTCGGTTGGCACGTCGTAGAAGTCGGCGGGGCCGAGGGCTGGTGCCTGCGCCTGCCAGACGGCGAGAAAGCCGTCGGGGTTGGTGCTGCTGGGATTGCTGCCTGCCGCTTGCAGAGCGTTGGCGGTAAGTAGGGTGCCGCCGCTGCTGTTGGCCGCCATCGCTGCGATGCCCCGCCCCGCTGCCACCCCGTTGACCAGCGAGTTGTGGTTGGCTCCTGGCCCCGTCCAGCTTGTCCAAAGCAGGCGTGGGGCGGTAAAGTCGGGGCGCACAATCAGCACGCTGGCTTCATAGCCGCTGTAGACTGCAAGGGTCTGGCCGTCGATTTGCTGCCCATCCCGTGCTGCCAGCTTGTAGGCCGCCTGCCCGCCGACATATACATTGCCCAGTTCGTCGGCGGCAATGGCGAGCGGGTTGAAGGAGTTGCCGCGCCCATCGTCCTTGCGGGTAAGCACAAACTGCGCCTTGCGGATCGTGCCGTCTGCCGCATCGTAGCGGGCGTAGAAGCCGAGGTTGATCGCCCCACTGGTGTTAGAAGTCTGGTTGTAGTTGTCGAAGCCGACCACTGGGGCCGGTTGGCTGAGGCTATGCGGGTCGCTACGGAGCATATTGTTGCCGCCATCAGCCGAAGCCGCCAGGTAGAGGTAGCCGTCGCGCCCGATGTTGAGGTAGGGGTACTTGGTGTCCGCCGCGTTGCCCGCCAGTTGCGACCCCGGCCAGTCGTAGTTCGCCCACTTGCTGGTGCCAGCGAAGCTGTAGCTGTAGAGGTAGACGACGCGCACTGGCAGGTTGCTGGGCAGCGTCTTGTTGTCGTCGCCCGCGACATAGACCGATGCGCTGGCCGCGTCAATCGCCACGTCGTTCACGCGGCTGTTGGGCAGCGTCCACTGGCCGAGCAGGTTGCCGCCGGGATCGTAGACGGAGAGGGTCTTGCCCGCCAGGGCTATTACCTTGCCGCCGTTAGCCACCGCTACCCGCTTTGTGCCAGAGCCGAGCGGCCTGGTCCAGAGCAGTTCGCTGGCGGCGGGGTTGAGGTAGGCGAGACCAAAGTCACCGACGACAGCAATCGCCCCACCAGCATGGTCGAGATCCATGTCGTCTACGCTGCCGCCAATGCGCGTCACCGCCAGCACTGCCGTGCCAGCCGCGTTGAGGCGAAGCAGTGCGCCGCTGCCACCATTCAGCAGGCTGATCGGGGTGAGGCCGAAATTGACCCCCGCCGTCAGCTTGCCCGCGTAAACCAGGGTGCGGTCGGGGGCGACTTCCACCGCCGCGCCCGCATCTACCCCCGCTCCCGCCAGATAGGTGCTGGTGCTAACCACGAGATTGGCAGTGATCGCGGTGGGCGCAGCCAGGGTGTTGCCACTTGTCTGCCTCTGCGCTACCAGCCCGTAGCCGATCAGCAGGGCAGCAGCCAGCAAGCCAACGGCCATTCTCCTCCACATATCGTTGCAACCCCCTTACCGTTAAGGTGTGGTGTGTAGTAGATTGCCAAGTGCGCCGAGCAGGATCACGTAAGGGGTGCCAGCGTTCTCCATGTGCAACTCGAAGCGAGCGCGCTCAAAGTATTGCACGATGAAAGGTTTGCCGCCCAGGGTCTCTACAAACTCCTCGCTGATCGGGTAGCCGTACATATTGAGGCTGCCATTTGCGCGCCAGTATTCGCGGAAGCCACTGCCAAGGTTGTGGCCGCTTTGGGGATAGAAGTCAGCCCCGCCCTTGCCGCTGGTTGGTTGGAAGGGGGCCGTGCGGGCAACCCCGCTACGCTCTGCTGCGTCCCGACCCAGGAAGCCGAGCAGTACAGTGCCATCACCGTACTCTGGGTGTTCCTCGAAGCGGGCGCGCTCAAACCACTGGGTGCGGTAGGTGTGACCGTCAGTGCGATTCACCTCGTTGGTTGCATCGGTGATCGGGAAGCCAAACTGGGCCAGGCCGCCGTTCTTCTCCCAATAGCTCTTGAAGTAGCCAGTCAGGCAATGGTTGGTCTCGCTGAACAGCCTGCCACTACAGCCGTTGAGTGGGGGGATCGCTGGTGGGTTGGTAGGTGGGGCTGGTGGCACTGGCGGTGGGGCAACCCCCTTGTACTGGGCGGCGTACTGTCCGCTGATCTCCAGGTAGAGGCGACCCTCTCTGCTGTCTGGCTCGATCTGGGTTCCCTCGAACCACTCATTGTAGGTGGCGACCACGATCCAGTCGGGGTTTGCGTCAATCGCCCCGCCGAAGCTGGCCCTGAAGTATTCGCCACCGTTACGCTCGTTGCGGTAGTGGCGGCTGCGGTCTGTCATGCGCGTGTCGTCGTAGCCCGGCTGCACGGCGGCAACGAACAGCCTGTCCTCCCCCTCTCGTTTGACCGCGTCGCGCATTCGGCCATCCTCGCGGGCAAAGCCGTCACGGGTTGGCCCAGCCCAGTAGTTGGCACTGAAGGGGTAGAGGCCGTTGAACACGCCCAGCCAGCGGGTGGTCTGTCCCTTGTCGCCCTCAGCGATCCAAAGTTGGCTGCTCTGTGGGTCAACCTGCTGGCGGATCGCTCCCCACGTCCCCGCTTCACCTGCTGCTGCCTGCCCGTAGAAGAAGACGACCGCCTTGCCACCCTCCTTCAGGTAAGCCGCCGAGGACTGATAGGTGTCGCGCAGGTAGGCGAGATTACTGGCTGCATTGCCCGGCCCACCCATGCCCACCTCGTAGAGGCAGGCGACTGTAACCCCCTTCGCCGCCGCCACTTCCAGCAGCGTGCCGAAGCGCGGGTCTACCCTGCCATCCTGCCCCCACCAGTTGGCGACCAGGGTATCTATGCCTGCTGCCTTCGCCTCATTCACCTGCCGCTCGATAGTGGCGCGGTCGCCAGAGGAGTAGCTGGCAGCAGGGTTCGCGCTCAGCGGCTTCGCCCAGTCACTCGTCTCGTACCAAAGATAGTAGAAGGCAAGGACGCGCCTGCTACTGACGGCGGCGGGGTTGGGGCTGGCCTGGGCCTGCACCTGTGGTAGGCCCAGGGCAAGTAGGGTGAGCAGGGTAAACAGAGGAAGAAGACGAGTATTGCGGCTTGGCATGATACCTCCAGTAAGCTGCGCTATCGATCAACCTTGATCCAGTACACACATTTTAGCCACTTGTCTGCCAGGAGGCAAGCCCGCGAGAGTAGCTAATTGGTACTACCCAGCCACCCCGACTAGCAGCAGTGCTGGTCGCTGCCAGAACCAGTACCACCAGCCAAACGGCCCCAACAGCCAGAGTAGCAGAGTGTAGAGCCAGGGCGCGGCGATACCACGCCGCCGTGCATCAGCCCAAAGTAGAGGGGTGCTGAAAAAGATGAGGAAGAAGGTGTCCAATACATAGTAGATGTTGCCGGGGTAGCGATCAAAGTTGGCGAACATCGCGCTGAAGGGGCTGCTGAAGGCGGTGTAGATGGTGAGGACGAGCATCACGGCGGCGGTGCCAGCAGCGATATTGCGGGCAGCGGTGAACTCTTGCACCGGGCGGTGGTCGGCTGGCTTGGCGCAGAGCAAGTAGTAGACAAACAACCAGACTGACCCTAGCACGTAGAACACGCCGAGAAAGAGCGGGCGTGGCTGGCGGTGCAGGTAGCCATCCTCCCAAATCAGGATACCCGTCAGCACGATCATCGCCCCGATCATCGAGAACCACCATAGCACCCAGGGTACCTTGCCGAGGGCCTCAACCAACGGCTGGCTGCCCGCCAACATCAGGACGACTAGCAGGCCGAGGTCGAGCAGAAAGGCGGCCAGGTAGAGCCACTTCCAACCCCAATGCGAGAAGTCAAAGCGCAAGGGTAGGGCCGCTCGCTCCTGGGTGATAACCTGTTGCACCATGCTCCGCTTGCCCGTATCCGTCGCCATCGGTGTTGCCTCCTTGCGTCGCCAGCCAGCCCGTTGCTATCCACCCGCCATGTTGCTTTATCGCCAATTGCTTGCTATCGAACGCGCCCTTGTGCTACAATTTGCCGTCTGATCATGTTTGATTATAGCACAGAAGGCTCAACCATGTCGCTGTTGGATTGGCTCCTGCTCCTCTCCCTGCTTGCCGCCCTCGTCGCGGCCTACGTCGGCTGGCGCAGACCGCTTGCCCCAGTGGTGGTGACTACATCAGTCACCACCCCGCTGGATGATGATTGCCAGCGGGAGCGCGACGAACTACGCAACATCGCCAACAGCTTGCCAGTCGGGGTGATCGTCACCGACAGCCGCACTGCGGTACGCCGCTACAATCAGGCAGCGGCAACGATGCTCAACCTTGACCGCAACCCTCGCCGCCTGCTCGGTCGCTCCCTGATCGAGGTTGCCCGCGACTACGAACTGGATGCGGCCCTGCGTACTGCCCTGCTCGGCTCGGCGGGTATGGTACTTTATGCGCTGGACATACCATACAACCACCGCTACTTGAAGGTCAGTGCCTGCGCCCTGGAGGTTGAGCCGGGCCAGCCGCTTGGCGGCCTGATTGTGCTGGAAGATGTCACGGAGATGCGGCGGGTAGAGCGAGTGCGCCGCGATTTCGTTGCCAATGTCAGCCACGAGTTTCGCACCCCGCTGGCGACCGCCAAGCTGCTGGTGGAGACGGCAGACGGCGAGATGGAGGATGACATTGTCTCTGCCCGCCACTTCCTCGACAAGGCGAACCAGGAGTTGGACGCACTGACCCACCTGGTCAGCGAACTGCTCGACTTGGCGCGTATTGAAGCGGGCCAGACCCCGATTGAGCCAAAGCCACTGCCCCTTGCCCAGACGCTAGCCACCGCAGTGGGCCGTTTCAACGAACAGGCCGCCCGACTCGACCTGCGCCTGGTATTGGAGCCGATACCCGCAAGGCTAACCGTGCTGGCTGACGAGCCGCGCCTCAGTCAGGTGATGGGCAACCTGGTGCAGAACGCGATCAAGTTCACTGCGCCTGGTGGTCAGATTACGATCCAGGCGCGGGTGGCCGACGACCAGTTCGCGGAAGTGAGCGTGACCGACACAGGCATTGGTATCCCGCAGGAAGATTTGGAGCGTGTCTTCGAACGCTTCTACAAGGTTGACCGCGCCCGTAGTGCCTTGCTCGACCAGACGAAGGTGGCGAGCGGCACCGGCCTGGGGCTGGCAATCGCCCGCCACATCGTTGAGGGGCAGGGCGGTCGCATCTGGGCCGAGAGCGAAGATGATGCTGGTGCGACCTTCCACTTTACCATGCCTCTTGCCCGCGAAGGGATCACCGACTACCAGCTTGAACAGATGTACACTTGATTGGAGAGCCACTTTGCGTAGACCAGTCAACCTGCTCACCATGCTGTCGCTCGTCCTGCTGCTGACCAGCCTGGCCGCCTGCGACCTGCTGCCCCCGCCACCAAAGGCAACCTACGTCCCCAACAACCAGTCTACTTTGGTGCCGCGCACACCGCCAGCCAGCCAGCAGACCGTCACCCCTAGCAAGCCGTTCGTGCTGATCAGCGGGGGGGCAAGCAAGCTGAACGGGGTGGGCAGCCGCTTGCCTGCCCCCCTCTACACCGCCTACGCTAACCGCCTCCGCACTGACTACAAGCTCGAACTCACTTACTATGCCAGCGACGTGGGCGAAGGGATCAGGCAGTTGCAGACAGGGGCAGCAGATTTCGCGGTTAGCGAAGCCCCCCTGCCTGGACAGACCCTACTGGCAGCCAGCAGCCTCGTCTTGAGCAGCACCGCAGTGCCGCTGACCGCCACCACACGCCCGCCATTGACCGGCACCGGTGGCGTAATCCAGCAGGTGCCAGTGGCGGCAGTGCCTCTGGTGATTGGCTACAACCTTCCCACCCTCACCAGCAGGCTGCGCTTCTCGGCTAGCACGCTAGCGGGCATCTTCAGTGGCAGCATAGTGCGCTGGAACGACCTGGCGATCAGTGGCGACAACCCTGGGGTCGAACTGCCCAACAAGCCAATCAAGATGCTGCATGAGAAGGGTTACAGCGGAGCCAGCTTCATCCTCAGCAGTTACCTGAGCGGCACCAACCGCACCTGGGCCAACCGCTACGGAGCCAGCCCGCAGCCCAACTTCAGTGGCGGGTTGGCGGTGCGCGATGGCGACGCAATGATCAGCAGCTTGCGTGATGTGCAGTACAGCGTGGGCTACCTCTCGCTGGCTGACGCAACCCAGGCCAACATTCCCTACGGTGACGTGGAGAACAAGGCGGGCCTGTTCACTACTCCCAGCCTGGAGAATGTACAGGCCGCCCTCGCTGCCCTGCAAAGCGTGCCAAACAACCTGGAGGTTGACCTCAGCAACATGGCGGGCGACAATGCCTACCCCATCGTCGGTCTAAGCTGGGTACTGCTCTACCGCGACCAGCCGCAGGCGGACAAGGCGATAGCCCTGGTCAATGCAGTGCGCTGGATGCTCGGCCCTGGGCAGGCAGTGAACCTTAACCAGCAATACGTGCCGCTGCCAGCCTTCATCCTCAGCCGGGCGAATAGTTTGCTGCAACAACTCAACGTCAATGGCGGCGCGATCTATGGTGCGGGCTTTCAGCCGACGATCACCCCTTCGTTGCCACCCACGATCAGCGGCACAATCACGATCACCCTTACTGCGGCCTTCAGTGGCACTATCACAGGCACGCGCACGCTCACAGCCGCTGGCACCCTTACTGCAGCTGGCACATTGACAGCCACCGCCAGCCCGACGCTTACAGTGCAGCCCACTGCAACTAACACTCCGCTGCCTGCAACCAACACACCCGCCTCCCTGTCTGCAACCAGTACGCCCCCCGCCGCAAACACGCCCCTGCCAACCAGCGCGCCCGCAGCAACGAACACGAACGTAGCAACCAGCACGCCTCTACCAACCAACACAGCCCTACCAACCAATACAGCCCCGCCCGCGACATTGACCAGCACCCCACTGCCAACCGACACACCAGCCCCGCCGACCGATACGCCAGCAGAGCAGGGCCGCCCCCGCCCTACTGCTACTGACGAACGTTAAACAGACGTTAAACCTATCTTAACCCACAATTAACCGCCACTTAATATAGGACGGTTAGAATAAGGTCAGTTGGTGCTTCCGCAAGAAGCATTGGCTGACCTTTACAATTGACTAACGCTGGCAACAGCCACATCTCCGACCAACCCCTCTACCTCCCCACAAACATCCTCTGCAATTTGGGTAGCGGGCGTGTCCTCCACGCCCGCTGCCCCCCGCTCCGGCGGTTGGCAAGTGGCAAACTGCTTGTTTACAGCACTGGGTGAGCGTGCTATAATGCTTTTGGGCGCGTCGGAACGCGATGGCCCCAGAACGGCAATAAGCCGCCCAAAACTCAAGGAGGTTGTAATGACCACTGCTACCGTACTGGAGACCGAGGAGATTCTGCAACCTGTTAGCTTCGCCGATGAGGAGTTGGCTGACGAAGACCTCGAAGACCTCGACGAAGACGACGACCTCGAAGACGACGAAGATGATGATGACGAAGACGACCTCGATGATGAGGATGATGACGAAGACCTTGATGATGACGAAGACGACCTCGATGATGAGGATGATGACGAAGACCTCGACGAGGAAGAAGATGATGAGTTGGACGAGGAAGAAGTGGCCTAGCTTCCTTGTGCGCTACATCCTCTCCGCCCAACCCAGTCTTGGAGGAAGTAGCAATGCAGACCATTAACCACCGCTGTAGCCTTGTTGCTGATCTCTCTAGCCCTACTCCGCTCCGTTGGCTCTTGCCTCGGCATCGTGATCGCTGTCAGCCTGTTCGCAGGCTGATTTTTTGTGGCTGAGCTGAAGGGCATATTGTACTATATTGGTAGTTGGCAAATTGGAGAGGAGCGCATTTTGGACCAGATAAGCAAGGACACCAGGGCGAAGGTAAGGGTAGCAGCTCTAGTAGTGACCAGACCAGCCGCCCCGCCGCTTTTGGCCCGCCACGTCTCGAACCTAATCAACCCCCTGGTAGTTGCCGTCCCGCTACTTTTTGTGGCAGCCCTGCGTGAACAGTCACTCAGCCTCGGCTTCTTCCACCTGCTACTTGCCCTGGTGGGGCTGGTGGTGGTGCCAGCCACCTATATTGTTGCACAGGTACAGCGCGGGACGATCAGCGACCTGCACATCTCGCAACGTAATCAGCGAGCCAAGCCCCTATTCGTCTCGCTGCTCAGTGCTATCGTTACCCTCCTACTGCTCAGTTTTAGCGGCACAGAAACGACCATGCTCAAGCTCGTCTACGGTACCCTGCTGACCACAGTGCTGCTGGCTGGGGTGACGATCTTTTGGAAGATTAGCTTCCATGCCGCTGCCACAACCAGTGCCGTGATTACTACCCTCTGGCTGCTCGGCCCTTACGCCGTGCCTGTCCTCCTGCTGATCCCGCTGGTTGGCTGGGCGCGCATAGCTATGCGGGCGCACACTCCAGCCCAGGTGATCTGTGGTGTAGCGGTTGGTTTTAGCGTCGCTCTGCTCGTCCTCTCGCGCTTTTAATCGCTGGCAATGGGCCTCTCTCAAGCGCAGAGAGGCTTTTTTGCGGCTAACCTATTGACAAACTTCGATGAGTGTGTTATGATAGGGACATGAGTGAACGTAAGAACAACCCGCGCAATCGCCCCACTGCCTGCTGCACTGTAGCCAATCCACCAGTGATCAACGCCTCCACTAGTCAGCAATATGCTGCCATCCTGAATGCGCTGGCTGACCCGACCCGCCTGGGCATCCTCAATATGCTGGCGAACAACCAGGAGCCAGTTTGCGTCTGTGACGTGACTGCTCAGTTCGACAAGGGGCAGCCAACCATCTCCCACCACCTGGCTATTCTGCGCGAGGCTGGTCTGGTCTTTGGTAACCGCGAAGGCATCTGGTCTTATTATAGCCTCAATCGGGAGCGGCTGGCCGAGCTACAGACAATGCTGGCGACGATCTTCAGCCCAGCAGAGCAGCAGACCGCCAGCTTCATACCGCTGGCACTGGCCGAACGCACCTAATTTCGCTCCGCGCCCCCAGAGGGCAATCTTTTAAGCCATATACATCGAAGTTTGTCAATGCTTCCGGAGCAGGGACAAATTAGCGACCGATCTTAAGCCGAAAGGAGGTGAATGACAATGATCAACGCAATCTGCTGTGACAAGGACGACAAGTGCTGCGACGACGAGAGTTGCTGTGGTGGTAGCAAGACCTGCTGCTAGTTGACCAACCAGGGGTGGGGCTGCCGACGGGCGGCCCTGCCTACCCAAAGGAGGCATGGTGTGCAAGCAGACAAGGTGATCCACGTGCTGGTACTATGTACTGGCAACTCGGCTCGTAGCCAGATGGCTGAGGGCTTGTTTCGCACTATAGGTAGAACTAGCGTGGTGGTGCAGAGTGCAGGCAGTGCGCCAGCCAACCACATCAACCCTTACGCCGTCCAGGTTATGGCTGAGGTTGGCATCGATATTAGCCAGCAGCAGCCAAAGCAGGTAGACAGCTTGTTGGGCCAGGCGTTCGACTACGTGATCACTGTCTGTGACAACGCCCGTGACAACTGTCCCTACTTCCCTGGGCCAACTGAGCGGCTACATTGGAGCTTTGCTGATCCGGCCAGTGTTGTGGGTGGCGATGATACAAAGCTACCCGCCTTTCGGGCTGTTCGTGAGGGGCTGACTGCCTGCATTACGTCGTTTCTGGACGATCACAGCTACCACGACCGCACTGCCTGATAGCTGCTAGCGGCTGCACCTGCCTGATAGCGAGCCAGGCTAGTTGCTACTGGTCTAGGCTGCGGCTGGCTACTTGGGTCGGGTAGTGGGCCGCTTACTCTAGCCACCAGCGACTAGCAGTTCGCTGCTCGGCTTACGAATCTTGCTGAGGTCGAGGCGGTAGAACTGGATCGGCAGCGCGATACCCTTTAGGCTGGTGGTCTCCTGCTCGGTTGGGTAGGGGGTTAGCAGGTCGTAGGCCTGCTCATCGGCGTAGACACTGCCACTGACTATCATATCCCCACCCTGGCTGAGAGCTTGTAGGCGGGCGGCGGTGTTCACCGTGGTGCCGAAGTAGTCAAGCGTTTCGTTGGCGTTGACCGCCAGACAGGGACCGCTGTGCAACGAAACCTTGACGCAGAGTGGCTCGCCCTGTGGATGCTGCGTGTTGAAGTCGTTGATCGCCGCCTGAATTTCTAGCCCAGCGGCTACTGCGCCCTGCGCCTCGCTAAAGACGGCCATCACTGCATCGCCCATCGTCTTAACCAGTGCGCCGCTGTGTTGGGCCACCGCATCGGTCAGCAAGGTGAAGTGGTCACGGACGCGGGCATAGGCAGGCGAATCCCCTACCCGCTCGTAGAGGGCGGTGGAGTTCTTCAGGTCGGTGAACAGGAAAGTTAGATTGCGTACTGCAATGTTGGTGCCGGGCGAAAGGACTTCGGAGGAGAACAGGTTACGGAACTCCTGCAAAGCAGTAACCAGGGCTGCGCTGGTTGCCTGGTTCTCCCAAGCCTCCTGTTCGATGATCAGCAGCACATCTTCGCTGCCCTGGTTGTGCAGGCTCAGGCTGCTCTGCGGTTGCAGCCTCAGTTCGCCGCCCAGGGGTTGACCCTCAAGCACGAGGTCGGCGGTAGGCTGGCCGTCGGGTGCGAGGATGAGGGTCAGCCAGCCACTGGCCTGACGCAGGCGCAAGCGGTAGCGACCGGCGGGCAGGTTGATAGCCACCGCCGCTTGCGCTCTCGCCGTGATGCGGCTCTGCGCGACGATGTGCGGGGTGACGTAGGGGCCGCCGATGCAGTAGGTGTTGTCTGTAGTCTTGCGAACCGCTTCGCTGACCGTAAAGCGCAACTCCACGTACTGGTCGAAGTTCACGTCGTAGCGGATGTTGCAGGTGTCGCAGTGCGCCGTCGGCTTAAGGTCACGCAGACTGGCAAAGCTGCCTTTGCTGACCCGGCAATTTGGACACATCACCTCCCAGGTTGCGTCCAGCAACCCCAGGCGGCTAGCCTTGAGGCAGGCACGCAGGACAGCCTTTCGCGGCTGCTGCCACTTGTCGGCTAGCACGAAAGCGCGCATCAACACTACTTCGTCGTCGGGTGCGCTAGCGAGGTGGCGGCGCAGGAGGGTAACTATCTCCTCTGTGGTGTTGCTCTCGCGCAGGTTGGCACAGAGGGCAAATAGCTGACGGCGGTTGACCTGAGGCTTCTCTGGTGGAGGGAGGGTATAAGCCATCTCCGCTAGCTGGTGGTAGTTCTTCTCGATAGTGCGACACGCTTTGCTAATTGCGCCAAGAAACTGCTTGCCGACGATCAGTTTGTAGAGCAGGCGACCAAGTGGGTTGCGCGTGTCCGAGGTGCCAAACATCTCCACCTGGGTTTCGTTCTCGCCTACCGTTCGCATTCGCGCCCCGCTAACCAGGTTGCCGAAGAACATCCCTGCCAACCCAGTCATCTGCCGCTCGACCAGGAAGAAGTCGTCTTCCTGCCACTCGAACGGCATCTCGCGCCAGACCACTGGCACGCCCAAGTAGCGGGCGCGGGCATTGAGATAAGCGGTAGTACCGCCCGGCCCAGGCACAGGGGTGAACTTGATCGCTGGGATACCCACGTAGGGGTTGAGCCGCCCAGTGTTGCTGAGGGCTAGCCAGAACTCGTGCAGCGGCATAGCCACCCGCGCCTTCGCCAGCAACTGTGTCTGCTTACCTGCATTTGCCGCCAAAATCTACCACCAATCTATTTGTCTACTCTATAATAACTCTGATCTTGCGGATTGTCAAGGCAAGAGCTGTGCCTTGACAGTTGCAGACTGCCCCGGTTATGATAGCTACAAAGCATACGCCAAAAGGAGGATTGTAGATGAGTAGCTTGCAAGGCAAGGTAGTAATGGTAACGGGGGCGAGCAGCGGTATTGGCGAGGCAACGGCGCGGGCCTTCGCTGCTGAGGGTTGTGCTTTGGCTATTGGGGCGCGGCGGGCTGAGCGGATCGACCAACTGGCGGCAGAATTGCAGGCTGCGGGCGGGCTGGTCTACGCCGCCCCGCTAGACGTGACCGACCACGCTTCGGTGAGCGAGTTCGTCCAGGCGGCGGTGCAGCAGCTTGGCCGTCTGGATATCCTGGTCAACAACGCAGGGTTGGCCCGTGGCACCCACCAGATCGCCGAGGCCGCAGCTGACAAGCTAGCCGCCTGGCGGGAGATGCTGGAGACCAATGTGTTGGGCCTGCTCAACGTTACAGCGGAGGTGTTGCCGCTGCTGGTGGCCCAGGGTAGCGGCCACGTGATCAGCCTCGGCAGCGTCGCTGGGCATGGGGTGTACGAGGGCGGCAGCGTTTATGCCGCCAGCAAGCACGCTGAGCTAGCTATCAGCCAGACCTTGCGGCTGGAGATGCTGGGCAAGGGCGTGCGCGTCACTTCGATTGACCCAGGGCTGGTGGAGACAGAGTTCAGCGTGGTGCGCTATCGCGGCGACGAGGAACGAGCGAAGAACGTCTATGCTGGCCTGACCCCACTCTCGCCCACTGACGTGGCCGAGTGCATCGTTTGGGCCGCCAGCCGCCCACCACACGTCAACATAGACGAAATGATCGTCAAGCCGCTGGATCAGGCAGCAATTGGCAAGGTGAACAAGCGGGCGGCATAAATCCTGGGCCGCGCATACTGCTACCTGCCGCTCCAACTCCGTCGCGTCCAGCCCCTCACCGATGAAGACGGCAACATTGCCCAGTAGCCCGCTCTCCGCTATGTCAAAGGGGATGATCTCGTGCTGGCCGGGTAGATACTGCCAGATCGCAGTCATTGGCATCCCCGCGATCTGCACCAGCCCCTTCGCCCGCAACACGTTGCGCCCCAGCCCAGCAGCGAAGGCGGCGAAGCAGTCGCGGTCGAGGGCAGCAGGCAGTCGCACATTGCAACTGGCGATGCGAGCGTTGTGGTGGATGCGCTCTGTCTGCTCGCCTGCTTGCGCGCTGTGTTCGAGGCGGTAGACGCGGGCAGGGTCGAGCGCAGCCTGGCTGGTAACGACTTGTAGGGCAGTGGGGTTGAGCGTGCGAAGGTCGGCACAGAGGAGATCGAGGGTGGCAGGGCTGGTCAGGTCTTGCTTGTTGACGATCAGCAGGTCGGCGATCTGCACCTGCTGGCGGGCGAGAGCTTCTGCGTCGGCGGGCAGGCCGAACCAATGCGCGGCATCCACCAGGTTGACCACACCACGAATCTGCACCTGGGGCAGCAACCAGGGCATGGTTAGCTGGTCGAGCAGATCGAGTGGGTTCGCCAGCCCACTGGTCTCCACCAGGATCGCCCGTGAGCCGTTGCGGATTAGCCGTTTGACGGCGGGCGGCAACTGGCTGGCATTGGTGCAGCAGATGCAGCCGCCGCTCAGTTCGGCGATAGCCAGCCCCCGCGCCCGCAACTGAGCCGCATCAATGTTGATCGTGCCAAAGTCGTTGACCAACACGCCGGGGTTGAGGTCGTGAGCCACTGCGTAAGCCAGCAGCCGCTCCAGCAACGTCGTCTTGCCGCTGCCGAGGAAGCCCGCAACGACGTAGATCGGTATCTTTGCTTCCGAGGGGTTGTCCATAACCTACTTTATACCCCACCTGCGACCTGCTGTCAAGGGCTTGAACTTGCCTGCCTACTTCGTGGTATTATAGGGGAGAGCAAAGCAGGAGGGTCGACGATGAGCAACGAGCCGCCACTTGAGCGGGCGACCATGTTGGAGAAAATCAGCCTCGAACACGCGGCGTTGGAGCTGCTGATCAGTGGGTTGGACGAGGAGCAGCTGAGCGCGTCGGGCGTGTACTCTGGCTGGTCGGTCAAGGGCTGCCTGGCGCACCTGGCCGAATGGCACCGCTTGCAAGTCTACTGGTTGACCAGCGCGCTGAATGGGGAGCAGCCAGAGCTACCCGCTCCCGGTAGAACTTGGGCTGAGATGGATGCGATGAACGCCGAGTGGTATGCCCTGCACCAGAGCCGCCCGCTGCCTGAAGTGCTGGCCGATTACAGGGCTGCTTACCTGGCAGCCCTGGCGGCAGTGCGCGCCCTGCCCGCTGCCGCCCTTACCGATCCGGCCTACTTCGCCTGGGCAGGGGGCCGCCCACTCTGGCCGCTGGTGGCTGCCAACTCGTTCGAGCATGAGGCTGAGTTTGTGGCGGCGATCCAGCACTGGCTGGCGAAGGAGCATGATGAACACTCTCCCTTCTGACTTCCCAGCTACTGCAAGCCACGAGCAACGTATTGCCCGCGCCCACGCCATTACGCAGAACGTGGTGGAGCGACACGGGGCGAACGTGATCGCCGTCGGGGTCTATGGTTCTACCGCCCGCGAGACCGATGAGCCGTACTCTGACCTGGAGATCGTCGTCGTTCTGCACGAGGCGGTAGAGCCGCGCAATCTAGAATACTACTTCGAGGGCTGGAAGAACGAAGTCAACTTCGTCACCCCCGACGACCTGTTGGCAAAGGTCTATGAGGTGGATATTGATTGGCCGCTCCGGGGTGGGCAGTTCATCGGCGTACTGCCGCTCTACGACCCGACCGGCTACTGGTTGTACCTTGAGGAGATCGCGGCCAACATCCCAGTGGAGGTGTTGACCGAAGCTCTGCGCGAGGCTATCGTCGGCGAGTACCTCGAACACTGGGCCAAGTTTCGCAACGCGAGGTTGCGTGGCGATGACAACTTCAGCCGCTGGGCAGCCTGGACGCTAGTCTGGGATGCCGTGCGGATCGTTGGCCTGGCAAATAGGGTTTACTACCCCAGCCGGGCCAGAGCGGTGCCTCTGTCGCTAACCCTGCCGCTGCAACCCGAAGGCTATGCTGCGTTCGTCAGCATATTCGAGAGCGGCGACCTGACCGACATAGCCCAGCTAGAGAGTTTGGCAGGCGCGTTGCACGCAGGGCTGTTGGAGATGGCTGCGGAGCAGGGGATCGTCTTGCAGGTGGCCGAGCGGTTGATCTAGCCGACGTGATATAATCAGGGCGGGCCGATTCGCCCACGAGGTCTGCTATGTGCCAGCCCAAACTGAAGATGAGCCGCTTCCACCTTAGCCTGGTGCTAGTCCTGCTGTTGCTCCCTGCGCCCGCCGCAGCGCAGACCACGCAGGCTGCCAGTGAGCAGGTGCGGAGCCAACTGGCAGCCTATGGCTACAGCGTCAATGATAGTAGCCTATTGGTCGAGCCAGATGGCAGCTTGACTGGGGTGGTGCAGTTGAAGATCGCCGACCGCAGCTTCACCTCAGTGGCAGTCTCCACCCAACTCTACCGTGCCTTTGCCACCCTTGCGTTGGTCTACGCCCCCGCCCGCCTGAACGTGCAACTGGTCTATGATAGCCGCTACACGGTGATCTGCCTGTTGCCGACTGCTGCCTGGACAGCAATGCTGGCGAACCCCAACCGGGGCGCAGCCTGGAACGCGCTGGTGGTTGCTACCCAAATGCAAGTTTTCGACGGCAAGCTGAAGATGATGCTTGGCGCGGAGGTGCTGGCAGTGAGCGAAGTTAACGCCTTCTTCCAGCCCAACGTGGCCGCGATCCGCAACCGATTGGCCGAGCGCGGCTACCTGGTCAGCGGCGTAGTGGCGGCGGATGGTGCTGCCGAGGTGGTGATGCCCCGCGCCTCGCTCAACCTCGACCGGGCGCAACTGCAACAACTGCTCGACGGCTGGGCTGCCCTACGTGCCTACTATCCTACCGCTGATATTCTGCGAGTTAGCACCACGCTGCGGGTGGCAGGCGGCCACTTCGCTGTCACCTGGCCGCTAGCCGCCACTGACTTTGAGCGCATGGTGGCGGCCTTGCAGGCGGGTGACAGCAGTGGCTACAACCGCCTGCTGCAACAATCCTTCGCCCGCAGCCGCGTTGTCAACCTTGACGACCTGACCGACAATGGATCAGGAGCCGACTTTGTGAGCAAGAACTTCGGCAAGGGTTAAGCGAGCGACAAAGTAGGAGGAAGCAGCACCTTGCGGCCCCGCCTCCTCTTTCTCCCCACTCTACCGCTGTGGCGGCTGCGGCTGTGGGGGCCGCTGACCGAGCTTGAGGCTGAGGGTTAGCCGCTGCTCGCCACGCACTACTGTCAGTGCAATTTCGTCGCCCACCCGGTAGTTGGTCAGCAGGTTGATCAGTGGGTTGTCTTCCTCGACCTCCTGTCTGCCCAGGCTAACTACCACATCCCCCTTTTGTAGACCTGCCAGCCCTGCTGGGCCATCCGCCGTCACCTCCTGGATGAAGGCACCATTCTGCACTTGCAGGCTGTAGTAGGCGGCAAGGTCGGGGGTTAGCTCCTGGTATTGGATGCCGAGGTAGGGATAAGAAACGCGGCCCTCGCGGATCAGTTGGGTGGCGATGGCGATGGCGGTGTTGATCGGGATGGCGAAGCCCAGCCCCTCTGCCAGCCCGTAGCCTGAGCCACGTACTACTGCCGTGTTGATGCCGATTACCTGGCCGTAAAGGTCAGCTAGCGGCCCCCCACTGTTGCCCTGGTTGATCGCTGCGTCGGTCTGGATTAGCGGCGCACTGATGCCGCCCAAGCGGCGACTGAGTGCGCTGACTACGCCAGCAGTGACGCTATTACGGTAGCTGCCGAGGGCGGAGCCGATGGCGATTACCGGCTGGCCGGGTAGCAGCTTGTTGCTGTCGCCCAGGGCCGCCACTGCGGGTAGGGAGCCGCCCACCTTCAGCACCGCTACGTCGCTCTCGTGGTCGAGGCCGATCAGTTCGGCTGGCACCTTGCGGCTGCCCTTTGCAAAGATCACCTCTATTTTGCTGCTGTCGCCCGCGACGTGGGCGTTGGTCAAGATGTAGCCTGCCTGGTCGAAGATCACCCCGCTGCCCACCCCCTGGCGCGGGCCGCCCCGCCAGTTGCGTACTTCGCCCTCTCGTGTGGTCACCACAGTGACGACGGCGGGGCCAAGCTCCTGGGCAGCGGTCACAGTGTCCGCCTGCTTGCTGACTGGCGTAGTATTGCGCTGGATGCTGAAGTCTGGCTGGTAGATTGTCATGCTCTGTTCCCTTTCGGCTGTGTCTGGTAGTACTTCATGCTGCTACTTTACGCCATCAGCAATAGCTTCGCGTTAACGGCGTGCTAGAAAGCCGTTAGACTTAGCCCCTGGATGTGCTATAATGAGCTGCGAAAACTGTTTTGCTACTGGAGGAGAACTTATGTCCCGCCGTTTGCCAACTCTGCTGCTAGCTCTAGCCTTGCTCTGCCCCTTGCTGACAGCCTGCGGTGCCGCCCCCGACAACCCAGCAGCGGGGCCACAAGTGCTGCGCTGGTCAATTGAGGGTATGCTAGCCCCCCCCGATGTTGATCCACCACTGGCGGGTAACAGCCAGCAAACTATGATCAACAGCCTGATCTTCGGCGGGCTGGTACGACTCGACAGCCGCTTGAACGTGCGGCCCTTCGGGGCTGAACGCTGGGAGCTGAGCAGCAATGGTATGGTCTACACCTTCTACCTGCGCCCCGGCTTGAAGTTCGCCGATGGTTCGCCAGTAGTCGCTGGCGACTTTGCCTATAGCCTCAACCGCGCCTTCATCCTGGACAAGAGTGGGGGCAATGCTGGTTATTACCTGGGCAATATCACTGGTAGCAAGGCAGTTAGCACGGGTAGTAGCACGACGGTGAGCGGGATTAAGGTGGTTGACGACGGCACTTTGCAAATCAGCCTCGACCATCCGGCTAGCTACTTCCTCTATCAGCTAAGTTATGCTACCTCCTCGGTCGTCCCCCGCAAGCTGGTAGAGCAGGGCGGCAACTGGCAAGCGCGGGCCTTCGGGATTGGCCCTTTCGTGCGGGCGGTGACTACCGACAGCAACCGTCTGGTGCTGAAGCCTAACCCTTACTACAGCTTTGGCAAGCCGGGCCTAGACGAGATCGATCTCATCTTCTACCCTGCCGCCCACACTGCTTTCGCCGATTACCAGGCCGACCGATTGGACGTGATGGGGACGATAGCCTTCGACCCTAACGACGTGGACGCGGCCAGCAAGCTCGATGGCTACCTCCAGGCCAGCCAGTTCAACGTCACCTACCTGGGCTTCAACAACAGCCGCGCCCCCTTCGACAATGCAGGGGTGCGGCAGGCTCTCGCCCAGGCAGTGGGTAAGCAAACGCTAGCTGGCAACATCCTCAGCGGGCTGGTGATCGCTGCCGACACGATCATCCCCCCAGGGATGCCCGGCTACAACTCCGCAATCCAGAAGCTGCCCTTCGATCTCGTTACCGCCCGTAGCCTGCTGACGGCAGCAGGGGTGAAGGCGGGCGATACTATTCGCCTGACGATCAACGACCAGGATGCCAGCTACCTGAAGGTAGCTAACTACCTGCAACAGACCTGGGAGAGCAATCTGGGCCTGAAGGTGCAGGTGGACAGTACGGGGCTGACCAGCTTCAACAACAATCTCAACGCCTTGACCAGTGACCCCCAGAGCAGCCCCCTGCAAATCTATCTCAGCGTCTGGTCTGCCGACTATCCCGACCCGCAAAACTTCCTCTCGCAGCAGCTACGCAGTGGCGTAGGCAACAATAATGGGCATTTTAGCAACCCGCAGTTTGACGGTCTGGTGGATAGGGCCGATGTAGAGACGAACGCTGCTGAGCGGCTGCGCCTCTACAGCCTGGCTGAGCAGATCGCGGTCAACCAGGTGGGCTGGCTACCACTCTACTACGGCAAGGCCAATGCGCTGATCAACCCCCGCGTCAAGGGGCTGACTTATACTGCCCAGGGGCTACAGGCCGATGACTGGGCAAGGGTAACTACCCGCTGAGGAGGGCTAAAGATGGCTGTTAATCGCGAGAAGATCAAGCGCACTCTGAGCGCAGGCCGCGAAACCGCACTGGCTGCGTTCTCTGCGATCCAGGATGACGAGTGGGAGCAGCAGAGCGGCAACCCCGACTGGTTGGTGATCGACAACCTGGCACACCTGGCGGTCAACAACAACGAACTGTGCAATATGGTTGAGCGATCCGTGCGTGGCGAAGCTCCCTTCGACCCCACGCTCGATCTCGACCGCTGGAACGCCAGCCAGATTCGCAAGCAGCGTGGGCGCAGCGTTCCCGACTTGCTAGCCCAGTTTGAGCAGGCGCATGAGCGCGCCGCTGCGTTGGTTGACCAGTTCAGCGACGAGCAACTGGAGCTTCACACCAGCCACCCTCTCTACCTGGACATCAGTGTGGGCAATCTCCTGCGCGTGGTCGGCTTGCACGACCAGATACACGCCCCAGACATCCGTGTGGTGCGTACGGAGCAAACGGTGTGAGGCTGGGTCGGCTAACCAGGCGGTGCCTCGCCTCCACCTTCGTGCTGCTCCTTCTGTTCTGCACTTTGAGTGGCTGTGGTAGCGTGGCGATCACTGGTGCGCCCAGTCCACTGTTGGCCGCCCAGAATTACGTGGCGGCCCTGGGCGACCGTGACTTTGAGCGGGCGAGGGCGTTGCGCCTACCTGCCCAGTTCCGCATCGTCGCCTTTAATACCGCCTACTTCACCGACGAACGTACGCGACTGGGCATGGACAGCCTGCCCAACCCCACCTATGATGGTATCGCGATCAGCGACGACCAGGGCGCACCGCTTAGCCTCAACACCCTCCCGCTACGGCCCAGCGCAATATTGACGATGAGCGTCACCACCGGCCCCACCCTGCTGATCGTCGCAGGGCAGGTAGATAACCGCTGGTTTGTCAGCGACACCCAGCGACTCAAGTTAGGAGCAAGCAAGATGAGCTTCAGTATGTACAGCGACCGCAGCCAGATTGAGCGCGATTTGCAGAACGCTGGCTATGACCTGCTCGGTGAGCAGCACAATCTAATCCAGGGCAGCAAGGACGAGGCTGGCCTGCATAGCGAAATCTCCCTTGATGACGGCGGCAGCCTGCGCTTGGAGATCACCGAGGCAGGCGACGAGCAGGCCGACCACCCTAGCTACGGTGGGCGCAACTACACCGTCACCCGTAGCGAACAGCGCAAGACCAATATCACGATTACCCTGCGGCGGGCCGAAGAACTGGACGACATCCTTAATGATATTGAGACGATCAGCGGCGGTAAGCAGCCATGGCAGTGGCAGGGCGGCAGCAGTGCCATGCAGCAAGGGCAGAGCCAGCCACAGGGCCAAACACAGAACCAGGTGCAGCTACCGCAGCGGGTCAGCGGCTCCTTTACCAACAACCAACCCGAAGCCAACGACCCACCCATTCGCCTCTCTGGCTCGTTCGGCCACGACAAGAACGTGGATGACAACAACGGCACTGAGGGTGGGCGGGTCAGTGCCAGCGACCTTTAGGAGGAACGATGCGCCGTATTCCTTTGCTTCTGCTACTGATCCTGCTGTTGGTTGGCTGCGACAGTAGCACTGTCTCTGTCCCGGTGGAAGTCGGCACCGTCGCTCCAATTAGCAGCTACCCACCGGGGCCGCAGAGTAAGCTGCGCCTCTTTGTTGAGCCAGACGACAGCTACGCCCCCTTGCTCGACCAACTGAACGGAGCGCGCAAGAGCATCCGTATGGTCATGTACCTGCTCAGTGATAGCGAGGTGATCAACGCATTGATTGCAGCCCAGCAGCATGGGGTGAACGTGCGCGTGATGCTTGAGCAACACCCCTTCGGCGGCGGTGGCAGCAACCAGACAGTTGCCGACCAACTGACCGCTGCTGGCGTAGATGTTCACTGGTCAAACCCTGTCTTTCGCTTCACTCACCAGAAGGCAGTGGTGGTGGACGACCAACTGGCGATCATCATGACCCTGAACGCCAGCCGCTCGGCCTTCAGCAAGAACCGCGAGTATGGTGTGTTGGACAGTAACCCCGACGATGTGCGCGAGGTTAGCACCGTGTTCGATGCAGACTGGCTGAACCAAACCCCGCGCCTCGACCGCCCCAACCTGGTTTGGAGCAACCTCAACTCGCGGCGCACCTTTCTCGGCCTGATCGATAGGGCAAGACGCACTTTGGAGATTGAGGCAGAGGAGGTGAACGACGAGGAAGTTAGTCAGCACATCGCTGATGCTGCCAGGCGCGGGGTGGCTGTGCGCCTGATCTCACCTGCCCCTAGCGGTAACCAGCAGGCCGCCAATCCCGATCTTCAGCGCATTACCAGTGCAGGCGGCCAGACCCAGTACATGGCCCGCAACCGCGTCTATATGCACGCCAAAGCCTTCATCGTAGACGGTAATCTCGCCTGGATCGGCTCGGTCAACATCAGCACCACTTCGCTGGACCAGAACCGCGAGCTGGGGATCATCTTCAACGACGGTGCGCTGGTCAACCGCCTGCGCTCTGTCTTCGAGCGGGACTGGAAGGCTAGTGCGCAATAGCTGCGGTGGGGCCGGCCAGCACAAAGGGGATCACCATCTGGCGATCCCCTTCGCTTTGTTGCTACTCCAGGCTAGCGCAACGACTGGCGCAGCATCCAGGCGGCTTCGGCGCGGGTGATGGGAGTGGTGGGGTCGAAGGTGCTGCCGCTGAGATAGCTGGGCGGTAGCAGGTTGTTCTTCACCGCCGTCTCCACATACTGGTAGTCGGATGCGCTGTTGGAGATGTCGGTAAAGGTGGCCTTGTTGGGGTTTGCCAACGCATAGCCGTGCGTACCAATTAGCAGGCGCAGGAAGTCGGCGCGGGTGATTGCTTCCTTAGGCTTGAACTGGCCGCCGGTGCCGCTGATCACGCCCTTAGCCGCTGCCGTCTCAATGTAGGCAAAACTCGCGTCGTCGGTCGGCACGTCGCTGAAGCTGGCCCGTGTTGGGCTGATCACCTTGCCTCCTGCGGCCAACACTGCCACCCGTGCCGCTTCGCTGCGGATCAGCGGGCTGCCAGGTCGGAAGCTGCCGTCGGAGTAGCCAGCCATGATCCTGCGGTCAGCCACGTAGATGATCGCTTCACGGGCGAAGTTGTCGCGCTCCACATCGCTGAAGTTGCTCTGCAAACGGACGATCACCGCCTGTTGGCTGCTATTGCCCGCCCCATCAATCGCCTCTGTGCTGACCACCAGGTTGCGACCCGCCTGCGTAGTGGTCAGCGTTGCAGTAAAGCTACCGCCACTCACCTGTGCTGCTTTGCCGTTGACCATCACCAGTGCGCCCGGCTCGACTTCGCCAGTGACGGTGATCGCCCCGTTAGGCTGGATTGCGCCATTCAGCGGGCGACTGATCGCCAGGTTAGGGGCCACCACGTCTACCGTCGTATAAGCATCGGGCGTATTGCGGAATAGTTCGGTGTTGCCTGCCCGGTCGCGGGCGCGCACCCGGAAGTAGTAGGTGTAGCCGTTCTTGCCACTGAAGCCCGCCTCGTTCGCGCTCGAATTGCCAGCCAGGGTTTGCCACTCGCCATTGGGTGCGATCTTATATTGCACGTCGTAGTTGAAGATGCCGCTCCCGCCCGCATCGTCCAGCCCACTCCAACGGATGATGAACTGTTCACTGGTCTGGTAGGGCTTGAGACCGAAGATGCGGCTGACTGGTGGCGCGGTGTCGCCCGCCCCGGCGTTGCCGCTGACCACGCTGACCGCCAGGCGCAAGGGGGTGGAGCCTTGCTCGTAGAACCAGGTGACATTCTCCTCCACCATATCCCATAGCAGGGTGTAATTGCCAGGGGTGCTGGGGGCGTTCACCTTCGCATAGAGGCTAAGGACACCGCCGAATGGCACGGCCTGAGGCAGGCTGGCGCGGAAGTCCTGGATGCCGCCCTCGATCAACTTGTCGCCGCTGAACCAGCGGTAGCCGAGCCGCACCGGGTTCGTTACCGTCGGTGACCAGGTGAGCGAACCACCATTGCGGACGCTGAGGTTGACGTTGTAAGTGCCACCAGCGGCCATCACTGTTGGGCTGTCGGTGCCGAGGAACAGGGCGTTGTAGCGTGGTTGGGCAGTGATGATCGCGGCGCGGATGCGGTCTAGCTGGTTGTAGACACCGTCACCAGGGCTAGTACTGTTGTTGAAGGTACTATTGCAGCCTTCGCCAGCGTAGTCTCGTGCGCCCGCAATGCTGGGCTTGTCCACAGTGGTACTCTGTCCACAAGCCAGGTAGGCAGTGATCTTGCTGCTGCCCTGGGGGTCGAGGCCAAGCTGGTTGACCTTCCAACCTAGCAAGCGCACGAGGGCTGCTCCCTGCACATCGCTGGGTGCGTTGGTGAGATAGCTACCAAGCAGGGCGACGGTGACGCTGCCGTTGCTGAAGGGGTAGGCAGCCCCGCCCACCACGTTGTCACCGCCCGCCCGCCCCTCGTAGATGTTGCCAAGCGGGTCGATCAGGAAGTTATAGCCTAGATCGCCCCAGCCGCGCACCTTTGCCTGGGCGAACCAGAGGGCGCGCACCTCGGCAGCCCAATCGGTGGTGGTGTTGCTGGTGCCAGTCTGGTGGATGATAATATGGGTGACCTGCTGGTAAAGGGGTAGCCAGGCGGGTGACTGCTGACCGTCTGGTGCGCCCCAACTGCTGCGGCTGATCAGAGGGGGCTTTTGGCCGCCACTGGGCTGGCTGATAATGGCCCCACTGTTGCCTGCGTCGATGAAGCTAAGGGTCAGCTTGCTGATGCGTGGGCTGAGATTGCCGCTGCCGCGCAAGCGGAGACGTGCCTGAGCGAAGCTAGCGGTAGTATTGGTGCCGCTCACTGCATCACTACTGCGTGGTACGGTCACCAGGTTGACGAAGCGTTCGCCTGCCCGGTCGCGTAGGGGGTTGCTCACATCCTCCAGGTCAGTTGGCTGCCAGTCGCCCCAATTCTGCCCGTCCTTGCCAAAGCGCACGTCCAGGCCCACGCTGCCACCCTTTGGCACCTCACCGACATAATGGGGCAGCAGGTGGCTGAAGGGACGCGAAGTGGCGATGGCGGCACTGATAAAGCTCGCCTCGGCTGCGCCAGCCGGGATCAGGATGCTATCGCCAGCCACCGGCGTGCCGCTCCCCACACCCTGCTCTGGGCTGAACAGGCTGGGGCTGAGAGTTGCATCAGGGAGGGTGTTACCGCTTGCTTGCTGGGCGTGGGCGGGGCTACGCGGTGGCGCAAGGGGCGAGAGGATCAGCAGCAACAGTAGCGGTACCGCCAGCAGGCGGACAAAATGGATGGGATGTAGGCTAATCTTCATTGTAACCCCCTTGTAAGCACGCACGTTATGTCTACATGACGATTATACGCCAGCCTCACACCTGCTGTCAATAGCTCTGGCACATATCCTTTGTAGGTGGCAAGCAGAATGACGGACGCTTAACGCATTACCTGCTCGGCGACGTACTCAAACTGCCACCACTCGTTGGCAACGCTCGCCAGCTCATAGGGAACAAGGGCGTTGTAGGAGAAAAGGATCACCCGCTTAGCGCACTCGGCGCGGGCCAGTTCGACTGGCGGCACGAAGTCGGCTTCGCCAGTGGTGATCACCACCGTCTCAACGAAGGGCAAGCCTGCCTGCCAGAGCAGGTGCGCGCTGAAGTCGGCATCCAGGCGGCACTGGTGGGTGCGCGGCTGGCTGCCTTGCAACTGGGCAGGGTGCAGCAGGATAGTCATCCCCTGCCTGCTCATCGCGTCGTAGAAGGCGCGCAGGCCCGGCTGAATGCCGAGGGTGGGGTCGAAGACGTTAAAGAGGAAGGTGCGGGTGGGGCCACACGTCTCTTGTAGAAACCGCTCTGCTTTGAGGTAGTCCAGCTTGAACTTCCCCTCACTGGCTCGCACTACGTAGCCAATGTCTACCAGCCAGGCGGTTGTGTTTACCGCAACGTTGTTGTTCATCACTTTTCCTTTAATCCTTTTGAGCCGACTTTGTTTTATTTGGACTGCTCACCCGTCCCCTTCAAGACAGTTGTATAGGTTTCGCTACTCGTGCGCCCCAAACAGGCGAAAATGACCTGCGTGATACTCGGCGCGCTCCGTAGGAAGCTGACCACTTCGCGCACTGCGATGCGGGTGGCCTCGGCCAGCGGGTAGCTGTACACACCGGTGCTGATCGCGGGGAAGGCGATAGTGTGAATGTCGTGCTGCACTGCCAGCCGCAAGGAGTTGCGGTAGCAGCTAGCCAGCAACTCCGCTTCGCCTTGCTCGCCACCCTGCCAGATTGGGCCGACGGTGTGGATTACATAGCGGGCGGGTAGGTTGTAGCCAGCAGTGATCTTCGCCTCTCCGGTTGGGCAGCCACCTAGCTTGCGCGTCTCTACCAGCAATCCTGGCCCGGCGGCTCTGTGGATTGCGCCGTCTACCCCACCGCCGCCCAGCAGGCTGTTGTTGGCCGCGTTGACGATGGCATCCACCGCCAGTAGGGTAATATCTCCTTCTAGCACCACGATCCTGTTTTGTTGGTCTTGCATATCTTTCCTTCTCAAACCAGCAGCAATCTGTACTTTCCCCAAAATCTTTAGCCGAGCTGGAGGGCCAGGCGGATAGCCGCTGCTGCCTCGTCCGCCGCCTCGAAGGGGACGAAGTGGCCCACGCCGGGGAGCGTCCGCAACTGGTAATCAGCAAAATATTCGCCCAGGCGGTCAGCCCATTCCACTCGCATCACTGGATCGGCCTCGCCCCAACGGATGATCGTGGGCTGGCTGATCGGGGCTGGCGGGGCAGCATTTGCTTCGGCCTGGCGGCTGCCCGCCCGTGCTTTGTAGTAAGCAATGCTGGCCCGTACTGCTCCTGGCTGGGCATATTGATCGACAATGTGACCGAACTCTATGGGGCGCACACTGTCTTTGCGGCCCACCCAGTGGTCATAGAAATGGCCCAGGTAGAGTGCAACCGTATCGCGGTTGTAGCCAATCAACTGGTCGGCCCAGGACAGGTTATGCAGATGTTGGTACCAAAACTCCTGTTGCACGCCTGGATCGTAGCGGCGGTTGCCAACGCCGCCATAGGCTGGGTCAAATAGCACCAGTGCGCTGATCCGCTGCGGCGCAGTACGGGCCAACACCTGGGCCACGCTCGCGCCGATGTCGTGTGCCGCCACCACCACGCGCTCAAGCTGCAAGTGGTCGAGCAGGGCCAGCAAGTCTGCGGCCAGCACTGCTGGGCTGTACCCGGCGGCGGGTGGCAAGTCGGGCTTGTCCGAGCCGCCAAATCCGCGAAAGTCGGGGGCGATTAGGTCGGCTTCGCCAGCCAGCAGCGGGATTACGTGCCGCCAATCGTACCAGAAGCCCGGCCAGCCGTGCAACAAGAGGACTGGCGGCCCTTTGCCCTGGCGCACATAATGTAGGCGCACCCCCGCCCCAGGGGCATAGTAGTGACCCCAGTCAGCATCGTTGGGGGAGCGGTCAAAACTGCTGCCGAAGCTCATGATCAACCTTCTTTACCTACCCTCGTCAAGCAGCACCGTCGCTATCGATCTACATTCAACCTGGCATTGGGCTTGGGGGAGTAGCTTGTCCCTAATTATAAGGCAAGCAGATACCAGATTGCAATGCTCAGGACTAGCCCTATCGCTTCTCGCCATAGGCCAGCAGGGACGCTAGCCTCATCTGGTCTGCTCGGCTGGTAGTGCGCTAGTTGCTGCGTAAGCCTGCTCGATCTGGGTGGCAAGAGCTGTATCCTTCTCGGTGATCACGCTGCCCAGCGAGTGGGTGGAGGTGCCAAGCGTCACCCTGGCGTAGTTGATCACGATGTCGGGGTGGTGGGCAGCGGCCTCGGCGATCTGGGCTACCTGGTTGACGAAGGCGATAGCGGCAGCGAAATCCTTGGGACTATACTGCTTCTTCAACTGACCTGCCGCCACCTGCCAGCCCGGCAAGAGGGCTAGTGCGGCTTCCAGTTCGGCTTCGCTCAACTTAGGCATGAAATTGCTCCTCGCTTTAGCGGGCTGCTGGCCCAAATCCTGTTATATAGTGTTCTATTCTAGCCTATCAAGCAGCGAGTTGCAACTGTGCTGCTTTGGCAATTTGGAGGAGATCGCCCACTAATGAGCAGCCAAACCAAGCCAGCTACTGGTCAGAGCCGCGCCGATGCGGAAGTGACGGTGCCAGCTCCCGACTTTACCTCCCTGCCCAACCCGGCCCGCGACATTCACATCACTCCTGGCACCATCGCCGCGATTTTCTTTGCTGCCCTGGGGCTGATCCTCTTTCTAGCCGCTCTGCGCGACCTGATTAGTATCATCCTGCTAGTGTTGCTGGCGATCACCGTTGCTCTTGGCATCATGCCCGCAGTAGATCGGTTGGAGCGGCTGAAGCTGCCACGCGTGCTGGCTACCTTGCTGATCTACGTGGCGGTGCTGGGTGGCCTGATCCTGCTACTTTTCTTTACCATCCGCCCGGTCGCCAACGACTTGCAAGGGCTGGCCCAGAATGCACCCAATTTCGCGCACCAGATTTACGACAAAGCCCCCGACTTCCTACGTGAACCGCTCAAGCCGCTGCTAAATGCCACTGGCCTGCTGACCAACACCGCCAGCACGCCGACCCTGACCAACACGCTCGGCACGATCACCAGCACGACAACGATCTCCACGGCGAACGGTTTGAGCAGCACGACGACGGTTGCCCCTAGCCTGGCAACTGGCACTGGTGGCGGCGGCAGTGGCGGCCTGAGCGACTTCTTCGGCCCGCTGATCGCTGTCCTAATCAGTGTGCTGGGGGGGATCGGCACAGTGACAATTGGTTTCGTCAGTGTGCTGGTGATCGCCTTCTACTGGGTGATGCTACGTGACCAGCCGCAACGCATCTTCCTCACCACCATTGCGCCCAGCCGTCGGGCCTACGCTGCTGACGTATTGAACGAGCTTGCCAGCAAGATCGGCGGCTACATTCGTGGCGAGTTGATCCTGGGGCTGATCATTGGTGGTCTCTCCTTCGCTGGGCTGCTGCTGCTGGGGGTGAAGTACGCTGTGGTGTTGGCGGTGCTGGCGGGCATCACCGAACTGATCCCTACCATTGGCCCGATCATCGGCTCGATCCCGGCGATCACGGTCGGCTTTGCCACTGGCGGCTTCGACCTCGGCCTCAAGGTGCTGATCCTCTACGTCGTGATCCAGCAACTGGAGAACAACCTGATCGTTCCGCGCGTAATGGGGGCGGCGGTTGACTTGCCTCCCTTGCTAGTGCTGACAGCGGTGCTGATCTGGGGTAGCCTGTTCGGGCTACTGGGGGCGATCCTAGCGGTGCCGATCACCGCAATCTTCACAGTGCTGTTCAACCGCATTGTGCTGCCCTACCTGCAACAGCGGGCAATGGAGGCGGGCTGACGCGAGCCAGTAACTTAATTTGGTACAATACAGGCTATGATAGATAGCCTGAGCCTGCCACATGGCGAACTGTCGCTGCCTGCCTTCCTGCCCGATGCTACCCTTGCGGTCGTCCGCACCCTGGATAGTGCCGATCTCGAAGGTTGTGGTACACCAGCCCTGGTGATGAATACCTTCCACCTGATGCAGAGGCCGGGCAGTAGTACGATCCAGGCGTTGGGCGGCTTGCACCGCATGAGCGGTTGGCGTGGCCCGATCATGACCGACAGCGGGGGCTTCCAGGCCTATTCGCTGATCCGCGAGAACGCGAAGTATGGTACGATCAGCAACCGGGGGTTGGACTTCAAGCCCGATGGGGCGGAACGCAAGTTCAGCCTAACCCCGGAAAAGACGATCCAGCTACAAGTCAGCTATGGAGCAGATATAGTAGTTTGCCTGGACGACTGCACCCACGTAGACGAGGGCTACGACGCACAGGTAGTTGCGGTCAAGCGCACAATTGACTGGGCCAAGCGTTGCAAGGATGAGTTCAGCCACTTGATGCAGCAGAAGAAGCTGGCGGCAGGGGCGCGCCCGCTGCTCTTTGGCGTGATCCAGGGCGGTGGCTACCGCGAGTTGCGCCAGCGGTGCGCCGATGCCTTGTTGGAGATCGGCTTCGACGGTTTCGGCTTCGGGGGCTGGCCGCTCGACGCAAAAGGCAACCTGCTGACCGAGATCATCGGCTACACCCGCGAGATGATCCCCCGTGACCTGCCGATGCACGCACTGGGCGTGGGCCACCCGGTCAGCGTGGTGCAGTGTCACGATCAGGGCTACGAGATGGCTGATAGTGCGCTGCCCACCCGCGATGCACGGCACGGTCGCCTCTACACCTTTACCAGCGAGAGCGGGCTGTATGGCGACTGGTTCGCCTACCTCTACGCCACCGACGACAAGCTGATCAAGGCTGACCGCCCAATTTCGCCCTACTGCGACTGCCTGACCTGCACTCGCTACTCACTCGGCTACCTCTACCACCTGTTCAAGCTGGGCGACGCAGGCTTCATGCGGCTAGCAACGATCCACAACCTACGCTTCATGGCCCAGCTTGGCGAACGGTATCGGGCGCGGGCTACATCTGGCGGAGCTTGATCGGGGTGATCACTATCGCCTGCGAGAAGGCGGATAGTTACAGCAAATCAGGAGTAAGTGAAAAGCTCCAACCCTCAGGTCAGTAGCACCCGTGCTGGTGCGCCGTCGCCGCCCAGCAGCTTGAGCGGCAGGCAGGTTAGCTGGTAGGCACCGGCCCGCACCGTTCGCAAGTCCAGCCCCTCGACGACCACCACGCCAGCGGCTAGCAGGGCGCGATGAGCGGGCAGCCCCTTCGCCCAGAAGGGGTCAACCGATAGGTAGTCAATGCCTAGCAGCTTGAGGCCAGCCCCACGCGGGCGCGGCAAGGCTAGCAGCCAGGCGGCGGCGGGCGAAAGCGCAGTATAGTTGCTGGCGAAGCCCGCCTGCTGCCACAAGTCGGCCTCCGAGTTGGGGGTGCGTAGCAGCAGGCGGGTGCAGTCGGTCGGCAGCTTGAGGCTTGCGAAGTCGGCGGGGGTGAGTGGCTGGCCTAGAGTGCTGCCTACCTCGGCGACATAGCAGGGGCCGCAGAGTAGATCGAGCGACAGCGCATCCACCGTCAGGCCGCCCGCGAACAGGTGGCGTGGTGCATCAACGTGCGTCCCGGCGTGGCTGCTCAGGCGCAGGTGGCTGATCGTTGCGCCGCCCGCCTGCTCTATTACCACCTCTGGCGGGGGGTCGCCAGGGTAGACTGGCAGGTGGCTGCTGAAGGGGATGGTGATGTCAATCATCAAACTGTGCCACTGTTTTCGTTGTAACTACGCGCCTTCCAGGTAACGCCCTTACCGCTCAAGATACGGTACATTGAGTTGCCGAGGATAGCAAGGACGACCAGCCCGCCGAGCGGATGGGTAAGCCCCCAGGCGGGCGCGAGCTTGATTGCGCGGTTGCCGTAGGCGCGCAAGAGCAGGATGCTACCACTCTGCACTGCCCCAGCCAGCAAGATAGCCCGCGCCGTGTCGCTGCTGCGCCTGAGCGCGACCCCCACCAGCCCGCCTAGCAGGAGAGCGAAGGGCAATACTGTATCGGCGAAGATCGCCACCGCCGCCGCTGCGCCATTGAGCGGGCTACCCAGGGCAACAAAGAAGTTCTTGCTCCAGCCCTCAAATAGTGAACCCAGCCCGGTATACATCCGTGTGGCGATCATGTCGAAGCCAACCAGCAGCCGCACCTTGCAGCCTGAACCCTTGAACAACTCAGCCAGGGCGTAGTCTTCGATGATCCGCCCCTTGACCGCCGCATGGCCGCCCAGGTCGTCGTAGCTGCTGCGCCTGACCATCAGGAACTGACCGTTGGCAGCGGCTAGCTCGTCGTCGTCGTCGTTGACCCGGTTCAGCGGTCGGTCGAAGATGATCGAGAGGAAGACTACTGGCTGCACCACCTTCTCCCAGAAGCTACCTAGCCGTTGGCTGGGGTGGAGAGAAAGGAGGTCTAGTTCGTGCTGCTGGGCATAGCTGACTGCTGAAGTTAGGGCGTGCGGCTGCGCCTCAGTATCTGCGTCAATAAAGATCAGCCACTCGCTAGCCGCGTCCGCCCTTGCCTGCGCCGTCCAGAGTGCGTTGCTCTTGCCTGTCCAGCCGGGCGGTAGGGAACTGCCCTGTAGTACACGCAAGTGGGGGTAGCGGGCAGCCAGCCTGCTCAGGATCGCCGGGGTCGTGTCGCTAGATTTATCATCGAGGACTAGCAGTTCATACCTGTCGCGGGGGTAATCCTGTTCGAGCAGCGCAACGGCACAGCGTTCGATATTCGTCTCCTCGTTGCGGGCAGGGACGATCACCGAGAGGCGGGGAGGCGGGTGGTCGCCTGCCTGCCACTTGACGGTTGGCAACTGCACCCACTGGCGTAGCAGGCGGTACTGGTAGGCGGTCATACCCACTACCCCGGCGGTCAGCAGAGCAAGGATCGGCTTCACTTTCAAAGAAGGAACTCCTGTGGTGTGGATGGAGCTACTATAGCAAAGCATGGGCCGCCCTGTCAATCAGCACGCTGGTTGACACCTGCGAGCGTGGGGATTACAATGGGGCGAGAAACGCTATTGATGCGGAGGAGCCGTGCGTCCACGAACGTTTTTGTCGTCCCTGCTGACCGTTGTGCTTGCCCTGTGCCTATTGGCCTGCGACAGCGACAGCAGCCAGCAGACCCTCAGTGGTCCTACCGCCACGCCCGACCTCCCCGAATATCTTGGTCGTGGGCTACTGCTCAATACCCGCCTGGGGACGGTAGAGGTACAGGCGGTGACGACTGATAGCCTCGCGCTTGAGGACAGCCCGAAGGTTGCCCCCAATCTATTGGGCGGCACCCTCAACAGTCTGCGGATTGCTCAGCCTGCCCTGCTCCCCGCTGCCGACTACAGTATGCTCAAGCTGGACGAGACGACCCCGGTTACTATATCCCTTAGCACTCAGCCAATGACCAACTACCCCACCCAGGTGTTGATCCTCACCCCCACTCAGCAGTTGCAGGGGCGCAATCTAGGGCCGGGCCGCTATGCAGTGCGGCTACCCGACTGGCAGGGTGGCAAGGTGGTGCTGTGGTACTACTTCAACATCATGGGAGAGTAGCTTGAGCCAAGCCAGCCTGATCCTAGCCTCCTCCTCACCCCGCCGCCGCGAACTGCTAGCCAGCCTCGGCCTCACCTTCAGCATCCTGCCCGCCGATCTTGACGAGACGATCCTGCCGGGCGAAGAACCTGGCCCTATGACCCTACGGCTGGCACAAGCCAAGGCCACCCTGCTAGCCAGTCAGCAGCCTGCCGCCTATGTGATCGGGGCCGACTCGACGGTGGCCCTGGGTCAGGCCGCCTTGGGCAAGCCACACCATGCCGCCACCGCCGCTGCTATGCTCCGTTCGCTGCGAGGCAGCACGCACCAGGTGATCACCTCGGTGAGCGTCACCCGCGCCGGGGTCTACCAGGCCAGCGAGATGGTGTCTACCACTGTGCTGATGCGCGAGTACGACGAGGCTGAGATTGCAGCCTACATTGCGGGTGGCGACCCCTTCGACAAGGCGGGGGCGTATGCGATCCAGCACCAGGGCTTCCACCCGGTCGCCAGCATCGAAGGCTGCTACAGCAATGTGATGGGCCTGCCACTCTGCGTCGTCTACAGCGCGCTACTAGCGGTGGGCTTTAGTCCTGACCGCTGCGCCTTGCGCCTTTGCAGCAGCTACGCTAACACCTGCCCCCGCGCCAGCCTTCTCTTGCAAGGGAGTAACTGTGGATAAAGTGATCGTCACCTGGACATTGGCCGAGAACAAGTTGTTCGCCAGCCTGCGCGCTGCCTTGCCTGCCGTGCAGTTCATTAGCGTAGACGAAGCGGGACAAGCCGCCACCGACCTCAGCGACGCAGCTATCTTCCTGCGCTGGTGGTCGCCGAAGCAGACCAGCGAGCGCGTCTTTGAGCAGGCGAAAGGGCTGAAGTGGATGCATACCCCCTCCGCTGGGCTGGACCAGGTACTCTTTCCAGCTCTGGTGGAGAGTGAGGTAATCCTCACCAACTCCAGCGGCGTACACGCCATCCCCATCGCCGAATGGGTCATCACCTACATTCTGCTGGCGGCCAAGCGGGTGCCAGAGTTGTTGGCGGCCCAGGCTGAACATCGCTGGGCTGACGACCTCAAGCTACAAGAGTTGAGTGACAAGACGCTGCTGATCGTCGGCTATGGGGCGATTGGGCAGGAGGTGGCGAAGCGCGCCCTCCCCTTCGGGTTGCGGGTGATCGCCGCCAGCAGTGGTAGCCAGCAGCGGGCGCAGATTGCTGGGGTTGAGCTAGTCAGCGGTGCCAGGGCGTGGCGGGCGAAGCTGGCCGAGGCCGACTATGTGGCGATCTGCTTGCCGCTGACCACTGACACCCGCCACGCCTTCGACGCGCCCACTCTGGGTCGGATGAAGCCGACCGCCTGGTTGCTCAATATCGCCCGTGGCGAGATCGTGGATGAGGATGCATTGCTGGCTGCGCTGCAAGAGGGGCGGATCGCCGGGGCTGCGCTCGACGCTTTTGCCGAGGAGCCGCTACCCAGCAGCCACCCGCTCTACAGCCTACCCGCCAGCCGCGTGATCCTCACCCCGCACCTCACCTGGAGTTCACCTCATGTGCAGCAGCGGGCAATTGACCTGTTTATCGAAAACTACCACCGTTTTGCCGCTGGCGAGCAGCTACGTAACGTGGTGGACAAGCGAGCGGGTTACTAAACTGGACCTAGTATTGTTCAGGCAAATGACAGAAAGTTACAGGATTCAATGCAGGTTAAAGTAGATGCAAAGCAGACAGAGGCGATCAAGCCTGCCCCCGCTACCCTCGACGGGCGCACCCTCCTATTCATCCTGATCACCATCGTGCTGTGGGCAAGTGCGTTCGCGGCGATCCGGGCTGGGCTGGCGAGCAGTACCCACCCTGGTGGCTACCAGCCGGGTAGCCTCGCCCTGCTCCGCTTCCTCACTGCATCGGCGGCCCTGGCAGTCTACGCAGCAGCCAGCAGAATGCCGTTGCCGCCTCTCCGCGACTGGCTACGACTGCTACCGCTCGGCTTTGTTGGCATCACCGTCTACCACGTCGCCCTCAACTATGGCGAAGTCAGCGTACCAGCCGGGCCAGCCAGCTTCCTGATCAACGCCTCGCCGATCTTCACCGCCCTGCTTGCCACCGCCCTGCTGGGTGAGCGGCTGAAGGTGTGGGGCTGGGTGGGGATCATCGTCAGCTTCATTGGGGTGACGATCATCTCCCTTAGCAAGGCCGAAGGCTTCCGTTTTGACCCTAATGCGCTGCTCATCCTGCTGGCGGCCTTCAGTGGCAGCCTCTACTTCGTCTTGCAGAAGCCGCTGCTGAAGAAGTACACGGCCTTGCAGATGACCTCCTACGGTATTTGGGCGGGGACACTGTTCATGCTGGTCTTCCTGCCCGAACTGCTCGGTAGGCTACCGACCGCCGACCCTGGGGCGACCGCCGCCGGTCTGTACCTCGGCATCTTCCCAGCAGCCCTGGCCTATGTCACCTGGACGCTGGTCTTGGCGAAGCTGACCGCCAGCCGCACGGTCAGCTTCCTCTACCTGGTGCCGCCGCTTGCCACCCTGATCGCCTGGCTCTGGCTGGCTGAGGTGCCGCCGCTGCTGGCCTTGCTCGGCGGAGCGGTTGCCCTCACTGGGGTGATCATTGTAAATACGAAGGGGCGATTAGCTAGCAGCCCCACCTTATGGCTGAGCGGTGGCGATGATCAGGTTTGGACAGTCTAGCTCAAGTTGATGTGCGAGTGTGCAAGTTGCGTGCAGATGTGATAGAATAGAGGGGTGGATGCAGATCGTAACAAACTAATCGGGCGGTGGCGTTTGCTAGACTGCGGCGGGGCAGGCAGGCTCGGTACACTCTGGCGTGCCAGCGACCTCCGCAGCGGTCAGGTGGTCGCCCTCAAGCTGCTGAACGAGGCTAGCAGGGCCAACCCTGAGTTGTTGGCTCGCGTGCGACAGGCAGTGGCGGCGGCCCGTCAGCTACAGCACCCTGGCATCGTGCCAGTGCGTGAGTTCAGCAGCGCGATTGCCTACTACTACATCGTCAGCGACTACACGCCGTTGCCGCACTTGCAGCAGCTTGACCTCGGCCAGCCGATCACCGTAGAGCAGGCGGTGCGGGTGGCAACCACTGCCGCCGATAGCCTCGCCTACGCTCATGGGCTGGGGGTGGGCCACGCCAACCTGAAGCCCAGCAACATCCTGTTGCCCCGCAGTGGCAGCGTACTGCTGACCGACTTTGGCTTGGCCGCCCCGATCCGATCGCTACAGCCAGACCCCCTACTGGACATCAGCAAGCTGTACGGCAATGCCGCCTACCTTGCGCCCGAACTGGTGCGCGGCGAGCCGTTCACCCCCAGCGCAGACATCTACGCCCTCGGCCTGATCCTCTACGAGATGCTGGCGGGGCAGGCCGCCTTCAGGGGAGATGTTGGCAGTATTGTGCAGCAGCAGTTGCTCCACCAACCGCTACCGCTGGCTCGGCTACGCCCCCAACTGCCCGCCGAACTAGTGGCTATCGTAGCCCAGGCTACAGCGAAGGAAGCTAGCGGGCGTTACCAAAGCATGACTGAGTTCGCTGCTGCCCTACGCGGCTTCTTCATCCCCTGGTACAGTGCAGCCGCCACCCAGCGCGCCCGCCGCTCCGCGCCCCCGACGACGCAGCTGAACAAAGTGCCACTCTCCCAGCACCCGCCGCCACCGAAACGCGCCGAACCCCGCGTGGTAGTACCCCGACCCGCCAACTACGTAAAGGGGCCAGCCCTGCCTACCCGCGCCCTAAAAGCCAGCGATTTGCGGCGGAGACCCATGTTGCTGGTCAGTCTCGCGCTGCTGCTAGTTGTGCTGGTGGGCTTGCTGCTTGTGGGGGTGCCGCACCTGGGCTAACGCCGCTACCGCTACCGCTTCCTCGGCGAAGTCGCGGGTGTAGAGGCGGTAGTAGAGACCCTCGCGCTGCATTAGTTCGCGGTGTGTACCTTCTTCGATCAGCCGTCCGCGCTCTAGCACCAGGATTTTGTCTGCCTTCTCAATCGTGGTCAAGCGGTGGGCGATCACCAGGGTGGTACGCCCCTTCATCAGCCGATCCAGAGCCTCTTGCACCAGATGCTCCGACTCGTTGTCCAGGCTGCTGGTCGCTTCGTCCAAAATCAGGATGCGCGGGTCTCGCAGGATGGCGCGGGCGATAGCGATGCGCTGCTTCTGGCCGCCAGAGAGCTTGACCCCCCGTTCGCCAACCACTGCCTCGTAGCCTTCGGGGAAGCCGCTGATAAAGTCATGGGCGTTGGCTGCCTGTGCTGCTGCTACGATCTCTGCGTCGGTTGCATCCAACCTGCCGTAGGTGATGTTCTCGCGGATGGTGCCGCCGAATAGGGCTGCTTCCTGCGGCACGATAGCGAGTTGAGCGCGCAGGCTGTGGCTCTGTACCCCCTTGATGTCGTAGCCGTCCACGGTGATACGCCCACTGGTAGGGTCGTAGAAGCGGGGGATCAGGTTGGCGACCGTCGTCTTACCCGCGCCGCTCGGCCCCACCAGGGCGACTACCTGCCCTGGCGCAGCCTGCCAACTGAGGTCAATCAGGATCGGCGGTCCGAAGCTGTCGTGGTCGTCGCTGCCTGTGTTCAGCTTGTGCTTGCCCACTTCGCCCAGGCTGCCACCCTCTGGCGTGCTGTCGCGGTAGGCAAAGCTGACCTGCTCGAAGGCGAGTGCGCCGCGCACGGGGGGCAGAGCTGGGGCATTGGGCGCGTCCTTGATGTCCTCCTGTGCGTCAAGTATCTCGAACACGCGGTCTGCCGAGGCCATAGCCTCCTGCAACTGGGTGTAGAGGGTAGCCAGGCTAGAGATCGGGCCGATCACGATGAACATGGTGACGATGAAGGAGACCAGTTGGCCCGCCGTCAACCTTCCAGCCAGCACCTCCTGCCCGCCGAACCAGAGGACAGCGGCGATGGAACCGAAGGCAACAAAGGTGATCAGCGGCACGAAGATGGCGGTCATCCGCACGCGGCTCATTGCCAGGTTGAAGACCTTCTCCACACTGCCGCCAAAGCGACGCGTCTCAAAATCCTCGTTGGCAAAGGCCTTGACCGTGCGGATGTTAGTCAAGACCTCCTCGACCACCACTGTCGCCTCACCCACCGCTTTCTGTGTCTTGTCCGACAGCTTGCGGACGCGGCCACCGAAGACAATCGCTACCGCCACGATGATAGGCACCAGCACGAGGATGACCAGAGCCAACCGCCAGTTAGTGACCAGGATGATCGCTACGCCGCCGACCAGGGTGATCAACTGGGTAATCAGGCTGACGAGGTTGTTGGTGATTGCTGCCTGCACCTTCACCACGTCGTTGGTCAGGCGTGAGATGATCTCCCCCGTGCGGTTGTTGTTGTAGAAACGCAAATCCAGCTTCTGCAAGTGCTTGAAGATGTCGAAGCGCATATTGGCAAAGACGCGCTCTGCGACATAGGCTAGTAGATAGGTTTGACCGAGGCTGAGTGCGCTCTGCAAGACGAACAGGCCAACAAGTAGCAGGGTAACGGCATTTAGTGCGCTACCACTACGGTCAACGAAGACGGTATCGATCACCTTGCCCAAACCCTGCGGTACTGCCAGCGTGACCAGCGAGCCGCCGATCATAAGCACAATAGCTACTGCCATCCTACCGAAGTAGGGTCGCACGTAGGCAAACAGGCGGCGGTAAGTGCCGATCAGCTTGCCGCGGCTGAGGGAAACGCGGGCAGGAGCATCCTTCTCCTCGTCCTTCGCCTGCTCCCGCCCACCGCCCGTCAGCGCACTCATCGCCCCAAAGAGGCTGCTCGCTTGTGGCTGCTGTTGCTGCGCCTGCTTCTTAGCCTGCTCTTGCTCTGCCAGTTCGTCTTCCTTTACCATTTCGTCGTTCATCAAGCCCTCCTTTGCTTCGTTAGCTAATCATCTTGTTACCCCCATTGTACACCGAATGGGAAAGCTGGATCGCTATAGTTATGTGAGAAGATAAGGGGCGGGTTTGTTTCAGCAAAGGGCTAGAGATAGCGGCTGATTGTCCCAGCCACCGCCGCCATGCTTGCTTCAACTGGCAGCGGGCGGTTTGCGCCTGGGTTGTCGCCCTCAAGATGGTAGTTGATCACTGCCTCTGCGTCCTTGAGCAGGTGGCCGGTGAGGATACAGGCAACCCGCTCGTTTGCGCCGATCACCCCTTGCTGGCGCAACAGGCGCGCCCCAGCTACGCTAGCGGCGGAGGCTGGTTCGCAGCCGATGCCCGCTGCGTCCACCACCGCCTTCGCCTGCATGATCGCTTCGTCGCTGACGCTGGCGACCACCCCGTTGTGGCTGCGGATTACTTTGCGGGCGCGCAGGTAGCTGACCGGGTTGCCAATCTGAATTGCCGTCGCCAGCGTCTTTGCGCTGACCGTGTGCCGCTCGGCGAAAGCGGTCTGGTAGCTGGCGTAGAAGGGGGCAGCCCCAGCAGCCTGGATTGCGGCAATGCGCGGTAGGCGGTCGATCCAGCCAAGCTGCAACATATCGCGGCAAGCCTTGCCCACCGCCGCCGTGTTGCCCAGGTTGCCGGCTGGTAGCACGATCCAGTCTGGTACCTGCCAGCCAAGCTGCTGCATCAGTTCGTAGGCGATAGTCTTCTGCCCCTCGATGCGGAAGGGGTTGATCGAATTGAGCAGGTAGACCCCAAGCTCGTTTGCTACCTGCTGCACCAGGCTCATTGCCGCATCGAAGTCGCCCGCCACCTGCATCGTCACCGCACCGTAGGCTAGAGCCTGGGCTAGCTTGCCAAACGCGGTCTTGCCAGCGGGGATGAAGACGAAGCAGCGCAGCCCGGCTTTGGCCGCATAACTGGCGAGGCTGGCTGAGGTGTTGCCGGTGGAAGCGCAGGCCACTGCCCTTGCGCCAATCGCCACCGCCTGCGACACACCCGCAGTCATGCCGCGATCCTTGAAGCTGCCAGTCGGGTTCTCCCCCTCGTGCTTGAGCCACAACTGCGCAATGTCGGCGAACTCTCCTACCCTCCGTTCGCCACTACGCTCGTCGCTGCCTACGCTGTAGAGGTTGGTATTGCCCTCTGGCTTGCTGATGATGTGCGCGTTGGCGACTGGCAGTACCAGTTCTCGGTATCGCCAAACCCCGCTCTGGTAGGGGAAGCTGCGGCTAGCCCAGCGCGCATCCACCTCGGCGGCGGTTAGCGCAGGCAGTTGCGGGTAGGCGACCTCCAGCACTTCGCCGCACACGCAACGGTAGCGCAACTCGCCTGCCGGGTAGGAGGTGGCACAGGCTACACACTGTAGCTTATAGTTCGCAGCTTGCGGCTCGGCGGCTGCCTGTTCCTGCCCTCTATGCTCCATAGCCTTCATGATTCTTCTCCTGTCTACTTGCTAGCTGCAATCAAGCTGCTCGTTCGGCGATCACCTTCGCGCCACCAACCGCGATGTTGAGGATGCGGCTGCTGCCCTCCACCCTGCTCTCGGCTGCTGCTTTACTCATTGAGCTGGCGATCACGTCGTGCCGTCGGTTGGCGAGGGCGAGGATCGTGCTGCCACCACCAGAGAGCGAAGCACCAACAGCACCAGCCGCCAACGCTGCTGCAATAATGTCGGGCATGGCAGGAAAGAGCGCAGTGCGGTAGGGTTGGTGCAATCTGTCCTGCATGGCAGTCTGCAAGCGGCTATAGTCGCGGCTCTGCAATGCTGCCAGAAAGAGGGCGACCCGCCCAGTGCTGAACACCACATCACCGGTGGCATACTGGCCGGGCATCAACCCGCGGCCACGCACGGTGTCCATCTCGAAGGTAGGGATGAACAGGACGGCCTTGAGGTCGCTAGGGAAGGGAACCTTGATCGCTTGGGGTTGCTCCTTGCTGCCCGCACAGACGACCAGGCCACCGAGCAGGGCTGGGGCGACATTATCGGGGTGGTTGCCAGCCTCAAACTCGATGGCGGTGGGCAGCAGGTCTTCGCGGCTAAAGGGTTCGCCCAGCCAGCGGTTGGCCGCCAGCAGGCCGCCGACGACCGCAGTCGCGCTGCTGCCCAGGCCACGACCGGGGGGTATCTCTATGTTCATGTGGATGTTGACGGTTGGCACGCTGCGCCCAGCCCGCACGCAGAGGGCTGCGAAGCTACGGTAAAAGAGGTTGTCGGCACCAGTGCTGATCCCCTCTGACCTGGCCGCCCCGTTGATCGTAATGCCACCAGCCCCAGCGGTCTCGCTGACGTTGAAGGTATTGTAGAGGCGCAGAGCCAGCCCAAACACATCGAAGCCTGCCCCCAGGTTTGCGCTGGTCGCTGGCACGGTTACGGTTACAGCCTTTACTGGTGGACGCAGCCCCAGCCGTGCTGTGCTGGGCGGCGAATACTGGCTCACGTCGCCCACTGCGTAGGCCAGTTCAAGACCCTTCTTCATCACAACCCTCCTTAACCCGGCCACCCTGCCCCGCAAGCGGAGGAAAGTGGACGGCAAAAAGCCGCCTTCGATTGCTGCTCGAAGGCGGCCAAACGGCACGCGGTTCCACTTCGACTCCCTTTGCCAACCCCCTGCTGCCCGTTGGGGCGGCTGGTGGCTGTGCGCCAGGCACTCTACGACTTGTTATACGCTGGTCAGGCGGCTGCTGCTCCCCAGGTGGTTATTCGGCACGAGTCGCATCGGTCAGGCTCTCAGTCGGTGGCCTAATCTCTCTGTTATGGACGGGCGCGCCCTTCATGCCCAGGTACGAACGCGGCGGCATTCGGTTGTCGGTCAAAGCTAATGTGCTATCATTTTAGCACAAGTAGCGGACTGCTGTCAAGCGAGCTGCTGGCTAGCCAGCGTACTTCACCTCGCCACCGACGATGGTGTAAAGCACCTGCACATCCTTGATCTCCTCTGCTGGGATCGCGTAGATGTCGCGGTCTAGCACCACTACGTCACCTAGTTTACCCACTTCCAGGCTGCCCTTACTTGCTTCCTCACCACTGGCATAGGCTGCGCCGAGGGTGTAGGCATGGATGGCTTCGGCGATGGTCAGCCTCTGCGTTGAGTGCCAGCCACCCACGGGCGTACCGTCGGCCCGCTGGCGGGTAGCAGCGGCGTGCAGGCCGAGCAGCGGGTCGAGCGTCTCCACAGGGCAATCGGAGCCAAAGGCCAGCCGGGTGCCGAGGTCGAGCAGGCGGCGGAATTGATAGGCTTCTGCGTCCGCCCGCTCTACCCCCAGATGCAGGTCGGCTACAAGGTGGTCGGAGGTGGCGTGGATCGGCTGCATCGAAGCTATCACGTTGAGAGTGCGAAAGCGGGGTTGGTCGGCGGGGTCAATCATCTGTGCGTGTTCGATGCGGTGGCGTAGTTGGTGGTTAGTGTGACCCTCCTGCGCCCTGGCGATGGCGAACACGTCGAGGGCGCGGCGTACAGCCCGGTCACCAATGGCGTGGGTGGCGACCGCGATACCGCCTGCTGCCGCGCGCAAGGTGTAATCCTCAAGCTCTGCACTGGTCATCACTTCTACCCCTTGCCGCTGCGAGTCGCTGGCATAGGGAGCGAGCATATCGGCGGTTAGCGAGCCTAGGCTGCCGTCGGCAAAGAGTTTGAGGTGGCCGAGGCGAAACCAATCGTCGCCCAGGCCCGTCCGCAGGCCGAGGTCAAGGGCGGCTTCCAACTCGTTCTTGTTGAGCAGGCTGTAAACGCGCAGGCTCAGCTCGCCCGCTTCGTGCAGAGCTTGCATCATCCGCCGGGCCTGGCCGCCCTCAATGTTGTGGATGCTGGTCAGCCCGCGGCGATTCGCTTCGACCATACCCAGGCGCAGGGCGACCGTCGCCTGCTCGTTGCCCAGGTCGGGGGCGACGGCGTAGGCCAGACGTTGTGCCGTGTTCTCTTGCAGGATGCCGGTTGGTTCTCCAGCTTCGTCGCGCAGGATGAGACCGCCCAATGGGTCGGCTGTCTCCCACGTAATGCCCGCCGCCAGCAGCACGGCAGAACTGGCCCAATGACTGTGGCCGTCCTTGCGAGTTAGCAGCACTGGATTGTTCGGGGCCGCTTCGTCGAGGTCGTAGCGGCTGGGCAGCACCCCTCCCCAGACGTGGTGGTTCCAACCGTGACCACGAATCCACTGCCCAGCTGGAGTCTCTGCGGCTTTAGCCCGCACCAGGGCAAGGGCGGCGGCCTTACTCTCCAGGCCGTCAAGGTTCAGTTCGAGCAAACTCTGGCTGGCCCAGAGGAAGTGGATGTGGCTGTCGATCAGGCCGGGGATTGCCCGCCGCCCGCCGAGGTCGAGTTCGGTCGCGCCGGGGGCAGCAGCACGAGCAGCAGCGCGGTCATTGCCCACATAGATGATGCGGCCAGCAAGGATCGCCAGTTGGCTAGCGACCCGCTCCCCTGCGAAGAAGCTGGTGTTGCTCAAGATCAAGTCACCGTTCAAGCTACTCTCCTCCAATAATTTGTGTCGGCTAATGATAGCAGCAGTTCGGGCTGCCGTCAACGCTGCTGCTCTGAGGTCAGAAGCTCTGCTGCAAGCCCAACAAGGCAGTCAGGCTCGGCGTGACAGAATGCGGCAAATGCTGTATCATAAACAGAACAGAGGGGTTGCTACTCTCTTCCACGATTGACCTGTTTGGTGTCCCATATCATTTTGCACCCGCTCTGTTGTGTAGCATAGGAGGTTCCATGAACAGCAAGGTGATCGTAGGCATGACGCTATCACTTGACGGTTTCGTGAATGACCGTAACGGTGATGTTGGTAGTCTCTACGCCGATCTAGCGGAGATGCAGGAAACGCCGTCGCTACTGGAAGCGATACACGACACGGGCGTGGTTGTGATGGGTAGGCGTGCCTATGAGATGGGGAACGGCAATTACACTGGCTATGAGTTCCAGGTTCCAATTTTCGTTATCACGCATGATCCGCCGAAAAACGCGGCGAAGGGTGAGAATGATAAACTACACTTCAGCTTTGTCACCGAGGGCATCGAGAGTGCCATCCAGCAGGCACAAGAGGCTGCGAACGGCAAGGATGTGGTGGTAGTTGGCGGGCCAAGCGTAGTCCAACAGCTACTGAAGACAGGGCTGGTGGACGAGTTGCATATCGACACCGTGCCGCTGCTGCTAGGCCAGGGCTTGCGGCTGTTTGAGCATCTAGAGGAACAAGAGATCAAGTTGGAGAAAACCCTCCTCAATGAAGTGCTAGCCAGGACGCAACTGCGCTTCCGCGTGATTAAGTAGAGCAGGCAGAGGTTAGTGGTGAACCGCCAGCGACCAGCCCGCAGCGCAACGTGCGGCTAGTGCCACTACTGGTCAGCATCGAGTTCTTCCTGGGCGATGAGCAACATTAACCGCTAGCCCTGGTGTTGCAGCTTGCTTTATCAAACTTATAACGCGACCGCTGCCAGCCGATAGCTACCGTTGCCCTGCACTGCCGCCTTGCCCACGTGCAGCCACTGGCCCAAAGCTAGCCAGGGTAGCAGCGGGCCAAGCTCCCCCGCATAATGCAGATGCCCAATCAGCCCACCAATCGCCAACCGCTGCTGGTGGGTAGACGAATACCGCTCCACATCTTGCCAGCGCGCAGGCAGTGGGTCATCTGCCGGGGTCAGCAAGCGAACCGCCGCTGCCGCTGCCAGCACGTCCGCGAATGGCAAAGCCAGCGGCCTGTCCCCCAGCACATGGAGCAACCCCGCTACCCGCTCCAGCAGCCGTTGCAGCAGCAGGGCGAACGGTGGCGGTTCGCGCCAGACCCGCCCACCCGCCTTCAGGGTCAACGGCGTGCGGAACAGCAGCGTCACCCGCTCTGCTCGCTCTGGCAAGCCCGCCATCATTGCCGCCACGCTCATCCCCGCTTGCAGCCCAGCAAGCTGCCCCCTCTCTACACCAGCCACTGCCGACGACTCAGCCCCCCAAACCGCCAGCCGCTGCCGACTAAGCGGCTGCTCGGCCCACACCGTCTCAAGCACCAGCAGCCCGCGCTCCCCCTCATGGCCCATCCCCAGCCGGTCAGCAAAGTCGTTGACCGCTCCGACCAGATAGGGCAGCAGCAAATTAGCCCGCCCGAACAATGTCACCCCAAACTCAAACAACGCCCCCGCCTCATAGGTTAGCCGCCCGTCCAGCGGTGGCTCAATTGCATAAGGGCGCGGCAGCTCATCCCCTCGCGCCCCACTCACCGCCAGCACATCCGCCGACGTATCCACCAGGAACGCAATTGGGCAACGCGCCGCCTGCTGACATGGCAAACAAGCCAGCGGCCTGCGCACAAATGGCTGGACGCAGTAGAGGGAGTGTAGCCGCCGCAGCAGCGTCCCGCGCAGAGCCGACCCCTTGAACTCGCCCAGCCGCAGCGTGCCGCTCACCACCCGCAGGCCAAAGCGATAGCGGTGAACAGAGAGCGGTGCTAGGGCGGCTAGCAGCTCAGCAGTTAGCGAATTAGCCACAGCAGCCCGCTCGTCCATTAGCCAACCTCCTGCTAATTACTATTGTTGCGGCCTCGCCTGCTGGCGCGCTAGTCAGGTCTAGGCCGAACGTGGCTTTGCCATAATGCACCCTAACTTTGGCACGAAGATGTTCAGCACGTTCTTCTGCTCTAGTCGGTAGTGCTGGCAGACGGCCAGGCGGATGCCGTCGCTCACCTGCCCGCCCCCCTCAGTGCAGGGGTCAGCGACGTTACCCGGCAAGATAACCTGACTGTAGCGGCGGCGGCGGTTGAGGTCGGTCACCAGTACGCTCTCGTCCCAACGAGCGTAGTGGCTGGCGTGCGTCTGGGTGTAAGGGTCTGTAGAAGGGATGTACTTGCCCGCTGCCAGCAGTACACTAACATCAGTCGAGTAGGCCTCACCAGGGGCGTTGGTCACGTACTGGCCGATATTACGCATTCCCTCGCGCTGGGCAGCACTGAGCGGGCGCAACTGGCTGGCGAACTTGGCGTAGGGGTCGTAGTCGGCCCGTACCAGCACCCACGTCAGCGCGCCGACGAGCAGCAGACCGCCAACCCCCACCAGCGTCCCCCGCCGCCCACCCCGCTCCCACTGCGCCGCGAAGTAGGCTACTAGCAGGCCGAAGCCGATACAGCAGGCCGCCAAGAGGTCGAGCAAGTGGTTGTGGTTGCCACCAAGAGTACCAATCCCGCTGGCTTGCAGCGCACTGACTACGAAGTAAGCCAGCACTACCAGCAGTTTGGGGTTGCGGAGGGGGGAGATTGCAAGGCTGGGCTGGCGGCTCTCCTCAATCGATAGCGCATCCACGCGCTTTTTAGTGGTGTGTGGATAGGCCTTGTCGCCAACCAACAGGTAGACAGCGAAGCCCGCGACCGCCAGCAAGGGCAGCGGCCAGTTGACTGCCGCAACTGTGCTGAGGACTTCGGCTGCGTGGGCGGCATTCCAGGGCAGGTTGTGGACGGTGAAGATGTGCCAGTAGTAGCCGCCTGCTGTCAGCCAGTTGAGCAGCAGAAAGCTGCCTACCACCAGCCCAACGTAGAGGCCGACCGCCATAGCCCCGCGCCGCCACCGCCAGAGCAGCAACCCCAGCAGCCCCGCCGCCGCCGCCGCCAGGGAGGTTTGCTTGGTGAAGCTGGCCGCGAAGAAAAAGAGGACGGGCAGCAGCCAGCTTGCATGGCTAACCGAGGCACCAGCCGCAACCAGGCTGCCCCCGCCAACCTCCGCCCCCGCTGGCCGCCCAATCACCCGCAGCACTAGCCAGAGACCAAGCAAGCCGAGGGCTAGGGCTGGCACGTCGGGCTTGACGATGCCGCCCCAGAAGGCCACTAGTGCGTTAGCCAGCCACAGGTTGGCGACGGCGAAGGCAGCCAGGCGGTTGCGGGTCAGATTGTGGACGATTAGCCAGAGGGCTACCGCCGCCAGCAAACTGAAGAAGATGGTAATTAGCCGCCCACCCTTCAGGCTGTAGTCAGCCCCAGTCAGCTTGAGCAGCGGCCAGTTGAGTAGGTAGTAGAGAGGGGGATAGGGGGCGGCAATAAACTGCTGGGGGCCAGGGCGGTCGAAGATAGCCACCCCTTCGTCCAGCAACTTGACCTCAGCCGCAATCATCCCCTCCGACTCGTCAAGCTGGTAAGGATAGTTGAGGTTATCGAGAGCGAAGCCAATCGAGCCAACCGCACCGATAATCGCCACGTGAAAGATAATCAGCACTGCAATCTTTACTTTCATCCGATTAAGGACACGCAGTACCTTTGAGCCGCCAGTTTGGGAGACGCTACCAGTAGTTTGCACAAGCTACCTCACAGTTGCTAAACAAGCTGCCAATTGACTTAGATGCTGAAGTATACCCGCAAGGGACGGCTTATTCAAGCTCCGCCCGCCGCAGCTTGAAGCCGAGCAAGCGTGGGTCGCTGCCCGACGGCACAAAGGTGTTGCTGCTCAGGCGCACGAGCAGGGTGCTACCAGCCTGCAAAGCGGGTAGCCGAAAGCGGTAGCTATGCCAACCGACGCTCAGTGTCGGACTGCCCAGCAGCAGCCCGTTGACCATTACCTGCACGGTCGTAGTCGGCACACCGAGGGGATGCCAACCGTCCAGCACCAGGGTGAGGGTAGTAGGTAGGCTGCCGCTCAGCGGGAAGCGCAGGTAGCTGTCGCGGCCAACTGTCCAGCGGAAGCGGTCAGCTTGCGAGCCGCCTGCTGGCTCGCTCAGGCCGAAGCCCTTGCTATAGCCATAGTCGCTCTCGTCTAGCGCGATAGTGCGGGTGGGAGCGGGCTGCAAGTGCGCCCAGGCCCAGTCGTCAAGCTCCATATAGGCAGGGCGCAGGCTGCTATTCCAGGCCCGGCCCGGCTCAGGGTGCTGCGCCCGCGCCACAGCCTCGCGCATGAGATTGCCACCCCAGTAGTCGGCCCGGATCGCAGCGGCGGTCGCGGCAGCAGCGGTGTAGTCACCCTGGGCTAGTTGGGCGGCAGCTAGCGCGCTCTGCGTCTCTGGCAAGCGGGGGTCGGCTTGCTGGTAGGCCCGCAATGCCGCCGCTGGCTCGCTGGCTAGCAGGCCGTCCCCAACGGCAAGGTGCTGCTGCCAGCCCCACTGGGTTACCCCCTGCACAGTCTCTGCCAGGGGATAGCTGGGCAGATTGAGAGCAAGGAAGCCGCCGATTAGCAGGCCCGCAGTGAGCCTGGACTTCCAGTTTTGCAGGCCAGCACCTGACGGGCCAGCCTGTGGGCCAGGGACACGCCCCAGCAGCCAGCGGAGGATTGGGCCGAGGTTGAGCAGCGCGTAGGCGGCGTAGGGTAGCAGGAAGAAGACTACTGCTAGCCTAAAGCGGGTTACGGCAAAGAACAGGAAGGCCAGGGCCAGGTTGGTGACGACCCAGGCTAGCACGTAAGGGCGTAGGTTACTGCTGCCTGCCGTGCAGAGGCCGAGGATTGCTAGTGGCACCAGCAGCAGGTAGAGGCTATCATCTAGCAGCAGGCTGGTGAGCAGGTGGCTGGCCGGGACGTAGCCACGGGTGTAGCCCTTCATCAGCCGCTCCTCCGCACTGAAGTTGCCAGCCCACAAGTCACCAGCCTCCTTCAGCCCCTTACCAACGAAGGCAAGGGGAGCGGAGGCAACCAGAGCCAGCCCCTTGCCATAGGCATAATCCTGTCGCGCCCCTTGCCCCGGCACCGCTGCCAGTTCTTTCGCCAGCCGCTCGCCATCGCGCACCCCGTTGGCCCCCAGCCAGAGGTTGTAGCCGCTGGTAGTATCCACCGCAATCAGCTTGCCGTAGCTGACGTAGTTGCGCGCCGTCCAGGGTGCGAGGGTTAGGATTACCATGGTAAGGAACAGTGCCGCCTTGCGCCAACCTGCTTGCCGCCAGAGGAGTGCGGCGGCAAGCGGCACGAACAGCAGTGCTGTGCTGCGGGTCAACGCCGCCAGCCCAATTAGCCAGCCCGCCCCAACCAGCCAGCCGTAAGGCAAGGTTGGGCGGTTGGTGAGCAGTAGCAAGGCCAGGGCAAAGAGGAGGATGAACATGGTTTCGCCCAGCAGGAACCAGGGTAGGATGACCAGGGGCAGGTAGATCGCTGCCAGTAGCCCGCTGACCACCGCCACGCGCGGGCCGAAGCTGCGCTCTGCAATATAGTAGAGGGTGGCAATCCCTGCCAGGCTGAGCATAAGCTGTAGCAGGCGCGGCGGCCAGAGGTCGTCGTGACCAAAGAGCCGAAAGAGATTGCCGAGCAACAGGGGGTAGCCAGGGGCGCGCGTCCAAAGGAAGCTATCCCAGAAGCTGAGGCCGCGCCCGCCTGCCAGCACTACTGCCCCGCCGAAGTATTCGCGCTCGTCCACCACAAAGCCCCGCCAGGCTACGGGTAGCACAAAGACGAAGTAGAGTAGCCGCACCGCAGCGGCGAAGGCAAGCACAGCAAGAAGATTCTTCTTCAATCTGCAATCTACAATCTACGGTCTACAAGCTGCGAGAGTAAGTGGCGCAGATTGTAGTTCGTCAACGCGTCGGCGTAGAGGGCCATGAAGCGGGCGGCAACGCTACGCCAGTTGAGGTCAGCTTCGACCCGACGGCGGCTAGCCTGGCCCATCTCGCGCATTAGCCCAGGGTCGGCCAGCAGGTGGCTGATTGCCGCTGCCAGGGCTGACGGGTCTTTCTCTGGCACCAGTGCGCCGTTCTCGCCATCGTGCACTGCTAGTGGCACGCCCGCCACGTTGCTGGCGACGGCTGGTTTGCCGCTCGCCATCGCCTCTAGCAGCACATTCGGCAGGCCGTCAATGTTGCCCGCCTGGTCGCGCACACTCGGTAGCACAAACAGGTCGCAGCCGCTGAAGTAGAGTGGTAGCTGGTCGCGCTCGACCGCCCCACTTAGCTGCACGCTCTGGCTGACGCCAAGCTGGGCAATCAGTGCGCCCAGCTTCTCGCGCAGGTCGCCCCCGCCGACAATCAACAGGCGAGCGCGGGGATGTTCGGCCAGCACAGCGGGCATGGCACGGATTAGGTATTCGAACCCCTTCTTGTAGACCAGGCGACCAACTGCCAGGATGATTTGCTCGTCGGCGGCCAGCCCCAACTGTTGGCGCAAGGCCGCCCCAGGGTCTGTGGCAGTGGCGGGGGTGAAGCGGTCGGGGTCAACACCGTAGGGGATTACCTCACTGCGCTTGCGGGGCGCGCCGATGCGGATTGCGCGCTGCACCAGGTCGTCGCTCGAAGCGGAGACGGCATCGGCACGGGCAAAGCAGCGGCGGGCGACCGGCTTGAGGATGGGGTTATGCTCGGCCACGAACACGTCCGACCCATGCAGGCTGATTACCAAAGGCAGCTTGCGGATGTTGGCGACCAGAGTGCCGACCGGCCCGTTCGGTATTACCCAGTGTGCGTGCAGAATGTCGAACTGGTGGCGGGCGGTCAGGCGCAGAAGGGCGGCAAAGCTGCTGGCGAAGACGAAAGGCGTAAGCGGATAAATTGCCCGCTTGACCCGCACATCCGCCTCCATAGACTCGGCGTAGCCCCAAATGTTGAGACTGCGGATTGGCATATACCTGAAGAAGTGGAGATGTACTCCGTTCTCGAAGCGTTTGCGCCGCACTTTAGGGTGGTAAGGAGCCAACACATGAACCTCGTTCCCCTTGCCCAGGGCCGCCACGCTGCTGGCGATTCCTTCGATGAACGGCGCGGTAACGTCGCCAGGGTATTTGGGGTAAGAGGATGTTACCATACAGATTTTCATGGGCGTATTGTACACCAGCCGTCGGTCAGGGGCAAGTACGAGCGGGGCAGGGTAGGGCAGCGGCATGGAGGGCAGCACCGATTTGGGCCGATGCTGTATAATGCTAGCGACCGCCGCTGCAAACAAGCTAGCAGGGGGTGGCAGGGGAGCAGAAACTCAGATGGCAGAACTCAAGCAGGCGGCCCTCGTGCTGACCGACATTAGTGGATACACTCGTTTCATTACCATGCGCGCTATGAGCCTGCTGCACGCCGAGCAGATTATCACCGACCTGCTGGAGGCGGTAGTCGCCTCCGCCGAGTACCCACTGACAATCAGCAAGTTTGAGGGCGATGCAGTCTTCCTCTATGCCTTCGGCGATGATCAGCCAGCGGTCGCCAAAGATGTGTTGAGCCAGGTAGTCGCCTTCACTACTGCTTTTGCCAGCAAACAGCGCGAACTAATTGCCGCCAGCGAATGCCCCTGCGATGCTCATGTCCATATTGCCGCGCTGCGCCTCAAGTCGTTCCTGCACTTTGGCGAAGTCGTCTTCAAGAAGATACACCAGTTTGAGGAACTGGCAGGCGAGGAAGTAATCCTGATCCACCGCCTGCTTAAGAACAGCGTGCCGAGTAAGGAATATATCCTGCTCACCGAACGCTTCTACCAGTTCAGCGGCGGCCTGGCTGGTCAGCAGGCGGAGCAACGCAGGGAGCAGTACGACCTCGGCAGCGTGCCGATCTACGTCTACTATGCGGCGGGGAGCAAGCTGGCCGAGCCGCCAGCTGCGGATAGTTGGCGTGCAGAGAAGCAGGGCTTCCTTAGCCGCCTGTTCACGCCTAGCAAGTGAGCAAATAGTAGATCGGTGCGGTTCTTGTCAGGGGCGATCACTACCTTGTAGCTGCCAAGTCGGTTAGGCATCTAAAGACTTCCGGACTGTTTTCGTCCAGAAACGTGTACGGTAAAAGCGGATGAAAAGTCTGTGACATGACTTACAACTTACAACGGGAAGCCGAGTCCAGGTTGATGTGTGACTCAAGGGAGTGACTGGTAACAAGCCATCCTTGTGGCTTACTATCACACATCGCTCAAGTCGTGGATGAAGGATCAGGTGACAAGGCTAAAGGTGACTACTTAGCGGCTCATAGGCAGCTAATGTTGTTGGGCCATTGGTGATGTACTACGGATTGAGGCGTAACTACAAGCAAGGCTAGTACTGGGATGATCACGATGCTGGTCAGCCCGCTTTGCGTTCGCAGAATAGAGGGGGGTCACAACAAGGAGCAGGCGGCTGTGGTTGCATGAAGGAGAGGGCGGGGTGGCGGCTGAGTGACAGACCGCACCTTGTTTTACGAGGGAGGTAAAACTAATTAGGCTTAGTGATACCATCTTTGTAGATAAAGGATCGGTAAATCATGCGCAACAATGAGCAAGTGAAAGCAGTAATTAGTAACCTTGTCGCCTGTGTTCGCAGCGGCCTTGCAACCGGCACCTCAGCCTGGCATCGTAGTCAAGCCATGCGCGAAGCCACTCACACTTGGCAGCAGTCCGGCTTGGCCTGCTTGCAACGTGGCTCTGATCGTCCGCTCTCGGCCCAGCCGCTGCTCGATAGCACTCAAGCCACGCAGATGCAGGCCATCCTGCATCAAAGCCCGCGTGCGTTCGGGCTGCAAGCCCAGCCTGTGGAGTCTTGAGCGGCTAGCCGTCGTCTGGCAGCAACAAGGGCTGACCGCGAAAGTAGTCGGCATCGAGACGGCTGGGCTTGCAGTAGCGCAAGGCCCGGCCACACATCACCCGACCGGTGCCGCTAAAAACGACGCGACCGGTTGGTAGCACGGGTGGGTGCCGAGGTGCAGAGCGCAGTAGTCGACCAGGACGAGGTGTGGTGGAGCAGGCTGAAGCAGCCTATTGGCGGTGAGTTGCTACGGCAGGTGGTGGTAGTATGGGACAATGCGACGTGGCACGTGAGTAAAGAGGTACAAGGGTAGCTGCGGCAACACAATCGAGCGGCGTTCCAGGCACAACGCGAGGGTAACACGAAGGTCAAACCAACAACCAGTCGGTAGAAGGAGGTAGTACCTAGCGAGACGGTTAGTAGCTGGTAAAGAGAATGGGATACACACCACTAAATACATCAAACTAATTGGCACTCGCCCATAGGGATTTGTAGCCGAACGACTTGCACATCTTGGTCAGCGTAAGCAGGCTGCAGAAAGCTGGCGAAGGTAGCCATCGCAGCCTGATGTTCGCGCAGCCACGCTTGATCCAGTACCAGGGTGTTGACTCGCAAATCCTTGCCCAGCACGCACAGCAGGTCACGCTGAGGAAACAGCCTTGCCATCTGTAGCTGGAACCTGGTATAGCTGGGTGGGAAGTAGCCAGAGTAACCGTTGACAATGGGCTGGTGGTGGTCAATCTGAGCAAGCATCCGCCAGCCCTCCCCCTCGTAGTCGCGGATGCCTAGGCCGTTGGGGAACGGCACATGGGCCACTACCATGCTGGCTGGCTGGCTGAGTATCCAGCTTGACCAGCCAGTGGCGGGCGTAAGCGGCACGCCCAGCAGCGGCACTGGCACGTTCAGATTCTCAGCCGCCCCCAGCAGAGTCAGCAGCAGAATTAGCCCTGGCCCCCTACGGCCCAGACGGCTAGCCAGGTGGGTCAAGGCAAGGGCCGCCAGCACCACCATCATCACCTGCATGATGACCGCAAAGCGAAAGGGGCTGCGTAGCTCGCCGAAACCAGGCACCACCGCCCTTAGCACACCGAGCGGGCTGTAGCCACCACCCAGCTTCAAGCCCATCGCCAACACCGCCGCTAGTAGCACACTACCCACCAGGTAGCCAATCCATCGTCGCTGCTCGCGCCCCTGCCAGCCTAGTACCCCACCGGTGACGGCTAGAGCCAATACAATCAGCCCAGGGAACAGGCCGCCCGTATCCTCCAAAGTGGCGGTCGGTAGCGGCAGGCTGGCTGTGTTCGGTCGAGTGAAGAAGTCCCCTAGACTGGCTGAGAGGCGTTCTACCACGAAGTCCTGACGAGCCAGGCCGAGCCGCTGGTGCAGGCTATATACAGGCAGGATTAGCGGTAGCAGTAGCAGCCCTGCGACCAGACCACTGCCAGTCAACCGCAGCAAAGGCCGCCAGCCGAAGCGTTGTTCGCTGAGGGCCACCAGCCCAGCTAGCAAGGCGAAGGGGGCGAAGATAAGCGCATATTGCTGGCAGGTAAGATAAGCCACCACGAAGCCCAAGCCAGCCCAGGCCGCGTGGCGCAAACTGCCCGACTTGCCAAAGCGCACCAAGCCATCTAGCGTCCAGAGCAGCCCGAACAGCGGTGTGAGGTTAAGGACACCATACACTTTAGCCACAAACGGCAGCGCGACCATCAGTACTCCTGCCAGGAGAGACCCTAGCCGGGTGGCAGCCAGGGCGCGACTGAGGCGGTAGGCAAACACGCCATTGAGGGTTAGGATTAGGAGGAAGGCCAGGTTGAGGATTAGCGCAGGCGGCGCATTCAGCCCCCACAGCGGCGCGACCACCAGGCTGGTCAGTGGCTCTGGCTCAGAGTAGGTGAATACCCCTTTGTTGGGGAAGAAGACCGGTGCATCCCAGTAGCCAGCAAAGCCATGTGCCAGGCGGTCAGCATTCCACCAAAGCGTCCAAATACTGAACAGGCCTACCATCGCTCCCTGCTCGTTGCCTAGCGGTATTGCCCGCATTAGGTTAGCGGCCAGCGGCCAGGTAGCGACCAATGCAGTAAGCAGGCAACAACTCACCACCACCAGCCCCCACCGTAGGGCCGCCAGGTGGTCGCCGCCTTGTGGCCCTACAGTTGCTCCCTCATCCGCCTGTACCACTACTCGCATGACTCCTCCTGCCCGCTTAGGGTTGCTGCGTCGGTGGCTGCCTCTCGCCCACAGCAAATGGCTTGCCGAGACTGCCTTCTAGCAGAGCAAGCGTTAGCGCATGCTCACCTGTGTAAATCACCAGCAGCCTGCCTGCCTTGTAGAAGTGGGGTTGAGCTAGCCACGTGACCATCACACGGCTAATGCTGCCGTTCGGCGCAATCTGCTTCGCGTCGGCTTCTAGTGCGCCCTGGTCAGCATACTCGAAGGTTTGTACTGCCAGCCCGTTCACTTTGAGCTGCTCACCAGGAACGCTGAGGAAGGGCTGCTCAATCTTGCCCGCACTGCTCACCGTTACGCCTAGCTGCTGCAATGCGGCTAGCAAGCTCGCTCTATCTTGCACGCTAGCAGCAACCTGCGCCGTGCTGGCCCCAGGGCTGCTCTTGCCGCCACTATCTGCCGCTGGTGTGCTACCACTATCGCAGGCAGCGAGCGTGAGATCGAGCAACAGCAACCCAACCACCGCCAGGTACAACTTTCGGTTTACCATAACTACTTCCTTCTATTTGGGGATAACTAGCCAGAAGATGAGGCTGGCGGGAACGTTACTTGTTCTTGTGCTGAGCGCAGCAGTGGGTATTAGCAAGTTGCAAACCTTGTTGCTGGCAAAGGGTAGGCTGCACCGAGCAATTGATCAGTGCAGCCTACAGTTAGCTCCACACCTGTGCCTGTTGGGTGAACGGCCAGAGCCGCACCCCACTGACCCAGGCTCCTACCTTTACTTGCTCTGCCCGGCGGCCTGCTCCATCTCGGTGGCAGACTTGCCGTTAACCTGGCTAGCAACATCGCTGTGCGTAACTGCTTGCAGCTTGCCGTCAGCCGCAATCAGGTAACGACCTTCGGGCGAGACGGGGCGCAAGGTGTTGTCGGGGCCAGCCTCTAGCAGCAGGAAGTGCTTCTCTCCCACGTTGTAGGCCGGGTCGTCGTTCAGCAGCAGGACTTGCACCTTCTCACCAGCCGGGTTGGTGGAGTTGCCTTTGCCAGCGGCTGGCTTAGGGGTGTAGGTAGTTTCGCCGCCAGTGCGGAAGACAGTGAGGGTCTGGCCTTCATTTGCCCCCTTCGTGGCCTTAAGCACCTTGAAGGTGATGTACTGGGTCGGCACGACGTTGACTCCATCTGGCTCGCCTTTGGCCTCGGTGATGATTGCCTTGCCATTGCTGACCGCCACAACCTGGGCCTCAACGACGGTCGAAGCCTTGTTTGCTACATCGCTGAAGCTCTTGGGCTGGAAGGCCCAGACTGCGTGCGAACTTGGAGTGGCCTGGCTCAGGTTGAAGTAAGCGAACTGACCGACCAGGGCGAGGGTGAGCGCACCAGCGGCTACCCACCAGAACTTGCTCTTCATCTTGCTGTCTCCTCTTGTCGAGTGTTGGCTATTCATGTTCGGTTCGCCTCCGGCTTAATGATAGCGATAGAGGTTGTAGAAGTCGTCCACGTCGTGTTGGCTGAGGGTGTTGCCGCTACCACTAAAGTAGCCTGCGCCCATGCAGCCGCCAGTATTGTTGTGGTCGAAGCCGTAGGTGTGTTCAACCTCTTGGCAGTACACGCCCTGGATGTCGTTGGATGCGTAGCCGTAGTAGTTGTTGTAGCGCGCATGGGCGTGGATGATGTGGTCGCCACTGACGTTCTCCAGGCTAGCGAGGCCCGCCCAGCCAGTGTTGCCAGCGTTGTCGCCGAACACCGAGATGTCGGTATGAGACCTGGAGTTGTAGTTGTAGAGGTTGCTAATGCGATTCCAGGCATCCTGGCGGGCATTCTCAGCCTCAGCAGTGTTGGTGCCATACGTCCATTGCTGGATCGTGATGTTGGTGCCGCTCTTGTCCCAGTGCCAGTTGCCCCAGTTATGCGCCGAGGCGGTGAAGACACCAACGTTGAGGGCGAGGAGGGCGAAGACGATCAGAGGGGGTGCAATCAGCTTGAGTTTCCGAGACATCGGTTAACCTCCTGTGTGTACACACGTGTCTGGTGAACAATAATCGATAGGAGCAGGAGCAGACATTGCGCCCTGCTAACACCTTGCGCTCAGGCAAGGCTTGAGCAGCGTATGATTGCTGCTAGCTAGGGGCGGGTAGCGGTCGCGGTTGTGCGCTAGGCTCACCTGGCTGGTTGTGTGCATCTCCTGTCCTCCTTTCTTCCAGTTTCGGAGGTAAGCAGTGGGGCCTGCATAGCACCCACACTACGCTGCTCAGGCTGCCGAAAAGCAGACGGAGCGCATTTGCATACAGATTGGCACACTAGCACTGTCACATTGTAGTAGCCTGGTATGGCCCTGTATGTGACGGTGCTGCGTCCATCTGTGTTCCTATCGTAGCATATGATCGCTGATGAGTCAATAGTACGAAGTGTGCGTAATGTAACATATGGAGAATCTGCTGGCTTTGCAACAGGTTGTGGTGGTTTTAGCCTACTAACTGGGCTGCGGCAAGCTCGTACTTTCACCCGCAGCCTGCTTCAGCTATGGTAAACGAAAACCCCCGCTTACGATCAGGCAGTACAACGTACCAGGCCAATCAGGTTGCAGCAGCTTACCTGAGTACACAGATCAGCATCCTTTTGTAGTAGCACGCTAGCTGCCTGCACCCAGCACCACTGCCAAGATCAGAACCAGGATCACGGTCAGCTTCAGCCCAAGCATCGTACTTCCCTTTATCTGGTGGGCGTAATCTGTGGGTCTGGCGGGGTGCGGTTGTCCGTTACCGTCGCCTGGGCTGGGGTGGTGACGGTAAACAGGCTGGGGTCGAGGGGCTGGTTGAACTGGGCCGCGATTGTCTCCGTAGTAGTCACTGGCTAGTTGTCCACGTCGTAACTCACGTCCTTGAGCAGGAAGTAAGTCTCCTGATCAACCCATACTACTTCCTCGCGGATGCTGCTGTGGGGCTGCCATCGCTAACCTCAAGCTGCTGGATTGGGCTGGTACCTGGGGTGGCATGGTAGCGGCTCTCGACCCACCATAGGAAAAAGGTACTGCCTAAGCTAGAGGAAAATAGAAATGAGCTACTGCTGAAGCGGTGACTCGTCTTTAATCTCTGGTGGCAGCGGGTAATGAACGCAGTGGGTTAGCAGTAGCCTTGCAGCCAATGGGCGAGAGTGATCAGCATCTTGCCTTCGTGCGCCACATAGCTGAGAATAAGCAACAAACTGACTATGCCAAAGGTCATCAGGCTGTGAACGAGGTGCGGACGTGGCAGCCGCAGGGGGTAGGGGTTGGGGTCGCCCAGCAACGCATCGAGGCGGACGTTCAAACCTGCACCAGGCTCAAGGATACTGGCCGCTGCTACGCTGGTTACCTGGCTGGTCGGCAAGGTTGCCAGGCGATAGAGGGCAGTTGCCAGCGGCGTAGTTGTGCCTTGCTTACGGAGCGCATGATGGTCAGCCGCCAGTTCGCGCAAGGTCAGGTAATGCTGCTAGAGGTCATCCACTACTGGCGAGAAGAAGAAGGCACGGACGCAGGTGCTGGCGAACACCATCTTGAGTGGGTCGCGGCTATGCAGATGGTAACCCTCGTGCCACAGCACCGCCTCCAACTCGCGGCCAGTACCCAGCGCAGTCAGCAAACCCTGGCTGATGCAGACCCGACGGCGCACAAGTCCATAGCAGAAGGCGAACGGCTGCTCCCCAGGTACCAGCAATACCCGCCCTGTAAGACCGACTCGTTCAGCAACCTCAACCACTTCAACCGGGAGCGGCTGATCTACACGCTGGAGCTTACCTGCGGTTGTGGTGGTACGCCATATTATGCTTGCCAACGCCCAGACTCCCCGCCCCAGCAGCACCAGCAAGCTGACAACCAGGCTGTAAGCCAGCAGGCGATCCGGTAAGTTAGGCGAGTTGAGCATCAGCAGACAGCTCTCGGCCATCAGGTGCAGGCCGTGCTGCGTACCCAGCAAGCCTAACGCACCAAGCAGCAATCGTCAGCCCAGCAACCCGGTAGCAGCCAGCGCAAAGCTGAACAGCAAGGTGAGGACGAGGTCGGGGCTGCTCAGGCGCGAGCTAAGTCGGGGTTGCTCAGGCGCGAGCTAAGATGGTGAGGGCGCATCTAGTCACCCCTCTCCTCCTCGCGCTGGATCGTGACGTAGATACGCTTGAGCCGTTCGGGGTCAACCCCGGCCAGTTGCTCGGTGAAGCGCGCCAGAGCCAAGTCGCCAAAGTTGGCAACTAGTTGCTCCACCTGCCGGGCTGCGCTACGAGCAAGAAACTCCTCCTTGCTCAAAGCGACCGTGTAGTAGTGGGTCTTACCTACGTGCCTGCGGGTGAACAGACCCTTTTCAGCCAGGTGGCTCATCACTGTCATTACAGTGGTATAAGCCAGCGATGGCTGGCGGTTGATGAAGCCATCCTCATAAGCCTGCCGCACGGTCAATTCACCGGCGGGCTGCTGCCAAGCCCACTCTATCACTTCGCGCTCCAGTTCACCGAGCAAACCACGCAGGTTGTCATTCGCCGCCGTCTCATCAGCCAAGTTCAAACCCTCACCATATTATCCAAGCCATTATAGCCATAGAGCGCAGCTTGTCTACCTCTTAAGGTAAATAGCTGCGCTTTGTAGCTACCATCCACTGGCTCAACTTAAGCTGTGCGCCGCCGCAGGACGAGGCCAGTTACCAGCGCAAGCAGAGCCAGCAGCAGTGCAAACGGCAGGATCAGGTTGGCATTGCCTGTCGGCGGTAGGGTCGTGGTGGGGCTGGTCGGGGCGATGTTGGTCGTGCCAGCAGCACTGCTAACCAGTGGTTGTCCCTGCGTGTTAACATTGTACCACTGGTTAAGCCAGCCGGTCATCTGATCGATCTCGCGGCTCTGGCTGCTGGTGATGTTTTGGCCCAGCGTCTTCAGTTCGGCACGGGCGGCGCGCTCTGGGATCAGCTTCGCCATGTCCACCGCATCCTGGTGGTGGGGGATCATATCAATGAGGAACTGGCGGTCGAACTCGTCGCCCCTTAGGGTCTTGAGCCGGTCAACCTTCGCCTGCATATCAGTCATCATCATCATGCCAGCGGGCTGCTCGTTGTACCAGTTGCGCAGCCAGCCAGTCATCTCGCCGATCTCGCGCTGCTGATCGGCCACGATGCTGGCGGCCAAATCCTTAACCTCCTGCCGGTTGGCGTTGGCTGGGGCCAGGCTTGCCATCTCAATGGCCGATTGGTGGTGGCCGATCATGTCCTTCATAAACTGCACGTCGAAGTCGCGCCCGTTCAGGCCGCGCAGCTTGTCCATCTGCTCGCTCATCGTCATCGGCATCGTCTGAGCTGCAACCAGATCGGGACTGGCGAACGCCACCAACAGCAGGGCGGTGAACAACATAGTCAATCGAGGTTTCTTCATCTTACTTGGCTCCTTGTTATGTTTAGGTTGAGGGTTCGCTACAATCTACGATGTACAGTTAGCAGGTAGCGTGCCAGCCTTAGTTCAGGGACTGGTACTTGACTAATGAGGATTTGGCTCAAGATCGTGGAGTTCGCCGCCAAAGCATGGCTCCCACCCCTACAACCACGAGCTACAGCCCGCACCAACAGCTAGCCAAAGAGTGAGCGTGTTGCTACTGCCGCTTGGTGTACCAGATGTGACGGTGGGGTGAGCAACGTCGTCCGCCGAGCGAGTGGTCGTTGTTGGACTGACCGCCGTCTGGGCTATTGGGCTGGCTTGCAAGCTAACTCCGTACCACACCTGTAGCCAACTCGTCAGCTGCTTGTCCTCCACCTGGCTATCACTGACCATCTTCCGAGCCAGGGTCTGCAACTCGGCACGGCTGCTGCTATCTATCAAAGCTGCCATTTCAGTTGCGGACTGATGGAGAGGGATCAGGTAGGTAAGCAGTTTGTGGTCGTAATCGTCACCTTTCGCGTCGGCCAACTCGATCACCTGATCAACCGCGCAGCCCTGGAGCAACTGCCGTCGTGTCTTGCCCCTGTTCAGCTGAGGCTGTCCAGCAGCCAGGGCAGCACAATTATGGTCGTCTACTTGCACAGGCAATCTCCTTGAGGATACGTTAGCTGGTACGTTGCTGCTGTTGCTTGCTAGGGTGGTTCACACACAGAAAGCACAAAAAGAAGGTGCCAACTGCTGCCACCCTCGTGATAATGGTGTAACTTCCAGAATCATGGTAAGACCACCGCCACCCTGCTCCTCACGACCATCGTTCATGATGTGGTGGTTGATGTGGCAGTGGATCAGCCACTTGCCGGGAGCGCGGGCGGTGAAAGCCACGTCGTAACGTTCACCCGGTCCAACCAACACGGTATTCTTCTTGATGCGGGCCGTTTCTGGCACTGGGTTGCCATCGGTGGCAATGATCTCGAACGGTTGCCCATGCGCGTGCATGGGATGGATGAACTGACCGCTACCGATGAAGCGGAGCAGCACTTGCTGCCCTTGCTTTACCTTGATCGTCTCGGTTGAGGGGTAAGCCTTGCCGTTGATCGTGAAGTAGTTGGGCAGCATCCCTTCCAGTTCCATGGCCGGGTAGGTCTTGCCCTCGGTGACGCGCCACTCACCGAGGAGCAGGGTGTAATCAGCATCGTACTTCACCGCCGCAGCTTTCGGTTCGATAATTAGCGCGCCGTAGAGACCGAGTGGCTGCTGGCGGTCGGCTTCGGCCTGATCATGTATTTTCTCTTCCCAACCAGACTGCTGTAGCAAGGCATTTATATGCTGTTTTAAGCTAGCAACCTTGACAGCAGCTGGTGATACTACTATACTCACTTCGTAGGTTAGGGTGAAGCATGATCGTGCAAAAGAGGAAAAGAGGTTGAGGTGGCGAGAGCAGCAGATAAGCAACAACAAGCAACGACAGCGGTAAAGCATAATTGGATTAGCATCTTGTTGGTTGCAGCACTCGTCGCCGTGGCGACCTACTTGGTTCTCAGCACTTTCTTGGGCAGCAGTAAGGCAGCAGTGAGTAGCATCCCTGCACAGACACACATCCATGCCCTGCTGCTGAACGGCAACCGGCTGCTGGTAGGCACTCACAATGGTCTTTACGAGCGGAGCAGTAAAGTGGAAGGCGCAAGTTGGCAGGTAAACCAAGCACTCCCTGCTACCGACGTGATGGCTTTTGCTTACCAGCCAGTACCGACCAGCGTCCTCTATGCCGCTGGTCACAGTCTGGGGGTAGTCGTGAGCAGTGACGGTGGGGCCAACTGGAACAATATCCTGCCGGGAGCGGGTAACTTCGGCAATCCCAACGACACCCACGCACTGGCAGTTGACCCCAACGACGGTAGTCTATACGTATGGGTGGAAAAGAAGGGCTTGCTCGGCTCTGCCGACCAGGGGGCAAGCTGGCAGACGGTTAATGCCACGATGAGCGTACAGGTGATGACCTTGTGGGTCGAACATGACTCGGCAGCCAAGCAGGTGATTTACGCTGGTACAACAGCGGGTCTGCTACGCTCGGATGATGGTGGGAGCAACTGGGTCAGCATCAATGCAGTTCAACTAAGCGGCGGGGTTTATGGGCTAAGTGGCAGCAGCAAAGCACTCTATGTCGGTACTTTGCAGGGTCTCTACCAGAGTAGCGATCACGGCAATAGCTGGCAGGCAGTAGCTGGGCTACCACCGCATGGTGTAGTAGGTGTCTCAATCCAACAAGCTGCAGACGGTCATGTTGCAGTGATGTTCAACGATGCTAGCATTTACCTCAGCAGCGACAATGGCACAAGCTGGCAGGCAGCAAAATAGCTACCCCTCAGTGCGACTGGAGCAGGGCAATATTATGGATTTGGTGCAAACGGGGAACAAGCAACAAAAACAAAGGGGACGGCGACCCGTCGCTTCGCCAGTAGCCACAGCAATCCTTTCACCAGCCGTGCTGCCAGTGCGGTTGCTCTTCTACACCACGCTGGCAGGAGGCTGATCCCGTGCAACTACTAACCGACAAGCCCAAAACCTTGAGCCTGCTCACCCTACTACTTGTGGCAACGCTGCTTGTAGCCTGCTCGGCTGGTAGCAGCAGCGACAGCTTGGGCGGTGGGTACGTGCAGGGCAGCGGGGCAGCGGTGGCCCTCACCCCACGAGCAGGCGTACCAAACTTGGTTGCGCCGCGAGTGGATGCCCTAGCTCCAGCTATGCAACTAACCACCTTCGATGGTAAGCAGGTGAGCCTCGGTGAACTGCTCAAGCAGCACAAGGTGGTGCTGGTCAACTTCTGGGCTACTTGGTGTCCACCTTGCCGCGCCGAGATGCCGGACATTGAAGCAGTGTATGAACGATTCGGACCGCAAGGCCTTACCGTAGCTGCCGTCAATATGCAGGAGAGTGACCATCAAGTAGCTGGCTACGCCCAAGAAGGTGGCTACACCTTCCCTCTGTTGCTTGACCCCACTGGCGTAGTGGCAACCGCCTACCGCGTAATGTCCCTGCCAACCAGCTACTTCGTGGGTCAGGATGGACGGGTGCTGGCGGTCAACATGGGCGCGATGACCCAAGCCAGCTTGGAAGACAAGCTACAGCAGTTCGGCTTCAGCAAGTAGGCAAATGGGTTAGGAGAACGAGGTGGAGCTTAGACCAAGATTGTTGCGGATCATTACTATGCTGCTGACCAGCCTGCTGCTCAGTGCGTGCGGTGGGGAAGCAAACTCGACCACCGCGCCCAGCCAGGCTAGCAGGGTGGCAGGTACACCGTCACTGCTGACAATGCGCCCAACCATGACCATCACCCCTACGCTACCCTCACCCACAGCTACGCTGGTGCTACTGGGTCGCAAAGTTGATAGCGGGCAGGGCAGCTACACTGAAATCAGCGCAGCAAAGTTGCAAGCGATGATGCAGCGTAAGGACTTCTTCCTGGTGGATGTCCACGTGCCGCACCAGGGTCGCTTGCCAAACCTGGATGCCCGCATCCCCTTCGACAAAATAGCCGACAACCCAGGGCAACTGCCCGCTGACAAGAACACCCGTATCGTCCTCACCTGGCGCAGTGGGCGGATGAGTACGATTGCCAGCCGCACCCTAGTGGGGCTGGGCTACACCAACGTCTTCAATCTAACGGGCGGGTTTGAAGCCTGGCAAGCGGCAGGATACTCATTCCTGCCGGAACCATAACGTTAGCAGCCTGGCTGCCACGGGCAGACCGTTCAGCGTCCGCTCAACTATTGGTTCACCTCTGGTGAACCAGCAAGCAAGCAAGGAAAGGAAACGAGAGAGTTTTGGCACGACATAAACTTAGTAACCTGAAGGTTCTGGCAGTAGGGTTTCTGCTGCTGACAAGCAGCATCTTCGCCTCCCCAGCGTTCGCCTCCGACCCGATCAAGGTGGGTGGCATGGCTCAAGTCGCCCACACCGACGGCGACAAGGCGCGACTGAGGAACACACCAACGACCAGCAGCGAGATCAACACTCGACTGAGCGAAGGTGAAGCAGTTAAAGTCTACGATGGCCCGCGCAAAGATAGCGAAGGCAATCTATGGTACAAGGTACGTAACGAACACGGCAGCGGTTGGATGAGTGGAGCTTACCTCGCGCCCACAGGCACGCAGGCAAGCGGCAGCACAACCCTGGCAGGTAGGCAGCAGAGCAAGATGGTCAAGCCAACGAACGGTCAGCAGCAGGCTGCGAAGCAGAGCAGTAGCGCGACCAGTATCAAGATTGGTGCGACTGTCGAGGTAAAGCCCAATGCCGACAACCTGCGCCTCCGCACCCGCCCAGCGAGTGCCGGGGCCGTGCTAGCCACCCTAGATGCAGGTTACAAGCTGACCATGCTGGCAGGGCCAGTGACTGGCGACGATGGCACCAACTGGTATCAGGTCAAGGGGCGCACGACTATCGGCTGGGTAGCGGGCGACTACATCCAGGTGAGCAAGCAGGCGGTTGCCGCCCCAGCAGCACAGGCTAGCAAGCAGGGCGCGCCCACTACCGCCGCGCCAAAGACGACCAGCGTCCAGCCCCAGACTCAAGTAGTGGCCGATGCCCGCAGCGGCACCTCGCGTGGGGGTGGCCGCAGCAACGACGATCCGCAGGCACGGCAACCCATTGCTTCTCAGCCCACTAGCAGTGGGGGGGTGGTAGAGACGGCCCTACGTTACAGTGGCTACCGCTACGTCTTTGGCGGCACATCACCCAGGAATGGCTTCGATTGCAGTGGCTTGATTTATTACGTGTTCAACCGCAGCGGCATTGATATGCCCCGCGATATGCAAGGGCAGCTAGCCAGCGGCAAGCGGGTGAGCTTGAAAGACCTGCAACCGGGCGACTTGTTGTTCTTCGCCAACACCTACAAGCGCGGGCTGTCGCACTCCGGTCTCTACATCGGTGACGGTAAGTTTATCCACGCTGAGAATGAGTCTACTGGCGTGCAGATCAGCGACGTTTACAGTGTCTACTACATGGCCCACTACTACACGGCAGTGCGGCCCGGCAACTAAACCTTAGCGGCTGCTGGGTTTAGCACGAGTAACTGCTACCCAGCAGCCAGTTTAGGAAGGGCAAGTCAATGAACAAGCGTCTACTTACCTTCTTGGGTGGCCTCGTTCTCTTGATCGTGGTCGCTGGCTTTGCTATCCTCCATCAGCCAGCGACCATCCTAAGCCCAACAACCCCCTCAAGTTACGCCGACCAGCAGGGTAGTCCGATCAGGGGTCTGAGTAGTCAGGAAGTTGACGATTTGCGGAACGGACTTGGTGGCGGCTATGCCCGCATGGCTGAGCTGAACAACTACCCCGGCCCCCGTCACGTACTTGACTTGAGTCGGCAGCTTGGCTTGTCGGTGAAGCAGGAGCAGCAAATCCAGACCGTCTTCCAGCAGATGAACTCAGCAGCAAAGCCGGTTGGTGTCCAGATTCTTGAGCGCGAGCAGCACTTGAGCCGAGCGTTCGCTGGAGGGAGCATCAGCGAGGCCGATCTTCAGACCCGCACAGCAGCCCTGGCGAAGCTATACGGTGACTACCGCGACATCCACCTCAAGGCCCATCTCCAGATCACCCCGCTCCTCACTGCTGCACAAGTCGTTAGCTACAACCAGCTACGAGGTTACAACGACACCCCGTCACCAACCACCGCCGGGGGCAACGGCAACGTAGCAACCCCAGCCGAACATCACCATATGCCGTGATGAGGTAGTTCAATGCTGTCGCGCCGATGGATCACTCCGCAATGGAACACGAGAGGAGCAGCATGGTGGGTATGGATCATAGTAAGATGAACCAGGCTGTGATGGCGGGTATGGATCACAGCCAAATGGGGCATGGCGGCAAGAACCACGATATGTCCGATCCAGTCATGGCTGCCGCGATGGAAAGCGATATGCGTAACCGCTTCTTCGCTGCCCTCCTCCTCACCATCCCGATCATCCTCTACTCGCCGCTGGGTGCGGGTCTAGGGCTGCGGCTGCCCAGCCCGATCCCGGTTAACTGGCTGCTGCTGATCCTGACTACGCCCGTCGTCTTCTGGGCGGGCTGGATTTTCGTCGGGGGCGCGTTCTCCGCCCTGCGCCGACGCAGCCTCGACATGAGCGTGCTGATCGCTACCGGCGTGCTGGCTGCCTACCTGTTCAGCGTCTACATTACCCTGACCGGCGGCATGGAAACCTTCTACGACGCAGCCGCCATGCTGGTGACATTTGTCCTGTTCGGCCACTGGATGGAGATGCGTTCGCGGCGTGGCACCACCGACTCGCTTCGCGCCCTATTCGACCTGGTGCCGCCGAAGGCGACCGTGATCCGGGGTGGTCAGGAGCTTGAGGTTAACACTGCTGACGTAGTGGTGGGCGACCGCCTGCGCCTGCGCCCCGGCGACAAGGTGCCGGTGGACGGTGTGGTTGAGAGCGGGACGACGACGGTCGACGAGAGCCTCGTTACTGGCGAGAGCCTCCCTGTCGGCAAAGAGGTGGGCGACCCACTAACCGGTGGTAGTATCAACCAGAGTGGCAGCGTGATCATGCAGACGACGAAGGTCGGGGCAGACACTGCGCTGGGCCAGATCACCAACCTGGTCAGGCAGGCGCAGAACACCAAAGCCCCTGGTCAGCGGCTAGCCGACCGGGCGGCGGGGGTGCTGGTCATCGTTGCGGTCGGTAGCGGCATCCTCACCTTCCTGGCCTGGAAGTTTATCGGCGGCGAACCGACCATCGTCGCGCTGACCTTCGCCATCTCCGCCATCGTGATCGCCTGTCCTGACGCGCTGGGGCTGGCAACCCCGACGGCGGTGGCGGTCGGTGTAGGGCTGGGGGCGAAGTACAACATCCTGATCAAGGATGCCGCCACGCTCGAAGGGATGGCTGGTATCAAAGCTATCGTGCTGGACAAGACCGGCACGCTGACCGAGGGTAGGCCGCAGCTTACCGACATAGTGGTAGCCGACGGCGCAGGGGTGAGCGAGAACGAACTGCTGACGCTGGTGGCAGCCGCCGAAGCAGGCAGCGAACACCCCCTGGCTACCGCTATCACTCAGGGCGCAAAGGATCGCAACCTTGCGCTAGAGCCGAGTAGCGACTTCGAGGCATTGTCTGGGCGTGGCCTCAGCGCGATGGTGGCTGGACGCAAGTTGCTGGTCGGTAATCGGCGGCTGCTGGATGAACAGCAGGTAGCCTTGTCGCCGAGCCTTGAGCAGCAGGCGGCAAGCCTGGCCGAAGCCGGGCGCACCCCGATGTTCGTGGCAGTGGACGGCAGGATCGCGGGGCTGGTGGCGGTCGCCGATACGATCAAGCCGACTGCCCGCCAGGCGATTGAGCAACTCAAGGAGCGTGGGGTCGAGCCGGTTATGATCACTGGCGACAACCAGCGCACCGCTGCCGCCGTCGCCCGCGAACTGGGCATCGAGCGGTTCTACGCCGAGGTTCTGCCTGCCGACAAAGCCCGCTATGTGCGTGAACTACAGGCCGAGGGCCGGAAGGTAGCAATGGTCGGCGACGGCGTGAACGACGCACCCGCACTGGCAACCGCTAACATCGGCATCGCTATTGGGGCGGGGACGGACGTGGCGATTGAGACCGCCAACATCGTCCTGATGAAAAGCGACCCACTGGACATCGTGCGGGCGATCATCTTGTCGCAGGCAACGGTGACGAAGATGAAGCAAAACCTGTTCTGGGCCAGCATCTACAATCTGCTGGCGATCCCGGTCGCGGCTGGGCTGTTCTACTCAAGCCTCGGCTGGATGATTAGGCCGGAGATTGCAGCCCTGCTCATGTCGGTCAGCAGCATCATCGTGGCAACCAATGCTGTGCTATTGCGTTCGGTCGAGGGCAAGCTGAAGAACCCCACCCTAGCAACCAACTAACCCAATTCGCAACCACAGGGGGCATTAAGATGACTGACGTAAGGCTGAACGTACCGGCTATGGACTGCGACCACTGCATCATGTGCGTGACCAGCGCGGCGGAAGGTACAGGAGCCGAAGATGTGCGGGTCAACCTCGCCGACAAGCAGGTGGACGTGCGCTACACCGACAAAAATTGGAACTTATTGTTATTCGCAGCCAAAATGGTCATTAACGACCTTGACATAGTTGATTTTGGAGACTATAATACTCGTATGAACCCCTACCGGAGGGGTAGGGTCTGGAGGTAATAAGATGCAAGCAATTAGCAAAGAAGATGCTATTAAGCGGCTCAACTACGAGGTAGTTCAATGCAGCCACTCCAATGGATCACTCCGCAATGGGCCACGAGAGGAGCAGCATGGTGGGCTGCTGGCCGACGGCTTGAGGATGGGGGCGACGCTGGACGGCTGGGTCTGCGCGATGCCCGCAAAGAGCGCGACGCACAAAGAGTGGTTTGGTCATACTACTATGCTACCACAAACTGCCCAGCGACCACAAAGATGAGTCTTGAAGATACACAGCGATTGATCCCCACGCCAGTAGCGAAGGTGTGTAGCTCTATCGCGATCTTCGCATCGGGCTGACAGCCGGGCTCTACTCCGGCCTCCTGCTCAGTTCCTCGGTCGCCGTCGGCCACAGCCGACCTCCACTTGCAGCCTTGCAACCACTATCTTCTATAAACACGGCGCAGCCAGCTCACTACCTGAGCCTCTCGCTGCGCTAGACCGACCTGCAGGAACATAGCCGCAGCCTCAAGTCGTCGTGCCTTCGCTTCAGCTTGCAGGCTGGGTTTGTACTCCTGCTCGGCGCGAGTTTGCAGCATGAAGCTGTACTCGGTTAGGGCATTAGCTTGTTCGTAAGGGCTGAACACCTTGCGCTCGACCACCTGCTCCAGCGCACTACTGGCCGCAGCCCATTTGCCTTCGGCAGCTAGCAGTAGAGCCTGTGCTCGCTGGTTGGCGGCGGTGGTGCCAGCACTCTTGTCGGCGGCCACATGGACGTGCAGCCAGTGCAGATGCGCGCGCATCTGGCGGATGTCGCCATGACTAAGATAGTAGCGGGCCAGCGGCAGGTACAACTCGTTTGCCGCTACCGCCTCCGTCCCAGCGATCCGTACCTCCTTGATCGCCTGCTGCAACCAGGCTGGTACCGTTTCATGCTCGGCGGCCAGGTTCACCAAGTGCTGGGTGATCAGGTCAGTCACGGTTCGACTGTTGCTGTTGCGGATTAGCTCGTAGGCTGCTTGCAGTTGAACCTCAGCCACATCCAGTTGGCCCGCCTCCAGGTAGACCGAGCTAAGGTCGGCCAGCATATGGCTACGGCTAACTGGCTTGTTCACCTGGCTGCTGATTGCAATACCCTGGCGGGCGTAATCTAGCGCAAACTCGAACGGCCCATGATTGGCGTAGAGCAGAGCTAGCGAACGATAGGCTTGCAGCAAGGGGGTTGGTTCACCACTCGACTCAGCCTGCCGCAGGGCTTTGGTGTAGGTGGTGGTTGCCGCCGCAACTTCACCAAGTTCGTCATACATACTGCCGAGGTTGTTCAGGGCCGTAGCGGTATAGCCCTTTACGCTCGCTTGTTCACCAACCAGGATGCTGGCTTCGTAGTAGTCACACGCCTCCCTGTACTTGTTCTGGTAGGCAGCGATGTTGCCGAGCAGATTGAGCAGCCTGACCAGCATTTCCATGCCCTGCCCCTGCCTCATGATACTGGCTCTGCTGAGCAGCAGGTCGGCCTGGGCGGCTACTAGCTGACCCTGGCGATAGTTGATCAAACCTTGCAACCAGTAGGCACGAGCAGTCAGCAGAGCCTCCTCGCGCTCGGCCACCCCCAGCGACACCATTTCGCGGTCGGCGGTTAGCAGGTGCTTGCGGGCGAGAGCATAGTGACCCTGGTCAGTGGCAGCCTCAGCCTGGTCAAGCTGCCAGCCAGCCGAGGCTGCCCGCAGTGAAGCAGCGCAATTGGCGCAGGCAGTCATACCCAAGTCGTTAGTGTGCTGGCATTGTGGACAAACCAACATCCTAGTTACTTCCCTTTGTAGGCATTGCGGTCAGGGTTGCACCTCGTGCTTAACGGTGCGGCAAACCTAGATGCAAAAGTATGCTGGCGGCCCTGATCTATGAAGCTGATCGGGCCGTATACCTGGTATCTCTTGCCACGCAGCCTTGCCGCCCTACAAAACAGTTTACACTACCTTCGGTGGTTACGCAACGAGGCCTTGAACACACTTGGGTTAGGACTACAACGTATCCGTAGCCAGTAGTTGGCAGTCCTGCTTGGTGCAGCTAGTACCAGACCACTAAAGTACTGTAGGGTATCGCCTCTGCAACTTAGTTCTTGCGTCGGTGGTTGTGAAGGCCCAGCTTAGCATCGCTTGCTCCTGATTACGCCGCGCCACATACCTTGCCACCACTTCAGCCACAGATGCGTCATCCCCCGCAAGCGATGGCTGCCTGGGGAGATAAGTAGTGAGCAGTCGCTCTCTGCGCCTGCGCTCAACTTCAATTGCCGATTCGATTTTACTTCACGACTTTGATATAATACCTTTGGTCTCGACAGTTCTAAGCTAGCTACATGACGATCTTCCAAGTTCGTATGAGGAGGTTTCTGTGAGTACAAAGAAGGGTTTCACCGACGATGAACGAGCCGCGATGAAGGAACGCGCCAAAGAATTGAAGTCGGAAGTGCGTAAGACCGACGAAGAAAGTGCCGTCCTCGCCAAGATCGCCGAGATGCATGAGGCGGATCGCATCTTGGCCGAGCGGCTCCATGCTATCATCAAGGGCAGTGCGCCAACTCTTGCGCCCAAACTCTGGTACGGAATGCCCGCTTACACCAGAGACGGCAAGATCGTCTGCTTCTTCCAAAGCGCGCAGAAGTTCAACACGAGGTACGCGACTTTGGGCTTCAACGACACAGCGAACCTTGACGAAGGCAGCGTGTGGCCGGTCGCCTTCGCACTCAAGGAGTTGACCGCCGTGGAGGAGGCAAGGATTGCCGCGCTCGTGAAACAAGCGGTAACAGAAGTAGCCCCAGATTGAGAACGGCTTCGAACTGCTAGCTGGCGAAATCCTTGCTGTGATTGGCGACAACGGCGCGGGTAAATCCACGCTGATCAAGGCTTTGTCGGGGGCGATCATCCCTGATACTGGCGAGATCAGGCTAGACGGCAAGTTGGTGCAGTTCCGCAACCCGCTTGATGCGCGGCGGCATGGCATTGAGACGGTCTACCAAGATTTGGCGGTCGCACCTGCCCTTGATGTCGCCGAAAACCTCTTTCTGGGCCGCGAGTTGCGCCGCCCCGGCCTCCTCGGCTCGGTGTTCCGCGTCCTCGACAAGCCGCAGATGTTGAAGCTGGCCGTCAGCTATATGCAAGACCTGAAGATCGGCATTCGCTCGATGAGCCAGGCGGTAGAGACTCTCTCTGGCGGCCAGCGGCAGGGCGTAGCTGTCGCCCGTAGTGCAGCTTTTGCCCGCCACGTCGTGATTATGGACGAGCCAACGGCGGCGTTGGGGGTCAAGGAGTCGCACATGGTACTCGACCTGATCCGCCGGGTGCGGGATCGTGGCCTGTCAGTCATCCTGATCAGCCACAATATGCCACACGTGTTTGAGGTCGCCGACCGGGTACATATTCAGCGGTTGGGTCGCCGCGTTGCCGTGATCAACCCACACGAGTTCAGTATGTCTGATACAGTGGCAATCATGACCGGTGCAATGGCAGGCGAAGCAATCGGCAAGTGAGCCAGCCAGCAACTGACAGTAGGGTTGGCGATGAGACTACTCCGCTGCTGCTTGGTGTTGATCTTGGCACCTCGCAGCTAAAGCTCCTGGCAGTTGACCTGGCAGGCAGGCCGGTTGCTAGCAAAGTTGCGCCTATCGCAACTACCAAGCCACAGCCGGGATGGGCTGAGCAGCAGCCAGAGGAGTGGTGGGCCGCATTGGTAGCCGCTTGCCGCGAGATGTGGGCCAGCCTCAACCCCCGGCGGATCGTAGCAGTCGGCCTGAGTGGGCAGATGCACGGCGCGACTTTTGTGGATGATGCAGGTGAACCACTCGGCCCAGCCCTAATTTGGGCAGATAGCCGCACTGCCCCGCAGGTAGCTGCCCTTGAGCGCATCATCCCGCCCGCAGACCTCTTGCGGATTGGTGGCAATCCGGCTAACACCAGCTTCACTGCAACTAAAATTATGTGGCTGCGTGAGCAGCGGCCTGACTTGTTCGCCAGCACTCGTCGGGTGCTACTAGCAAAGGATTACCTGCGCTGGCGGTTGACTGGTGAGTATGCGACTGATGTGAGCGATGCCTCGGCCACGCTGCTGTTCGACCTTCATCAGCGCGATTGGTCTGCCGACCTACTGCACGCGCTTGACCTCGACCCGGCTTTGCTGCCACCAGTCTACGAGTCAGCAATGGTCTGTGGGCGCATCACCGCTGCGGCTGCGGTGGCTACCGGACTGCTCGCTGGCCTGCCAGTAGTGGCTGGCGGCGGTGATGCTGCATGTTCAGCCTTCGGCTTGGGGCTGGCTGATAGCGACGAGGCGGCTCTGGTCTCTATCGGCACCTCGGCGCAGATATTTGCAGTCAGCGACCAGCCGGTAGTTGATCAACTTGGCCGCGTGCATAGCCTCTGCCATGTGGTGCCGAGTCGCTGGCACATGATGGGTGCGGTTCTGGCTGGAGGGGCGACTCTGCACTGGTGGCGCGACCTGCTGACCGCACCTGGCGGCCAGCCACCCGACTTTGACGCACTGACTGAGGCAGCGGCAACTGTCGCGCCGGGGGCAGCGGGCGTGTTGCTACTTCCTTACCTGCTGGGTGAACGTACCCCACACATGACAGCAGCAGCACGGGGCGTGTTCTACGGCCTGCGGCTCGACCATGATCGCCGCCATCTGACACGAGCGGTGCTGGAGGGGGTTGCCTTTGCGCTACGCGACGGCCTTGAGGTGCTGCGCGAGTGCGGCCTCTCATTGAGCGAGGTACGGCTAACTGGCGGTGGCGCGCGCAGCGGCCTGTGGGCGGCGATTCTGCGTGACGTATTTGGACTACCGCTCCGCCGCTGCGACGAGCGGGGGGCGGCACATGGGGCTGCGTTGCTGGCCGGGATCGGGGTCGGTGCATTTGGTTACGCTAGCGTACCCGCGCCACCAGCCATCGAACCTACTATGCCTGAGCCACTAGCCGTTGCAGACTACACCACGGTTTACCAGCGTTGGCGCAGGCTCTACCCTGCACTGGCAGCCGAGTTTAGGTTGGCGCAAGAATGACCATACTACCTCCGACGACGTAGCCCCCAACGGCTTTGGCTACACTGCAACACGAACGCTAGTACGCGCTGTACTGCAAAGCCTTATTCAACAACGCGCGTTAATCTGCGCCTATCATCTACTCCCCTGACCATCAATCTTAGCGTTTGCTTAAAAGCTAACTACCACTACCCGCTGCTACTTGACAGCAATATACGAAGTCGGTATAGTAGGATGTGTGAGGTGCGCCAATCTAGCAGCCTTGCTCTAGCAGAACAACAACCCAGCAAATCCTGGCGCGCCACCTGCTAAGCCCCCATCGTAGATTAGCAGCTTAACCCACAAACCAAAAGGGAAACGTGTAATGAAGAAGTCAATCGTGGCTCTGCTATTGGCAACCCTGTTGCTGACGGTGCTTGTCGGCCCCGGCCCGGCTCCGGCTCAGACAATGCCAATGACGATGAGCGAGCAACTCAACCATTTGCGCAGCTTGAAGGGGCGCGATTTCGACGTATAGTTTATGAAGGACATGGTCGGCCACCACCAGTCAGCCATTGACATGGCAAGCCTTGCACCGGCCAACGCCAAACGACAGGAAGTCAAAGATTTGGCTGCCAGCATCGTTGCCAACCCGCAGCGCGAGATCAGTGAGATGACTGGCTGGCTGCGTGACTGGTACAATGAGCAGCCAGCCAGCATAATGATGAGTGATATGCAGACTAAGACTGAGCGGCTCAACACGCTCAAAGGCGGCGAGTTCGACAAGCTGTTCCTGCTCGACATGATCCCGCACCACCAGGATGCAGTAGAGATGGCGAACCTGATCCCTGATCGGGCCACCGGTGCTGAACTCAAGACGCTGGGGCAGAACATCATCAGCAGCCAGAGCCGCGAGGTTGACCAGATGACTGGCTGGCTCAACCAATGGTACAGGGTGAAGACGCAAGGCCAACCATTGATCAGCAGTGCCGGCACCACCAACACCGCTCCGGCTAGCCCTACCACGACCTTGCCGCAGACTGGCAATGCAGAAATCATCCTGCCCTTTGCTTTGCCGCTGGCCTTGCTTGCGCTGGCGACTGGCCTCGCCCTACGGCGGCGCATCGCTGTGTGGCTTAGCCTATAATAGCTTACAGAACGTGATGAGGGTGTGAACTCAGCTGACAAGTTGGGGGCGAGCGGCAACCTGCGCAGGCTATTGGGCGAACTTGAGCGCGAGGTGATGGGGCGGACCTGCCACCAGGCCCCGCATTGCCGTTAGCCATGCGTGAGCCATCATTGCCAACCTGATGTGCCGGTACCAACTGCCGTAGTGCCGTACCTCATACTGGTCTAGCCCCATCTCTCCCTTTGCTTCAGCAAAGCATTGTTCCATCGAGAAGCCGCGTACCTGCTACCTGCGCCAACTTCCGCAGTGACACTTGCGCTCCCGCATTAGACACGTAGAAGGCCAGCTTGGCTGCTGCGCTGATGCTGTGCCGCACCAGCAGCCAAGCATCGTTACCAGGTAGCCCCTTGCCGCTCTCTACCACCCGTTACCATTGCCTCGGCAGTACGTCTACGGTGATCACGCCGACCCGCAGCCGCAGGTCGGGGCGCATGGCTGCGGAGGCCGCATAGCACAACCAGCCACAAGTAGCGTGAACGAACCCGCTGTAAGAACATATCAACACTCACATGAAGGAGCAAGCAAGATGAAGACGCTCAACAAGGTTCAACTGATTGGTCGCGCTGGTGGTGAGGCGCAGATGAAGTACACCCATAGCGGCAAGGCCATCGCTCAACTCAGTCTGGCGACGGACAACTACACAGGCAAGGATGAGCAGGGCAATGCCCAAACCAGCACCGAGTGGCACAACCTCGTGTTGTGAGAGCGGCTGGCCGAGACTAGTTCCCGCAGAGGCGAGGCAGTACTTGCAATCGCATCACCCGGGCTAGCAGCCCGGCAGACCCAGGTGGTGGAAGGCAGCCGCTGCCTCAGAGAGCCGCGCTTGTCCCTCCGCTTCGGCAGCAGGGTCTGCATCTTGGCTGGCAACCCGCAGCAACAGCTTGCCGTATTCCGCCAACGTTTCAGCCCGTCCATGTGGGCTGCGCCTCTCTATGGCTAGTAGCTTCTGGTACTGGATGGCGGCCTCCTACCACTCACCTAGCGCATTGTGCAATCTCGCCTTGGCCTGCGTTGCTGCCTCCCGCGTCGATGGATTGGCCGCTGCCAGCGTCTTCAACTCAGCTACCAGACGACGGGCTTGCCCCCAATCCTGCTCCGCTAGGGCGTAACTCAGCAGGCTCGTCTTCACCGCCACCCCTGAAGCTGAACCCGATTTATCGACCAGGATCAGTTGCTCGACGTAACGCTGCCAGGCATCGTGCTGCCCCGCCTTCTCCATCAAGGAGGCGAGTTCGACCAGCACCTGTTCTTCAAGCCGCTGGTTGCCACTCTGTTGCGCCCGCTTGTAAGCCTCGTTCAGATAGCCCTCCGCTTCGCTCAGCTCACCCCAAACGACGAGTACCCTGCTGGCGGCACAGACCAAGATCACATAGGATTGTAGCTCCTCAACCTCTTCCCGTAGAGCCAGTGCTTGGCGGGCGTAGTCTACGGCCAGGTTGTAGGGGCCATAGCTGGCATAAAGTCCAGCCAAGGCGCGGCAGACGCGGGCTTGGCTGCCCTGATCGGTGCTGAGCCGAGCCTGCGCCAGTGCTTGGGCATAGTAACTGGCGGCGGCATCTGCCCGGCCATCGCTGGCAAGCACGGTACCCAGGTTGATCAGGGCGCGGGTCGCCACCGCGGGTGCAGTAGCGGCCAACGCGTTGGCTGCACTCTCTTGGTAGTAGGCTTCGGCCTCGGTCATCTGCCCCTGGTAGCTACAGACTACCCCCAGGCGGTTAAGTATCTCTGCGCGGAGCAAGCTAGCTGGCTTATCCGCAAGTTCAGCCTGAGCCAGGAGCAACTCGGCTTTGGCCTCCGCGCAGAAGCCACGAGCGTTGTAGAGGCTGCCCTGCAACCAGAAAGCGCGGGCGGTGAGGCTGTGTTCGTGCCGCTGGGCCAGGCTGAGGGCAAGCATCTCCAGGTCGGCAGCCCGCAGAGCCGCCTCGGCTTGCTGGTAGCGACCATTGAGGATGGCCTGCTCGGCTAGGTCGAGGTGGAAAGCTGCTCTGGCAGGCCGCAGCTAGGTAGCACAGCTCTGGCAGTGGTTGGCAGTAGCAAGGTTGTCTGTCTGACAGGCGTAACAAAGCATCAACTGACTAAGCTCCTTCAGGGTGGGACTACCACGACCACTAGCACAGGCTGGAGCGGGGGCGGGCGGGTACCGCTGCCTGCTCGCCGTGGGGTAGTAACTACAGCCTTAGCCTAGCCCCTTCCACATCCCCGCGACCGCTTCCACTTTGGCAAGGCATTGCTGGGTAGTAACTACAGCCTTAGCCAAGCCCCTTCCACATCTGGTCAGCCAGTTGTGTACATCGCAGCAAAGTTGTCACCAGCCCTGACTTGCCGCACCTTGCCTGCTACGGCAAGCTCGTGCAGCACCGCTGCCACTCGCTGCTCGTACTGCCGCCCTGCCAGTACCCGCGCCTGCGGCCATTGCCGCCGCAACTCGGCAAGCAGACTGCGGGCGGTGAAGGCGGTAAACTCACCCCGCTCCACCAGCCACTCCGCCAGTGCATCCTCCACCAGGTAGCGTAGCCAGCTCTGGGGGTAGAGTTGTTGGTAGGCGGTGAAGACCGCTTCGTGTTCGCTGCTGCTGCCCAGCCGAGCCAAGCGCAGTTGGTGCAACATCCCAGCCAACTCGCGTTCAGCAGGCGGCACTGCCTCCTGGCAGCGAGTGACCAGCAGCCGCGCCCCCTCCAGCAGGGTGTCGCGCTCTTGGGCTAGCTCAGTGGCTCACTGCTTTTGCTCCGAACGCTCGAAAGCAGGGTAGCTAGAGCCAGCCTCCCCCTCGGCTGCGCCTGCCTGCCCGTTCTGTCCCAACACAGCGGTCACCTTCGGCTGCATCCTGCGCCCTGGGTTGCTACTTGTCTGCCAACTGCTCAACAACAATACTCCTTCACGTCAATCAGCCCCTTGCCTTGCGCTTACATATATCATACACCTACTGCCAACGATAGTTCATTAGCCAAAGGTACTACTATGGGGGGAAGAAGGTCATGGCTGGGCGGGAGAGAGAAGAATGGTAAGGTGCTGGTAAGGTGCTAGAGCATAGTAGACAGTCCCGCCAGAGTGATGCTCCCCCGTGCTGTGTCGTCAAGGGTGGCGTGGGTGAGGCATAGGGCTGCGAGGTGTAGACAGTCCCGCCAGAGTGATGCTCCCCCGTGCTGTGTCAGCTAAGCTAGTGTGGCGGTCGACTGCTCCTTCCAACTCGTCCAGTTCGAACGGTTTGCACAGCAACCCTACCTCGCTACCGCTGCCAGGTGCAGTCGAAGGCGTACTGCTCCGCGCTTCCCCACGAAGTACTGACCACCAGCTGGCGCATATCCAGCTTTTCCAGCAACGCAGTTATGGCCCCAGCCAACAACTCTGCTGGCAAGGGCCAGCCCGCCACCAGTAGCAGGCAGTGGCCTGGCTCCAGCAGCTTGACTCTTGCTGTACAACCAGGCACCAGCCGCTCGTAGCGGGCCAGGGTTGCGAAGCTCTGCTCCTGGCTCTCCAGGTGGCTGCTACTCTGCCAGCGTAGCCCTTCGCGGCTGGCGTAGAAGCCGTTGGCGGTGGCTTGACCCAGCCGCCACCAGCGTTGGGAACTGGTTAGCTGAGGATAGAGCAAGCGGCCTAGCTCCGTCCCCTGCTGCTGTACTCTTGTTACCCGGTAAAAGGCGCGCACGCTCTGCCGCCGGTAGTATGCTTCGACCACTGTTTGCACCAGGCGCGGCGTACTGGCCTGCCGCAACCCCGCTAGCGTCCAGGCTAGCACTTCACGGCTGATCAGCCGCTCTTTGTCACTCACCACTCTGTTCACCCCCTGGTAATGTGCTACCATCATACTACTGGAGCGCAAACCCCGCTGGTGAACTCGGCACGGATGGGCTATAATGAGCGTGCTAGTCAGAGAGCAAGCGGTATGGTCTCGACACCACTCTACCATGCCGCCTGCCCCTGGGCTTCCTTTGCACCCAGGACACGCCTCATCCTTAAGCCTGTACGCGCAGTGGCTTCCCTGCCCACAAGGATCAGCAAGACGAAAGCTGCCGCCCCTCCCGCTCACCCTAGCACCCAGAGCAGAGGCAGCATTGCAGGCGCAGGCAGTCGCAAGTGTGACCGTGGCACAGTGCTTAGTATCCAGACTGGTTGAGCGACGAGGAGGCAGCAGTGGTAGGTCAGCATAGTCTGGCGTGCGCTGCCCTCAAGATCAGCTAGCAAGAAGCTCCAACAGCTTGGGTTTGGCTGTTGGAGCTTTTTAGCATGGGGAGTTCGTCAGCAACCTGGTACTTTTGGCTACCCGATTAGACAAGTTGCTAGAGCAGTCACCGCTCCAGCCCAGCTTCGGGCGTGAGCTAGTCAGTAGTCGGCTGGCAGTCAAGGTTTGGTAGGGTGCTGGTAAGGTTCCCCTGTGCTACAATGATAGTAGCTCAATCTTTAGGAGTGGTGAGCCATGACCTAGCAAACCTTGCCCCAGAACCAACCAGCAGCCCCTTCCCTTGACCCACTTGCGCCACACAGCTTTGTGCTACTACCGCGCGGTACTGCTCGAAGAACTTGCGCGTCACCCGCTCGACATCAAACGCCTCGTCGTGCTTCTGCTGGATAGCCGCCGCTGCTAACCCGACAAGGCGACCACCAGTTAGGGGCGCAAGGTCAAGCATGGTGATGCGTTCACAGGCCGTTCGCTGGCTGTCGCCTGGCTCGACGGTGATGCGGCGCAGGACGGGCCGCTGCTTGCCACGCACCTTGACGTTGACGAAGTGCCACCGATTTTGCTGGCGGCGGTAAGAGGCAAGCGGTCGCTATCCAGGCGGACGTAGATCAGGTGGAAGTCGCCGTCTGGCTCCTGCGCGGCAAAGATCAGCGGGTCGTCAGCGAGGGGATCGTGGGCGGCATCATCCCAGTCGCTGGTAGGGATCGGCTGATTAGCCCGCTCATAGTTAAGCTCGCGCTGAAACAACGTCTTGAGCTTGTCCACACTGTCAAGCCCCTGCAACAAAACCAGTACCCGATC
>JAYUUN010000089.1:0-10189 GCA_043754535.1 Chloroflexota bacterium | reverse complement strand
GTTTTACGAAAAGACCCTGTGTGGTGTCAGGTGACTATTGACAAAACTGCTGCTTGGCCCTATAATTGCTCATGCTGTCTAACAAACAGCAGTCCTAGGGAGAGGACATCATTCCAAGTTAGGAGGTATATGCTTGAAGCTCTTGTTTAGGATACTTGGTTTGTTTACGCTAGCTAACTATTACACCCCTACCGCGCTCGGCCCCATTCGTGATGAGGTAGATGTTCTGCTGGCGGCGTAACTATGCTGCTGACCTGTCACACAGTAGGTAGAGCGAAGCCCGTTGGCTGCTAAGGCTAGCGGGCTTTTTGCTGCCTGCTCTTGGCTGTCCCTTGAGTTTACGCTAATAACGTGACATAACTATTGCAATCTGGCGGTAACGTGCTATAATAGGGCCAACGGGGAATGTCCGCGCAGGCGAGGGCTGCGCCAGCCACAGAGGTTTTGTGTAAATGCCGAAGTTGAAGATCATCGACCGCCGGGGCCATCTGTACGGTCAAGGGCTACGCCTGCTGATGTTGGCTTGGCTGCTATCTATCTGCTACCCCCAGCCAGCTGCTGCGGAGCTAGCTGGGCCGCCGCTACCCCAGATTGAGGCACGCTCTGCGATCCTGATCGACTATAACAGTGGGCGCATCCTCTACAGCAAGGTTCCCCACGACATCATCGCTATTGCCAGCACCACCAAGATTACTACTGCCATCGTTGCCCTCGAACACAGCAGCCCAGACGAGGTCGTGACTGGCGGTGTGGATGATGAGGTTGGCGAGTCGGTGATGGGTCTAGCGGTCGGCGAGAAGCAGACGATGCACGATCTGCTCTACGGGATGATGCTGCCCAGCGGCAATGATGCGGCAATGGCGATTGCCCGCCACGTTGGGGCGCGGCTGACCGAACCGGCAGGCGAAAAAGACCCGCTCAAACGCTTCGTGGCCTTGATGAACCAGCAGGCCCAGAAGCTAGGGATGCACGATACTCATTACGGCAACCCGCATGGCCTGGATGAAGAAGATCACACCAGCAGTGTCTACGACCTGGCGATCATCACCTGGTACGCGATGCACAACCCTACCTTCGCCGAAATAGTGCGTAGCAGCAGCTACACGATCCCCGGCCACTACCTGCTCAATACTAACGAACTGCTCTCTCGCTACCCTGGGGCTGATGGGGTAAAGACTGGGTTGACCGACAACGCAGGCCTCTGCCTGGTCGGTTCGGCTACCCGCAATGGGCAGCGGTTGATTTCCGTCGTGCTGCACAGCCCTAAGTGGTACGATGATAGCAAGCTGCTGCTCGACTATGGCTTTGCCAGCCTGGAGGCGATAGCCAGCAAGCAGATACCTATGCCTAATGAGCAGCTACCAGTTGCCGAGCGTGCTGGGATCTCCTGGCTACTGGCCGATGCACTGCCAACGGTGGCAGCCCCACTAGTGACCGCCGCCCCAACCCTATCACGCCTAACCCCCAGCCCAACCCCGCTGATCATCAGCCAGACGCAGGGGGGAGCGCAGCCAATCAATGCAGCGGGCGGTGACAATGGGGTGGCGGCTACTGTGCTGGTCAATCGGCCAGTCAGCAACAACGACACGCTGTGGGCTGTGGGCATGGTAGTGCTGGGGCTGGCAGTGGCACTGCTAGGTAAGCGATATGGGCTGATTAATCCAGCACTGTCCTCCTTCAACCGCGGGCGCAAGCTGGTTGCCGTCAGTAGCAAGGGGGTGGAGCCAGAGCTAGTGGTCGCTACCATCAGTCGCAGCCAGCACTACGAGTTGAGCTATGCCGATGAGGATGCGCAGCAGGCGGATGTGCCGCTGCCAGTCAGCAACACACCGCTGGACTTTGACACCGTGTTCAACCAACCGACTGTGCTGGTGGAGGATGGCGGCAATAGACTACGCGAACACGCCTGGCGGGCTATTGAGTACAGCTATGCCGAGCGGCAGGGGTCTGCGCTGGTCGAGTTCATGACAGTCGTCAAGGAGCAGCCGCGCTTTGAGTTCAGCGAGTTGCCTGGCTTCTACGAGATGCCAATGGTTGGCTACCTTGCCCTCGCCCGCGCTTACTACAACGTAGGCCACCCCCGCTTTGCCAGCGCATTGCTTACTCTGGCAGGCCAACGCTACCCTGGCGACCTGAGCGTGAGGATTATGAAGCGGCGGGTTGAGCAGGACTTGCAAGCGTAGCCTGAAGACAAGCTGCTTTGCGGTCGGCATTGACAAACGACACCGCAAAGCAGCTTGTTGGGGCTGTCCTTGCAGACCTGAACTCCTCAGCATAGCTACGCTGCTGCAAAGCCAAACTAACCCTGGATACACTCTTACGTACAAGAAGTACCTTGCCACAGCCTGGCTTACTACCGCAGGGCTATTGACAGGCGATCACTCCAGTGCTACAATCATACTGGCTTGATCGTCTTTTTGGCATAATAGCGTGGAGGGAATAACAAATGAGCGGTTACAGTAATCGGTCGAAGATGTTGATCGCGACAGTGGCACTATTGGCGGCCCTCTGCTATCTACTGGGTGGCAGCCCGGCAGCAGCGAGCAAAGCAGGACTAGCAGCAGCTCCTACTCTCCCCATCTCAGCGGGCAAGACGCTCTACACTAGCAGCTTCGGCAACGCGGCTGCTCTGGGCGACTACGACTTCGTGAACATTGGGACTGGGCTGGAAGTAGACTACCCAGCTAGCTGGCGGCTAGATGATGGGCTGCTACGGCTCGACGGCACCGCCTCACTCGCCAACGGCTACTTCGACACGCTTGCTCTGCCCAGGCTAGCGGGCGGCAGCAACTATCGGGTGGAGGCCGTTGCCCTCGGCAGCCAGGCCGCAGGCTCGTTCGGCCTCGTCGCCCGCTACAGCTCCGCTGGCTACTATCGCCTGACGCGGGGTGCTGCCAACCTCAACCAGGCAAGCTGGCAACTGGATCGCTACGACGCAGCGAAGGGTGATTACACCCTGCTTGCCCGTGCCAGCCAGCTAACCGACGGTTACACCCGCAACGCATGGACGACGCTCGGCCTCGAAGTGCAGGGCGACAATCTCCGCGTGTTCGTAGACGGCCAGCAGGTCGGCCAGGTGCGCGATGCCAGTTACAGCGGCGGGCGGGGCGGCCTCATCAGCCAGGCTAGCAGCGGTCTCCGCTTTGCCAGCCTCCGCCTGACCAGCCCCAGCGGGAGCGCAGCAGGTGACAGCGTAAGCCAGCAAACCAGCGAGATGCGACCTGCCAACTTCGGCGGCGCGACTGACATCTCGCTGACTGGCCCTTCGCAGTATCCCTTTGCAGCAGGCCGCCAGAACATCCTCACTACCTGGACGACGGGCAACGTGACTGGCGGCATTGGCAGCGCACGCAGCCTCGATAGTGGGGCAAGCTGGAACTCGCAGGCGGCAATCCCCGGTGGTAACAGCACCAACTACCGCCCCGCCCTCGCCGTCAGCCCTGATGGAGCAACCGGCTACGCAGTGTGGGCCGACACTGGCAGCACGGGCAACATCAAGCTGGTCAAGTACACCTTCGCCACCGCCACCTGGAACGGCAGTACCTTCGTCACCAGCTACAGTGGGCGCACTACCAACTCGCCCGGCATCGCAGTCAAGCCCGACGGTAGCATCCACGTCTTCTACACCCTGCGCGAGGACAGCGGCAGCACCGTCGCTGGGCGCATCTACTACCGCGTCTCCTACGACGGTGGGGCAAGCTGGCAGAATGGCCCCGACTGGTTGCCACAAGGTGACACCAGCAGCCTCTCGCAAGCTAGTGTCGCTACGGTTGACACGGCAGGTCGCCTGCACGTAGTCTGGATGCGCTACGGCCTGACGATCAACACAGCAGACCAGAGCAGCAATGGTAGCTGGACGTTCGGCGAACGGCGCAATGGGCGCACCTACTGGCCGTTCATTGCAGCGGCCAACAACGGTGATGTAGGCATCGTCTGGCAGGAGAACGCCAACGGCCAAGCCGAAATCTACTACGAACGGTGGACGGCCAGCAGTGGCACATGGCCCGCTACCGCCACGAATGCCTCTAACACCGGAGACACCTCCACCGTACCAGCTCTCTCCTTCAATGGGGGCCAGGCCCGCGTCGCCTGGGTCGAAGGGGACACAGTGAAGGACATCTACTACAGCGAGGAGAACTTCGGCAGCCGCACCGTGCTGGTCAGCAATGGGGTGCGCCACGACCTGCCCTTCCTGCTCAGTGTCTGTGGAGCCGACCACATCTTCTACATGGGTGAGGAGGTAAGCAACTTCCACATCTACGTGCGTAACCAGGGCGTGGGCGATTGTGGCACGGCAGCGACCAGCACGCCGCAGCCAACCAGCACCCCCGGCCCGACCTTCACCCCTGCCCCCTGTGGCACCTTCACCGACGTGCCGAGCAGCAACATCTTTTACAACGACATCGTATTCCTTGCCTGTCGATCAGCGATCAGCGGCTTCGCCAACGGTGACGGCAGCTTCCGCTTTGAGCCTAACAGCCCGACCAATCGCGGGCAGTTCGCCAAAATCGCGGCAGTGGGCTTTGGCCTACCCCCCTTCAGCACCAACATCCCCACCTTCGTTGACGTGCCAACTAGCAGCCCCTTCTTCGGCTACATCGAGACAGCAGTTCACGCAGGGGCGATCAACGGCCTGAGTGCCGCCCAATGCACCGCCCTCGGCCAGCAGGGGGCTTGCTACGCCCCTAACCTGAACATCACCCGCGTGCAGGTAGCGATCATCGTGCAACGCATCCGCAACTACGGGGTGTTCACCCCCGTCAGCCCCAGCTTCATTGACCTACCAGTTGGTAGCTTCGGCTATGAGGCGGTAGAGACCCTGGTCGGGCGCGGCATCATCAGCGGCGCAACTTGCAGCGGTGGTGCTGGCAACTGCTTCCGGCCCAACGATGGCATCAAGCGTGGTGAACTATCCAAAGTCGTGCGCCGAGCATTTGAGGCAGTTCCCCTGCGCTAGCTGACAGAGCGATGCACAGCCTCGCCCCTGTGGTTATGCTATAATAGGGCAGGGCTGGTAGGTAACCGCGGGCTGATGCGGGCGCAAGCGGCGCAAGCAGTGAAGCAAAGTGTGCCGGGCTGCCTATATAACCTGTGAGCGACGCAACAATTCAACTAAGGAGCAACAAGATGAGTAGCGATGCGATGCGAACCGTCCTCGACCAGATGTTGGACGACGACGGCTTCCGCCAACAGATGATGGAAGACCCCGACTCGGCCCTCGCGGGCTACGACCTCAGCGAAGCTGAACGCCACTCCCTCCTCAACGGGGACGCAGGGAGCATGGAACAGCACCTCGGCCAACTTGATGAGCGCGTCAGCAAGTCTGGCATCTTCCCGCTCGGCAGCAAGGGCGGGGTAGGTATAGACCGCCCGCCTGGTATTGGTGGAGGTAGCTGCTAGCCCTAGCCCGAAACTAAGCCGCACTTGACAGCTGAACCGCATTCTGCTACGATGCAGCCCAGCGGTTGTTCAACACCTTAGGCAGAGTGGGAGGTGTATAGAATGAAGTTTTTCGCCTTTTTGCTTGGTCTGTTGCGCGGTAGCGTAGTAGCACACAAGGAGTCTGTGCCAGAAGCCTACCTGAACGGTGGGGTGCCAGATGGCCCTCCTGGTATCGGTGGTGGTAGCTGCTAGGTTAGCAGCCTGTAAGTTAGTTCCTGATTAGAAAGGGCAGTGGCGCGGTTTGCCATTGCCCTTGTTGTGTTATAATGGGATGTCCATACCTTGATGCTAAGCTCAGCAGCGGAGCGCACGCCCTTGCAATGCCCAACCTGCCAATTTGATAACCCAGATGGGATGAAGTTCTGCGGGCAATGCGGTAGTCGCCTGCTCGCGCCCGTCGCTGCTGAGGACGAGCGGCGGGTAGTCACCGCTATCTCGGCGGATGTCTCTGGTTTCACCGCCATGTCTGAGCAACTCGACCCGGAGGCGGTCAAGGAGATCATGAGCGAGTGCCTCGGCCTGTTGGCTGATGAGGTGGTGCGCTTCGGTGGCAAGGTGGACAAGTTCGCGGGCGACGCAATTCTCGCCTACTTCGGCGCACCAATCGCGCATGGTGACGACCCAGAGCGCGCTGTCCGCTGTGGGCTAGCGATGCAAGAGGTGTTGGGCAGCTTCGCGGCGCGGCTTGAGCAACAACGCGGGATTGTGCTGAAGATGAGGATTGGCCTGCACACAGGAGCCGCCGTCACTGGGGTGTTGCACAGCGACCAGAGCCAGAGCTACACTATCACCGGCGACACCCTGCTGGTTGCCACCCGTGTGCAGGCGCAAGCCAGCCCTGGGCGGGTCGCAGTTAGCGACAGCACCTACCGCCTGACCAGCAGCTTCTTCCAATTTGAGCCACTGGCAGCGGTTAGCATCGAGGGCAAGCAAGAGCCAATACCCCTCCACCACCTCGTCGGGGTGCGCCAGCAAGGTGGCAAGGTGAAGGCTGGCGAAGGTCTGGCAGCACCACTGGTCGGCAGAGCGGTCGAGTTGCAGCAGCTAAGCGGCACTTTCGAGCAGGTCGTGGCCCTTCGCCAACCGGCTCTTGTCACCCTCTGGGGCGCAGCAGGGCAGGGCAAGTCACGCCTGGTGGCTGAGTTCCACGCCCAGCTTGGCGTAGCCGAAAACCCAGCTCTGCTCATTCGCGGTCGTTGTCTGCCCTTCGGTCAAGAGATAACCCACTGGCCCCTGAGCGAGATGCTGAAGGATGACTGCTCCATCCGCGATAGCGATACGCGGGCTGAAGCGGAGGCGAAACTATTGAGCGGGGTTGAGCGGGCAGTTACACGGGCAGGTGCGGTGTTGGATGCGCGCCAGCTTGCCGCCCGCCTCGGCTGGAACGTCAATCTGCGCTTGAGTGGCAGCGGCCTAGACAGCCTTAGCCCTACCAGCCTACGCGAGGAGGTAGCCTGGGCCTGGCGCACCTGGTTCGGCCTCAAGGCAGCCTTCGCCCCACTGCTAATCTTCTTTGAGGATATCCACTGGGCCAAGCCAGAGTTGCTCACTTTCATCGCTGATCTTGCCGCCCGAATGCACGACGTACCAGCCCTGATCCTCTGTGCCAGCCGCCCAGATTTGCGCGAGGCCCAACCGCAGTGGTTGCTCAATTGCGATCTCAACCTCGACCTCCAACCGCTGAACGACAGCGAGAGCCGCCAGTTGGTCAACGCCCTGCTGCTGGTGGATGCGCTGCCAGAAGCAGTGCAAGTGGCGATTGTGCAGCGGGCTGATGGCAATCCCTTCTTCGTTGAGGAAATCATCCGCAGCCTGATCGATAACCAGTTGATCGTCAGTGAGGCAAACCGCTGGCGGGCGGTGGCTGATATCGGTGAACGGCTAGCAATCCCCGGTTCGATCCAGGCATTGCTCACTGCCCGCATAGACCACCTGATGCCTGCCGAGCAGAAGCGCATCCTGCAAAATGCAGCGGTGATGGGTAGCACCTTCTGGTCAGGGGCGGTCAGCACCATGCTTGAGGGTCGATTGACCGCTAGCCAGCTAAACGGCCATCTGCACAGCCTGGCCGAGAAAAACCTGGTGCAGCCAGCCAGCCAGTCCGACTTTGCAGGCGAGGATGAGTTCAACTTTCGTCACGCCCTCACCCACGATGTTGCTTATGAGATGCTACCCCGCGCCAGCCGCAGCCAGAAGCACGCGTACGCGGCGGCCTGGCTGGAACGAGCAGCTGGCGACCGCCGCAACGAACTGGCCGAGCGCATCGCTTACCACTACGAGCAGGCTGCTACGCTGGCAGGCTCCAACGTGCTGGTTGCGGGCGAGGAGCAGCAACGGCTGGCGGAGAAGGCGGTCATCTACCTCAAGCTGGTCGCAGAGAACGCGATTGCTCTGCAAGATTATCAGGTGGTACAGTCCCACTGCCACCGGGCTTTGGCACTACTGCCACCAAACCTTGTAGAGACAAGGCTACACCTCGACATGATTTGGATGCGGGCCAATGCTGATATGCAGATGGGCAATCTTGACTCGGCTGCTGAACAAATCAGGAAGATGTACTATCTCTCTGTCTTGCTGTCAGCCCTCGACATACAAGCACAGTCGTGCTGGGTGCTTGGTCAGCTAGCTCATAGTAGAGGGGATATGCAGACCGCTGCCTACTTCCACCAGCAGGCTCTCGACCTGTTCAGGCAGTTGGACGACAAGAAGAACGAAGCGCGCATCCTCCTTGCTCTGGCCGACATCTACGCTTCCAGCGGCGGCACCCTCGGCGCGCCAGAGCAATCGGAGCAGATGGTGCATGGAGCGTTGGCGATTGCTCGCCTGATCGACGATAAAGCAACCCAGGCTCGCGCCCTGAACTCGCAAATATTCGTCTATAACTACACCAGACCAGACTTCTACAAGGCAGAGCGGCTAGCCAGCACCCTGCTGCTACTGCTCGAAGACCTGGGCGACAGGCGGCAGCAGGCCAACACGCTGGTCAATCTGGGCTTTACCCGCTACTATCTGGGCTGGTTCAGCGAGGCGATAGAGGCAGCGGGCCAAGCCCTAGAGCTAGCAACTATGATGAGCTACAAGCTGGCCGAGGTGAACGCGCACCATGCGCTTGGCCTGGCCCTCACTGCCCTGGGCCGCTACGAAGCCGCAGTAGCCCACTACCAGCAGGCGTTGGCGATCAGCACGGCTATGGGCGAACGCAATCTCTTGCCAGAGATTCGGCGCGGCCTGGCCGAGGCGCACCTGGGGCAGGGTGAACTGGATGCTGCGCTGGCCCAAGCCGAGATCGCCCGCGATGTTGTGCTGGACGACGACCCCTACTCGCAGGCGACCACCAGCCGGGCCTACGCCCTGGTGCTAGCCGCCTTGCAGCGTACAGAGGAGGCGGAGGCTAGCTTCCTACGTAGCATAGAACTGCTGGAAGGGAGTGGCTTCAAGGCCGAGCTTGCTACTAGCCTCGACTGCTATGCCGCCTTCCTTGACGCGCAGGGCCGCCCCGCCGAGGCAGCATCCGTTGCCACCCGCGCTGCCACGCTGCACGACGAGATCGCGCACCCGTCCGTCGGTGAGGAGATGGAGCCGTAGCCATGTCTATCCGCACTCGCTTGATCACCTTCTACGGCAGTTTCTTCGCCGTCACCATCATCCTCTTTGGCTTGATCGTCTACGGCATCTTTAGCCGCAACCTACACGACAGCCTCGACACCAGCTTGCAGAACACCGCCCGTTCGCTGGAAGCCAGTGCCGTGACCGTCATCAACCAATTTACTGGCGAGCGGACGATCAAGATACCACTGCTCGACACCTTTGCAGCCCCCTCTATCTTCATTGATGTACTAGACAAGCAGGGGCAATCCTTCATCGACCTCGAAAACCAAACGATGCGTAAGCAACTGGTCAACGAGACGGTAGTCAACCAGGCTCTCAGCGGCAGCCCCAACCTCTACGACGTGCCAAAGAGCGGCGCGCCAGTGCGGGTGCTGGCAACTCCCTTCCACTACGAGGGGCGCATCGTTGGTGTAACCGTTGTCGCGCAGTCGCTGGCCGAGGTGCAGAATGGAGAGACGCAGTTGGCCCTGATCATGGTGCTGGTCGGCTTCGGCAGCCTGGTTACTTCGCTAGCCATCCTCTTTCTGCTCACCCGCCGCGTCCTCGCCCCTATTGCTAGAGTAACCACTACAATCCAGAAGATTGAGGTTTCGCAAGACCTCAGCCAACGCGTGCCGGGCCAGCGCACCCAAGACGAGGTGGGCCAGCTAGCCGACACCTTCAACCGAATGCTGGATCGTCTACAACTCGCCTTCACCTTCCAACAACGCTTCGTGGCCGACTCCTCGCACGAGTTGCGTACCCCCCTGACCGTGATCCGGGGCAATGCCGCCCTGCTACACCGCCTGCCCAACGGCCCAGAGCGGGAGGACGCGCTGCGCTCTATCGAGAGCGAGGCGATCCGCATGAGCCGCATCGTAGATGATCTCTTGCTACTAGCCCAACTGGACGCGCCTACCCCTCGCCAGCGACAGGATACCGACCGCTTGCGCCGTGTGGTAGAATTGGACACGTTGCTGCTAGATGCTTACAAGCAGGCGAAGGTAATGGCAGGCAACGATCTGCGCGTCACCCTCGGCCATGAGGACACCGCCAGCGTGATTGGCGACGCTGACCAACTACGTCAACTGCTGCTCAATCTGGTCAGCAACGCAGTCAAGTACACGCCAGAGGGGGGGCAGATCACCCTCAGCCTCTA
>JAYUUN010000088.1:0-31500 GCA_043754535.1 Chloroflexota bacterium | reverse complement strand
ACACGGGGATGACCAACCGCCTGCCTTCTGCCGCATAAGCGAGGGCGGCATTGTCGGCTAGCCGAATGTCGCGGCGCAGCCAATGGATGGCGATCTGCATTGACCTGGCCCCCTGTCAGCTTACTGCTGGTGACGGCGGAGTGCATCGCCGATGGTGCCGAGCGGGTTGTCTTCTGGCTGGTTAGTTGGCTGGTTCGTGCCTGCCCCGCCAATAAAGTCGCTGAAGTCTACCTTGCCGTCGTGGTTGAGGTCAAAAGCCTGAGCCGTCTCGTTGAAGTCCTGGCTGACCTGGGCAGCCTCATCCGCGTTATGGTTGTGGCGGTGTAGCTGGTTAGCCTCCTGTGCTATGCCCTGGATGCCGTCACCAAGGTTGCTGGGAGGACGGAAGCTGCTGCCACCTACTAGCTCGTCGTTGTGCTGTTCCTTGTCGCTCATCTGCCTACTCCATTTATAAGGATGACTCTCTGCTAGCACGATTTAGGCCAGAAAGAAAGGGGGTGCAAGTTGCACCCCCATTCACGGTGAGAAGAACTAGCGGTTGGCGTTGTCATGCTCTTGGTTGCCACCGCCGAACAAGTCGCCCAGGTCAACCTTGCCGTCCTGGTTACGGTCAAGTGGATTGTTGCTACGCGCCTGTGGCTGCTGGTGCTGCGGTTGCTGGTACTGCGGCGGCTGTGGTTGGCTGCCACTGGCGAACAGATCGTCCAGACCCACGCTACCATCATGGTTACGGTCAAGTGGGTTGTTGCTGCGCCCCTGTGGCTGCTGCATCTGCGGCTGCTGTGGCTGACCGCCGAGGAAGCCACCGAGCATCCCACCCAGTTGTGGCAGGCGGCTCATCAAGAAGCTAAGGATCAGGCTGGTGACCAGGCCCGACTTCTGGCTGCCGAGGTTGGATTGCTGACCGAGCAGACCGCTGAGCAGACCCATATTCTGCTCTGGCTGGCTGGGTGTGAAGTTGAGGCTGCTAGCGGGCGCGTTGTGGCCGCCAACCTGAGCGAGCAAGGAGGCCGCCTCTGGTGAGTGCTGGCGCAGGCTACCAAGAACGGTGTCGATGCTACTGGTTGCCTCGTGGCTGCTAATGTCAGCCTGTGAGGTGAGGTGGTTGACCAATTCGCTGCGAAGGTCCATAGTCTAAGCTCCTTTGCTTGTGGGCTGTGTTGTGGCGCGGTGCAAATCTCCGAACCGCTCTCTACAACGACAGCCCAGCCAAGGTGATACGCTAGCTAGTAGGACAGCTTGCGCCCCGCCACTTAGGGGGTTGTGTCAGCCGCCCGCCGCACGACCTTCGCCAATTCGCCACGCATCATGTTCGCGTTGGGCCGGAAGCAGAGGCCGCCGCCACCAGCACAAGTTGCACCGCCAATGATGCCCCGCTCGTTCAACCGCTGGATCGCAGTATAGCCGAAGGCCGTCGCTGGTACATCGCTGAAGGTGGGCGTGGTAACGGTTACGGCCTGGTATTGGCGAACCCGCTGCACTATCACCGCCGCCTGCACCCGACTGACTGCCACGTTGGGGCCGAAGCAGGGGGCTGCTACCCCCAGTTGCTGGCAATCGCTGGCGGTGAGGCCGTTGATTGCGCCCGCGTGGGCTGCCGCCTCAATGAAGCCGTAGAAGATGCTGCCCGCCGCTACGTCGCTGAAGCTGGGTCTAGTGGGCGTGTAGCTGGGCAGGCCGAAGCCACGCTTGACGATCTTGGCAAACTGGCCGCGACTGGTGGTGGCGTTCGGCTGGAACAGTAGTTGCCCTGGTTGGGCTGGGTCGGGGATGCCAGAGATCACCTGCCGACAGGAAAGGGTAGCTATGTCGTCGTAGAAGATGGCACTCTGTGGCAAGTCCGCGAAGCCAGTCGCGCAGTTCTCCAGCACCTTCGCCATCAGGGTAATGCGGTCGGTAGCCTGGGTGTCCACTATGTAGCGCAGCCGCCACCAGCCCCCCGCATAACCCGGCTCTAGACGGTAGGAGAACGTCACCCAGCGGTTCTGGCCGTGCTGACTAATGCCTACCTTTGCCATATAAAGGTTGGCGTTGGTGATAACTACAGGTTGCTCACCTGCCCGGTTGCGGTCGCTCTGTACCCCCTGGGTAATAGTCAGGGCGGTCTGCGGGTAGTAGTCGGGGTGGTTGGCATCGGGTGGGTGCAGAAGTTGCAAGACGGTGTTACCCCTAGAGGTGTCACCAGGGTCGAAGACCGAGAACTCTGCCAGTTCGCCTGCCTGCTCCGGACCGACGTAAGCGAAGGGTATGTCGCTCATACCAGTGGGGACATTGACATAAGCCCCCATTCTGCCGAGGGCGTTGACGGTTACCCCTGCTGTGTTCGAGCCAGCGGCCAGCAGGCTGAAGTTGTTCTGCCCAGGCACGTCTACCTGCTGCCCACCATTGCTGTAGGCTGCGTCGCGGTTGACGTTGACGTTCAGCCGCCACTGGCTGTAGCCGTTGTTGCTCAGTTGGCCCCCAGCTATGCCAGCCGGGTGGATGGGGTTGGCGGGCGTGCCAGTGGTATTGTAACTTACCCACTTGAGGTGGTAGAGGCTGTCGTTGGGTTCGTAGATGCGGGCGGGGTCGAGGTAGTTGGTGTTGGTGCTAGTGCTACGGTACTGCACCGGCCCTACGTTCCAGGTTGAGCCAGCCACCAGGGTATCGTCGCCATAGTAGTTGGGGGTAGCGTCAGGGGAGAACAGCTTGTAGGTGGTGGTTAGCTGCTGCGCGCCGCTGATGAAGGTAGGGTGGGAGCGGCAGGCGTAAGCTGAGATGGTGCTGCCAGGGATGGGAGTGGGATCGGAACCGCCGGGGGTGCTGGTAGGGGCAGGCACGGTGGTCAGTGACTGGCTAGGAATCTGGTTCAACCCGGTAGTAGCGGCTATGTTGTCGCCAGTGAAGAACTGGTTGCTGGCGCACCAGGTCGCGCCGTTGTCATACACCATGACAGCACTGGTGTTGTAGGTGATCGGGTTGACGGCGAAGGCGGCATCGAACACCCGCAGTTGGGCATACCTGCCAGGGGGAGTGGTGATTGCGTAGTTGTAGCCGCCTTCAGCAGGCAGGTTGCCGTCGTAGTCCTCCTGGAACTGGCTGCTCTGGTCGTTGCAGAGGCCGCCGCCATTGCCGCAGTTGTACTTGACCATGAAGGGGTCGCCATGCTGCTTGTCGGTGCCAGCCCAATGGATGCTTAGCCAGTAGTTCTGCACGCTGGTGTTAGGGTATTCAATGCGCTCTGGGTCGCCCCGCGCCACCATGCCTGTCGGCACTAGGCCCTGCCCGAAGCCGAGGTATTCGACTGGCCCACCGAGGGGCATGAAGGTGGTGTAGTTGTTCTGCGTGGTAGCGGGCTGGCTACTACGCTGGGCTGCGCTCGCTGCTGGTACGCCGTGGCTGGCTAGCAAGCCGCTAATCGCCAACGCTGCGGCGGCAAATACCATAGTGGCAGCCATTGCTTGCCGCCACTTCCTAAGCCGAGGAGGCTGCGCGCGACGGTTGCGCCACCTGCCACCCCTCATCTGATAGTGTGAACATAACTTTCCCCTTTCGCTGATTTCTCTTGACACACATAGTTGACGATCATGGGTATGGCTTTGTTCCACGGGTAAGTCAACATCCCACCCAGTACTACAAACGAAAAGGGACACAGGTTTGCTGTGTCCCGGCCTGCTGCTATGGTTACTGCTTACTTGTTGCCGCCGATGCCGATCATGTCGAGGATGCCCGCAGCCTGGGGTACCTTCTCCTTGAGGCTGCCGAGCAGGGTGCTGGTGGCAAGCTGGGCCTTCATCTGGTCGAGGTTGGCGTGCTGCGAAACCATGCTGACGAGGCTGCCCATGTCGAAGCCGCCAGCAGCGTGGGCTGCCCCTGCGACTGCTGCGCCAGCATCGGCTGCACTGTTGCTTGCGTTGTGGGTGGTAGCCGCTACTGTGCTGGCCGCTGCATCCTTCTTGTCGTCGTCGCCATCAAAGACATCGCCAATCTTGTCCATGATACCGCCGAAGAAGCCTTTCTTCTCCTCATGCTCCCCAGCAGCAGCCATGCTGCCTGCGGTCGCCGCCGCGCCACCCAGCCCAGCCATCGAGAGGATGCCGCTCAGTTGTGGCACATTCTTGCTAAGGAAGCCCATCACGGTGCTAACTACGCTCTGCGCCTGACCTTCGTTAAGGTTGGCCTTGTGCATCAAATCCTGAACCAATTCCTGCATCTTGTCCATTGGAAACCCCTCTCTTGTAGCTGAAAAACACCCCGTAACCCGCCGTTACAGGTGGAGATAGTACCACACCTGGAGGTACTGTACTGATTATACGTAAGATAGGGCTATAGGGCAAGCGGTTAGACGCTGAATTAGCAACCCGCCGCTTAGATGCGTTCCAAGAGGCTGACGCTCTCGATGTGGTAGGTTTGGGGGAACAGATCAACCACGCGGGTGCTTCGCAGGCGGTAGAGTGGCGCGAGGGCCGCTACGTCGCGGGCGAGAGTGCTGGGGTCGCAGGAGACGTAGACCAACCGCTCGGCAGGCACCTCGGCCAAAGCCTGGAGGGCAGTGGGTGCAAGGCCGCTGCGGGGAGGGTCAACAATGATCGCTTCGGCCTGCAAGCCGTCGGCCAGCAAGTCGGGCAGCACGTCCTCCACTCTGCCGATTTGGAATACCGCCTGGCTGCCAACCTTCAGCGCGTCGGCGTTCTCCCGCGCCGCCTTGACCGCCTCGGTCTGCAACTCGATGCCCACCGCCCTGCGCACTTGCTTCTCAGCAAGCAGCGACAGGCCGAACAGCCCCACCCCGCTGTAGAGGTCTAGCACGGTATCTACCTTGCCGACCAACGCATTGACGGTGCGAACCAGTTCGCCTGCCGCCTGGCTGCTCACCTGGAAGAAACCGGCAGGCGCAAGCTGGAAGGTGCGACCGGCCACCTGCTCACTGAAATCGCCCTTGCCCCAGAGGACGTAGGCAGAGACCTCAGCCACCTCTCCCCCTTCACCGCCGATGTCGCCTGGCTGCGGCTGGCTGTCGCGTCCACGCTGGCGGGCGGCGGGTGGCAGGGTGGCGATACCGCGCAGGCCATAACGTTCGGCCACTTGCTCGCGCTTGACCCACTCGGTCAGCATCCGCCGCACATCGCCCATGTTGACCGTGGTTGTTCCCTGGTGTAGCAGCAAATAGCTACTCTCGTCGGCGAAGCTAACCCGCACGGTAATTGCGCTCAAGGCACCATGCGGCATCACCCGCACGAAGCGGTCAATCAACTCGATCATGCTGACGATGCGTGGATGGACGATGTAGCAGCGTTCGATGGCGACGATGCTGTGGCTCTCACGGCGGTAGTAGCCGACTTCGCCAGAGCCAATCTCTGGGTAGCTGACCTGGAAGCGGGCGAGGTTGCGATAGGCCCAGGGGTCGGGGGCAGCAATTGGGGCTTCGGGCTGCATCTCCAGACCAGCGACGCGGCGTAGCTGCTCGGCTAGCAGCTTGCTCTTGCTGGCTAGCTGGTAGTCGTAGCCCATGTGTTGCCACTGGCAGCCGCCGCATTTGCCGAAGTACTCGCAGCGGGGCTGTACCCGCTCTGGTGACGGTTCGCCCAGCACCTCGGAGACGGCACCACGGGCGAAGTTCTTCTTCTGTTCACTGAGCGACACGCGCACTCGCTCACCGGGCAGGCCGTAGGCAGCGAACACCACCTTGCCCTCGGTGCGCCCCACAGCATCGCCGCCGTAGGAGAGATTATCGAGGGTTAGTTCCACACGGGGGGCCAAATCAGCCATTATCATCCACCTTTATCTTCTATTTGGTCAGTAGTGATGCAAGTCAGGGAGCGGGGCGGCCTACTTTGCACTGGGTGAGCGGATCATGCCGACCAGGTAGTAGGCGATGCTTTCGCGGCTGATCAGGCCGAGGTTAAGCCCATCGTTGGTTACAACGGCATGGCTGGCACTGGCTGCCTCCATCCGCAGCAGCACTTCGAACAGCTTGAGGTCGGGTGGTACACTAACCAGCCTACCAATCGGCTCCATCAGTTCGCGCACCGTCTTGTGGCTACGCTCCTCGGCGGGCAGCTTGCTCATCGCGGCGGGGGCGATTAGGCCCACTGGATTGCCGCCTTCACCTACTGGCAATGGCACCTGCGACTCGACGCTGAGGCGACCGACGACGAACTGATCAAGAGCTTCGGTCAGGGTATGGTTGGGCGGTATCTGCTGGGCGGCGGGCATCATCGCGTCGGCGGCGGCGGTGCTGTGCAGCAGGCGGCGGCTGACTGCCTCGCGGTAGGCGCGCCACGATTGGCGGCTCATTGACCAGCCGATGTAGATAGTAAACAGGCCGATGAAGAAGTCGCCAGTGAGTACCAGCATTGCTATGCCGAGGGCGATTACGAGCAGGCCAAGTGCCTGCCCACCTTGCGCTGCGATGCGGTCGGCGCGGGCAGGGTTGCCCGTCAGTTGCCAGGCGGCAGCGTGCAGCACCTTGCCACCGTCCAGGGGTGCGCCAGGCAGGAGGTTGAACGCGCCCATCGAGAAGTTGAGGATGGCTAGCAACCAGGCGCAGACAGGGGCGGGGTCAGTGTGATCGAGGCCTAGCAGCAGGGCTGCCCCGAAGAAAAGGGCGGAGAGCAGTAGACTGACCAGGGGGCCGACCGCTGCAATGCGGAACTCCTCGCCTGGGTGCTTAGGCTCTGCGTCGGTGAGGGTTGCGCCGCCGAAGGAGTAGAGCATGATGCCACGCACAGGCAGCCCTGCTGCCCGAATGACCAGGGCGTGGCCTAGTTCGTGGGCCAGAACCGAGAGGAAGAACAGGAGGGTGACCACCAGGGCGGCTGCGAACTGCAAGCCACCTCCCCACTCCCGCGCCACGCTGAGGCTGGGAAAAAGGACAGCGGCCAGGAAGTAGAGGGAGAGCAGCAGGAAGACGAACCAGCTAACGTCAGCGGTAATCTTTACCCCACGCACCTCACCAATGATAAAGCCTTTCTGCATTGCCAGTCAGCTTTCAGGGCGCAACCTCGCGGCGGCGGTGTTCAGAGGCGTTCGTGCTGGTCGAGCTTCAGCACAAAAAGGGTGGCACGGCTGGCTCGGTTGCTGGCAGGGCGGGTGCTGCGCTTGAGGATGTCAATCACCATAGCCACCGCCTCATCTTCTACGCCAATCATTAGGGTGGTGTTGCCCTCGCGCAGGAAGCCACCCGTGCTAGCCAGCCGAGTGGTGCGGTAGCCGCTATCGAGCAAGCTGTCAATCACACTGTCAGCGTCGTTGTTGGCGACGTTCACCAGGATTAGTTTCATTTTTTCGCTCCCAACCTCTGTTGTGGACTTTGCCATTATATAGGGACGGGGGCGCACTTGTCAATCAGCGGTGCCAACCTGGGTGGTTAGGGGTTGCGGATTGGCCTTGCGGATTGGGCGGATGGTAGCCACTCCCTGGGGCTGTGCTACAACCTTCGGTACGGGGTAGGGGGCAGGTGGGGCCGCTTGTTGCCAGCCCCACGGCTGCCAGCCATAATGCTGCGCCCCAAAGCGTAGTTGACAGCAATCAACTCTGTGATATAATGCGGCGGGAATGAGGCAGGTGAACTAACAGCACAACCACGCCCATGTAGTTGTAGATAGAAAGGAGACGAGGATGAGCTATCCACCGAATCAACCGGGCCAGCCAGACGCTGGGGATCGCCTGCGCGAAACAGCGGGGAACGCTGCCGAAGGGGTACGCGATGCGGCAGGCGATGTAGCGCAGGGGGTACGCAGTGCTGCTAGCACCGTTGCAGGCGAGGCCCAGGGCATAGCCCGCGACCTCGGCAACACCTTCAGCGGCAACAGTGTAGACGATATCATGAGCAATACCACTGTGCGCGATAACCTCAACACGGTGCTACGCGCCTTGCGGGTCGCGCTTTCGCTGCCCAAAGTGTTGTTCGCGATTATTGCTGCCTTCCTGGTGCAACTGGTACTCAGCCTGTTCGCCCCGCTGGGCGGAGCCGTCGTCAACCAGGGCTACAACTTCACTGGTAGCTTTAGCCTGGCCCCCAACTTCAGCAACGGCTTCGGCCCGGCTATCTTCAGCATCCTGGCGATCATCCTGTTTGCGGTCGGCTATGCAGTCGTCTTTGGCACCGTCGTCAAGATGTGCATGGATGAGTTGGAGAGCGGGCGGCAGACGACCTGGCAGGCGGCCCTCGGCCACATAATGAGCAATATGGGCAGCTATATGCTTGCTCCGCTGCTGCTGTCGCTGTTCTACACTGCGGTTGTGCTAGTCGAGTCGCTGGTCGGTCTGCTGGGTCGCACCGCCGTAGGGCCAACCCTCGGCTACCTGCTATTCATCCCGCTGATCCTGTTCAACATCATCGTAGTGGTCAGCGTGGTAGGCGGTAGCTTCATCCTGTTCCCAGTAGTGACGAAGGAGAAGCATAGCCCGCTAGAGGCAGTAGGCCGCGCCCTCAGTCTGATCCGCCGCGCTATTGGCCCGGTGGTAATCTTCGCCGTCATCTACCTGCTGCTCAGTGGCCTGTTCAGCACGGCAATCAACGCGCTGGTTGGCCTCGGCACCAGCCTGACACGACAAGTGTTCGCGGGCAATGCTGGCTCCGTAGGGTCGTTGTTTGGTGGTGGTAGCCTTACGATCAACGACATCGCCAATGCTGGGCGCAGTAGCCTTGGCGGGGGCCTTAATCAAGACGATGTTAGCCACCTGGACAACACTGGGATTGCGCTAAACTGGGCGGTGGGCGTGTTTAGTTCGCTGATCAGCGCGCTGATCTACGTGGTGCTGCCCGCCGCTGCTGGCTCGGCCCTCTACCTCAGCCTCGCGCCCAAGTACCCGCCGCTGCCCAAGCCGGTACGCGCCGCCGAACCGCAGCCCCAGTACCAGCAGACCCAGTACCAACAGCCACCCACTCAGTACGGTCAGCCACCACAGCAGCCACAGCAGTACCAGCAGCCACCTGCTCAGTACGGCCAGCCACCTGCTCAGTACGGCCAGCCACAGCAGTACCAGCAGCCACCTGCTCAGTACCAGCAGCCGCCAGCCCAGTACGGTCAGCAGCCCTATGCTGCCCCGCCGCAAGCTGGCAACCAACCCCAAGCTATCCCCCCCACCCAGCACCTCGGTGACAGCAGCAGCACTCCTGTGCGCCCAGAAGATATGGATAGTGGCACCCGCCCTGGTGGTACTGGTCCCCTGCAAGACCGCTAAACCAGTAGCAGATAAGCAAAGGGCGGCTATCCATCGCAGGGTAGCCGCTCTTTCTGCTTACAACAGGCCCAGCCGTTGGAAGGCAACATCTACGTACTTGAGATGGTAGTCGTAGTCGCTGACGATGCGGGCTAGCGTCTCCTGGCTGAGGTGGGCTGTAATCTCCTCGTCGGCTTGCAAGGCCGCAAGGAAGCCGCCAGGCAGCGGCGCGCCTGCATCCTCGGCTTCGATCACGCGCATCGCGTTACGCTGCACCAGCTTGTAGGCCGCCTGCCGATCCTGGCCTTGCTCGACCAGGGCAAGCAGCACCTGCTGACTGAAGGTGAGACCGCCGCTAGCCTCCAGGTTGCGGCGCATCCGACCAGCGTAGACTTGCAGCCCCTCCATGATCGCTGTAAACTGGCGCACCATGTAGTCTAGTAGCAGGCAAGCGTCGGGGAAGACGACCCGCTCGACGCTGCTGTGGCTGATGTCGCGCTCGTGCCAGAGGGCTATATCCTCCATACCCGCAACCGCATAACCGCGTAGCAAGCGGGCCAACCCAGCCAGCCGCTCGCTCTTGTGGGGGTTGCGCTTGTGCGGCATGGCACTCGATCCCTGCTGACCCTTGCCAAATGGCTCCTCAACCTCGCGTACCTCCGTGCGTTGCAAGTGGCGAATCTCGGTAGCAAACTGCTCGATGCCACCCCCGATCACTGCCAGCGTGTTGAGGAAGGTCGCATGGCGGTCACGCTGCAAAACCTGGGTGGCAATGGCAGCCGGGGCCAGCCCCAGCATCTGGCAGGCGCGCTCCTCCACCTGCGGTGGGATGTTGGCGTGCGTACCAACCGCCCCACTCAGTTTGCCAACCGCCATCTCAGCCCGCGCCAGCAACAACCGCTCCCGACTGCGGCGCACCTCGGCCAGCCAGAGAGCCAGCTTGAGGCCGAAGGTAGTCGGTTCGGCGTGGACACCGTGGGTGCGGCCAATCATGATCGTGTCCTTGAACTCTACAGCCCGCCGTGCCAGCACTGCGGCCAGCCCTTCAATGTCGATCAGCAGCAGGTCGGCGGCGGCCACCGTCTGCAAGGAGAGAGCGGTATCCACCACGTCACTGCTAGTCAGGCCCAGGTGGATGTAGCGGCTGGCCTGACCGACCGTCTCGCCAGCAGCACGCAGGAAGGCGATCACGTCGTGGTCAGTCTCGCGCTCGATCTCCTCCATGCGGGCGCGGTCAACCGTCGCCTGGCGGATCGCAGCCATTGCTGCTGGAGGGATGGTACCACGCTCGGCCCAGGCTTCGCACACGGCAATCTCGACCTTCAGCCAGTAGTCTATCTTGCTTTGGCCCGACCAGAGCGCAGCCATCTGCGGGTAGGTATAGCGGTCAATCAACCTTCAGTTCTCCTTGCCCTCACGGCTTGCGCTGCGCCACCCGCCCGTCGTAACCAAGCAGGCGGCTGACTTGGCGGCGGCGGGTGCTGGTGACCGTATTTCGCAGGCGGTTGAAGATGTTGTAGGGGACGAGGGCGAAGGTGGCGGCTACTGCCAGCCAGAGGATGCCCCACCAGAGCGAGTCGGTCTGCGCCAACAGGCTGCCGCCCAGCCATCCGAAGATGAGCAGGTGGCGGTCAATCGTCGCCAGCATCAGGCCGTAGACCGCGAAGCAACTGGCAGCAGCGAGGCTGAGGACGAAGCTGGGGCGCAGGCTGTACAGCTCGGTCTTGACCGCCCGTATTTGTTCACCAGTAGAGAGCGCAGCCATTCCCTTAGGCGTGCCACCCCTACGCAGCAGGGTAGCCCTGTAGATCAGCGCGTTGATGCGGCGGCTGGGACTGAAGTGATAGACGATCAGCAGTAGCAGAGCGACGGCAGCAAGGAGCAATAGCCAGCCGCTCACCCCAGCACTGCCCAGCAACCCGGCGGCCATGATGACCAAAGCCGCCAGCATGATGAACGGCCCGACCGCCACATCCACCTGGTACAGCCTCTCCGCCCAACGGAACTTCGCCAGCCTGTCCATAACATACCACCCGTTCCAAAAGATTGTAAAGCGCGCCAGCTTACTTGCGCTCTATTGTACCACAATGCGGGTTGCTGTTTGCGCCAGCCGCCGGGGGGAGTAGTTCGTAGCCAGGGCTAAGCCAGCCACTTTGTAGAGCCATCATTGGCAACTAGTTAGCTGCGCCCAACGGCCAACGTACAAAAAACGTGTAGCTGCAAGGAGATGAGCAGCACCAAATTGCTTGCCGCCGCAGCCTCGATATGCTATAATTGACAGGTAAGCGGGGGTAACTCAACGGCAGAGTTCCTGCCTTCCAAGCAGGTTGTTGCGAGTTCGAATCTCGTCCCCCGCTCCATTCCACAACACAGTGCGGTTGGTAGTCCGACTAACCACTGTACCTGTACCTTGCCCCTCCCACCAGGAGGGTCAATCGTGAGACGTGACAACCTGACTGCTGTAGGCTAGCCAGTGTTGCCCGCCGATTGAGGGCTGCTTACTCTACAAGATAGGCAGTCGTTCCCAGACCCTTAAGCCTTAGCCAAGTACCCACTACCACACCTTCACCCTGGTGAGAGGCAGTCTTCTACCCGCCAGGTGGTACCGCCTGCCTGCCAGGAGTCAGCTTGTAGATCAGCGTGTACTGATCCCTGTATACCAGTAGGTAGCCCTTCACTGGCTCGTCGCCCACCTTGTAGCTGGGGTTGTACAGCTTGTTGAGGGCGGGCCGAAACCGCCGATTGGGGTCGACTCGCACCTGGTCTAGGTGCAGGTAGGCAGCCTTGTAGTAGTCGCCCACCTCAAGGATTGTCGCCGCGCTGTTATTGGCGATCATCAAGGCGGGCCGCGTACTGTGGAAGCTGAACTCCCAGGGATTGCGGCTCATGATCACGTCAGTGGGCGTACTATGCTGGGCGTACCACTGCGCCGCCGCCACCAGCGGAGTGGCCCCCGCAAACTTCGGGGCGGCCTCCCACTGCTCGCGCATCGGCGGGTATAGGAGCAGCAAGAGCAGCAGCGGCACCAGCAGCATAGCTAGCCTTCGGCTCCCCTCGTGGCGGGGGGCTGAGTTGGACCTGACTCTGTCGCCCAGCCAGAAGACGAATGCCACTGCAAACAACGCCACGAATGGCGCGAAAATCTGGAAGTAGCGCGCCTCATAGTGCCAGTACAGCACCAGAAACCCCGCCAGGGCAGCAAACGACAGCAGCAGCGGCGCAAGGCTGAGTTCGCCACCAGCCCTCTCACCCAGCGGAGGCGGGCTGAGTTGGGGGGGGGTGCGCCAGCCGCGTCCAGCAACCAGCAAGCCAAGTAGGGCCAGCATCACCGCCAGTGTGCTACCAACATCGCCACCAACCAGGCCCGCGCCACCGCCAACTCGCCCACCATCCCACAATGCGCCCAACTCGTAGCCGTCAACCTTGTAAAGCTGGTCGAAGCCATAGCGCAACAACCACGAACGGTTCGGCAACTCGCCGCGTTCAGAGAGGGGACAGGTTTGCTTGCCTGGTTGGTAGAAGCTGTAGGCACAGTAGATGTTCTCCCACTGCCCATACTTGATTACCCAGGCATCGTATTGCTCGGTCGAGTAGAGCGGCGTGTGGAAGGTGAGCAGGTTGCGGGTAAGCAGCGGGCTGACCACCAACCCCACGACCAACACGCCAAGCACAAGCGGATGCTGGAGGCGGGACTTCAACCGCTGGCCGAGGCTAGCCGCTGTCGCCGCAGAGTCAGCCCTTGTTCGCCCCTGCCAGAGCCGCCACAGTACCCAGCCGCCAATAGCTGCCAGCGCAACCACCATGCTAGGCTTTGCCCACACCAGCAGCCCCGCCAGCAGCCCCACTCCCATCCAGCGGCGCACTTCCAGCCCCCACTCCGCTTGCGACGGGCGCATCTGGGGTTGCGTCCCCACCAGGTAGGCTAGCCAGACGAACAGCACCACCGTCACCAGGTCGCTGATCGGGTAGACCAGCATGGACAGCACGTAGGGGTTGGCGACTGCCAAGATCGCGCCGAAGAAGCCGACCCGCCCATCCCACAGCCGACAGCCTATCCAGAACACGCTGTAAGCAAGGACGAGGACGAGCAGGTAGTTGGGCAGCTTCGCCACCGTCGTGCTGTCGCCGAAGACGGCGAAGAAGGGGACAGTGAGCAGTGGTTGCAACAGCGGCCAGGTTTCCGCCGGGTGGCTGACCGTCGGGTACCTGGTGTAGAACTGGGCCAGGTAGTCTACGCTTGCGCCCTTGCCGTGCAGGATGTTGCGGGCCACCACCGCATTGTCCGCATAGTCAGCGTGGCCGATGAAGTCTACCTGCCAGACGAGGTAGAGGGCCAGAACAGCGTAGATCGCGAGCAGCGGCAAGAACCAGCGGCGGGCATACTGTGCGTTCTTTAGCCGCTCCAGCCAGCCGCCCCAACTGCTCGCTAGCTGGTGACGGTAGAGCAGCCCATTGATCGCCAGCGTAACGGCAACCGAGGTGTACAGGATGGGTAGCAGCAGTGGAGCAGCGGCTATGTAAGCCATTCCAACGTAGCTGATCACGATCAGTCCCAAGCCGCGCAGTAGCCGCCGCTGGGTAGCGCGGTAGATGGTGTAGAGCAGCACACTCAGCAGCACACTCAGGATCAGCACCAATGCTGGTGGCAGGTGGAGCGGGAAAGCAGCCACCCCCTGTTTGGTCAATATTATACTACGCACCTTCACCCCCAGGTTGCGGCTATCGCCCGGAGGATTGAAGGTGGCAGTGCTAAGCGTAAACTGGGGGTCGGGGCCAGCCGTCAGCAGCAGGCGAGCGGGGACAGCCACCGTTTGCAGGTTCATCGCCGCCGTCGTGCTGATTACTGCCAGCGGCTGGTTGTTGAGGCTAACGGTTACGGTCGGCGGTGGGAGTGGCCCATCAGCCCCGCTGCGGTAGCCTTGTAGCACCAAATCCAGTTCGTAGTCACCTGCCTCAAAGCGGTAGCCGAAGTTGGTCAGGCGGAAGCTAGCCTCAGCAGTCGTCCAGCGGTAGCGGTAGCCCTCACCTTGCTCATCCGCGTTCCAGCCGTCAGCGACATAGAGAGGATCGTAGAAGCTGCCCAGGCTGAAGTTGTAGACAGAGCCGATCTGATAGCAGAAAAGCAGCACCACGAGAGCAAGCAACAGGCTCAACCATAGCCCCCGCTCCCGTAGCACCGCTGGCACGCTCAAGCCACCTTCCCTATCGCTCATCTAACCAACCTTCCAGCAGAGCGCAATGCCAGCACTCTACAATCCTCCCTACTGCCGCACTGTCACTTGCACCTGCGCGCTCTTGCGGGCGGCCAGGTCGAAGGTCAGCTTGTTGCTGGCGGTAGTAGCGGGCAGCATCACCTGCTTGCCATCGCGCTCGGCTCGCACCTCCACCGCCATCACCGTGCCGTCTACGCTGAGGGTGAGGCCACGCAGGTCATGCGTACTGTAGTTGCCAACCTCCACCAACAACTCGAAGCCGTCCGCTGTCTGCTTCTTGCCGCGCACGACAGTGACCACCTGCCGCGCATCGTTGCGGTACGCCACAATCTGGCCGACCGGGGCAAGCCAGAGGTTGCCAGCGTCGGCCTGCTGCCGAGCGTAAATAACCGTTTGCTGCCAGACCTGGAACACGCCAGGGTCTGTCAGGGCAGAGGGGTGGTTCCAGAAGCTCGTCAGTCCATTGAGGGCGACCGCTGCGCTAATCACCTGGGTGGCCTGCTGCACACTGCCCACTGCGGCACCGCTACCCCCCTCGCTAGCCTGCTCCTCACTGCTGCCGCGCCCCAGCAGGAAGTCTGGGACAACCAACATCCCACCGCTGTTTGGTGCAGTACCAAAGTGGAACAGGTAGCGCATATCTGGCTCGTACAGGCGGGTTACGGCCTTGAAACCTGCCTCGCGCAGGACATCATAGTAATCCTCTTTCGTACTGTTGCTGCTGCGCCAGGGGAAGGCGAAGGTGGTGGCGGTGATGCCTTGAGCCGAAGCCGCAGCCCGCCACTGGTTGAGGTCGGCGCGCAACTCCTCTGGCGATGCCCCCCGCACGTAGAGGTGGCCGAAGCTGTGGCTGGCGATCTCCTGTCCCGCCGCCTGCAAGCGTTTGAGTTGGTCGCCAAAGTACCAGTTTGCGCCGTTGGGGTCGGCTGCCGTGCTGAAGGGGTCATCGCTGTACCAACCGTGCGTCAGCCAGTAGTCGCTGCCCCAGCCATTCCTTGCCCCTGCCCACTTGTACTGTGGATTGCCGAGGTAGACAGTGCGCGCGGCATTGCCGTCGAGCAGGTCGTAGCCAGTGGCGTAGAAGGTGGCCGAGATGTTGTTGCTGGCGAAAAGTTGGAGCAGTTGCTCTGTGCCAGCCCGCATCCGCCCCCCTTCCGCTGCCCCAGAGGCGGAGTCGTGCGCCACCATCCCCTTCGAGTGGATTGGCCCACCCATCGCACTCTCCCAATCGAAGCTGAAGGCCAGCGCAGCACGGGCGTTGTTGGGCCAGGGTTCTACCCGCAGATTGTCGCTGGCAACCCGCACGCTGGTGAAGGTCGCGCTGCCATTGAACTGACGCAGGATCACCCGCAAGTTGGCGACCAGCTTGTTGTCGGGGGCAGTGCAGGTAAAGTAAGCTAGCTGGCCCGCTGCGATCAACTTGCTCTCCACATTACCCACCGCCTTGTCACCAGGCCTGCCGTCGGCGTGGCCCTCGTCCTCCCAAAGGCAGACAATCTGCGACTCGCCAGCCCCGCTCGCAGTATAGCTGATGTGGAACTGCTCACGAGGGCGGGTGAAGATCGGTTGGCTGCGTAGCTCCCCACTTGCGCTGAGGGTGGCGGTAGCAGTCAACGACTTGCCAGCAGCAGCGGACTGCCAGCCAAACTGGCGCACGTAGCTGCTGCCCACCCCTGGCTGCTGCACCAGGTTGTTCGCTGCCGCGTAGAGGCGTGCCTCGCGGCTGGCAGTCTGTGCGTCGGTCGCTGGCTCACTGACGCTGCCAGCGGTAAAGAAATAGAACCCAACGCTGAGGGCAGCGATCACCAGGATGGCGACGGCAATGGCTGCCAGTTCGGGCGACCGCCCCTTGCGAATGCGGCTGATGGTGGAGATTACGATAAAGAAGCCAAAGAAAAGCGCAACGATGCCTGCCAATATGCGAACAGAGCTATCCACAGAAATTAAACCCCCTGCTGCTACCAGCCTAAGCACTAGCTGCCGCCTCTGCGCTGTCGATCCGGTCGGGCGAGCGCAACCAGACGACGTAGCCAACAACTACGTTGGTAATATTGAGCAGCAGGATCAGCGTACTGAGAGCGATTGCTAGCACGCTGGCTTCAGCGGTGGCGTAGCCGAGCAAACCGAGCAGGATCACCAACACTGCATCGCGGGTGCCAAGCCCGCCGACCGAAAGCGGGATCAGGGCGGCCACGGTAGTCAGCGAATTGACCCCGATCACCTGCCACACATCGAGATTGATACCGAGGGCGGCGGCACAGAGCCAGACTCGGCTGATCGAGATGACGAAGCTAAAGGCGGTAAACAAGCTGGCGGTCAACAATGCCCTCTGTCCGCCCGCCAGCACACTGCTGATGTCGGGCTTGTGGTCGCCACCTGGCCCCCCCGCAGCGGGATCGGAGTCGCCCTTGCTGAGCCGCTGCATGACGAGGCCGATCAGCCGTTCGCGCACTGGGCGCAGGCTGAGAGCAACGACCGCCGCGGTTGCGCCAGCCAGCAGCAGCAGCACTATCGGCAACTGGCTGCCAAACTGTTGAGAGAAGACCAGTACCCCTTCCAGGGCGATAATGCCGAGGAAGGCGATGTCGTAGAGGCGGTCGATCAGCGTACTGAGCAAGGCCGCACTAAGCGGGTAGCCGAGACCCTTGAGGTACCAGGCCTTCAGCACGTCGCCCGCCTGCCCTGGAGTAAACTGGCCCGCGCCCAGGCCGATGGCGTAGATGCGCCACGCCTGCCAGGGGGTCAGACTGATGCCGTAGCTCTGCAAGATCGCTCGCCAGCGGCTGGACTTCATCAGGATGAAGGGGAAGACTAGCAGGATGCTGAGGCCCGCCAGCCACCAGTTGGCGTGCAACAGGTGGTCGCCAATCTTGCTGAAGTCCAGCTTGCCAGTAGAGACGGCGTAGATGAGGATCAGCACGAAGATCAGGGTGCCGCCCAGCCGCAAGCCCCACTTGTTGAAGCCGCCCTTCTTCTGCGGCGTGGCTTCTGGTCGGATTGCAGCCACTAGTTAGCCCTCCGTTCCAGTCGCAGGGCAGCGATCTGTTCGCTGACCAGACCAATCAGGAAGACGATCACCGCCACACTGATCAGCAGCACTGCCCCGTTGGGGATACGTAGTCGGTCGAAGATGATGTTGGCGACGGCATAGACGAGGCCGACCAGGAAAAAGAGCAGGCTGATCGGCAGGAAGACCTTCATTGGCGTAAATAGCATGGTCAGGCGGGTGATGATCAGCATGAACCGCCAACCATCGCGGAACCAGCTAATACCGCTCTTGCCCTTGTCTTTGCGCGAAACGAAGGGGACGAAGGTGACATTGTAGCCTGCCTTGATGAAGGCGATGGTGCTGGTGCTGGTGTGCGAGTAACCGTTGGGCAGCAGGTGGATGAAGTCCATAATCTTGTCGCGGCGCATAGCACGGAAGCCGCTGGTCAGGTCTGGCACCGGGCGATCCACCATGTAGCTGGCGAAACGGTTGAAGATGCCATTGCCGAGGTCGCGGATCAGGCGCGTCTCACTGGCCCGAGTGCGTGCGCCCACTACCAGGTCGTAGCTGGTGATCAGGTCTAGCAACTTGTTGATGTCGTCGGGGCTATGCTGGCCGTCTGCATCAATGATCAGGATCACCTCACCGGTTGCAGCGCGGATGCCTGCCTTGACCGCCGCACCGTTACCCTTGTTGTAGGGCTGGCGCAGCACTTTCGCCCCCGCTGCCAAAGCCTGCTCTGCCGTCGCGTCCGTGCTGCCGTCGTCCACCACGATGATCTCGGCGGCGGGCTTCAGTTGGCGTAGGCGGGCGACCACCTCGCCGACGCTGCCCTCCTCGTTGTGCGCGGGGATCACCACCGACAGTCGGTAGTCAGTTGGTAGGCGGTCGAGTAGCACCTCCTCGCCCCTGGAGTCGGCTGACGGCGGCTGGGGGTTGGTCATGGGTTGCTGCTCACGTTCCCCTCGCCCAGCGTAACCAGCACCACTCCAGCAACAATCACCAGCACACCCGCCACCTTGAGCCAGCTAACCTGCTCGTGAAAGAGGAAGTAGGAGGCGGCAACCACCAGGATATAGTTCATGCTGAGCAGCGGGTAGGCGTAGCTGAGTTGTAGCTTGGATATCACCGCCAGCCAGAACAGCGAGCCGCCAAAGATGAAGACGAAGCCGAAGAACACAGAGGGATTGCTAAAGACTGTCCAGCCCGTCTGCACCAGCGGCCCAAAACTGAGCGAAAAGCGGTCGAGCGCACCGCTGGCTTGCAGGGCGTTCATGCCATGCTTGAGCAACAATTCGCCGACGAAAGTCAAACCGATAGCAATCAATAGAAGCACAAAAGATGGCAACGCTAACTCCTCACTTCTCCAACACGAAAACTTGATAGTCCATTACGCCACTGATGATCCGATACTCCTTGCAGACGCTGAAGTAGCCGTCGAACAAGGCGCGGTACTGCTCGGTGGTGCGGATGTTCGCGCCCTGGTCGAGCAGGTGAACGAGGCCGCCAAGCAGGTTGAGCTTGAAGCCGACTGCGGTATCTTCCATGATCAGCACGCGACCGTGGGGCCGCAACACGCGCTGCATCTCGGCCAGGCTAGCCCGCGCCACCGCGTCACTCATGTGGTGGACGACCCCGGTAATCAGCACGAAGTCGAACTCTGCATCCTCAAAGCTCATTTGCGTTGCGTCCATTACGGCGAAGCGGGCAGCAGTCTGGGCGTGTCGCTGCCCCGCATAGGCCACGAAGCTGGGCAGGATGTCTACACCAATGTACTCAAATCCCGCGTTGACGAACAAGGCGGTCAACTCGCCAGTGCCGCAGCCGAGGTCCAAGATGCGCGGGCGCACTTGTGGCCGCTGGCGGAACAACTCGCGGCGGATCACCGCCTTCTCGCCACGAAAGTTGTCCTCCAACAGGCGGCGGAAGATGTTCCACATCTCAGGGTTGGCAGCGGTGCGGCGCACCAGCGCATGGACGAACTCTGGTATCTGCAAACTCTCTCTCGCTTTGTGTAACGGTTGAAGTCGTTGCTGGTTGCCAGCTAAGTTTACAACAAAAAGGAGCGGGTTGCCACCCGCCCTGTTTGCCAGCCCACAACCTGCTGGGGAGCCATAGTGGTTAGCTGAAGAACTCGCGCACCGCCGCCACCACTGTGTCCTGCTGAGCCTGGGTCATCTCTGGGTAGAGGGGGAGGGAGAGGCAAGCCTGGGCGAAGGCTTCGGCGTGCGGGAAGCTGCCCACCCCTTGTTCGAGGTCGCGGTAGGCTGGTTGCAGGTGGACAGGCGTGGGGTAGTGGATCGTAGTTGCTACGCCACGCTTGGTCAGATGCTCTTGCAGGGCAGCCCGCCTGCCTTCCTCCACCTTGACCACGTAGAGGTGGTAGACAGATTTGCCACCCAGCGGCCCAGGTAGCAAGGTAAGGCCAGGGATACCCTCCAGCTTACCGTGGTAGTAACAGGCCAGTTCGCCGCGCCGTCGGTTCCACTCGTCCAGGTGGGCCAGCTTGACCCGCAGCATAGCGGCGTGCAATTCGTCCAGGCGGCTGTTCACCCCCTTGTAGACGTGGTTGTAGCGGCCCTCCTGCCCTCCATTGCGGAGAGCGGTCACCATGTCGGCTAGCGCGCGTTCGTCGGTTGCCACCAGACCACCGTCGCCGAAGGCACCAAGGTTCTTGGATGGGTAGAAGCTGAAGGCGGCGATGCGGCCCAGGGTACCGACTTTGCGCCCCTTGTACTCTGCGCCGTGGGCCTGCGCGCAGTCCTCCACCACGACCAGCCCATGCTGATCGGCGATGGCGAGGATCGGTTCCATCTCGGCGGGCGCACCGTAGAGGTGGACGGGCATGATCGCCTTTGTGCGCGAGGTAATGCGGGCGACGATCTGGCTGGGATCAATATTGCCAGTGGCAGGGTTGATGTCGCACAGCACTGGGGTTGCGCCCGCCATGCTGATACCCAGCACGCCGAAGGTGGCGGTGTGGGTGGTAGTGATCACCTCGTCACCAGGGCCAATCCCGACGGCGCGTAGGGCCAGGGCGATAGCGTCGGTGCCGTTGCCCACCCCGACGGCATACTTGTTGTCATTCCAGGCGGCGAACTCGGCCTCAAAGGCCACTACCTCCTTGCCGAGGACGAACCAGCCGCTATCCAGCACGCGCTGGATCGCCGCGTCGATCTCTGGCTTGATTGCCTCATACTGGGCCTTCGAGTCGCTGACGAGGATCATTAGGTATTTCCTTTCACAAGCTCGGTAAAGGTGTCGCGCTGCTTGCGCTGCTTACGCCACCAAAATACAGACAATGTCAATAGGGTAATTACTATAAAGAAAATGAAATAAAGATGTATAACCTCACGGCTGCTCGAACTGAGTGTGACAAGTAGAAACAATCTCATGCTCGCGCCGAACAGGGCCAGGTTGCGGCTGACAATTCGTCGCTGGAGGGCGTAGTCCGCCGGGCCGTAAAGCACTAGCAGGAGCAGCAGCCAGGGGGGTGGCAAAATGAAGCCGGATGTTGGATGGAGTCCTGCCGTCCACACTCTGATGCCCAGCTTGCGCGTATCGCTTGGCGGCGTAAAGGTAGTGGAGAGCAGAGTGAACTCCGGGTCAGGTGCGTTGGCCCGCAGAAGGGAAGCTGGTACACTCAGCTCGTAATTCTCACCGTACCCCTGCGTCGACGACTTTGTGCTGATCGTGCCTACTACTTGCCTACCGAGCAGGATGGTGACGGTAGGTGGCGGCAATGTACCTTGCATATTGCTACGGTCGCCATATACGTCGAACTTGAAGTTGAAGTCTGCGTCGCCAAGTGGCACTCCAAAGTTGCGGAAGGTAATAAAACCCTTACCGTCAGTCCAGCGACCATAACCGTCAGCATCCTTGTGGTCATACCAGCCGCTGCCCATGTAGGCAAAACTTGTGGGGCCACCAGTGAAAAGGTATCTACCATTATAACCCTGGTAGGAGAGGGTCATAGCCGCAACGCTGACGACTAGCAGCAGCCACAACTGCCACTCGCGCAAGGCAACCTGTGGCGGCACGCCCTGCGGCTTCACTTGCTCCTTTGCACTCATACGGCGGAAGATCATGGTCTCTCCTTTTAATCTGACAGGCGGCGGTTGGGCATTTGGGCCAGCCCCTTCAGCCTACCTGTTGCTTGCCACGCCTACGCCCGCCAGCCCCCAGTTCGCGCCGCCAGGCGAAGTAGAAGATGGCGACGGCGATCAGGATCAGCAGCGGCATCCAGATGTAGAGCAGCGAGCGAGCGGCTGTGTAGCTCCCACCCATACTTAGGACTGTCCCCAGCATGATCCAGAAGACTACTCGCTTTGGCAGATTGCGGCGCAGACCGAGGTAGCCCAGCACTGGCACGACCAGTGCGCCGAAGATAGCTAGGGGTGGAGGCAGGATCAGGGTATCCGAGCGATAACCGCGGTTGAGGGAGATAGAACTAACCTTTGCGCCAAACTTCAGGTTGCTACCAACTGGGCTGGTTACTGCGCTGGTCGCCAGTGTGACCACCACATCGGGAGCCTGCCGCTGCACCAGTTCACCCGCCACCTCGAAGTCATAGAAGCTGAGGCCGAGCCTGTTAGTCTGGCTGATCACCCCCACCACCTGCCCTGCCGTGCTGACCGTGATCGTGTAGGGGAACAGAGTCGGGCCAGGGGACTGATCCATCCGCTTCTCAAAGTCCGCAAACGTCTCGCGCAGGCTGGTAAAGAGCGGTCTACCATCGTCTAGCTGCACGCTGATGCGGTAGCCACCCTGGCCGAGCGGGTAGCCAAAGTTGCGGAAGTTAACTGTGCTGACCTCCCGTGTCCAACGCGAGCCATCACTGCCCTGCACTGGGTTCCAGTTATCCAGGTAGCTGTCGGTGTACTCGCCAGTGGTAGCGAGAACGTAGGAGGAGGAGCCGAGTATGGAGAAGGCGAAGAACATGAGCAGGCCGAGGACGATCACCACCCAGAAGCCAGCCTCGCGCAATACTGCCCAGGGGGAGGCTGGTGGCGGTGGGCTGTCGCTGGCTTGCGGCTGGTAGCCGCTACTCTGATTAGGCACGAGACACCTCTATTCTTTGCTGGCGAACACAAGTTGTTGAACAAAGCTCAGCTTAGGCTTGGGCCGGCGTAGATGGCGTGATACTAGAAATAGTGTTCGCCGTGCTGCTGGTACCACTCGATCATGCGCCGCAAGCCGTCCCGCAAGTTTGTGTGTGGCTGCCAGCCAAGATACTCCTGGATGCGGGTGTAGTCGCCATAGTAGTCGCCAATGTCTATCACCTTACGCTCAGGGGGGAAGGGAACCAGTTCATAGTTCAAGTCTGGAACGATCTCTTGCAAGATGCGGATGATCTCCATGAAAGTGACGGGTTCGGCACCAAGGTTGAAGACTTCGCCGTTCGCTGCGTCACTAGCCGCCGCCCGCAAGAAAGCGTCCACCACATCATCTACGTAGGTGAGGTCGCGGATTTGCTGGCCGTCGCCGAAAATCTTGAGCGGCTCGCCCTTCACTGCCAGGCGCACGAACCAGGCGATGAAGCCCTGCCGTGCATCCTTGAGGTACTGGCGGGGGCCGTAGACGTTGGTCAGGCGCAGAGAGCAGGCTTTTAGGCCGTAGACGTTGTTGTAGACGATATGGTACCACTCGCCCGCCATTTTGTTGATCCCGTTCACGTCGGTGGGGTGGAGCAAGTGTTGCTCATCTACTGGCAGGTAGTCGGGCTTGCCGTATATCTGGCGGGTGCTGGCGTAGATGATCTTCGCGGTGGGGTTGCGCTTGCGGCAGGCTTCCAGCAGGGTTAGCTGGCTACGACAGTTGATGTCCAGGTCGGTGAAGGGGTCACTCATGCTGTCCATATGGCTGACCTGCCCAGCCAGGTTGAAGATGTAGTCATGACCGCGCACCAAATAGTCCATGCCGTTCGCGTCGCGGATGTCAGCAATATTGACCCGCACCTGGTCGCGGATGTCAGCGATATTGTGCAGGTTGCCGCCATACTGTGGGATCAGCGAGTCCACCAGCAGCACCTCTGCCCCCAGTTCGACCAGTCGCCGCGCTAGATTGCTGCCGATGAAGCCGAGGCCGCCGGTGATCAGCACCCGCTGCCCCCCATAGTGATGCTGGTAGAAGGGCCGCCCCAATCGGTTCGGCTCCGGCTCATCCGCAGCAAGAGAGGAGTCTGGTAGTGGATAACTGAGCGCATCTTGCTCACTCGCAGCGGGGATCAGGGGGTAGTCGTTCATCGCGTCTCCTGCTGGCGGGTCTTTGCTGCCCGCTGTGCTTTGCGACTGCCACCCCGCACTCGTAGCTTCCACCAGAGCGTAGCAAGGTTGAGCAGGGTGGCGCGGATACGTTTGAAGTTGAAGAACTGCGACTGGCCGTAGGCACGGTGGTAGTGGTGAACAGGGACTTCGGCAAACTTGTAGCCAGCATCCTGTAGCTTCTTCTGCAACTCAACGGTGATCGTGCCAGTGTCGGCGGTTAGCTCGATAGCATCCAGGGCCGACTTGCGGATCAGGCGGAAGTCGCAGTCAGTGTCGCGCAGGCGCAAACCGAAGGCAAACTTGACCCCCCAGTGGTAGATCTTGCCGATGATCAGGCGGATGATGGGGTCGCTACGGCCAATCTTGTAGCCATTGACCATGCCGATGTTCGGTCTCGCACCGGGGATCAGGCGCACCAGTTCGTGGGGGTCATACTGCGCGTCGCCGTCGGTGTAGAAGACCCACTCCTTGCTCGCCTCGCGGAAGCCAGTACGCAAAGCCCCGCCATAACCCCGGTTCGTCTCGTGGTGGATCGCCCGAAAACGGGGGTAGCGGGCTTCCAGGTCGTCCAGCACCTCGCGGCTGTAGTCGCTGCTAGCATCGTTGACCACCAACACTTCGTAGTCATCGGTGACGCGCTCACAGACCTTGATCGCGCTGATCACCATGCTGGCGATGGTGCCGCCGTCGTTGTAGTCGGGGAAGAAGACGCTGAGGCTGGGTAGGCGTAGGGTGGGTTGGGCTTGCGCGATCATCTCCGCGCCACGCTCTTGCCACACGGGGCTGACTTGCGGGCGGGGGTTCTGCTGTTCGCTCATCAAAAATCCTTCGCTAGCTATAATCATGGTGCCGCCAGATTATACCATACCCTACGAAGCTACGTCTAACCGTATGTTGAAGGCAGCGGCCAGTTATCCTTGCAGGAGGCCGTAGATAGTACGTGCCGCGGCGGGGTTGTTGAAGGAGATAGTCAGCCGCATAGCAGTGGTCGCGCGCTGTATGGTCGGGTCTCGTTCACTCTTTCACTAGCTTCGCGTACAAGTCTTGTTGGCGGGCCATCGCTGCATGGTAAGCGGCGTAGTTGTTGGCGTTCGGCTGATAGCTGACCGTCGTCTCGCCCTCGGTGACCCCAACTTGCAGTGCGCCGACTGCTTCCAGGGCCAGGATCGCCGCCCCACGCTCGCTGCCCTCATCTATGGCAGAGAGTTGCAGGGGGCTGCCAATTACGTCGGCAATGATCTGCGCCCAGACTGGCGATTGGCGCAAAGCCCCACCGCTAGCGATGATCTTCCCTGCGGCTGGCACGATCCCAGCAAGCAAGGCGTGGACGCTAGCGAAGCGGTAGGCTATCGCCTCCAACGTGGCGCGCAGCAAGTCGAGGCTGCTGCTGTTCAGGCTGAGGCCGATGATGCTGGCCCGCGCCTCACCTGCATATCCGGGGCTGCGTTCGCCCGCAAAGAAGGGCAGGATGGTCAGGCCGTGCGCGTCGGGCTGCATGGTTGCCACTGCCGCCTCGCTCTCGGCCAGGTTCATCTGACTGAGCTTCAGGTTGTTCCACAGCCAGGCTACCACCCCCCCCCCCTCGCTGAGTGCGCCGCCGTAGATGGTGCGCTTGCCATCCAGGTAGTAATTCCAGAGGCCATGGGGCAATGGCACCCGCTGCGGCTGGCAGACGACGCGCATGGCACCGCTGGTACCGATCATCAGGGCCATCTCGTCGGGGCTGGTTGCGCCAATGCCCAGGTTGTTGGCTGCCCCATCACCCACCGCCGGGAGCCAGGGCAGGGCCGCTAGCCCCGGCCAGCGGCGGGCGTAGTGTGGGCGCAGGCCACTAGCCGGGGTCAGGTCGCTGAGGGGCGAAAGCTGCGAGGCGGCGATCCCACTGGCGCGCAACATCTCTGCATCCCACTGCAAGCTGGCGCGGTCGAGCAGCCCGGTGCCGCTGGCTGTCGAGTAGGAGACCGTTGCTGCGCCAAACAGTTGCAGATAGAAGAACTCACCAAAACTGACCCAACGAGTGACGCGGGCGTAGTCTGGCTCGGTGGTTGCTAGCCAGCGTAGTTTGGCGGGGAAGTAGCTGGGGTGCAGCATACAGCCAGTGCGTTGCAGCACCGCATCCTCGTCCAGTTCGCGGCGTAGCTCTGCCGCCATGCCCTTCGCGCGGGTGTCAGCCCAGGTGTAGAGGGGGGTAAGCGGGTTGCCGTTGGCATCCACCCCTAGCAGGCTGTGCCAGAAGGTGTCGAAGCCAACCGCGACGATCTCGCTCACCTGCGCCCCCGCCCGCGCCAACACCTGGTCAACCGTCTGCTCTACATTACGCAGCAGCAGGAGGGGGTCTAGCTCCACCCCACCGTCGGGCGTAGTCTGCACCAGGTTCGCCAGTTGTACCCGCGAACCAGGGACGAGCCGGGCGGCCCTGTCGTAGAGGGCGGCACGCAGGGAGGAGGTGCCGATGTCAATCGCCAGCACCAGAGGGGCTTCAGCCGGGGTTGGGTTGGTCAAGGTTGGGCCTCCACAGGTTGTGCCAAGATTATAGCACAACCTGTGCCCTACTAGCCTACTTCACCCGGCGCAGGAAGCGTTCGCTGCACCAGCCAGTCAGACCGAGGTTCTCCCAGCCGCTCACCTGCCACCAGTTGCGGCCCCCGACCTTGATCGGCCCACCGCGCACGGTTAGCCGCCGCCCTTGCTCTACCGTAGCTAGCGACTCGGAGTCTACGTCCGCCGCCTTGCGGATGTTCAACGCCTCGAACGTCACCTCGACTTCGGAGCCGACCACGATCTGGCGGCCAGCTTCCTCGGCTGCCGGGTCAACCCGCTGGAGGAACGCGCCGTTGCACCAGCCGACATTGCCCGCCACGTCCCAGCCGCTTACCTTCCACCAGTTGATGCCGTCCACCGCGCTCGGCCCAGCCACGATGATCAGCCGTTCGCCGCCTAGCACCATGCCAAGCGTCTTACTGTCGCTGCCCTGCCCTGCATGGATCGCCAGCCCCGCCGCAGTGACGACCACGCTGCTGCCCACCACCAGTTGGTTGCTAGCGGGCAGGGCGGTGGGGGTGAACGCGGCGGGGTTGGGGGTGGGGTAGCCGTCCTGCACCCGGAAGCTGATCACCCGCGTGCTGCTATCGGTGATGTCTACTACCACCTGGCGGTTGGCGAAGCGCAAGGTCGCCTGCCCGTTCAGCACCACCGCGAGATCGTCTGCCGCACTTTGCACCTGGTAGAGGGTGTCGGTGCCACCTGAACCCTTGCTGCGGTCGCGCACTATTACCAGCAGGCTAGCGGCGGTGGGGGTGAGTGGGTAGTCGCTGCCAACTGCATACTGCCCCACCCGATTGACCAGCCCCACTTCGCCTGCCACCGATACGTTACCCTGCGCGTCCACCACCAGACGGGCAGCCAGCACCTTTGGCGCACCAGCTTCGGTGGCTAGTGGGCGGACAGTTGTGGGCGCAAGCGCGACCGGGTTGGCTGGCGGGTCGGGTTGGCGAGCGGGCAGGTAGCTGACCGCCAAGGTAGCGATCAGCAGCAGCAGCGCAGCAACCACTGCCAGCCCAGCCACCAGCCGCAAGGTGGGCCGCCGCGTGGCTGTGCGGTGCGCACCAGTGATCTCGCGCTCAATGGCGGGCCACAGTTGCACCACAGGCACGGCACCCGTCGCCTCCCGCTCCAGGGCGGCAGTAATGTGCTGTTCATTAACTGGCTCGTTCACGTTTGCTCCTTTACTCCTCGTTGGGGCCGACCCAGGCGGGCAACAACTGGCGCATCTTCGCCCGCGCCTGGTGCAGCCGCCACTTGACGGTGCCAGGGGCAACCCCGCCTACCTGCGCCATCTCGCTCTCACTCATGCCCAGGTAGTAGCGTTGCACCAGCGTGGCCCGCTGCTGGGCAGGCAGTCGGTCGAGGGTGGCGGCGACCACTGCGATCTCCTCGCTGCGAGCCAGGATCGTCAGTGGGTCTTCGCCAACCGCCGGGTGGCTCCACGCCAACGTCTCGTCCGCTAGCGGCTGGTGGCGGGCCTCGCGCTGGATCAGATTGAGGGTATCGTTGACTACGATCCGCATAAACCACGGAGCGAAGGGCCGCTCTGGGTCGAACTGCGCGATCCGCTCGTAGACACGGATGAAGGCGGACTGCACCACGTCCTCCGCCGTTGCTCGGTTGCGGCAGACCAAGTAGGCGGCACGCACGGCTTTGGTCTGGTAGCGTTCGACCAACGCCGCCAGCCCGCCGATGTCCCCCCGCTGGAGCCGGGTTATCGCTTCCCGCTCGTCCATGCTCTGCTTTGTTCTCGCAATCTCTTGTCGCCGTACACCTGACGCTCATTATACAGCCAAAGCGGCAAAAGGTTGGCAGTAATTTGCCAACCCACTGGAAGATTAGAATACGGTGAAACCTTCGGCTCACTGCTGCGTTCTACTGGTAGAAAGCTGTGCGCGCAGCCTCGAAAGCTCAACCGGAATACCCGATCAAGCCTGAGAATAGAGGAGTATAGCCCGATGAAACGTACTACCACTCTGCTGGTGGCCTTCGCGCTGCTGGCGATCATCCTGAGCAGCCTGGGGCTGCCAAGCGCAAGGGCGGCTAACAACAGCTTCGCCAACGATGCCTTTACTGCCACCTGGAGCCGTACCGACGAACTGGTAGCTAGCGGCGTAGCCAAACGCAGCTACTACTGGGGGCCAGGGCCGAACACTGCCGGTATCTACGAGCAGTATGTCGAAGGCAAGGACGGCCAGCACCTCGTCCAGTACTTTGACAAGAGCCGCATGGAGATCAACAACCCCGACGGCGAACTCGCCAGCCCCTTCTATGTCACCAACGGCCTGCTTACCGAGGAGTTGATCACTGGTAAGATGCAGGTGGGCAATAGCAAGTTTGTTGAGCGCAAGCCAGCCGACATCCCCCTCGCCAGCGATGGTGACGACCCGAACGCCCCTACCTACGCCAGCTTCCGCGACCACATCGGCCCGACTAAAGGCAGCTACATTGAGCGGTCAACCAGAGCATCGCCCGCGACGGCAGCATCCGCACCGACAGCCGCTACGCCAACTACGGAGTGAAGCAGGAATACTTCGAGCCTGCCACCAGCCACAACATCCCCCTGGTCTTCTGGAGCTTCCTCAACGCCAGTGGCCCGGTGCTAGTCGGCGGCAAGCAGCAGAACGCGAAGCTGAACGATCCCTACTTCTATGCTACTGGTTATCCGATCAGCGAGGCGTACTGGGCCAGCGTCAAGATCGCGGGCCAGGCCAGCACCGACGTGCTAATCCAGGCCTTCGAACGGCGCGTCCTCACCTACGTCCCCTCGGCAGCAGAGGGCTTCAAGGTGCAGATGGGTAATATCGGCCAACACTACTACAAGTGGCGGTATCAGGACAGCGTACCCACGATCACGCCCACCGCTGCACCGGTCGCTCTCACCTGCAATGGCAGCCTACCCAAGCGCGGCTTCGGCAAGCTGTGGGGCGAAAACACGACGGTGCAGCAGCAACTGGGTTGCACCGCCAACGTGCCAGAGAGCGTGGTCGCCTTCGCCCAGCAGCCCTTCCAGCACGGCCAGATGATCGACGTACTCTACCGCAACGGCAGCGGCTACTACGGCTTCATCTACGCACTCTACGAGGATGGCACAAGCCAAAGGTTTGCGGATACCTTCGTCGGCAGCAAGGAAGCGGAGCCGCAACTGACTCCACCAGCGGGCCTCTACGCCCCCCGTGCGGGCTTCGCCAAAGTGTGGCGCGACGAGACGGCAGCGCGGGTGGCTGAGAAGCTAGGTTGGGCGACCGGCCCGCTCTACGAGGCTGGCCCCAGCAACAACGTCTTTGGCGCAGCCCAGGACTTCGAGTTGGGGCTGATGGTCTACAGCGGGCCGAGCAAGAAGATTTATGTCCTTTATGGTGGCAAGACCGACCGCTACAGCAACCAAGCCCCCACCAAATGGGGGGTCTACGACGACACCTTCAACGGCTAACCCCAGTGATGGGACTAGAGACGGAGGCGCGCCTGCGGGTGCGCCTTCGTTGTGGCGATCCCGATTGTGGTAGAATGGCGGCGGAACAAACAGAGGGGGATACACCGTTTTGCCAATTGACAATCACTGGTACGACGCGGTGGGGGATGGCTGGTGGGATGCCACTGGGCCGCTCTGCGTGCTGCACGAGATGAACCCCGTCCGCTCGGCCTACTTTCGCTCTGCGATCCGCCAGGCTCTGGGTGGCCTGCGCGGGGTGCGCGTGCTGGATGTCGGCTGCGGCGGCGGGCTGATCAGCGAACAATTGGCGAGGGGCGGCGCATTGGTCAGCGGCCTAGACCTCTCTGCCAACAGCATCGCAGTGGCCCGGCGGCACGCGGCGGCAGGCGGGTTGGCAATAGATTATCAGGTCGGCTCCGTCTTCGACCTGCCCTACGAGGATGGTGAGTTCGACGCGGTGATCAGCTCCGACTTCCTCGAACACGTCTCCAATCGGCTGGAGGACGCGGTGAGCGAAATGTGCCGGGTGCTACGCCCAGGTGGGGTCTTGGCCTTCGACACGATCAACCGCACTGCCTCCTCCTACCTGATCGCTATCGTCGCCTTGCAGCGGCTGCTGGGGGCGGTGCCTGCCAACGCCCACGAGTGGCGGATGTTCCTCAAGCCCGACGAGGTGATCATGTGCCTCAACCGCGCTGGCGTGCAGACGGTGGAGGTGCGCGGCCTGCAACCGAAGCTGGCTCCACCCGCTGCCGCCCTGCGTCTGCTGCGCGAACGCAAGTTGGGCGGCTTCAAGCTGGGCCACGACCTCAATCTCTCCTATATCGGTTGGGGGACGAAGCGAGGCTAGCCCTACTTGCCAGTACCCTGCGCCGCCGCCCGCGCCAGGTTGAGGGCCAGCAAGTGGCTGAGTATCTCGCTGTCGCTGAGGTCGGCGGGCCAACCGTAGGCCGCCAGCACTGCCCGATCCAGCCTCGCGTGGGCGGCAGCCAGCCACTCGAACCCCGCTTTTGCCTTGTTGTTGTACAACGCGGTCAGGGTGCGCGTCTTCAAGGCCGCCGCCTCCAGGCCGGGCGCGTGCAGCCACTCGTCACGTTGGCGCACCAGGTCGCGGGCGGCCTCGGCTATCGCTTGCACCAGCGGCGTGTCCTGCGGCTCCCGCCCCGGCGGCCAGGGGAAGGGGTAGGTCTCGAAGGTGGTGGTTGGCGTGTAACGTGGTCGATCTTCCAACGCTGTACCCATCCGCAACGCCCACAACTCGTGCAGCTTGGCGTGCAGCACCCCGAAGAAGTAGTCGTCCTCGCGGGCGATTGCTACAACCGCACTGTCTGGCAATGTTTCTGCGGACACATATGCAAAGATGCGATGTTTGGCAACACGAGGGGTCAGTATTAGACGCTCTTTACCCTGCTTTGCTCTCTCCAAGTCACCACCGCTACGCCCCAGGCGCCACCAGAACGTTCTTCGCTGCCTGTCATTGTTCTTCTCACGTAGAGGCTTGATATGTTCCTCAACGTAGCTAAACGGAGTTCCAAACTGAGCAGCGTGTTCCAAACTCATCTCACCAAAATCTATGATCCACCTGCTGCTGGGCTGGTCAGTGATATCCTCACCATTGATCAGTCGCTTAACAACTTTAGCGTTGCTTACACCACTTTTGTTAATTTGACTCAGCATTGTTGCCGCTTGTTGGTTTGATATATCGAACGGCCCAACCTTAACCGGGCCTTGAAAAGCAATACCAGCGTTCTCCCTCAACCTTTGCGCCAGGGTCAGGTCGGTGGAGGCGGTAAGATTGGCGTTGATCGCGGCTACTGGCAGTGCGTCAAGGGTGCGATCTTGCTCGCTGCCATTGTCGAAGCCAACCATTGAGACGTGAACGTTAGCCCCATCTAGTGTCCAGGCCCG
>JAYUUN010000087.1:0-10469 GCA_043754535.1 Chloroflexota bacterium | reverse complement strand
GGATGTGGGCAACATTGCTGCGTACCTTCGCTACATCCCCACGCGCGGCCAACTGGTAGACGCTGGCAGGCGTACCCTCGACCAGCACCACGTTCTGGATATAAAACGAGCGCAGCAAGCGCGCCGCCCCCACCGCTTCCAGGCTGCTAAGCTGCTGCTTGAGGCTGGCCTGGCTGCGCGCTGCCGCCGCCACCAGGGTGCGGTAGACGTACTCCCCCTTGGCCGCCCAACGTAGCGGGCTGATGTCGTTGCCCGTGTTCGCCTCGGTGCTGAGGAAGACCAGGTACTCCAGGCGCGCTGGTTTGCTGACAAGTTGGGCCAGCAGTTCGGGGTCTAGCTTGCGCTCGGCTGCACTGCGGCTGACCACCGCTACCACCGACTGCGGCTGGCTAGCTACTGGCTGGCTGCTAGCTGCTGGCTGACTGGCGGCTGGCTGACCGCTGACCAACAGGCTGAAGATGATCACCACCATTAGCAGCGACCCTACTTGCTTGCTCATGCTCTACGCTCCCATCTACTGGCTACCGCTTGGCAGCGGGCTATCTACACCATTGTAGCAGTCGCGCTGCCCCAGCGTCAACCTACAGCCCAGCCTGGCGCAATCCAGACCGTGATCGCGGGCGGCAAAGTACATGGTTGGCTGCTAGTACTGCCTTGTGCTGGTCTAGTTGGTGCCGTGTTGCTCCTCGCCGCCTGCGCCAGATGAGCAGCCCAACCACCCGGGCAGGATGATCGTGATGCTGATCAGCCCCCCGACTCCTCGCCGCCTGCGCCAGATGAGCAGCCCAACCACCCCGACCAGCAGGGTCACACCAACCATTGGTGTGACCCTGCCCTCGGCGGGCCACGTTCATTCATGGTGCGCGCACCGGCCAGTCGTCGCAGGCCAGTCGTCGCCAGCCACTTTCGCAGCTCTACCGCTAGAGCTTCAGCCAAAGCGTTGTCGCTTGCCTCGCCAGCGGTAAACAGCCGCCACAACCGATCAAGAGAAAGGGCCGCCTGCCGCAACCCCACCGCTTGGAGGATGGAGGCGGTCGCAGTCCGGCTGTAGCGGGCAGCCCCCTTGTCTGCCGAGGCCCATGCCGCGTGCGCCCAACCCTGCCCCTGCTTGGTTAGGCCCAGATAAGCATCAACATAAGCGGCAGCGGCCTGGTGAAGTTCGAGGAGCGGGTAAGTCCCCACTGCTGCCTGCGCCTGAAGTACCCACCGCCCCCAGGCCGCCGCCGCCGCCCGCAGGTCAAGGGTGAGGTCGCCCTTGCGGCTGTTGCACGACTGGCACAGCGGTTGCAGATTATCCTCGGTACTCAGGCCGCCACGACTGACTGGCACGATGTGGTCGGCAGTCAGCTTGCCCCCCACTCCGCACCCGACACAGGTTCGTTGATAGCGGGCTAGCACTGCCGACCACACCGCTGCTGTAACCGGCCCAGCGTTCGCTTCGTGCGCCCGACGACGCAAGCCAGCCAGTACCTCGTGTACCTGCTCCCGACTCAAGACGAACAACTGCGTTGGAAGCTGGACCGCAACACCAGCCGAGTGATAGAGGGCAATTAGCTGCTCTCCCGACACCGGTATCGCCTCGGCAGCCACCAAGCCCTGCAGGTCGAGCAAGGGCAGGCCGTGACAACGGGCATAGGCGAACAGGTGGCCTCCAGCTGCCGACCGCTGGGCTTTGCTCCCGACCACGACCTGTTTCTGTCCCAGTTCGCCCACCCCAGCTATACCCGCTTCCAACGTGGCCTGTGCCTCGACAGTCAGGTGCGTAGCTGGTCGCAGCCGGCGGCCCACGCGCCAACCGACGGCGATGTGCGAGCTTTGCCGGACGTGCTTCAGCCCAGGCGAGAGCCTCACCCAATCCGCTCCTCGACTGAGCAGCACTCGACCCGACCCCTCATCACGCCACAAGAACAGCGGTTCACGGGGCGGCGATGAGCCTTCGTTTGTTTGCTTGATTCTCAACTGCGATCACCTTCCCTGCTACCTACACCTCGACTGGTAAGCGCAAATAGCCACCGTGCGGTCCACCTAGTTCCGTTCGCTGCAGCAGCTTCGCCTTGTGGTTCAGCTTCATGATCTCCGCCTTGAGCGGCTGGTAATAGTGTTCGCGTAGATGATCATACTCAGAGCGGGTAAATGGCTTCTGTCGGTAGCGGGCTGCTTCTGAGGCGGCCCGCAAGGTCTGCAAGCACTGAGCGACCGCTACGCTGAGGTCTGGGTCGCGCTCGACGTTGGCCGCCATCGCCTCATGCGTCGTGCTGGTGATCCTCTTCACTCCGACCATGTAGCTGTCTACCAACTGCAAAGCGGCATAGAACAAGGCGGTCACTGCCCATTCGCAGAAAGGGGTGTAAGCTAGCCAGCCCGCCACCACTTCGTTACGCTTTGCTGCCTGTAGGTGATGCTTGCCCATGTTGACCATCATGCCCTCCAACTTCTCATGGTGTACCAGTGATGGAGCAATTTGCCCCAGTACGCTAAAGTCCAACGGCAAGCTGCCGTTCCAGTTCGTTCAGTTTCTCCGCAACCATCGCCAGCAACCTGCGTTGTGCATCCCGCCCGGCAACCGCCACCTGCGCCAAGCTGGCGACGACCGCCTGCTCCACCGCCCGTACCCCGTCTATGATCAAGCGGTCGCACCCTGCCGCTGGGTCATCGCCCGCATCTGGCTCATCACGCTCACCAGCCTCATCACCCTCATCGCCAGGTGCCGCCGCCAAGCCGGGGGTTAGAGCTGGCCGCGCCTGCTCCACCTCTGGCAGCCAATCCTGCGCCCTGGGCGGCTGATCCAGTAGGGAAGTCGGGGCGGTCGCGTCTACTTGCGCCAGCTTTGGCACCGGCGGGCGGTCTTCGTCTCCTATAGTCGCTGCCGCGCCAACTGCGCCAGCCTCTACCGGGCTGAACTGCGCTATTATGCCAGCTGTGATCTCTGCTGCCTGCCGAACCCCCTGCGCTCGTGCCGCTACTGCTGCATCTAGCACCTCAGCTACCGGCACGTCGCCCCCTAGCTCCACAAGCGCACGCGCTGCCCCCAGGATCACCGCCGAGCGAGGCGGCTTCGGGTAGGTCAGCACCGCATCCAGCACCGCGACCAGCCTACCCGCCGGGGCGTGGCTGACCGCCACCTGCTGCTGTTCGCTGAGGCTCGATTGCCGCAGAGCCGCCTGCTCATCTGCCGGTAGCTCCCCCAGCCGCACCAGCCACTTGCACTCGGTGTTGCTGATGCCCATCATTTGCTCGACTGCTTCCCAGCCCACCTTGAGCCTGCGCGGTACGACCAGCTTACCGTCCCTCTGCCGCAGCAGCCCGCGCCGCTCGGCCTCGCCCACCAGCCGTTGCCGCTCCGCTTGCCAGGCGGCCAGCCCGCGCAAGTTCGCTAGCTCCGCCCCCGGTTCAAGCGCGGCCAGGAGCTTTTGGCAGTCCAGCATCAACTTCAACTGCACCACCGCCCGGCCTCGATCAGTGGGGGCCAGCGGCCTGCGCCGGTCGTTCTCGAAGACCTGATGTTGCAGCCGTTCCAGCGGCCCCTGTTCCCCCACCTCATAGATGATCGCCGGTAGGTACTCGATGCCCACCGCCTGCGCTGCTGCCAGCCTGCGCCCGCCGGTGACAACCCGATAGCGGCGGGGGCCACCTTCTGTACCGGGTACGACCTCGACGGTCAGCACCGAGTTGAAGCCGACCTGGTTGATGCTCTCGACCAAATCCCCCACGTCGCCCACCTCGCGGCGGGGCTGCTCTGGGTCGGGGCTGACCTCGGCCAGCCTGATGATTTCTAGCTCCATGTTATGCTCCTCGTCGTATCCGTTTAGGGCAACAATTTCCCTTATTGGATGGCGGTTCCCGGCAATGCGGCTCCCGGCTGCTCCTCGCCAACCAACACATCGGTCATGCCGTCGTCGCCGAGGTTGTCACTGGCTGGTGGCCGCTGGAACTGCATAGTCGGCGCGTTAGCCTGCTGTTGTCGCCGCCTCGCTGCTCGTCTGCTGCTGACCTGCTTTGCTATGCCAATGCTAGCGGCCACCAGCCCTAGTACACCCAAAGCGATCAGAGCCAGCGGCCAGTATTCCAGCCAGCTAGTGGAAGGCGTAACGGCAGGCACGGCCTGCGTGCTAGCGTTCGCTCTACCGATAGGAGTAGGATCAGCCTGCGTTGGGCGGCGTTGCGCTCCAGCAGGCAGCGACGTAGAGGTTGGTTCGGCTACACTGGTAACAGTCGCTTGGTCGTCACCCATCAGCCCCCCCGGCCAGTTGCGCCCGGTCGCCCCCTCCTGCCCTGCCCGCTCCACGTCGGTATCGATCAGCACTGGCCCCACTGTCGCCGTGAGCGTGCTGGCAGCTACTGGGAAACTCTCAGCTACGTTGCCAGGTGTGGGTACTTGGCCGTGTGGTTCTGGCTCGGTCGTGACGGAGACGGACCGCGTCACGATTGCGGTAGGTACGCTTGCTGCGTCCCCTACGGTGTTGGTGGCCGTCGGTGCTGCCGTCGGTAGTGCTGCCACCTGCTGTGTTGCAGTTGACCGGGCAGGCAGGCTGGTGGGTACTATCGGCGCAATTGCTAGTATCGCAGCAGTAGGTTGCCGCGCACGCCCCGGCTGTGCTTGCCCGCTCGTAGCTGCCCTATTGCTCCCCTCGATACTGAAGATCACACCATCCGTAGCTTGCAAAGTCGGGTTATCGTCCGACCAGATGATCCAGTGCGCCTCACAAGTGTTGAGGGTACTCTGCGCTGGGGGCCGCACCAGGATGTTGCCACAGACCTTGCCCTCGACCTGTATGCCCCAGCCTCGAAAGAGGGGTTGTTGTACGCTGGCCCTGCCTGCTGCCTGGTAGCGGGTCAACCCACTGAACGTGAACCGCCCGCCTGCTGTCGTCACTACCTGCGTGGTCGGACGCAGCACGAACCGCCGCGGATCGTTCGACTCGTCTACGGCTTCCACGACCATCAGCCGCACCCGGGCTTCACCGCCGCGCACCTGCCCGCTGACCATGTCGCCGCTAGCCGCTTGAGCTGCTGCTCCGTGCCAACTTCCAGCGATCAACAGCCAGGTTGCCATCAGTAGGATGTATTTCCTTCTTAGTATCATTTTGCGTTCTTGCCTCTTTCTACTTGTTCCTACTGCTCGCCTTGTGCTACTACCCCGCGCCCACTTGGTAGCAAGCTGATCGGCTCGCCCCCACTTGGTCGGAACCAGATCGGCGCGGTCAACACCCCAGCATGGCGGTCGTTTAGGCCCTGCTGATAGGGGCGGGTTAGCTCAGTCGCGGTCACGAACCAGTTGACTGCCTGCTGCTTGCTCTGCGTCTGCTGCTCCAGGAGGGCGCGGAGGATAGTCGGTAGGTAACGCGCTGGGGCAGTCGTCACCAGCAAGACTTGGCTAACCGCCTGGCCGCGTTCACGCTCTGTCTCGTACTGTTTGACTTTCTTCTTCAATCTTCCCTTCCACATCGTGCGGCGGTCAATCTCCACCGCAAACCGCAGCTTCACGCCTGCCGCCTCGACCACTGCCTCAGCGTCGGGTCGCGCCTTCGCCCGCCAGTTGCCCAACTCGGCTTCGCTCGACCACTCGGCCTGCCCGCCCAATCTCGCGGTTTCCTCGATCACCCACGTCATAAAGTCCGCTACCATGAGCGTATGCTCGACCGCTGCCAGGTTGGCCGTGACGATCTCGATCCCTTGCGCCTTCGCCCAGGCTATGCCCAACGGCCCCAGCCAGTAGTAAGGAAGATGACCTGGTAGCCATGCCCGCCGCAGGAACTCACCTTCGACCAACCTGAGAAGCCTCTCGTCGCGTACCTTGAGAGCCGTCCGCGACTGGTGGCCTGGCTGCATCGTGCCGTCACTACCTACCTTTGCCAAATCGCGGCACACCAACCGCACGATCTGGCTCGAACTGAGCAAGCTGTGTACGCAGACCATCTGTAGGATCATCACCTCGCGCTTGCCCAGACCCACCTGCCGGATCGCTGCGCTCAGTTCGCTCTGGCTGACCTTCCTCCCTGCTTCCTTTAGCACCCTTATCCTACCTCTTGGCTTGTTCGTCGTTGTCTGCACTGCCTTTGTCTGTACCACCTTGCTCGTCTCTACCATTGCTTACTCTCTTTCTACCCTCTCTTGCCAACTCTCCGTTCTCCGCTAGCAGCCTACCCTTATCACAGAGGGGAATGGTCTGGTACAATCTGTAACCGATTGCTACATAGCCAATCCCCAAGTACCCTCACCTGTACCTACACTCCTACCTACACTCGGCAAGGCTTGCCAGCAGGGCGGGCGGCGGTGGTCGTTAGCGTCCTCGGTGCCAAAAAGGGAAACAATTGCCCTTTTTGGCTATGGCTCGGCATCCAAGCTGCGCTTGACCAAAACCGTCACCCCTGCGCCCGCGATCACCAGCAGCAGCAAAGGTGCGCGGCCACCCTGCGGCGGGATCGCTCAGGCTGCGCCAGATGAAGAACCCCCTCGGCGGGTACCAGGATGGTGAGAGGGAAGCACCGAGCCACCAGTATGCCATCCACTCCCTTACCTGCTCTTGCCAACCTACCTCCTGATCGTCTTGCATTGCTCTCTCCTTTCTGTGCTGTAGTAGCGGTATGTAGCATGGCCTTACTTCCCCTTCCGCTCCGCGACCGCCTGCTCGACCAGAGCCAGATCGTCATCGTCATCGTCGTACACCGGCAGCCCCTCACCTGGATGGCGGGTTTGCAGCTTGCGGGCGTTGGCCGCCCGACCCAGCAGCACCACCCGATGATGTTGCAGGGCCGAGGCGTACATCACGTGCATCGCCTTCTGTCCATAATGCGCAACAGTCTCAGGGTACTGTCGGATGTAGGCCGCCCGCGCTCTCATCGGGGCGTAGACCAGAGCCTCGCTCGCCTGCCACTCGCGGTCTGTGGCGGCCACTAGCTCACTCATCGCCTGGTCGAACAACACCCGCTCTGCGTCACGTTCACCAAACCCTCGGCTGGCAAAAGTCGCCATCTTCGCCCGCATCCAGACCTCGCAGGCTGCCACCAGCTGCTTAAGTTCTATGTCCTCCGGCCCTTGCAGGGGTTTGATCGGTTTCGCTGGCCGTTCTTTGCCCCCGGCTTCCGCCGCTGCCTGATACGTGCAGGGCCAGGTCACGCCTGCTGCCCGGTAGCAGCTAGCTTCGTCGTGTTGGCCGCTTGGTTGAGGCAAGGGGTAGGGGTCAGGCAAGGGGAAGGTCTTGACCTGTACCACCCGCTTCACATCAGCAACCTCGGCCTTCAGGTAGATGCTATAGCGACGGATGTTCAAGAGGTCGTACCAGTTGACCTCTTTCATCATCGCCTGCGCCGCCACCCACTGCGCGATCTCCTCCTTGTTAGCCGCGAAAGAGACGTTGACCCCGGTCTGGCCGGTCAGGATGTCCAGAGCCTCACCGTCAAGCTGCGACGGCACCTGGTTGGCCGCGAAGAAGGAGAGGCCTGCCTTCGCTGCCTGCGCGATCAGCTTGTTCATCAGGCTGGCCGACTTGCGCCCGATCACCGCCTGCGCCTCGTCGCCGAACCAGAAGGTCTGCGGTCGCTCCTCCCGCTCGTCTATGTCGTCTACCCGATCCATCGCTGCCGCCAGCCCCCGCATGAAGTACAGCTTCGACAGGGCCGAGGTAACAGGGTCGTCACTGTTCTTCGGATCACCAGCTCCCGGCAACGTGATCAGGATCAGGCTGCCTTTGTCCATCAGGGCGCGGAAGTTGAGGGAGGAGTGCGGGTCGCTGAACATTGCGTTGGCAAACGGGTTCATCATCATGTTGTTCAGCCGATTGAGCAGCGGTTGGATTTGGTTCTCCCATTCCTTCTGGGGGATGGTGGGAAACACGTTCTCCCACCAGGCCCGCAGTTGCGGGTTGCGGATGTTCTTCGCGCTGCCACCTTCCTTGACGTTGCCACCCAAAACTTTGGTGCGGTAGGGTTCTGAGGTCAGGATCATGAACATCGAGTAGAAGGTCGCTTCCGGGTCGGCTTCCAGGAGCGTCATCGAGCAGGCATTGAGGATCGAGGACATCCGGGGGGTGTTCTCCAAGTCGCCACCGTTCAGGCTGGCGAATACCCCCACCACCTCACTTTGCGTGGCTGCTTCCTCGTCGGGCCGCTCCATCGCCAATGGATTGAGACTGGCGTACAGCCCCCAGCGATCCAAGAGGTCAGGCTTGACGAACACCACCCGTTCCCAATCTTCCGGGCCTAGTCGCAGCATGATGTCGGCGTTGATGTCCCCCGAAGGCTCCATCACTACCACGTTGAACCCTTGCCGCGCCAGCCACAGGGTCAGGTAAGCGATCAGCCAGGATTTGCCCGACCGCGTCGGGCCGAGGAACCAGCCGTGCATTCGAAAGAACTTCAGGGGGATGCCGATCACCCGCGCCGTCTTACCGTCGGCGTTCGGTCGCCAGCCGAAGGGGATCATCTGGTTGTAGTCGTACTCCTCCGGGCGATAGCCAAAAGCACGACGCGGCACCTGGTAGACCGGCACCCCTTTCACCAGCGGCACCCGCTCACTGATGATCATGTTCGCCGGTGGCCGCTTGTCCTTTGCCCCACTGCTGGCGATCTCGCGCACCAGCTTCGCGTCTACCACGTGGCCGAGGTTCTCAAGCTCACTCGGTACCAACCCGCCGATCCGCTCGAAGCCGACCGGGTAGCCGAGGCCGCCACTGCCCGCCTGGATGCTGCCGCTCTGCCACTGGTTGCCGCCTGCTTGCGCGAAGGTGGCCGCCAGGCTGGCGGCTACCGCGGCCAGTCGTCGGTTCACCTCCCGCTCCTCGCCCCAGGCCGCCACCCGCACGATCCCCGCCCAGGTCGTCTTGGACTCGCGCCGCTTCTGCTCGATCAGACTCACCTGCTCGCGGGAGAGGCGGGAGCGCACCGCCGCCTGCTTCTGCGCCTCCGCTTGGCGGGTGGCCTGGATGGCCGCGTCTGCTTCCGGCCCGAAGTCGTCCTCTGGCCTCAGCACCAGGCTCATCGTCAACTGGGTTAGTCCCTCCCAGCGGTCGCCAGGTTGAAGAAGGCGGCCAGCGGATCGTCTCCGGCCTCGAAGGCGGTTTTCAGCGGCAGGTAAACCGGGCCAGCTAGCCACAGTTCAAGGTGCTTGATCACCCCCCCGCTTGGGGGTGGGAGGTTGAAGGGGTTTTGTTCCCCTTCCTTTGCCAGCACTTGCAAATCTTCGTGCAAGCTGGTCAGTTGGGCCAGCACTGCCGCCTGCACCTCGTCGTCACCCACGATGGTCAGATAGTGGGCGGCGGGGTAGGTGACGAGGCTGGTGGCTTGCGTCCAGATCAGGTGCGGGGCGGTGGCGTGCCAGCGGCCCCCACGATCAGCCTGCATCGGCGAAGCTGCCCCCCGCCAGAAGTTACCCGCCCGGCTGGTGGGCAGATCCACCTCCCGAGGCATCGTCACCAGGTAGGTGCGGCTGCGCTCACCGACGGTCTCGGCTGCCCGCTTTTGGGCTTTGGTCAGCCGTCGGAAGTAGCTGGCAACTAGGGTATTGAGCAGCAGCACTGCTGCTAGACTCAACAGGGGGGAGTGGTTGCGCTTTTAGCCGCCCACCCATCGTCCCCAGCATCGCCACCCAGTCGAACGGCGGCGGACCTGGGTTGCCTTCTGCATCGGTTTCGACGGTGGGATCAGCCGTAGCTTGAGGGGTTGAGCCATCGTCTATCGCCGCCCCGCCGTCGTCTCCGGCTTGAGTGGCCGCTGCGGGATGGGCTTTGCCAATCTGGAGCTAACAATAGCCTTGGTACACCTTATTCAGCGTTGGCACTTCACAACAGCTAACCAGGTGCCAGCGGCCCGCAGTCTAGTAACACTCCACCCTCGCAGGCCGATCAGTGTACACGCCACCTTGCGTTTACTGGTTGCACACACAAGCAGCATCAAGTATAATATGACCACGTTCATGGTTGCGGTGTAAGCATTGGCAGGACGGCGCGAGAGACATAGACGAACGACGCTCAACAACAAACATGGAGAAAAGTAGTGGTGAAGCAGAGAGTGGGATTGGTGCTGGCGGCCCTCATGGTGGTGCTGGTTGCTTGCGGCGGGTTGGAGGATGACCTCAAGCCGGTAGTCAGTCAGTACATCAACCTGCGCTACCCAGCCATGTTGTTCGCGATGAAGGACATCAACATCAAGGTGCTAGAACAGGCAGTGATGACCGCCACCACCGAGGTGAGCTTCAAGGCCAAGCGCAGTGACGAACAAGATTTCCAAGACCTTGTCTACCCCCGGATGTTGATGAGCAAAGTGGGTAACAAGTGGCAGGTAGCGGACGCTGGTTCAGTGTACTCCCGCCAGGTGTTGGCGGCCCAGACCGCTGAAGCTCCGATCAAGGCCGCGACTGGCACAGCAGCAGCGGCAGTAGCAGCAGCTACTGGCACTGCGGTCAGCATTGCACAAGGCACGGCCCAAGCTGTTGCCCAGGCTACTACTGAAGCCCAGCAGCAGGCTTACCAGGTC
>JAYUUN010000086.1:0-3484 GCA_043754535.1 Chloroflexota bacterium | reverse complement strand
TGGGTGCGACAATCCTTGAAGCTGGGCGGCTCAGTCAGCAGGGTCAGCAGGAAGTCGCGCTGGCTGGCATCCGCCTGGGTAAAGAGTTCCTCAAACTGGTCGATCAGCACAAAGTTGATCTGCCCTTGCTGGCTGACACTCTTGCGCGGGGTGTTAGCCTGCACATACTGCCAGAAGGTAGCGGGGCTGGTCAGAAAATCGCTATCGCCAAACTCGTCAGTCAGCCCCAGTTGGGCCAGTGCATCGGTCAGCCCGGCCAGCGGGCGACTGCCGGGGCGGAAGCTGGCAAAGACGAGCTTGTGGAAGCGACGGGCGTAGTGCTTGCCCAAATAAGGGAGCAAACCGGCCCGAACGAATGATGACTTGCCGCTGCCCGAAGCCCCGGTCACAAAGAGCAGCACGGGAATGCCAGCTTGAGGGGTGAGCAGGCTGATAGCTCTCTCCACCGCAGCGGTGCGGCCAAAAGTGGGCGGGTCGGGTCGACCTTCGACATAGTGGGTCTCGTTGAAGTGGCGCAGACCGGGGTAGGGGTTGGGGATCAGGCCATGCACGCGCCAGCTTTCGGCTAGCTGGTCGGGGCTGAGATAGATGTTGCTGTAGCGTTGGTCATAGCCCACGCCACCTGCGACAAGCTGCCCACCAGCGGAGTCGAAGCGGCCACCACTGATCGCAGCACCGCCATCGGTGTTGATCGTGGTGCTGACCGCTGTCTGCTGGTCATCTAGCTGCCTCATTCTAATAACCCCGCTACTTCTATGCTACTGTAATTATAGCACAGCTTTACCGCCATGACAATCCCCAGCGTGACAAGCTGCTGCTGGGCCACCGGGCAAGGCCAAGTACCGCCTTGCCTGCGGCGGCCTGCATGAGCAGTGCGGTGGGTGAGCAAGCCTGCCGACACCAAAGTACAAGGAGCGAACCCATGAACACCCAACTCGACCCGCAGATCCGCCAGCAGCTTGCCGCCACCAGTAACAACTGCCTGATTGCCGTCAACCCTGACGGCGTGATGACCATCCTGATCGACACCCGTCGCAACCTCGGCCCTTCCGCTTCTGGCAAGACCACGATCATCGCCTCCACCGGCTGGCTGGCCGGTTGCCGCCAGCCGTAGATTGGCCTGCACGAGTTGCTGCCAGGCGAGCTGATCGGCCCTGATTGTTACGGATAGCCAAGTGGGTCTCCTGCTCATGGGTGAGCAGCGCGGTGCGGCTGATCTCGCGCAGGTAGAGGCTAACGGCATCGGTGCTGCCGCTTTCTGCCGCTTGCCCTGCGTGTAGGTCTAGTCCCTCAAGGGTGGCAGCATCAACGCCTTCTAGTTCTGCCTCGGTCGGCTCGCTCGACATGAGTGGATGTTCGTCAACCGACGGTGCCATCTGCTGCGACGTGACCTTGTGTGGGCGACCGCGCCGCCGGTTGCTGGTCAGTTCGGACATCTGCGTGGCCTCCTTTGCTGGCGGTGGGGTGAAAGGGGTTGAGTACAAGAGAGGTTGAGGAGAGGGGAAGCCGTAGAGCAAAACAAAAAGCGTGGGTAGATCAGCCAGTAGGCTGGTCGTACTCACGCTTTCGGTGTAGCCGCTATTAAACGCTGCTGACAAGCTCAGGCAGGAACGAGGAGAGGGAGATAGTAATAGCTGTGTGGTAAGAGCAGTGATGCTTGACATCTTATTTCACGAAGATGTTAACATTAAGGGACGTTACCTTTACCTTTACCTTTACCTTTACCTTGCAACCTTCTCAGCAGGGTACCGCTTAAGGTAGCACGCTAATGGCTCGTCGTACCACCTTGCTCAGTTCACCACGCCGGATCGCTGCGTTGGGCCGGAAGCAGCGGCTGCTGCCACAGGCCGCTCCCGCGATGATGCTGCGGTTCGCCAAAGCCTCCACCGCGGCGTAGCCGAACGCTGCGGCTGGCACGTCGCTGAAGCTCGGCCCGGCTGGCACGAACGGCGGGTAGTTGCTGATCCGCTGCACGATCACCGCTGCCTCTACCCTGCTGATCGCCACGTTCGGGCCATAGCAGGGGGCCACCAGCCCCAGGACGGCGCACTGCGCTGCACTCAGACCAGTAATTGCTCCCACCCGGTAGGCTGCTTCCACATACGGGTAGAACACGCTGCTAGCCACCACGTCGCCGAAGGTTGGCGTGGTCGGGGTGTAGCTAGCCAGGCCAAAGCCCAGCACCGCTATCTTGGCGAACTGGCCGCGAGTGGTATTGCTGTTTGGCTCGAAGCGGAAGCTGCCGTCGCCATTGGGGAAGCCGCTGATCGCGCTGCGACAGGCAAGGAACAGGATGTCACTGTAGAAGATACTGCTGTTGCCAACGTCGGTGAACGAAGTTGTGCAGGTGGGGTGACGGTCGCCGCTACGCGCAGGCCGACGAGAGCGGAAGCAGGTGCAGAACACCTCTGCCCAGAGTGCCAGCAGTTGCACTACACAGGTGGGGCGACGCTCACCTGCTACCGCGTCTACCTGCCGCGCAGGCTGAATGCTGACGCTGGCTTCAGGGCAGCATTCGTGCGTGCGATGCAGCGGTATCAGCAGTTTGGTTGCTACTGCCGCAGCGGTGCGTGCCACACCAGCGTGATGGCTGAGGTGTGGAGCAACTACCGTCGGCGTGCAGCGTAGTAACCACAAACCAAAGGAGCGGTCGCCAGCCCGGATGGGTCGGCCCGCTCCTTTTTGCTGCTCATCGGCGTGAGGAGAGCTAAAGCTAAGTCGCCTTAGCGAGGTCAGCTTCACAATCCTTGCTAGATGGTGGCTCACGCACATAGCAAGGTAGTAGGTGCTGGTGTGCCCCACATGGAACATGTAGGATGTAATCACAGCCTTACCCAAAGCCGATGGCTACTACTCGGATGGGTGGAAAGCATACCAGACCATCGCGTAGCCGGGGCTACACCAGCTAAGTATTGGTGAGCGGGACACACACACGATAGAAGGCTGTAATAGCGAGGTGCGGCACTACTTGATACGGCTGAAGCGCACGACGAGGTGTTAGAGTATCAAACCACTTACCAGATGAGCCGAAGTTGGGCAGACGGCGAAGTGAACGTGCCAGCAAAGCGGAAATGACAGTGCGCCTCAAGCCGATAGTCAGCTTGAGGCGCAGCGATTGTGGTGCTGGTTAAGGGGCCGACTGGATCGCCCGGCGCGTTACTGCCGAGAGTTCGCCGCGCCGGATGTTGTCGTTGGGTCGGAAGCAGAGGCCATTCCCGCTGGCGCAGGTGTTGCCAAGGATGATGCTCCGGTTTGCCAGCGTCTCGATGGCTGCGAACGCAAAGTAGTTGCGCGGCACGTCTTGGAAGGTCTGCCCGCTGGCCGGGGTGGCGACCGCGTACTGGCGCGAACGTAGCACGATAGCCGCTACTTGGGCGCGGGTGATGTTCTGGTTGGGGCCGAAGCAGCGTCCAGGCGTGCCGAGGCTGGCGCACTGGCTGCTGTCCAGACCGAGGATCGCGCCCGCGTTGAAGGCCGCCTCGAT
>JAYUUN010000085.1:0-32377 GCA_043754535.1 Chloroflexota bacterium | reverse complement strand
ACTACAGCAAGGTAACGGCGAAGAACGTGATCGCCATGGACTCGCATGGGCCAATCGGTTCGGTCGTCAGTGCCGCCCCCTTCTTCAACTCTGTCAATACTACCATCCACGGGGTTGCGGCCCACGCTGGAGTTGCGCCAGAGGAGGGGGTAAGCGCGATCATCGCAGCTGCCGAGGCGATCATTCATATGCCGCTCGGTCGCATTGACGAGGAGACGACCGCCAACATCGGAGTGATCAGCGGTGGGCGGGCCAGCAACATCATCCCCGACAAGGTAGAGATGATCGGTGAGGCGCGCAGCCTGGTAGAGAGCAAGCTGGAAGCGCAGACCGAGCAGATGCGCCAAGCGATCCGCCATGCGGTAGACACGCGGGGCATCCACGCGGACATCACCGTGCAGCGCGAGTTCTACGGCTACAAGCTGGACGAGAGCGACCCGATGTTGAGCCGCGTGATCAGGGCCATGCAATCAATTGGCATCAAACCAATCCTCGAACGCAGCGGTGGCGGCAGCGATGTGAACGTTTTTCGCGGTCACGGCTTGCACGCGGTCAACCTCAGTGCTGGCCCCTACGACATCCACACCACCCACGAGTACATCAAGATCGCCGACCTGACCCTGGCCGCAAAGTTGCTGCTCAGTCTGGTGCAGGGCGCAGGTCTGGAATAGAGGGGTTTGCTATGGACTCACCCCTCAACAAAGCCGATCTACTAGCGAAGATACGCGAAGGGCGGACGCAGTGGGAGACGCTCCTGCTGACCGTGCCGCCAGCCCGAAAGGAGACCCCTGGCCCCGCTGGGGGAGGTGCCTGGTCGGTCAAAGATGTGATCGCCCACGTCGTCGAGTCGGAACGCTGGCTGGCAAGGGAGTTGCGGAAGCTGCACGGTGAGACACTGCCGCCCAGCCCCGACGACCACAACCCAGAGATGGGCGACACGCACAAGCGCAACGCCATATACTACCAGCGCAACCGTAACCGCCCGCTGGCAGACATCCAGGCCGACGCGGAGCGCGTCTACCACGACTTGCGGGCCGCAATCGAGCAGTTGAGCGATGCGGAACTGGCGGCTACCGACCCCTGGGGTGTTGGTCGTCCGCTGATCAACATCATCCCCTACAGCACCTACAAGCATTACGCGGAGCTTACGCCCGACCTGAAGGCGTGGCTGGAGATTGACAATGCCAACCAATGACCACTCCCCCGCTGCCGAAGAAATAACGGGTAGCCAGATCGCCTTCAAGGGCAAGCTGCTGACCATCGAAGTGCGCGACGTGCGCCTGCGGAGCGGCCACCAGACCGTGCGCGAGATTGTGCAGCACCCAGGGGCGGTGGCTATGGTCGTCACCGACAGCCTGGGCAAGCTGCTGCTGATCCGCCAGTGGCGCACTGCGACTGGGCGCAGCATCTTGGAGATACCGGCTGGCACCCGTGAGCCGGACGAGTCCGCTGAAGCCTGCGCCATCCGCGAGGTCGAGGAGGAGACTGGCTACCACCCCAACCGCATTGATCGGCTGGGCGGCTTCTACCTTGCCCCCGGCTACTCCACCGAGTACATAGACCTCTATCTGGCAAGCGATCTGCAAGCTAGCAGCAGCCAGCCGGAGGAAGACGAGATCATCGAAGCTGTCCCCGTTACGCTGGACGAAGCTCTGCTGCTGATCGAGTCGGGCGAGATCGAGGATGCCAAGACGATCAGCGGTATCTTGCTCTACAAGCACCTGTCAGGCCGCTAGAGGGTGGTTCGCCGCCCAGTGCTGCTTGCTGCTTACCGCTCTTGATCGCTCTCTTGCTTGCTCTCCACTGCTGGCGTGCCACCTGCGGCCTGCCAGCCAACTGCTTCCTGCCACGCGCTGGTGTTCGCTTCGCCGGTGAGGTCGGCGGCCCCCGCCCTCGCCAGGGTGACGGACGGACTCTCGTTGGGCTGACCGAGGGTAGCGGTTGCTTCGTCTGGCTGGCTCATGTTGGCGGTTGGGTCGTCACCCAGCAGGTCGCTGATCTCCTCGGTGGTTGGCTCGCTGCCAGTGGGTTGGTCAGGGCTGGGCTGTGCGGCGGTGGATTTGGCTGGGCTGGTGGTCTGCTGCATGGCGGCCTCACTGGGGTATTCTTCGCGCAGGGCAATGTCGGTGCGATACTGCATCCCAGGGAAGTTGATGTAGCTAAGATCGTGATAGACCTTTGCCCGCGCCTCGGCCAGGGTGGGGGCAGTAGCGACCAGGCTGAGGACGCGCCCGCCGTTGGTACGTAGTTCAAGTTCGCCACCACTGGCGATCTCCTGCAACTCCTGCTTCTGCTCGCGGTTGCCAAAGCCGGGGGCGCGCAACTCGATGCGACCCAGGAAGTCGCGCCAACTGGTCTGCTTGACAGGCCGCCGCTCTACCATCTCCCCGCCGCCCGCCGCCCGCGCTACGTCGCTCATCACCTTGCTGCCCCGTGTGCCAGCGTGGAAGACCAGCACCTCTGGGGTGATCTGATCCATGCCGCGGATCAGTTGGCCGCTTTCTGGCTGCTCTGGATAGCCAGCACTGGCAACGACCACGCAGCAGGAGGCTTTGTCCGCCCACTTAACCTCGATCTGGTCTAGCCGCTCCTCGACAATCGCGCTGCCGATCTCGTAGAGGTCGCTCTCCAAGAGGGGGAGGACGACCTGCGCCTCCGGGTCGCCAAAGCGGGCGTTGAACTCAAGTACTTGCGGCCCCTCAGCGGTAAGGATCAGCCCAGCGTAGAGTACCCCCTTGAAGGGCATACCCTCGGCGGCCAGCCCGCGCACTGCTGGCTCGATGATCGTCGCCAACACGTGGTCGCGGAAACCAGGTGGCAGGAAACCAGGCGGGCTGTACGCCCCCATGCTGCCCGTCATCGGCCCCCGGTCACCGTCTAGCAGCCGCTTGTAGTCGCAGACAACCGGCATAGGGACGATAGTCTTACCGTCGGTAAAGACCATCACCGTCACCTCGCGGCCCTGCAAGAACTGCTCGACCAGGATACGCCGCCCCTCGCGGCTGAGCAAATCCTGCTGCGAAAGGCGGTGGCGCAGGACAAACTCTGGCTCCTCCTCGGTGTCGGGTTGCGCCTGCTCTTGTGCAGGTGGTGGCAAGGGGCGGTTGGGCGGGGCTGTCCTGCTCAACTGGCTGGCGGTCAGGGTCTCGCCACGCAAGACTGCTTCCACCTGGGCCGCGCTCATGCCGCTGGCAATGGCAAAGGCCAAAGCATCTTCATCCATATCATCCCTGCTGGTTGGCGGTGGGCTGCTGGGCTGCTGCTCGTTGCCGACGCTGCTGGTGGAGACAGCAGTGGGCTGGAAGTCGGCGGCCAACATCGCCTCCACCGTCACGTTCGTCAGCCGAGCCAGCCAGGTGACCGCCTCGGTGCGGTTTTGCAGGATGGTCACGCCCTTGCCCGCCGCCAGCCCATCCTCCTTGACCACCAGGGGGAAGCTGGTCTGCTCGGCTAGCAGGTGGGCGCGTAGGTCGGTGACCGTCTCGAAGGCAATGGCGGGGGCGGTGGGGATGTTGTGCCGCCGCATGAACTCCTTCGCCCAGACTTTGCTAGTCTCGATCCGTGCTGCCGCCTGGGTAGGGCCAACTACTGGGAAGTTGAACCAGTGGCAGCTATCCACGATGCCCACACTGAGTGGCAGTTCGGGGCCAACCCAAGTCAGGCCGAACTCGCGTTTCAGGTTCAGCATCCAGTTGAGCAGCAGGTTGATCTCGGTCTCCGTGATCGGGTTGTGCGGAGCCTTGTAGCCGATCAGGTCTACGCCCGCATTGCCGGGGGCAACATAGACGCGATCTACCTGCGGACTGAGCAGGAACTTCCAGGCCAGAGCGTGTTCGCGCCCGCCGCTGCCGATCACCAGTACGTCTTTCACAGGCTATCCCTCGGTCGTGGTTAAAAGTAGAAAGTGGAAGTTGTAGCTATCATCTCTGCGCCATTTGTTGTCAATCCACACCGCCTACTCCCATTCAATCGTTGCGGGCGGCTTGCTGGTGATGTCGTAGACCACGCGGTTTACGCCCGCCACCTCGTTGACGATGCGGTTGCTGATGCAGGCCAGCAGGTCATAGGGTAGGCGCGCCCAGTCTGCGGTCATGCCGTCCTGCGAAGTGATTGCTCGGATCGCCACCAGGTTGGCGTAGGTGCGCCCGTCGCCCATCACGCCCACGCTCTGCAAGGGGGTAAGGACGGCGAAGTACTGCCAAATCTCGCGCTCCAGCCCCGCCTGCTTCACCTCGTCGCGCACGATGCTGTCAGCCAGGCGCAGGGTGTCCAACGACGGCTTGTTAACCTCGCCGATCACGCGCACCGCCAGGCCGGGGCCGGGGAACGGCTGCCGCCAGACTAGATCGCTGGGCAGGCCGAGGGCTGCGCCTACCTCGCGCACCTCGTCCTTGAACAGGTAGCGCAGCGGCTCGACCAGCTTGAACTTCATGTCGGCTGGCAGGCCGCCCACGTTGTGGTGGGTCTTGATCCGGGCCGCCGCCTTGCGCTCTGGGTGGGCTGACTCTATCACGTCGGGGTAGAGCGTCCCCTGGGCCAGAAAAGCGAAGTCGCCCGCGCCCGCCACTGCGTCCTCAAAGACGCGCACGAACTCAGTGCCGATCCGCTTGCGCTTCTCCTCCGGATCGGTCACCCCCGCCAGTCTGGCGAGGAAGCGGTCGGCTGCGTCTACCACGACCAGCTTGAGGCCGAGGGCGCGGCTGAAGGTCTCCTCCACCTGCTCGCGTTCGCCTGCCCGCAGCAAGCCATTGTCCACGAAGACGCAGGTTAGCTGCGCGCCAATCGCCTTGTGCAGCAGGGCAGCAGCCACCCCGGAGTCCACGCCGCCGCTCAAGCCGCAGAGTACCTGCCCTGCCCCCACCTGTTCGCGGATCGCCGCCACCGCCTGCTCGATGAACGCGCCCGCCGTCCAGTTCGCGTTCAAGCCAGCCACATTGTAGAGGAAGTTGCGGAGGATGTCGCGGCCCAGGGGGGTGTGGACTACTTCGGGGTGAAACTGAAGGCAGACCTCGCGCCCATCTGGGCTACTGATCGCGGCGGGGTGGCTGCCGCTGTTCGCCAGCGTGTGCCAGCCAGGGGGGGCGGTTTGCACGGCATCCCCGTGGCTCATCCAGACCGGGAAGCTGGCGGGCAGCCCTGCGAAGATCGGCGCATCGGCTTGCGCGATGGTGACGGTAGCCGGGCCGTACTCCTTCTTCTTGCTGGCGACCACTTCACCACCATGGGCCAGGGTCAGCAACTGCATCCCATAGCAGATAGCCAGCACTGGCAATGCCGTCTCGCGCAGGTAGGCAGGCAGGGTTGGCGCGCCCTCGTCGTAGGCACTGTAGGGGCTGCCGCTAAGGATGAAGGCAGAGGGGTGTAGGGCAGCGACTTGCTCCGCAGGTGCATCGTAGGGCAGCAGTTCGCAGTAGATGCGCTGCTCACGCACGCGACGGGCGATCAACTGGCTGTACTGCGAACCATAGTCCAGGATGACGACCGTGCGATCCGGGCGGGGCGTGCTGCTCAAAACTATCTCCTTCTGGACTCTACTACCTGCTTTCGGCAAAGGGCTACTGCTCTAGGCCGTGTTCATCAACTGGGCGAGCGAGCGAGGGCGCGGATACTCTTTGCAAAAGTCCAACACCAGTTCGTTAAACTCGTCTGGCGCATGGTACTGCAAGGTGTGGCCGCTGTCAACCACGGCTAGCCGTGCGTCCTGGATGCCGCGCAGCCAGCGTTCGCTATAGCCCAACGGCACCAGCGAGTCGTAGCGGCCCCAGATCAGCAGGGTGGGGGCAACGATTTGGCCCAGTTCCTCATCCAATGTGTCGCGGAAGATCATCCGCAGGGTGTGGCCCTGGGTCTGGGCGGCCATCGCCTGCATATTGAGGCGCAGCATCATCATGCGGTAGGTGACGCTGAACAGGGCTGGGTTGAAGCTCTCGCGCAGGTTAGCCCAGTCGGTCGGCACGTTGCGCTTGAGGCCTGCCGCGCTGACCAGCAGCAGCCGATTTACCCGCAGCGGGTGTTCGATAGCGAAGCGGGCGGCTATGTGACCGCCCATCGAGTGGCCGACCAGGTTTACCTTCTGCAAACCAACCTCTTGCATGAAGCGGCGCAGGTAGGTAACGAAGTTGGCGAGGGTGTGCTTGTGGTCGAACTGCCCCGCCGACCAGCCATGCCCCCAGAACGAGAGGGCGTAGACCGGGTGGTGTTCGGCCAGGGCTGCGATGTTGTTGACCCAGTATTCGCAACTCGCCATCATGCCATGCACGAGCAGGATCGGGGTGGCGGGCCGATCTAGCCCGGCAGCCAGGTAGTGGGTGGGCAGACCGTTGACTTCTACAAAGCCAGAGTGTACGCCTTGCGCCTCTAGCTTGTCGAGAACTTCACTAGCGGGTGAGCTGGTCGGCTGGCGAATGGCGCGCAACATCAGGCTAAACCCCCCTTGCAGAAGTCGAGGACGAGGCAGTTGAACTCGGCTGGCTTGTGGTACATTACCGTATGGCTGCTATCAAGGACGACCAGGCGCGAGCCTGCGATCCCCCGCAACCAGTCTTCGCTGTAGCGCAGCGGTACGAGGCGGTCATGCCTGCCCCAAACGAGCAGGGTTGGGGCGGTAATACGGCCTAGTTGTGCCTGATCGAGGGTACTGCGAAAGACCATGCGGATGGTATCGCCCTGTCGCTGCACCAGCCACGACTGCTGGCCGAGGCGCATCGCCAGTTGACGATAGGTGGGGTTGAACATATCAGCATCAAGAAAGCTGCTGGCCGCCGCCACGGCGAATGGCTCACGGCGGTGTAGCCCAGCAGCGTCGGCCAGCAGCAGGCGGTCAACCACGCCGGGGTACTCTACCGCGAAGCGAGCCGCAATGTGGCCGCCCATCGAGTGGCCGATCAGGTTGGCGCGGGCAACGCCCATTTCGCGCAGGAAGCGGTAGAGGAAGGCGACGAAGTTGCTGAGGGTGTGGCGCAGCAGGGGTTGCCCTGCCGACCAGCCGTGGCCCCAGAAGGTAGGGGCGTAGACGGGGTGTTGCTGGGCTAGCGGTGCGATATTGTTCACCCAGTATTCTGCGCTCATGCCCATGCCATGTACCAGGATCAGCGGGGTGGTGGTCTTGTCCAGCCCCGCCGCCAGGTAGTGCGTCCGTAGCCCACCGACGCTGGTGAAGCGCGACTGCACGCCCTGCGCTCGTAGGCTGGTCAGCACCTCGCTGGCTGGTTCTTCGCTCGTTGCTGCTGTCGCCATGTTCACCATGCCCCTATTATACCAAACTGCTGCGGGTCGCGCCTACAAGCACCCTGTCTGCCCCGCCGACTCGCCGTTCCTCCAGCCAATGGCGTATTGCCGCCTCATCAGCGATGGTTTATAATGCCAGCACCAACCGAGGAGGGATACCGCTATGGCCCATGCTGTCGAGAAGCTGCTGGATTACATCGTCAACCACCGCCTGCTGGCAATTGAGGAGAAGTACAACGAACTGACTACCCGCCAGATCAACGTAGATGCGGGCGACATAATGGGCGAGAACGCACCGAACCCCGTGGGGCAGGAGCAGGCCGCCTTGCCCGCAAACCTGCCGATCTTCTCTGACGCGCTGGCTCAGGCTGCCAGCCTACGGGGCCAGGGTGCTGAACTTGCCCTGAAGGATACCAATTCGCTGCACAATACGATGGCCGATCTGCTGGTACGCTATCTTGTTCGCACCGACCTTGCCAGCGTGCGTAGTGAGGAGGACACCACCGCCCCCGCTGTCTCTGCCGACCCGCAACTGGAAGCGCACGGCCTGCCAGTCGCGCAAGTGCGTCCCTACACCTACTACTTCGCGGTGAACTGGGAGCGGCTGGCGACTGCCGCACAGATGGCTGGTACCAGCCTGGATCAGGTGCTGCAAGAGGTAGCAAGTAGCAATGGCTGACCTGGATGCCCTGCAAGCCACCCTCGGCTACCGCTTCGCTGCCCCCGCCTTGCTGGCACAAGCCCTCGTCCACCGCTCGGCCAGCGACCGCCAGCAGGCGAGTAACGAGCGGCTGGAGTTCCTCGGCGACGCTGCCCTGGGCCTGATCACTGCCCGTTGGCTCTATCAGCGTTACCCTAGCCAGGGAGAGGGCAACTTGACGATCATGCGCTCTGCCCTGGTGCGGCGTGAGACACTGGCAGGCTGGGCGGCGCAGTTCGGCCTCGGCGACCTCTTGCAGATGAGCAGGGGTGTTGAGCAGAGTGCAGGGCGCAGCAGCCCGCGTATCCTCGCTAGCGTATTTGAAGCTCTGCTTGGCGCAGTGCTGTTGGATGCAGATGGGGGGTTGACAGCAGTCGAGGCGATCCTGCTCCCGCTGGTAGAGGCTGCTGACCCTGAAGCAGCCTTGCGCGGCGACCCAAAAGGGCTGCTGATGCAGGTGGCCCAGAACCGCTACCACGTGCAGCCTGTCTACCACCTGGTTGCGACTACTGGCCCCGGCCACGCCTTGGAGTTCAGCGTAGAGGTTAGCGTGGCCGACCTCGGCGTGCTGGGCGCGGGAACGGCCCGCAACAAGCAGCAGGCCGAAGCCGTTGCTGCTCACGCTGCAATCAGCGCGCTTGAGCAGATCGCGCCGCCACCCTCACCAGAAGTGCGCGACGAAGTAGAGCAGTTAACCTCGCCCTACCTTCCCTATGCAGGGAGGGGGAAGGAATAAAGATGTACATATTCAAGGATCAGCGCGTGCGCCTGCGGGCTTACGACCCCAACGACCTGGAACGATTCACCCGCTGGTGGAACGACCCAGAGGTTGGTTACACCCAGCTTAGCATCCGCCGCTACAGCACAGAAGGCGCAGCCCGACGCTTGGAGCGCGTAGTCAACGAAGGCTACTTCTTCTGCATAGAGGCACTCGATCAGGGTGACCAGCCCCGCCACATTGGTACTTGCAGCCTGCGCGAACCCGACTGGCGCAACGCCAGCACCGAGTTCAGCATCACTATTGGCGAGAAGGATTGCTGGGATCGTGGCTACGGCACAGCGGCCACCCGCCTGCTGCTCGAATATGCCTTTGGCGAACTTAATTTGCACCGTGTGCAACTGTTCGTCCTCGGCTTCAACGCCCGCGCCATCCGCAGTTATGAGAAGGTTGGCTTCAAGCTGGAAGCGACTCTTGACGACGACGTTTACCGCGACGGTCGCTTCACCCATAGCTACCTGATGGGCATCCTGCGCCCAGAGTGGCAGGCTTTGTACGAGAAGGTAGGTGAGGGCAATGTTTAGCTTTGCGAACGACCGCGTGCGCCTGCGGGCAATCAACATGGCAGATGCAGAAGACTACGTGCTTTGGTATGCCGACACCAAGATTTCGCGCAACCTCAGCACCTACGGCCCGACCAGCCTGGAGTTCCAGCGTAACTGGGTAAGCGGGCTGGCGCATGGCGGCGAGCCAATCTTTGCCGTCGAGGCGATTGACCGCCCAGAGTCGAAGCACATCGGCAATGTCGGCTTCTACCACGTCGATCAGCGCAGCCGCCAGGCCGAACTGGGCATTATGATTGGTGACCGTGCGTGCCTGGGCAAGGGCTATGGCCCAGCGGCAATGCGCCTGCTGCTAGAATATGGCTTCGGCGAACTCAACTACCACCGCATCTACCTGCAAGTCCTCTCCTTCAACGAGCGGGCGATCCGCAGCTATGAGAAGGTCGGATTCAAGCACGAGGGCCGCCGCCGCCAGTCCTTCTACCGCGAAGGGCAGTACCACGATGATGTGCAGATGCGTATCCTGCGTCCAGAGTGGGATGCACTGGTAAGTGGAGCGCAAAACCCGCAGGCCGCGGAGAACTGCTGATGTACACCTTTGCGAACGGCAAGGTGCGCCTGCGCGAGTTGCGCCTTGAGGATGCTACTGTCTACGCTCGCTGGTTCAACGACTTTGAGATTACTCGCAACCTGGTCAGCCCTCGCCCCTACAGCGTGGCCGAGGAGGAAGCCTGGATCAGGCACGAAGCAGAGAGCGGCAACTACACCTTCGCTATCGAAGCGATTGACGGCCCAGAACCCCTGTTGATCGGCAACTGTGCGATCCACAAACCAGACTGGCGTAGCCGCCAGGCAGAAGTGGGCATCGTCGTTGGCGAACACGACTACCTGGGGCGGGGCTACGGCACCGCCGCGCTGCAAGTGCTGCTAGAGTACGGCTTTGGCGAACTGAACCTCCACCGCATCCACCTCAATGTCTACGCCTTCAACGCTCGCGCCATCCGCAGTTATGAGAAGGTTGGCTTCACCCTGGAAGGCACTGAGCGCGAGGCCCTGTTCCGCGATGGGCAGTACCACGATGTCTGGATCATGAGCATCCTTCTTCCAGAGTGGCAGGCAATAGTAGCCACTACCTAGCTCCGCCCGTTCACGACTGCTGCTAGATGTGTTAAACTACGCTTGCCACAAGCAAGCAGCCACAGCAGACCAGGAGAGCAAAGGGGAGACGAGATGGGTTTGTACGACGAGTTGAGCATCTTCACCGGCAATGCCAACCCTGAATTGGCGAAGGCGATCTGCCGCTACGTTGGCGTGCCGCTGGGTCGGATGGAGGTATTCGAGTTTAGCAACGAAAACATCTTTGTCAAGATTAACGAGAGCGTGCGCGAGAACGATGTCTTCATCATCCAACCCACCTGCACGCCAGTCAACCGCAGCATCATGGAGTTGCTGATCATCATCGATGCGATGAAGAGAGCTAGTGCAGGGCGGATCACCGCCGTGATCCCCTACTACAGCTATGGGCGCACTGATAAGAAGGATCAGCCCCGCGTGCCGATCACCGCTCGCCTGATCGCCGACATGATCACCGTCGCTGGGGCAGATCGGGTGCTGACCCTCGACCTGCACGCAGGCCAAATCCAGGGCTTCTTCAACATCCCGGTGGACGAACTGACCGCCACCTTCATCCTCACAGAATACTTCAAGCAGAAGCGGCTGGTCAACCCGGTCGTAGTCTCCCCCGACCTGGGCAGCGTCAAGCGGGCGCGCAGCTTCGCCGACAGCCTGGGGGCTAGTATAGCCATCGTGGAGAAGCGGCGGGTGGGCAACGCGGATACGAGCGAGGTGATGAGTATAATCGGCAGCGTGGATGGTCAACCGGCGATCCTGGTTGACGACGAAATAGATACCGCTGGCAGCATCACCCAGGCTGCGCGGGCGGTCTTGGAGTTTGGCGCAACCGAGGTCTACGCCTGCTGCGTCCACCCGGTCTTCAGCGGCCCGGCAGCGAAGCGGCTAGCCGACAGCCAGATCAAGGAAATCGTCACCACCGACACCATCCCCTTGACCGCCGCTAACCAACTGCCTAACATCACCGTCCTCAGCGTCGCCAACTTGCTGGGTGAGACGATCCAGCGCATCCACACTGGGGCTAGCGTGGGGATGCTGTTCAAGCAGGTGTAGGCGCACGGCTCTGCCCTCAGCACTGCCCTGGCTAATCGCGGGTTGGTGGGGTGGGGGTGACGACGTTCCAGGGCTTGTTCTCCATGTCTGCGCCGAGGATCACCACGATGTCTACTCCTTCCGGCCCACCACGCCCGCCCGTCACGTCCTGGTTGGGGTCGAGGCCGAGGTCGCGGGCAAGCTGGCTGCTGGTGTTCGGCTTGTTGCCGTAGTTGATGATCCGCGTCTTGGCCGCGCGTTGCTCCTCGTTGCCGACCGAGCCTGCGTCGAAGCCGCGCTGCTGCAAGAACTTTTGGGTGCGGGTAGCTAGCCCTGCTGTTTCAGTACCGTTCAGCACCCTGACTGTGGCCCCCTCTGCCCAGATTGGGTCAACATCGAACAGGCTGGTGATCATTGGTCGTATCTTCTCCCATTGTGGCACCAGGATGTCCTGCCCATCCTCGCTTACTCCCTGGGTAATCATACCGCTATCCAGCGAAATACCCTGCTGTTTGATGTCACCGTTCTTGGTGTTGAGCGCAAGGTTGAGTAGGGCCAGGGGGTCTTTGCTGAGTGTGAAGTCGGTGCTGATCGTACCACGTAGCGACTCGATGATCTTGTCTGCGTCGCTAGCCGATTGGAAGCGTAGGGCGCGCTCCTTGATCGCCAGCAAGACGCGTTGCTGCCTTTGGTTGCGGCCCAGGTCGCTGTCCAGGTGGCGCGAACGAGCGTACTTGAGGGCGGTAGCACCGTCCATGTGCTGCACGCCTGCGGGAACCATGATCCGCTCCTCACCATAGCACTCGGTGGGGTACTGATCGTCCACCTGTGGGTAGGGTACGTCTGTATCTACGCCGCCGACGGCATCTACCAGCTTCTGAAAGCCCTGGAAGTTGATCACCGCGTAGTAGTTGACCTTGACCCCAAAGTTCTGCTCGATAGTGACAGTCTCCAACCCTGGCCCACCGCCCGGTAGGTTGTGCGACACGCCGAACTCGTAGCCAGCATTGATTTTGTGTTCCCCATCCTGGCCTGGTATTTTCACCCAGAGGTCGCGGGGGATACTGAGCATATTGACCTTGTGGTTGACTGGGTCAACCCTGACCAGGATCAGCACGTCGCTACGAGGATAAACCTTCGGCGTGTCTGGGGTGGGGGTGTTCCCCTTGCAGATTTCAGGCGACTTCTGGCGGGTGTCTACCCCCATCAGCAAGACGGTGAATGGGTGGCTAGTCCAGTCAGGTAGAGGCGGAGGGGGAGTAAAGGTTGGTTCCCCTGGCATGGGCGTGGGGATCAGATTACCAACCGGGTCAACGTGCGGTCTTTCGGGCGGGCTAACCACGATCACCTCGCTGACGTGGTTGACGCGGGCTTGCACCCACCAGTAGACCGCTCCAGTGGTAACGAGAAGTAGGATTGCCAGCACTGCAATCAGCCGCTTCCAGGTAAAGCGGCGGTGGGGTGGCACTGCGGCGAGGGTTGGGCGTGGGGTAGCGGCGGGGGTAGCTCCAGCCTGGCGCAAGTGCGGGGGGATCAAGGCAGCAGAGGAGGCACGCTGCTGGTTGCCAGCCTTTGCGGGGCTGCCATTGCTCGCAACAGGGCGCGGGCCGACAGTGCCAGCATCGCGGCGGGGGCTGCCTGTGGGCGGGGTATTGCGCCGAGGGTGCGCGCCAGTGGTTCGGCGGGCGGGGCCACTGCTACTGGCGGCTGCGCCCTCACTGGGCAGTGGGCGGGTAGCTGCATCGTCGCCGCTCATCTCCCCTGGGTTAAGTTTGCGTCGCTCGTCAGGCGCATTGTCGCTCATAAAGGCTGCGCTTTTCCTCCCCATCATCGCTAGGTGCAAGCATTATACCATAGAGTGGCTGATCTGGTTGGCAGCCCGCCGCCTCTTTCGGCTATAATTAAGCTAGAAACAGCGATCTTTGCCGGGGTGCAGCAATCCCACCCACCCATAGATGAGGTAGAACGATGACCGCGACCGTAGAACGTGCGACTGAACGAGATTACAGTGACCTGGAAGTGACTATCGGCCTGGAAGTCCACTCGCAAGTGCTGACTGCTAGCAAGATGTTCTGCGCCTGTAGCTCCAGCTATGCGGGGGCCGCCCCCAACACCCACGTCTGCCCTATCTGCCTGGGGATGCCGGGGGTGCTACCAGTCGTCAATCAGCAGGCGGTGGTGGCGGTGATCAAGACTGGCCTCGCGCTCAACTGCCAGATTGCCACCTGGAGCAAGTTCGACCGCAAGAACTATCCCTACCCCGACTTGATGAAGGGCTACCAGATTTCGCAGTACGACCTGCCGATTTGCTACCAGGGCTGGTTGGAGATCGACCTGCCCGACGGCGGGACGAAGCGGCTAGGGATCACCCGCGTGCATATGGAGGAGGACACCGCCAAGCTGACCCATGTGGGCCGCGAGCGTGGCGGTGAGCAATACACGATCATGGACGTGAACAGGGCGGGCGTGCCGCTGATGGAGATCGTCGGTGAGCCAGACATTAGCAGCCCAGAGGAAGCACGCCAATATTTGATGCGGGTGCGCCAGATCGTGCGCTATCTAGGGGTCAGCACCGGCAATATGGAGGAGGGCAGCTTCCGCTGCGACGCGAACATCTCCCTGCGTCCGCGTGGGCAGCAGGAGTACGGCACCCGCGCTGAGGTGAAGAACATGAACAGCTTCAGCGCAGTGTTCCATGCGCTGGAGTACGAGATTAAGCGGCAGGGCGACCTCCTCCGCAGCGGCCAGCGGGTGGTACAGGAGACGCGAGGCTGGATTGAGACACTGGGCATTACTCGTTCGCAGCGCAGCAAGGAGGAGGCCAACGACTACCGCTACTTTCCTGAACCCGACCTGCCTGCCCTGACCGTGACAGACGGCTACGTGGCCGAGTTGCGCGCCACGCTGCCAGAGTTGCCGACCGCCCGCCGCAATCGCTTCGTCAGCGAGTACGGCCTTGAGCGCGAGCGTGCCAGCCAGCTAACCGAGAGCCGGGCTACCGCTGACTACTTCGAGGCGGTGGTCAGCGGCCTGGGCAGCGACCCAACGCAGCGCAGTGAGTATGGGCGGCAGGCCTTTAACTGGATCACCAACGATCTCGCCCGCCTCTTGCACGACGACAACTTGGCGGGTATCGAGGGGAGCAAGGTGAGCGACCGCCAGCTAGCGGGGCTGATCCGCCTGCTGCTAGACAGGAAGCTGAACAAGGGAGGAGCGATCACCCTGTTGGAGCTTCTCTACGCCACCGCCGACCGCACTGCTGACCCGGCAGCCCTGGCCGAGCGGGAGGGCTTGCTGCTCAGTAACGACAGCAACGCGCTGGCGGTGATGGCCCAGCAGGTGATCGCCGAGAACCCCGACCTGGCCGCCAAGTATCGGTCTGGCAAGCTGACGGTGGTCGGCGCGCTGGTAGGGCAGATGAAGCGGCTGGACAAGAACGTAGACTCCGCCGCCGCCAAGGATGCTTTGGAGACGCTGCTGGCTGCCCCCACCCTGTGATCGATGGGGAGAAAAGTGTAGCCCACCAGCGCATCCTTGACTACTTGCTGGCGCACGTAGGCGAGAGGGTAAGCAAGGCAGAGTTGCAGCAAGTGGCGGCTATCAGCGAATGGGCGCACCGTTTGCCCGGTTGCGCCCGCTTGCTTGTTGCTGTATACTGGACGCAAGACCGCCCAACGTAGCGCGGCCACAACCACTAGCTCTCAAAGAGGAGGCTTTGCATACATGGAGACCCGGAGCAGCGAAAGCGGCCAGCCCACTGTTGGCATGGCTGGTAAGCGCAACCCCTATGAAACCGCCGTTGCTCAACTGCGGACGGCAGCCGACATCCTCGACCTCGACGGCGGGATGTTTGAGGTACTGAGTAAGCCCAAACGCGAACTGAGCGTCAACTTCCCCGTCCGTATGAGCGACGGCTCGGTACGCGTCTTTACTGGCTACCGCGTGCAGCACAACATTGCGCGTGGCCCGGCTAAGGGCGGCATCCGCTATCACCCAGAGGTTAGCCTTGATGAGGTGCGCGCGCTCTCGATGTGGATGACCTGGAAGTGCGCGACTGTCAACATCCCCTATGGCGGCGGCAAGGGCGGCGTGATCTGCGACCCCAAGCAGATGAACCAGCACGAGCTTGAGGGCTTGACCCGCCGCTTCACTACCGAAATCTCGATCATCATTGGCCCCCAAGAGGACATCCCGGCCCCCGACGTGAACACCAACGCCCAGACTATGGCCTGGCTGATGGACACCTACTCGATGCACAAGGGCCACAGCATCCCAGCAGTCGTTACGGGCAAACCGCTCTCTATCGGTGGCTCGGCGGGGCGCAACGAGGCGACAGCGCGTGGGCTGCAATACGTGATCCGCGAGGCTAGCAAGGCGCGTGACATCACGTTGCAAGATGCGCGGGTAGTAGTCCAGGGCTTTGGCAACGCTGGCGCAATCGCTGCTCGCTTCTTGACCGAGGACGGCAGCCGCGTAGTAGCCGTTAGCGACAGTCAGGGCGGCCTCTACAACAAGTCTGGCCTTGACCTCAATGCTGTCACCCGCCACAAGCAGGAGCATGGCACCATGGCTGGCTACGCCAACGCCGAGGCTGTGACCAATGCCGAGTTGCTTGAACTCGACTGCGACATCCTTGTTCCTGCTGCCCTGGAGAACCAGATCACCAGCACGAACGCTGATCGCATCAAGGCCAAGATCATTGGCGAAGCAGCGAATGGCCCAACCACGCCAGAGGCCGACCGCATCTTGTTCGACAAGGGTGTGTTCCTACTACCCGACATCCTAGCCAATGCGGGCGGCGTGACCGTCAGCTACTTTGAGTGGGTGCAGGACATCCAATCCTTCTTCTGGGAGGAGAGCGATATCAACGGCAAGTTGCAGAAGATCATGTCGCGTAGCTTCAACGACGTATACCGGATCGCCACTGAGCGACGGGTTGATATGCGAACTGCTGCCTACGTCCTCGCGGTTGGGCGCGTCGCCGAGGCAACTCGCGTGCGTGGCTTCTACCCTTGAGCGGGTGCTGAGGCTGCAAAGAAGGGGGCGAGTCAGCAACGACCCGCCCCCTTTCTGTTGGCTCGCTTCTGCCTGGCTCATCCCCCTACTAACTGGCCGCAGACGGCGTAGGCGGTGAGGTTGAGGGATTGGCCGCTGTCGTTCTTCAGGGCTGCCGACCAGCCGCGCCCACTGCTGCCAGGTTGGTTGGCATAGAGGGCATAGTCACCCGCACTGTCGGGCGCGTCGAGCGCAAAGCCGCCACTGAGCAGAGTGCTACCGCCCGCGCACTCTGCTACCGCCGTTGCGCTGCCGCCCGTCGGCACCTCTACTGCCCGGCTGACAGCGTTGGACGCGGCAAGGCTGCTGCCTGTTACGCAAATTACGTAGGCCGCCATGGTCGCTGGCTGGCTGCCCACGTTCTTCACCCTTGCCTGCCAGCTACGCCCGCTGCTGCCGGGAGCCAAAGTGGAGAGCAGCGCGCCGTCCATCTGGAAGCCACCGCCGCTGTACAGGCCATTCGCGCAGGCCGCTACTGTGCTGCCCGTTACCCCCGCCAGCAGGTCGGTGCTGGACTCGTTCTGGATCGCTAGAGCATTAGGCTCGCGCAGGCATACGGCGTAGGCGGTCAGGGTTTGCTCCACTCCGCTATCGTTGTTGGCCCCTACCAGCCAGGCGGTTTCGTGGTCGTCGCTGCTGCTGAGACGTAGCTTGAGGGCGGGGTTGGCAAGCCAGCCACCGCCCGCCACCTGGTTCTCGTTGAGGCAGGTAGCGCGGGCAGGGCGATAGCTATTGGGTGGCACTGGTATGCTGTTGCTGACGATGTAAGTTTTGCTACCCGCGCCTGGGGCTGGCTGGCTGCTGGCACCCACCCCTTTGCGCTGGTAGACTTCTTTACCGACGAGGCCGAGCAGCACCTTGTAGGTAGGGTTCGCCTGCTCTGGGTGGTACTCGAAGCGCGCCCGCTCGAAATACTGGGTGATGTACTGCTTGCCGTCCGCTACGTTGGTCTGGTAGAAGGCTCCGCTGATCGGGAAGCCCTGTTGGGCGAGGCCGCCGTGCGTGTTCCAGTAGTCCAAAAAGAGGCCGTCCACTCTCTTGCCCGTCTCGGCAAAGCTGCGGCTGCCGCTGCCAGGAACGGTCTGCTGGGCGGCGTTGGTGTTGTCGCCAGTGGGATCGCTGGCCCGCAGTGCCTCCTTGCCCAGCAAGCCCAGCAAGACCTGGTAGCGTGGATCGGCGTTCTCCGGGTGGTACTCGAAGCGGGCGCGCTCGAAGTATTGAGTGCTGTAGCTCTTGCCATCCGCGTCGTTGCGCTCGTCATAGGCCTCGGTCAGCGGTAGGCCCTGTTGAGTAAGGCCGCCATGCGTGTTCCAGTAGCTGAGAAATGGTTCGCGCACCGTGTGTTCGGTCTCCGCAAAGTAGCGACTGCCGCTTTGGGCTGCTACCTGGGGGCTGCTAGTGCTGGCGGCCACCAGCGCGAGGGTGGCTAGCCAAAGGTAGACCTGCTTGCTTCTCATTACCCCGCTCCTTTCAGTAAGTTGCCAGGATCGTCTGCTCACATTATAGCATCACCCTGCTTGCTGGCGCACGCAAGAGGGGAGTGGCAAGCAAGCTACTCCTCTCTCGCCCTACCTGGTCAGCGGTGGAAGGTTGGATAGCTGGTGGTGCTGGTGTAGATGTCCGCAGCCGCCAGGTGGGTACCTGCGTTGTTGTCCAGATAGAAACTGAAGACGTGGCTGGGGCCGCCATAATCTGGCCTGAGGCTAATCGGCTCACCCGCTGCTGTCGTTGTGCCTGTACCCTGGTAGCAGTGGCTCGTTCCGCAGCGGTAGTAGAAGATGGCAGTTAGCTCCTGACCGTAGGTGGTTATCTTCAGCGCAGGGTAGAAGGCGGTTGCGTCGTCGTTATACCACATACCATCATACTGGTAGGCACCAGTGTTAAAGCTGAAGTACCGCCATGCAGTCGCAGGGTCACTAACAAGCCGCCAGCCAGCTTTGGTGTTGAGCCAGTAAACACCGCTTACTCGCCAGCGACCCATATTGTCTCCAGGGAAGGGATTGATGGTGAAGCTGGTAGTACTGAGTACTCGCACACTTTGGCAGGTACTCCAGTCCCCAACCACAACTGCATCGCGGACTTGAACTTCAATGTCGTTGTAACCAGGATAACCTGGAGGGGTAGCAGTCCAACTAAGGGTGGCAGTACGTGGATAGTTGCGGAACACGTGGCCGTCGTTCGGGCTGATCAGGGTGGGTAGTGGTGGGCTAGTCTGGGCGGCGACTGGTGTGGTGCTGTTGGCACCGAGGCCGACGAGCATCAGGACGACGAGAGCAAACAGACGGACGGAACGGTGCGGCTGAGTCTTCACGAGAGGTCTCCTTCTTGAGTAGATGATGATACGTTCTGCTTGACCACTTATGATAGTCAGGCGGTGGCTAGTTGCGTCCACCCAATTTTAGGTATTTTTTGGCCGCTGTTTCCTGGGGGGTTGGCTACGGCTGCAAGGCTCCCTTGTGGCTCTAATCAGCGGTGAGGTACAGAGAGTTGCCATCATATGCTATACTGTGTCAAGAACGGTGCAGGTGGTGGGTCAATCACAGGGTAAAGGGGGTAGCGAGTGTGGCCCTTGAAGGCAACCTCGAAGAACTGAGCATTGTTGCTCTGCTGCAAACGATTGCTTCGGCAGCAATGAGCGGCAATCTGTTGGTTTATGACAACACCAATAAGGGGACGATCTACTTCTTTACTGGTAAGATCATCCATGCCGAGTCCACGATGGGCGGCGACCGAGTGGGCGAAATCCTGGTTCGTACCCACCGCATTACCCGCCAGCAGTTGGAGAAGGCTAACTATCTACAACGCCACCAGCAACAGGGTCAGCGGCTTGGTGCGATCCTGATGGAGATGAAGCTGATCAGCGATCAAGACCTGGCAATGGCGATCCAGGTACAGATCATGGAGATCATGTCGCGCCTACTGGTGTGGACGCGGGGGCAGTTCAAGTTTACCTTTGAGCGACCACTAGGCAGCGAGATGCCCAGCACTGCCCTGGACCTTGACGAAATCCTTAGCGGCCAGATCAGCCTGTTGGAGATGAGCGACCCTGCCCTCGACAGCGATGCCATCCTGGGCGAAGTGTTGATCCTCGTTCCCGGCAACCAGGATGATGCCCGCGTGACACTGCAAGGCCTGGACTGGACGGTACTCAGTGCAGTGGATGGCCGCCTGACGGTGGCCGAGATCGCCGACCGGGTTGGGCTGGATGCGCGCCAAATCCGCCAGGTGGTGGCCGACCTGATCTCCATCGGCCTGGTGCGAAAGAAGGCGCAGACGGAGCTACCGACCGAGCAGGAGGCGCGGGGCGACCCCACCCTGGCGAACATCTACCGCGAGGTGGAGCGGCAGGAGCAGCAACCCCAGACGATCAACCCCTCGACTATGGTTCTCAATCCCGCCGACCTGACCAACATTGAGGAGGTGCTGGATGTGTTGCTCACCCGCTCGGAGGCCAGCGAGGTCTGCCTGATCAGCGCGGACGGCAACATCATCAGCCAGCGTGGGCAGGCCTTGCATCAGAACTACCCCAGCCTCTTTGCCCTGGTCGCTGGTATCTTCAGCAGTTGGCAGGAGCTTGGCCGCTACCTGGGCGAGAGCCGCCCCAGTACGATGGTCTATCATGGCAAGCAGGTCAACACCTGCCTCTCACCAGTAACCAACGTGGCGATCCTGATGACCCTCTACCATCAGCATTCGACGACCGGGCTGGTCAGCTTCTGGAGCAAGGAGGCGGCCAACCTGATTGCCCGCCTGATCAGCCAGTCGGCCAACCAGCAGCAGGGAGCCGACGGCCTGCGCCGCAGCAATGTAGTGACGCTAGACTTTCGCGCCCAGGCTGCCCAACGGCTGGACAACGTGCTGGGCAGCAGTGACCCTGGCGACCCCACTCTCAATACGAGTAAGCTGGCAGGCTGATGCAGCAGTTTACCGCCACCGTCAGCGGCCACCGCGAGGTTGCCCCCAATCTTGTGCGCGTCAACCTGACTGCACCGCCACGAATGCTGCGTGGGGCCGCCGCTGGTCAGTTCGTCTTTGTGCGCGCCAGCAGTGCTGACAGCCACGAACCTTACCTGCGCCGCCCCTACAGCCTGGCTGCCTTCGACGAGGAGGCGGGAACGCTGGCCCTGCTAGTGCGGGTGGTGGGGAGGGGGTCGCGCTGGATCGCTGAGCGGGTAGAGGGAGAGGAGTTGGATGTGTTTGGGCCACTGGGCAGCGGCTTCAAGCTGGACGAGCGTACCCGCCACCTGCTGGTCGTGATTGGTGGGGAGCGGCAGTCGCACCTCGCGCCGGTGCTGCCGCTGCTTGCTCCCGCCGCCGCCCGCGAAGTGACGATCACCATGTTGATCGAGGCTGACACCGCCACCAACCTCCCGCCCCCATCGCTCTTGCCGCCAGAGGTGGAGTACCAGACTGCCACCCGCGACGGTTCGGCGGGGCATCGCGGCAGCGCACTGGACTTCGCCAAAAACCTGCTGCCCTGGGCTGATCAGGTGCTGGCGGCAGGCGACGACGCGTTCCTTGCTCGCCTCAAGCAGCTTTGTGCAAAGCTGTATCCCCTGCCGAAGGTGCAGGCTGCCGTCGAGCGCAATATGGCTTGCGGGGTGGGGGTCTGCCTCGGCTGTGCGGTGGAGGTGCAAGGGGTTGGCTACCTGCGCGCCTGCGTCGAGGGGCCGGTCTTCGACCTTGACCGCCTTGCTCTTTTAAGCTGATCAACCAATGCCGCGTAGTGAGAGGGTAGTTCCAGCGAACGGTTTGTAAAGGGGGTAAGTGATGGCAGCGCAGGAGCAGCTAAAGGAGACAGGGTTGGAGCGGCCAGCTGTACTCGCCCAGGGACAACGCGACCTATCTGCGGCAGCCGAGTCGGGGGAAGGGACGAGTCGGCTGGAGGCCTTCAGCGATGGGGTATTCTCTATCGCTATCACGCTGCTGATCCTCAACATCCACGTGCCGACCGAGCAAGTTAGCCAGCAAGGTGGTTCAGCTAGAGAGATGATCGCCGCTAACCTGTTTGCTTCGTTGCTGAAAGACTGGCCCACCTATGCAACTTACCTGGTCAGCTTCGTCACCATCGGCATCATCTGGATCAACCACCACATCAGCTTCCGCTACATCCAGCGCACCGACCGGGGCTTGCTGATCCTTAACTCGTTGTTGCTCCTTTTCGTCTCCTTCATCCCCTTCCCCAATGCACTGCTGGCCCGCAGCCTGAGCGATAACCGCGAGATAGAGGCGGCCACTGCGATCTACGGTGCCGTGATGTCGGCGATGGCGATCAGTTTCAGCCTGCTCTGGCTCTACGCCTCGCGGCGGCATCGGCTGATTGACCGCAGTGTTGACCTGAGCCTGCTGGCCCACAAAGGGCGGCGTAACCTGTTCGGTAACGTCCTCTACCTGCTGACCATCCCCCTTGCCTTCGTCTACTATCCCGCTAGCCTGGCGGTCTTCGCCTTTGTCGCGATCTTCTACCTGCTACCCGCTCCCACCGACCGCTTCTGAGGAGGAGCAAAGATGAATGTTGACCCCAACCAGCAGGAGCAGTTGGTGGCCGAACGCCAACTCACCCGCGCCCCGCGTCAGCTACGCCGCGACCGCGGGGTTGACCGCCTGGAGGCCTTCAGCGACGGGGTGTTCAGCATCGCGATCACCCTGCTGGTGCTGGACTTCCACCCACCAGCCGAAGGCTCACGGCTAGCTGACGGGGCGTTGCTACCCCAGCTGCTCGATCAGTGGCAGGTTTATGCCGCCTACCTGCTCAGCTTTGCGGTGATCGGTGTGACCTGGGTAGATCACCACCTGCTCTTTCGCTACGTCAGCCGCAGCGACCGCGTGCTGCTTGCCCTAAACGGCTTGCTGCTCCTGATCGTCGCCTTCACCCCCTACCCAACTACGATCCTGTCGCGGGCGTTGGGGAACAGCGGTGACCAGCAGAACCTGGCGGTGGCGGCGGCATTCTACAGCCTGGTTGTGTTGCTCAACGGCATCTTCTTCAACCTCATCTGGCACTATGCCGTGCGCCACCACCGCCTGGTAGACCGGCGGATCAGCAGTGCCAGCCTAGATCGCTTGAGCAAGCGGTTTATCTACTGGCCCTTCTTCTACCTGGATAGCCTGCTGGTCGCCCCCTTCAGCCCCTACATCAGCCTCGGCATCTACCTGCTGGTGCCGCTCTCATACGCGATCCCCAACAAGGCCGACCCGCTTCGCCCGCGCACTAACAAGCAACCAGAGCAGAAGGAGTTAGCTTCATGACTAGACCGAAGCTGGCACAAGACCCGCAGACTGCGACCAGTCTGGAGCAACATCACGAACGGAGGCTGGCCCACCTGGAGGCGAAGATCGCCGAGAAAAGCACTGACCGCACTGAGGCGTTCAGCGACGGCGTGTTCGCTATCGCTATCACCCTACTGGTATTGGAGATCGTCGTGCCGCGAGTAGCGGGCGGTGACGGTGAGCGGCACCTGCCAAAAGATTTGCTGCAAGCCCTGGCGCATGAGTGGCCTAGCTACCTCAGCTATGTGCTAACCTTTGTGATGCTGGGTAGTACCTGGATCAACCACCATATCATGTTCAACTACGTCGTGCGGGTTGATCGCATGATACTGGCCTTTAATACCTTGCTGCTGTTGGTCATTGCCCTCAACCCCTTCCCCGCTGCACTGCTGGCACAAGGAATAGCTGATCGAAACAACCTGGAAGCTGATCCGCACTCGCTGGCAATCGCTTCGATCATCTTCAGTTCGGTGCAGATTATGGGTGGTGTCTTCTACAATGCTACCTGGCTCTACGCTGTGCGCCGGGGCTTGATCGCTAAGGAGGCTGACCCCAAGCAGGTGAAACAGCTAACGCGCATCAGCCTGATCTATCCTCTGATCTTCGTCATCTCTATTGGGCTGGCCTTCGTCAGCCCAGAGGCTAGCCTACTGATCTACGTGCTGGTGCCGCTGGCCTACGTACTGCCCAACTCGACCGACCGCTTTTAGTAAAGGAGAGGGTACAAGATGGATGAGCAACAGGCCAGCGAGCAGCTAGCCGTGACCCGACGCGAATGGGACGAGCGCGCACCCTTGTGGAACGAGCGCAACTTGCAGAACTGGGACACGCCAGAGACGGCGGCATGGTGGGGCGAGTGGTTCGCCAAACTGCGGGCCTTCCTGCCCGATGCGCCTGCGCCACTGCTTGATGCGGGCTGTGGCAACGGGCAGATCAGTGTCCTCTTTGCCCGCGAAGGTTACGCCGTGAGCGGCTGCGACCTCAGCCCGCAGATGGTGGAGTTTGCGCGGGCGAATGCAGACCAGTACCAGCCAGCCTCGCCGATTGAGTTTACCGCCGCCAGCATTGACGCGCTACCTTACGCTGACGGCCAGTTTGCGGTGGTCAACTGCCGTTGCGTGCTAGACTTCGCGCCGCGTCCGGCCTACGCTCTGCGCGAACTACGGCGGGTGATGAGGCCGGGGGGCGTGCTGATCCTTAATATGATGGGCGCGAACTCGCCGATCAAGCGGCAATACTGGTTGCGCCACCTGCAAGGGCTGGATGCGGTGGCAGACGACTTTACCAACATCTTCAACGGCATCACCCCTTGGGAGGTTGACCGCATCATGCCGGTGTTGGGCTGGCGCAGGCTCTACCAGGAGGCCAACTACGGTGGCACGGCGGGCGGCGCACTCAACGAGTTCGATAGCGAGGTGATGCTGGGCCTGCCTACCCTCTTTCAGCAGACCGCTGCCACCAACTGGCTGATCGTCGCCGACGCGGTGCCACCAATTTCGCTGATCTGAGCAGCCTTGCGCCCGGTGCAGAGAGGGATTGAATGGTTAAGCAGGACGCACAAGCGTACCTCAACCAGGCTCGCGCCAACTGGGATCAGCGGGCTGCGGCCTGGAATGTCAGCCGTCAGGGTTGGTGGGCGATGCGCGGTGGGCAGGCGTGGTGGGCAGCGCAGATCAGCATGATGCTACCTTACCTGCCCTCCCCTACACTGGGATGTGGAGCAACTGTTGCCCCATCTTGGCTGGCGGCTGCTGCACCAGGCTGGCGATTACGGGCCGAGTAGTGGTGGTCAAAGCAACGAGTTTGCCGCAGCGGAGCTGGTCAGCCAGCCAACTCGCTTGCAGCAGGCGGTAGCGACCTTCTGGACGATGATCGCGGCGGCAGTCTAGCAGCTAATGGGTGAAGCTAATCATGGCTGGCAAGTTGAGGTGAACCTTATGGTGAAGCAGGGCAAGGCAGTAGAGACGGTCAGTCTCAGCGTAGAACTCGCGCCGCGCAACCCGCACGGTCTGCACCTACGCAACCCAGTGATGGTTGCCAGCGGCACCTTCGGCTATGGCAGCGAGTATGCGAAGCTAGTGGATGTGCATCGGCTGGGGGCGATCATCTGCAAGGGGACGACGCTGGAGGGGCGCGACGGCAATATTGGGCCACGCACGGCAGAGACGGCGGCGGGGATGCTCAATGCCATTGGCCTCCAGAACAGGGGAGTGGACTGGCTGCTGCGCGAACACGCCCCACGGTGGGCGAAGTGGAAGACCCCAGTGATCGTCAACATCGCGGCGGAATCGGTCGCCGAGTACGCCGACCTCGCCTACCAACTTGACGGGCGGGAGGGGGTAGCGGGCATCGAGGTGAACATCTCCTGCCCCAATGTGGCTGGCGGCAATGTACCCTTTGGCAGCAGCCCGGCGGCGGCAGCCGAGGTAACGGCAGCAGTACGGCGGGCCAGCAGCCTGCCGTTGATCATCAAGCTCTCGCCCAACGTGACCGACATTGCCAGCATCGCCTCTGCGGTCGAGGCGGCAGGGGCTGACGCGGTTTCGCTGATCAACACCGTGCAGGGCATGGCGATTGACGTGCAGCGGCGGCGGCCCGTGCTTGGCAATACCTTCGGCGGTCTGAGCGGGCCAGCGATCAAGCCGATTGCCCTGCGGCTGGTCTACCAGGTGGCGCAGGCGGTCAGCATCCCGATCATCGGCATCGGCGGCATCGCCAGCACCAACGACGCACTAGAGTTCCTGATGGCGGGGGCGACAGCGGTGCAGGTCGGCTCGGCCAGCTTCGCCAACCCCCACGCCGCCCTGGACCTGCTCGACGGCCTCGAACGCTGGCTGCTAGTAGAGGGGTTGGCTGACGTGCGCGAGATCGTAGGGGCGGCTCTGCCAAAGTAGCTATGGTATACTAATCACAGGAGGTAGCGCAATGGCTACTGAGCAACAAACTGCAAGCTCACGCCCCTACTACGGCATTGACAACCTGGTGCCGCCTGAAGTTATAGAAGCAACGGTCAGCGCAATAGCCGTCAAGTTCCAGCCGCAGCGGATCATCCTGTTCGGCTCCTATGCATATGGTACGCCACGCCCTGGCAGCGATGTTGACCTGCTGGTAGTGATGGATACGCAGTTGAGTGGCCGCGCCCAAGCTGTAGAGATCGATCTATCCGTCGACCGTCCCTTCGCTCTGGACTTGCTGGTGCGAACGGAAGCTGAAGTGCGCGAACGTGTTGCAGGCGGTGACTTTTTCATGCAGGAGGTTGTGGGGCGTGGTAAGACCAAATATGCCCACCCTGGCAGTGATGCAGAAGCCTGGCAACAGCTACAGAGAGAAACGTTGGCTAGGTTGGATGTCTCTGAGCAGTGGTCAAAGGATGCTTTGAAGCTAGCTGGTTATTATGGCGTTTATGAACTGGTGCCTGACAAGGTGATGGCTGATACTGTTGCAGAGATAGTCGAGAAGTTCAAGCCGCTCAAGATTATTCTGTTTGGCTCCTATGCCTATGGCATGCCACGCCCTGGCAGCGATGTGGATTTGCTGGTTGTGCTAGATACATCTAGTGAGTGGGAGCAGAGTTTGAAAATTGCTACTTCTATAAAGCGTCAGTTTCCACTTGATTTGATTGTTCGCACACCAACAACAATCGCAGAGCGGGTAGCTGACGGTGATATATTCTTGAGCGATGTAGTCAGCAAAGGCAAAGTGTTGTATGAAGCCAGAGACAGCTAGCTGGGTGGAGATAGCGGAGGATGATTATCGCACCATCCGCATCACAATGAACTCACGGCCACCAATCTATAGATCATCTTGCTACCACGCTCAACAGTGTGCTGAGAAGTATCTGAAGGCTTTTCTCTACGAACACAGCATCAACTTTGCTCGGACGCACGACTTGCCTGGTCTGCTCGCACTGTGCCAGGCTATGGATGTCGCCTGCCAAATGCTTACCAACCAGATAGTGTTGCTCGATCCTCTGGTATCAATGTTTCGCTATCCTGACCCAAGAGCAAAAGCTGTCCGAGCGACAAGGAACGATGCTCAACGAGCGTATCAAGCGGCCACCGAGGTGCGGGCTTTCATCCGCGCCAAGCTGGGCATCTGAGCAGCGCAACCTGGCCCCAGCGAGTACGTTACATCAGCAAGCAGAGCGAAAGAGGGTGGAGCGATGAAGCGAACGAGCAGGTGGCTGGCAGTGTTGGTCTGCATCATGGTGCTGGTGGCTGGCAGCTACGATGGCAGGCCAGTCCAGGGACAGAGCGAGTCACGCACCTTCAGCGAGACCGGCCACACCGTGCGCGGCAAGTTCCTGGCCTATTGGCAGCAGCATGGTGGCTTGGAGCAGTTCGGCTACCCGATCAGCCCGGAGATGCAAGAGGTCTCCTTCCTTGATGGCAACACCTACACGGTGCAATACTTCGAGCGGGCCGAGTTCGAGTTGCACCCGGAGAACCAGCCGCCGTATGATGTGCTGCTGGCGCAGTTGGGTACGCTGCTACTTCGAGGGCGGCGGGTAGGAGGACAAAACTGTAGCTCTAGCGGCGTTGTGTTTGCCGAAACTGGTTGTGCAGTGAGTGGTAAGTTTCTTGAGTACTGGCAGACGCACGGCGGCTTGGCTGCTTTTGGCTAGCCCATCAGCGGTCCTGGTAGTGATCTACTATTTACAGGTAAGAGGTACGGTTGCTGCCTTAACCCAGACCTTGTTGAATCAGTACAGTACTTTGAGCGGGCAGTTCTAGAGAATCATTCTAGGCTCGAAGGCGACGACTACGTTACTATTGCAGTAGTAGGCCAGTACGCTTACAACAGGCGTTACAGCAATCCAACCCCCGTAGCTAGCTTTAAGTTGAGTTCGGGTGGTGTACATCAGCTTATTGGGGCAGGCAGTAGCATCTTCTGGAGTATCAACAACTCAGGCTACGGGGTTGCCACCTATAACTTGCTCACAAACGAACAAGCTATACTTACTTTTTGGAGTAACGACAGACTAGCTACGGATGGGAGAAACATGGTGTGGGTGGATCGTTCACCCAATTACTGGCCTAATCCTCCCACATACACCAACTTGCTACGATACGACATTCGTGCGGAAGTAATTACCCCCGTGAAGCATTTGGAAGGTGGGGTGATTAGCAAGCCTGCCGTTGACGGCGACATAATCTACTTCATCCTCAACAATAGCATCTACGCAACCGACCTTGATGGCCGCAACGAGCGTGTAGTGGTAAGCACGACCAACCGCATTGTAGATTTCAAGGTTAAGGATGGCCTCTTGCTCTGGAACGAAGCCAACAGCTACGACCAAGACCCCTTCACTGAGTACAGTCTGCACGTGATCAGCCCAGCCACCGAGAGCAAGGATACGCTGATCGCTAGACGGAACGGCTTCAACTTTGCCAACTACAAAGTGGATGGGGACTACGCCACGTGGTCTCTGACTGGCAAGCTCGGCGAGGCTACGCTGCAAGGTTTGTTCCTTCACCGCATCAGCACTGGCGAGACGAAGCAGCTTGTGAGCAACAACACCTCTGGCTACGACCTCAGTGGGGATTATGTGGTGTGGTCAGGCAGTGACCCAACTCAGCAGATCGCTAAGGGTATTTACCTTTATCAGATCAGCACCTCAGAGCGCAAGACGCTGGTCGATGGTGATGATTACGATCCATTCTTCACGGCAGGCAAGATCATGTGGATTACGGTGGGTTCCCAAAACTGGGATCCGACTCCACAACCTTACGGTCTGTACAGAACTTATGGGTTTATGGCTTACGATCTTCAAACCGGTAGTCGCAGGTTGCTGTCTAAGCCAGACGGCGGGCCATACTGGGGAAGTCCGACGGTGCTTCACGAACTTATAAACCAGAACCAGATCGTCTATGTTCGATGCGAGGGTGGCAAGCTTTGTAGCGACTATATCCACTCTGTCAACGTAGAACAGCGACCTTAAACCTAGCAGCTTGACAATCCCCCCGCCCTCGTCTATAATCACCCCAGGAAGCGGGCTGCTTGCCCCGGCTTTGCCACGCCCGCCGGGTACTATACCGGCCTCGTTACTGGCCCGCCGCTCGTTGCTCGCTCGCGCTAGATCATCGCTACGTCCATGCACCCTGCGCTCAAGTCTTCCCAGCCTCGCGCTCTCTACCCCGCAGTAGTCATCGTCCGCCAGGCTGCCAACCATCAGCCCCGTACTCGTGGCCCTAGCCACCAACTAGAGGATAGAGGAGTCACTACTTTGGCAAGACCCTGGGATGGTATGCTCGGCGTTTTCAGCCGTGACCTCGGCATTGACCTCGGCACCGCGAATACACTCGTCCACGTGCGCGGCAAGGGGGTGGTTATCTCCGAACCGAGCGTGGTCGCTATCGACCGCAAGACCCGCCAGCGCATCGCAGTCGGGGCTGAGGCGAAGGCGATGGTTGGCAAGACCCCCGGCAATATCATCGCCATCCGCCCAATGAAGGATGGGGTGATCGCCGACTTCGACATCGTGCAGATGATGCTCGAATACTTCATCAAGAAGGTGCATCGCGGCGGCTTCAGTTCCGCCCCCACCGTCGTTGTTGGCATCCCCAGCGGCGTAACCGAGGTGGAGAAGCGCGCCGCCCACGACGCAGCGATCCAGGCTGGCGCACGGGCGGCCTACCCGATTGAGGAGCCAATGGCTGCCGCTATCGGCGCGGGCTTGCCCGTGCAGGAGTCGGTCGGCAGCATGGTGGTGGACATCGGCGGCGGCACGACCGAAGTCGCGGTTATCTCGCTCGGCGGTATCGTGATCAACCACTCGATTCGCACCGCTGGCGACGAGATTGACGAAGCGGTGATGCAGTACGCCCGCCGCGAACACAACCTGCTGATCGGCGAGCGCATGGCCGAAGCCGCCAAGATCGCGGCTGGCTCTGCTGCACCGCTGGAGGAGGAGATTCGGGTCGTCCTGCGAGGCCGCGACCTGCTCACTGGCCTGCCCAAGTCGGTAGAGGTCAGCAGCGTAGAGTTGCGTGAAGCAATGGCTGGGCCGATCAACTCGATCATCGAAGTGGTCAAACAGTCGTTGGAGGAGACCCCACCGGAACTGGTGGCCGACATCATGGAGAACGGCATCACCCTGGCGGGCGGTGGGGCGTTGCTCAAAGGCATGGATCGCCGCTTGCAGCAGGAGACCCGTATGCCAGTCCACGTCGCTGATGACCCGCTCAGTTGCGTGGTGCGTGGGACGGGCCGCATTGTAGAAGACCTGCCCTCCTACCGCAAAATCCTTAATGCTACCAGCCAGACCAGGCGGATCAAGACTAACTAGCCCGCAGGGATCACTGCCCTACTAACCTTGAAGGCTGGTTAGCTAGAAAGAGAGCGCACGCGATGAGAACGTCTGGCGAACGGCCACTCGGCTTCGGGCGCACTGTCGTACTGCTACTAGTGCTGGTCGGGGTCAGCCTGCTGCTGATCCTGCTCAGCAGTGGGCGCAAGCTGGACAGCTTGCAGGCTACAGTCAGAGGTGTACTTGCCCCCTTGCAACGCTCGGTTAGCGACGCGGGTAGCAGTGTTAGCGGCTTCTTTGGCGCACTGATTGACGCGCAGAAGATCAAGAGCGAGAACGCAGAACTCAAACAGGTCAACGAAGGGTTGATGGCGGAGCAGGCGCAGAACCAACGCTACGCCCGTGAGAACGAGGAGTTGCGGCGGATGCTGGCCTTCAAGCAACTGCGCCCCGACCTGCTCAACCTGCCTGCCCAGGTGTTGGGTCACGACACCGTAGGCATCAAGCAGGCAATCACTATTGACCGGGGAGAGGCAGATGGGGTCAAGGTAGGCATGGCGATCCTCTCGCCCTCTGGCTTCATGATCGGCCAAGTACAGGCGGTCGAGCCGCACCGTGCCGTGATCCTGCTGCTGACCGACACCAGCAGCAAAGTGGGAGTGCTGGTGCAGCGCACCAACGTAGACGGCGTGCTAGAGGGACGCGCCCAGCAGGGCGGCACTCTCCTGCTCACCCATGTGCGCCAGGGCGATTACGTCGGCAAGGGCGACCTGATCATCACTAGCGGTACTGGTGGCACCTTCCCGAAAGGGCTGCTGCTCGGCCAGGTGATCACGGTGCGCCAGTTGGACATCAACATGGAGCAGGAGGCGATGATCAACCCATTGGTAGACACCAACACGCTAAACTCGGTGCTGGTCAATATTGGTACGCAGTAGCTTCTTCTACCTGATCCTCGTTGTCAGCCTGTTCGGGGCAGGGCTGCTGCAAACTCAGGAGATCAGCGTCAACCAGTTGGTGCTGAAGGCCGACCTGGTGTTGGTGCTGGTGATCGCCCTCACTCTAGTGCGTGGGCTGCGCGAAGGTTTGCTCTGGGCCTTCGGGGGTGGCCTCCTGCTCGACTTCCTGCAACCAACAGTGATGGTAGGTGGCACGGGATTGCTAGGAGTCAGCAGTCTGCTCCTGATCGCGGTCGCCCTTACTGCTAGCCTCGGCCAGAACAATATCTTTGAAGCGAACCTAATCATGCCACTAGCCACTACTGCCTTTGCCACCCTGCTCTACCGCCTGCTGCTGCTTGCCTTCGTCAACCTGTCGTTCCTGATCAGCAACCCAACCACCGCCCTGCTACGCCAGGTGTTGCCCAGCGTAGTGATCAACACCCTGCTCGCCCCGCTGTTCTATAGCCTGATTGGTTGGTTGAGCCGCCGCCTAGCTCCCCAACTGCCCTCGGAGTGGCAATGAGCGATCCAGCTATCCTGTCGCGCTCTGTGACTGACTACCTTACGGAGTAAAAGATGAGAAGAACGCCAAACCTTGCTCCCTTCCATATCTTCCTCGTCCTCAGCGTGATCGTGCTAGCGGGGCAGTTGGCCTACGTCCAGTTCATAGATGCGGCTAAATGGAAGGCGCAAGCGGTCAACAACCGCCGCCGCGATGTCTACACCAACCCCAGCCGGGGGGTGGTCTACGACCGCAACGGCCTACAACTGGTCGCCAACCTGCCAGAGCAGGCAATCGCCGTCACCGATGCTGACCTACCCAGCACTACTGATCTCTATCTGCTGCCCTGCTGGTTGCCGACCGACTCCGCAGCCCGCCAGTCCTTCTACGACGGCCTCGCTGTCAGCCTTGCGCGCAGCGGCCTCGGCGGGGTAGAGATCGCCAAAATAGTGGGGGCTGCCGACCCCAAACGCCCCTACCATCCTGTCCTGCTGGCGACTGACCTCTCGGAAGCGGTGGAAGCGGCCCTCACTCGCCAGCTAGTCAAGGAGCGGGCTGGTGGTGCGCAGACCCCTCTGCTGCTGGCTGATGGCAGTGAGCGGGTCTGGCGGCAGCTGAGCGACCTGACCGGCGCAGCTACTATCGCCTACATCATCCCCGCCGAACTGCCGACGAAGGGCAAGGGTGACGATCTGGAGGCCGACCAGGTAGCGCGCCAGAAGCTCTACACCGAACTGGCGACTATCCTCAACAACCAACCCGACGCGGCCACCATCGCCCGGCTGATCGCTGGCCGCACCCTACCAATTGACCGCCCAATCCAGATCGCCAGCAATGTCAGTGACATGGACGCAATAGAGATGCGGGCCAACGCGAAGGGGCTACCTGGGGTCTACATCGGTAGCGAGTTGCAGTTTAACTACCGCCTCCACTACCAGGGCGATGGCCTCAAGCCAGTGGTCGTCAAGGAGGGCATCGCCGCCGACCTG
>JAYUUN010000084.1:0-97634 GCA_043754535.1 Chloroflexota bacterium | reverse complement strand
GTAGCACGCAGGTCTGGCAGGTGGAGATACGAGACGAGGACGGCAAGCTAGTCTGCATTGCCCGCTGCACCGTTGCAGCGGTGGACATTAGCTAGCGCACAGCGCGGAGGGGATCGCTACTCCTCTAGCTACGGCCTCCACATCTGCCCTATGTGCGGCTGACCAAGTGGCGAGCCTCCAGATATGCATTGGCGAGTGGATCAGGTGAGCGGCTCAGTAGAAATGGCGGTAGCTGAATATAAGGTGGCTGTTTTGTTCGCCCCAAACCTTCGTCTAAGCACGGTTCTTGCTATAGAAGGTGCAAACAAAACCGACGTTGAGGTAGGAGGCGATGCAGCAAGAGAGCAGTCCAACCACACAATATCAGATCAAGGATGACCGCACCCGACTTGCTGTCGGGTTCTTGGTGCTGATCGTTGTGCTACTTGGTGTCGTCCCTACCCTGATCTCGTTTCGTGCGCTTGGCATTGGTGACGACCTGATCACCAAGATACGTCCACTGATCGATAGCAGTAGCCACGTTAGCACGCTGATGAGCGATCAGGAGACAGGGCAGCGCGGCTACATCCTGACCAGCAAGGAGCAGTTTCTCGAACCATACAACGCAGGGCGGGGCGACCTCGCAAAGCTCTGGCTGGCCGCTGAGCAGCAAGCTCTCGTGGTTGGCGGACAGGTTCCTACCCTACTCGCCCAGGTTAAGAGCGCGGCTAGTGCCTGGCAGGAGCAGTTTGGCGAGCGTGACGTGCAGCTAGTCAAGAGTGGCAAGGCAGAGCTGGCAGCGGCTGAAGTGTCTTCAGGTGCAGGCAAGGCCGCTTTCGACCACTTCCGCGCTAGCAATCTCGCGCTCGGCAACCACCTGGTTGAGCTGCGTACCCAGATGCTAGCTGAACGTGACAGTTGGATTGTCGCACTGGAGATCAGCATTATCTTCCTTGGGGTAATTGGCTTGCTAGCGGTTGGCCTGCTCTACTACATCAACAACCGCGCGCGCCGCTACCTGGTGGAGACAGTGCGGCTGGTTGAAGCGACCCGCGCCCGTGATGACCTGCTCTCGGTTGCTCGCCACGAGCTACGCACCCCCGTTACCTCGATTAAGGGTTACAGTCAGATGGTCTTGCGGCGGCTGCGGCGGCAGATCGCTGAGGGCAATACTGTGACCCTCAAGCGCGACGACTGGGACAAGATCACTAGCCATCTTGATACTATTGACCAGCAGAGCGGTAGGCTAGCGCGTATGGTGGAGGAGTTGCTTGATGTGAACCGTATGCTAGACCGCAACGACAACCTGCAACGCACTGCTACCGATTTGGTGCGCCTCTGCCAACGCGTGCTGGACGAGTTGCGACCGCTATCGCCCAACCACCAGTTGGAGGTGGACAGTGGGGAAGGCGAACTGACCGCCATGCTGGATGCGAACCGGATGGAGAGGGTGCTGTACAACCTGGTGGGTAACGCGATCAAATACTCGCCCGATGGCGGCAAGGTGACACTTAGCCTGCGGCGGGTGCGTTAGGATGTTGTCTGCACCGTCAGCGATGCTGGACTGGGTATCCCAGCGGCGGAGCAGGAGCGTCTTTTCCAACGCTTCTATCGCGCCAGCAACGTAGGCAATGGCGCAACCAAGATCAGCGGTTTCGGCCTCGGTCTCTATGTCAGTAAGCAGATCGTAGAGCAGCACGGCGGGCGCATTTGGCTGAACAGCGAGGTAGGTCGGGGCAGCCAGTTTGCCTTCAGCCTCCCTCTACAAGCCACCACCTTCCGCCCGCTGCAACCAGAGGAGCTAGCGGGCGGGGTGAAACGCTAGGGCGCAGTAAGTGTTAAGGCAGTCGCTCTCTCCCCGCGGCGAGCAACTGCGCGGCGGCGGCGAGAGCAGTTGCGGGGCTGATGCTCTCTATCCCAGCAGAGGTCTCCATTGCCCGCTTCCAGAGCGGCACGCCCGCGATGAAGAAGGCCTGCGGCTGGTAGTCGGTAGGAGTCAGCACCTGCCAGGTGTGGCCCTGCTCTGCTTCTGGCAGATAGGGGCGGTAGTTGTGCAGGCTGGTCGGGCCGTAGATGCCCAGTACGCTAGTGCCGAGGGCGGCGGCCATGTGCAGGGGGCCGGAGTCGTTGCCGATGAACAGGCGGCTGCGTTCCAGCACCGCTGCGCTCTCCAATAGCTTGGCTTGCCCCACCAGGCTGATCAGTTGACGGCTGACGATGCGGCGGGGCAGGCGGCTTTGGCCGATCACTGCCGTTGCGATGCCACTGTCCTCCGCCCCACCCACCAGCAACACTCGCGCCCCATGCTGCTCGATCAACAGGTCGGCCAAGGCGGCGAAGTGTTGGCTGGGCCACCGCTTCTGGCCCTTTACCCCCTCGCCGCCTGGGTGCATGGTGATCACCAACTCGCGTTCTGGCACAATCTGCAAGCGGTGCAGTAGTTGCGCCGCCGCCGCATGGTCGGCTGGGCGCAGGTGCAGGCGTGGGCGGCTCTCTGCTGGCACTGCAATGCCGAGGTCTAGCTCAAGGGCGCGGTTGAAGATTTGCACGGCGTGCAAGCTGCGCCACAGTTGCGCCCTGGGCGAGTCGGGCAGCAGCCACCAGAGAGGCGGGTAGTGCGCCCAGGCCCGCCGCCGAGGGGTGGTGAGCAGGGTTAGCCAGCCAATGGCCGGGCAGAACTCGACCACGAGATCGTACTTCTGCTGATGCAGCCAGCGGTAGAGGCCCGCTAGCCGCCCCAACCCCCACTGCCCCCAGGTTTGGCGGGTGGGATAGCCGATCAGCCCATCCAGATCGGGACTACTCTCCAATACTGCGCGGTTGTTGGGGAAGACGAGGGCGTGGATGGTCGCCTGCGGGTAAGCCAGGCGCAGGGCGTGCAAGGCAGGGGTGCAGAACAGGGTGTCGCCGATAGGCAGCAAGACAAAGGCAGCGATGCGGCGGGGTTGCGCCACCCGACTACTTGCTTTCGCGGTAGAAGCCGATGATCTCGCGCTGCTCGCTGTCGCTACTCATCACCTCAAGGAAGCTGACCCGCCACCAGGGGAAGGTGACGCTCCGCACCCCGTTCGCCAGGTAGGCAACAGCCTTGCCGTCCTTGCGTCGAGGGTTGAGGATCGTCACCGTAGTGTCGGTGGCTTCTGGCAGGGCTTCGATCTCTGCCAGGATCGGGTCTTCGTTGGAGATGTGGAGGATGATAGTGATAGCCAAGTCGGGTTTTCTCCTGCTGCTTGCTAGTTGACCGTCTCCATTACCACCTTCATCACCACGTTGCCCAGGCGCAGTTCGTCACCGTCCTTGAGGGCAGTGGCAGTGTGGGGGGGGAGCCGCTGCTTGTTGAGGAAGGAACCGTTGACCGAGCCAAGGTCCATCACGTAGTAGGTGTCGTCGTTACGGCTGATCTGGGCGTGCTTGCGCGACACGCCCGCTTCGTAGCCGCCGTCGGGGTCGAGGTCAACCTGGGGGAAGATGCCATTGGCGCGGTCGCTGCGGCCAATCTGTATCTCTGTGTCGGGCAGCCAGTTGCTCAGGCGGCCTGTATTGAGGATCAGCAGGCGCAGGCGACGGGCGCGGGTGGGTAGCGAGATGCCGCCTTGCCCGCCAGCAGGCAGCGGTAGGGTGCCTATCTTCTCACCACCACCACCGCCGCCGCCGCCACCGCTCCCCTCGCTGGGGCGCAAGGTATCAGTTGGCGCACCATTGGTCGTGAGGGACGGCAGGTTAATCGCCAGCGGGTTGGCCGCTGCCGACGAGTCGACCTCGGCGGCGGCAGCCAGGTAGGTGCCGCAGTTCTCGCAGTACAGCGTACCTTCAACCCATTCAGTAGCGCACGTTGGACACTTGATCATCTTTTTCCTCTTTTGCCCCCGATCACGGTTTCAGCGTGAGATGTTGGTGGTGTTCAGCTTCATACCCTGGAACAGCTTGGCGGTACCCGCACTGGCGACCAGGCCGCGAGTGCCGTACTTGATCTTTTTGGTGCCACTGCGTGAAGCCTGACCAAACCCTTCCAGGTGTTCGATCTCGCGCTGCACTGTCTCGGCCAAATCCTTATCGCCTGCGTTGAGTAGGTGAGTGGCGACCATCTTCAGCTTCATTGTCGCCTGGCGCACATCTCCCGCTTTGAGGTCCTGCCACGCTCTGCCCTGCAACTTGAAGGCGATCAGCCGCTCCACCACCGACTTGATCACCGCACTGACCGGGTAGGGCGGCTTTACTTCGAGGCTATAGGTGAGGGTCATTTCGTCGGCCACCGCCTGCGGCTCCCCCTCCATGCTCGGTAGGTCGTAGACCAGGCAGAGGCGGCCCAACCTGCGCTGCCCTGGGGCTTGCGGTGCGATCAGCACTTCGGCAAGGAAGAACTGCTCCTCGTCGGCGCGCAGGTGGCCCAGGTTGATCGAGGTGAGCAGAGCCTCGCGGTTGGGGGTGAGGAGGGCAAGGGTGTTGCTGCGCTCTACATCACGCTCCTGCTCCTGCACTATCATCCGCTGCTGCTCTTGCTCCTTGCCTGCGCGGGCCTCCCCTTCGCCGATCATTGTGGGCCGCTCGCCTTGCTCTGTCGGGCCGTTAACTGCCCGCGGCAGGGCAGGAGGGAGCGGCTGGTTGAACAGATTGCGGAGGTCGCCCCCTGTATTGTTGGCTGCTTGCTGCGCCTCTGGCTGGTTGACTACGCTGCTGATCCTTACCCCCAGGAGGCTGCGCCCAGCCCGCTGCGCGTTGCTAGCCCCTGGGTCGCTGGCCGCCTGCGCCGTCTGCTCAGCCTGTTGGCGGGCAAGGACGATCTGGCGGTCGCGCTCAGCCTGCTCGTCACGCTCGCGTTCCAGCCGCACTTCCTCGGCGGCTCCGGCTTCGAGGGCGGCCTGACCAAGAACCTGGGCCACCGCCTTCGGTTCGCTGAACTTCAATTCGCTGATCAGCGGTGTCACCCGATATAGCTTCTGCAACTGCGTCCCTTGTTCCAGGTAGAGAGCGACAGTGGCGTTGCGGGCGTAGATCGAGCGGAAGCCCTCCACCTTGTTCTTGAAGGCCGCGCTGATCTTCTCTGGCGTGTCTATATACTCCGAACTGCTACCGGTGCGGGCAGCTATTGTCTCCAGCAAGTCTTCGTTCCACTCGTCGCCCAGGCCCAGGGGCGAGATCACTATCTTCTTCTCTGCTGCGAGACGAGCCAGGCGCACGCACTCATCCTCGTCACCATAAGTCTGCCCATCGGTTAGCAGCAGCATATAGTTGATCAGGTTAGGTGCGTAGGCTGAGTTGATCTCGTCCAGCCCCATACTGATCCCTGAAGCCATCTCCGTGCCACCGCGTGCCTCAATCGAGTCGATCATGTTCTTGATCTGGTCACGGGCCTGTACACGCTGCGAGCGAACAACCACCGAGGCACGGTCGTTGAAGCTGACCACCGAGAAGGTGTCGGTTGGCGATAGCTGATCTACGATGTAGCGGGCGGCCTCCTTGACGCGGGCCATCTTCTCTCCACGCATAGAGGAACTGCGATCCAACACCAGGCAGATGTTGAGTGGGATTTTGGTCACGGCCTGGACCTGGTTGGGGGCGACCTGCACCAGCATATAGAGCAACTGGCGGTCGGCGGTGGGGCGCACGGCGTTGGTGCTAAACATATGGCTCATGTTCAACACCCTGTCGCGACCCGCCATGCTACTTTTAGTTTCGTCCATAAATCCCCTGCCTCCCTTCTCCCGCCCGCTCTGGGCTGTTGTGGCTTAGGCTCTGCTGTGCAGTGCTAATCGAGCGCAACCACTATAGTGCTGACGTTATCTTCTACGTGGGCGGCCAGGGCAGCAGCGACCAGCGCAGCCGCAGCCTCGGCGGGGGGAGCTTGCAGGTAGGCTGCGATCTCCTCCCCCTCCACCGCGCTCCACAGTCCGTCGGAGCAGAGCAGCAGCCGTTGCTGATCAACAAGCGTGTTGCTGTAGACCTCAACTTCCACCTCGCTGGAGATACCGACCGCGCGGTAGAGGCTGCTGCGCTGCTGCGAACTTGCCGCGTCCGCCTCGCTCATCTGGCCCATCTCTACCAGGCGGGCGACCATCGAGTGGTCGGCTGTAACCTGTGTCAGTTCACCTGCCTTGTCGAACAGGTAGATACGCGAGTCGCCAGCATGGGCGGCGTAGAGGCGGCGGCCCAGCACCAGGGCAACGGTCAGCGTCGTCGCCGGGTTGTTGCCGTTGCCCGCCATAGCGAACAGTTCGGTGTTTGCCTCGCGTACCGCCTCGGCCAGGATGTCGCCGACAGTGCCGCCCATTACCCCCGCCTCATGGCCGCCGAGCATCGGCAGGTAGAGGCGTTCGAGTAGCCGTCCGGCCACTCGCTTGGTGGCGTAGGCACTGGCAAACGCGCCACTGCCGCTGCTGCTCACCCCGTCGGCAACGATGAACAGACCAAACGGGAGATCGCCGTCCGCCCCGGTCTGGTTGGGCAACTGGCTGGCGAGGGCGAATACGTTGTCCTCGTTCGCCTGCTTGCCCCCCACGTGGCGCAGGGCAGCGTAAGCCAGGTAGTTGCTGGCAGAGCCGTTGCTTACCTGTTCACTTGTTCCTACCCTGAGCTTTGCTTTCATAAGACCTTTGGCCCGCCTGTTCGTAGTAGGCAGCGATTAGATCGCCAGCGCATATAGCTTGTTGTCGGTGCTGCCGATATAGACGATGCCATCTTCTATCGTTGGCGAAGACGGTACTGGCCCCAGGGTGGGAAACTGCCAGCGCAAAGCTCCGTCGCGGGTTGCCAGTGAGTATACCATCTTGTCGGACGCGCCGAAGTAGACAGCATTATCGTGGACGCGTGGCGAAGATGTGACCTGCCCGCCTGTCTTGTACTTCCAGACCAGCCGCCCCGACTTCATGTCTACGCAGTAGAGGAAGCCATCCACCCCACCGACGTAGACCCGGCCAGCCTGCACCGCTGGCGAGGAGAAGATGAAGCCGTCGGTGCGGAACTTCCAGGCGGCGTAGCTGCTCTCCAGGTCGACGGCATAGATGTTGTTGTCCATCGCGCCGAAAATAGCCAGCCCATCAGTGATCGCCGGGGTGGAGATGATCGACATCCCCGCGTTGAACTTCCAGCGCAAAGCCCCGGTTGTCGCGTCCAGAGCGTAGAGGTGGTTGTCGTTTGCACCGATGTAGATGTTACCGCGGCTAAACGAGGCAGACGAGCGCACGCTCATCCAGCAGCGGTACTTCCAGACCTGCCGCCCAGTCTTGGCATCCAGGCAATAGATGAACTGGTCGTCGGAGCCAAAGTAGATCAGGCCGTTGTTGATCTTTGGCGAGGAGCGGATCGGCGCGTTGGTGCGGAACTCCCAGACCTTGCGCCCCCGGATCGTGTCAAAGGCGTAGAGGATGTGATCCTCGGAGCCGACGAACACCATGTTCTCGCTGGCGCAGGGTGAGGAGGAGATACCGTTCTCGGTCGCGGCCTTCCAAAGGAACTCGCCCGACTTGGCGTTGAGGGCGTAGAGGTTAGAGTCGTAGGAGCCAATATAGACGACCCCCTTGTAGACGATGGGCGAGGAGCGAATCTCATCTTCGCTGGCAAAGTCCCACAGCATATCGGTAGAATCACCGATCAGGTGGGGGGCGTTGCTGGGGTCCATGAAGGCAGTGCCAGGGATCGCCATGCGCGAGGGGCCAGGCTTGAGGGACACGCCGCTAGTCTCCTGCGGTTGGGTGGGTTGCTGCGACTGACTAGGAGATTGCGGCGGCTGACTGGCTGCCGTGCTGCTGCCCACCGCCACCCCGCCATTGAGGGCAGCCGCTTCGTTCGGCGAGTGGGTAGCTAGGATCGCTAGCAGAGCCTGCCGCATCTCCTCAGCGTTGGCCCAGCGGCGGGTGGCATCGTACTCCAAAGCCCTCATGATCAGGGTTTCGGTGGCAGGGCTGATGCGGGCGTTGAGGCGGCGAGGCGGACGTTCGTGGAAGGTGAACGGGGTTTCAGTGCGCGGGTCGCTGTTGGTCAGCAAATGGTGCATAGTCGCGCCCAGGGCGTAGATGTCGCCCCTCGGCTCGGCGATACCTCGGTACTGCTCAGGCGGCGAATAGCCTTCGGTGCCGATCATCGTTCCCTTCTTGTCGCTCTGGAACACCTTGGCGATACCGAAGTCCACCAGCATGATGCGGCTGGAACTGTTGTCGAACATGATGTTGCTGGGCTTCATGTCGCGGAAGACGATGGGCTGAGGCTTGTGGCCGTGCAGATAGTTGAGGACATCGCAGATTTGGATCGACCAGCGCAGCACCTCATCCTCTGGCATCGGCCCGGCCCGGTCGTCGAGCATACTCTCCAGGTCTTTGCCGTCAATATACTCAAGCACCAAGTAGACTTTGCCTTCGAGGCTGAAGTAGTCGTAAATCTTGGTGATCGAGGTATGGTTGAGGGTAGCGAGGATGCTAGCCTCACGCTCAAAGTTGGCAAGGCGGACACGCCCCACCGAGGGATCGGTGGTGGTATCAAACATCTCCTTGATCGCGGTATAGCGCAGCACGTTGGCGAAGCGAAGATCGCGGGCGCGGTAGACGGTACTCATACCGCCCACGCCGCGTACCTGCTCAATCTCATAGCGATCCATCAGCACTGTGCCACGAGTAAGAGTGGTCACCCCGCTGATCGTGTTACGCATCGCGTCAAGCTGGCTGGTCTGGCCGCTATGATCGCTCGTCCGGTTGACCGCCGCCGCCCCCAACCCAACTCCGACAGCGGTATCGTTGCCGTTGCCGTTGCCTGACTGCTCCTCCTCGCGGCGGCTGGTGCCGTTGCCGCCCGCATCAGGTATGCCAATCTTCTTTATCAACATTGCTGTACCCGCCTTGTCCGCGCCGAAACCCCTCGTTGTGAAGTAAGCAAAGGTGGCCGACAGCCACCATGCGGCTCGGCTCACCTGCTCGTCCACTCTCCACCAGCCCGGCGCAAGAGCCGCGCTCTTAGCCCACAGCAAGTGCAAGGCTGGCTAACGGCTCTGAGCAAGGGGGTTTTTACATATGCGAGCAGTAGGGCGGGGATGAGGAGATAAAAGATGCCTCAAGGATATGATAATCCGCCTGACCACTGTGCTACGTACTTGCCTTTGCCTTGTTGTCGCTGCCTCAACCGTGCTATGCCATTTGAGACTTACAACATTATAAGCCATAGGTGCTACTAATGCAACAAGCACTTCCAGCTTGACCATAAAGTGGTACTTCTGTCTGCTGCGGGCGGTTAGGAAGTACCATAGATATGCTGCCTCCCACTATCAAGGGGTCAGCGGGCGGTAACTTCGGCCTTGAAGATCGTGTTGCGGATGTTGATGTCGTAGTCGCAGACTCCGCAGTGGCCGAGGGTCAGGTTGGCGCGCACGTCGTTCGGCTGGCGGCTGATCACCAGCGTGTGGCAGTTGGGGCAGCGGGTGTTGATCGGCACGTTCGGGTCGCCCGTGTCGAGATAGATAAAGTCGAGGCCAGCCGCCTGCCCCATCTCCTTCGCCCGCTCTAGCGCATCGCGCCCATCCGCATCGAGCGCGCGACCGGGGGCGAGCCGCAGTTGCCAGGGGGTGCGCTTGCCCAGCGCGATCCTTATCCACTCCGCAATCTGGCTGAGGTTAGCTGAGTCGTCGTTGACCCCGGCATAGAGGGGGGTGCTGACCTCTACATGAACCTTCCACTGCTTCTGCGCCCGCTCGGTCGCGGCCAGGATTTGCTGGTAGCGAGGGGCGCGGCGCATGATGCGGTAGAGGTGGTCATCGAGGCCCAATATCTCTACCTGCCAACCGTCTAGGTAGTGGCCGAGTTGATCGAGTGGGTCATCGGTCAGGAAGCCGTTGGTTCGCACTGAGGTGAATAGACCCCGCGACTTCGCCAGCTTGACGCAGGGCAGCAGGTATTCAAACCAGATGATCGGCTCGCTATAGACCCAACTGATGCCTCGCGCCCGCTGCTGGATCGCCACATCTACCAGCTTGTCGGGAGCAACCTCACGACCCAGCCGCTCTGCGGGGATGGTTGGGTCGGCAAAGCCGTGGATGCTGTGACCATTGCCGCCCCAACTGCCGACTGCCAGGCTGCGGGTGGCGGGAAAGAAGTGATAGAAGGGGATGCGCTCGACGCTGATCAACTGGGCGGTGGCAACCTGGGCATAGTTGAGGGTGTAGAGCTTGCCGTCCTCGTTGACGCGCACTCTGCACGCCCCACTGTGGCCGGGAGCGATGCGGCAGCGATACTCGCACAACTCGCAGAATAGGCGATCCTTATCCTGGTGGTAGAGCGCGGCTTCGCGCATCGGCTGTCCCTCCCTTTGCTGACAACGACGGTTGTTCTGCGTCTATTATATAGCTTCTCACGACAGTTGACAATAAAGCCAGTCCAGGTAATTAGGCAGGATTGCAGAACATCTGGCAGTGGCTGGGGCCAACGGATAGCGCAGATCGCGCTGGTAGCTTGCTAGCTCGGCCCAAACTGTAGACCACCGGGCTTCTAGCGGCTTATCCACTTGCAAACCCGCTAGCGGTAGCTTCTGCAAGTCCCAACAGCAGCCCAGCAAACTGCAGTTTGGCAGGGCTGGTATAATAGAGGGGAAGGAGGGGAGGAATGTTTGATGAGCAAAAACCGGCTGGCTGTTGGCAGGCGATTGTACCGATCCTCATGATCGGGCTGCTTGTGGTCTATGGCGCGGTCGCAGTGGGGGCTGGCGATCCTTTTTTCTTCATCGGTGGAGTCAGCGGTGAAGTAAGCGAGGCGATAGTCTACGATCATGGCAGGATGTATGTGATCAAGCCCGGTGGCAAGGGCTTCGATCAGATCGTTAAGACGGCGCACGAGCAGTTGCCAAAGGTCGTGGCTTCCCCACTAATAGGTACCAGCAACGTGACGGTGGACGGGACGATCCGCAAGAAGAACCTCGCGCTCGAACTGCGCTACAAGTCAAAAGGCTTTGTCCATAGTAACTACAATATTGGTAGCTTCGACCGACTGATCATCCCACTAGATGGGGTGGAGGCGCAGGACAATGTGTACTTCACTGCCTACATCGACCTTGACAAGAACGAAGTCTGGGTCGCCAAAGCTCCACAGTTGCAGACAGAGAGCATGGATCGTATCCGCAAGGTAATCAATGATGCTGGCTATTAGAAAGGACGAGGGCGATGGCAGGACAGGGTGAAGTAGTGATCCTTGAGGGGGCGCGCACGGCGTTCGGCAGCTACGGCGGGGCGTTGCGTGAGGTAAGCGCGACCGATCTGGGGGTGGTCGTCGCGCGGGAGGCCATGCGCCGCAGCGGGGTGGCTGCGGAGGAGATCGAGAGTGTGGTGATCGGCAGTGTGGTACAATCCAGCAACGACGCTGCCTACCTTGCCCGCCACGTTGGTTTGCTGGCAGGCATCCCGCGCCAGGTTCCTGCCTTGACCGTCAATCGGCTCTGTGGTAGCGGTCTGGAAGCGATAGTGCAGGCGGCCCACGCGATCCTGCTGGGGGAGGCTCGCTATGTGCTAGCAGGTGGTAGCGAGAACATGAGCCTGACCCCCCACGTAGTGCGCGGCGCACGCTTTGGCTTCGCTCTGGGGCAGGCCAACATGGAGGATTACCTCTGGTCGGCTCTGACCGACAGCTACAACGGGCTGGCGATGGGCATGACGGCGGAGAACCTGGCTGCCAAATACGAGATTACCCGCGAGGCGCAGGACGAGTTCGCCTTGAGCAGCCAGCAGCGGGCGGTTGCTGCGATCCAGAGCGGGAGATTGGCTGAGGAGATCGTAGCGGTTTCAGTCAAGGACAAGAAGGGCAACGTGACTGAGTTTGCCCAGGATGAACATCCCCGCGCTGACAGCACGTTGGAGAAGCTGGCAAGGTTGAAGCCCAGCTTCAAGTCGGGTGGCACGGTGACGGCGGGCAATGCTAGTGGCATCAACGACGGGGCGGCGGCTCTGGTAGTGGCTGACGAGGCGGCTGCGCGGGAGGAGGGCAGGCAGCCGCTCGGTCGCTTGCTGGCCTGGGGGACGGCTGGGGTTGACCCCGATATTATGGGCATTGGCCCAGTGCCAGCGATCCAGCAGGCTTTGCAGCGGGCGGGCCTGACTCTGGAGCAGATCGACCTGTTCGAGGTGAATGAGGCGTTTGCGGCCCAATACCTGGCCGTGGAGCGCGAACTGGGGCTGGATCGGGCGCGCACCAACGTGAACGGCGGCGGCATTGCCCTCGGCCACCCGCTCGGCGCAAGCGGCGCACGCCTGGCCCTGAGCATCCTCTACGAACTGCGCCGCCGCAACCTGCGCTATGGCGTAGTGGCCCTCTGCATTGGCGGTGGGCAGGGCATCGCGGCGGTCTTCGAGCGGCTCTAGCTGCGGCTAACCGCCTTCCCTGGGTAGGGGTGTTGCTTGGTACGTGTCCTGCTCTACTAAGCAGTCGAGGAGGCACACGATGCACAAACACCTGAGTCGCTGGCTAGCGGTCGCGCTGGCTGCTTTGCTGCTGGTAGGCTGTGACAGTGGCGGCGGCGAGACTGGTAAACTCACGATCAGCGATCTGCTCAAGCAGGCCGCCAGCAACAAGCGGGCTGTGCGGAGCTACCATGATGAGCAGCAAACCTTCTACACCTACGACCCGTCAGGCGCGCCCGTAGCAATGGCGGTCACCGAGACGACTGATGTTGATGTAGTGGGCAATCGCTCGTTGGCGGTCATAACTACTACCCGCAACAACGAGTCGACTCTTGGCCACACGATGGTGATCAGCGACCAGTATTACCAGAGTATAGACAGCGAAGTTTACCAGCCCACGCGGTATACGCCCGAAGTGCTGGCTAGCATAAAGCAGGCCCGCATCGAAGACAATATCTACCTTGACCGCTTGGCGGTCGGCCTCGGCAGCCCCCGCCCTGGTACGCCAGCCGAGGAGACGATCAACGGTCAGCCCACGCGCCACCTGCTGGCAGACGCTTACGGGGTTCTGTCCCATGTAGTCAGCGGCACGATAGAGCTTTGGATCACCACCGATAGCCGTCCGCTGGTCGTCCGCACCACCCTCGATCTCTACCAGGCGGACATCCACATCAGCAGCCGCTCCATCATCAGCCGTTTCGACGTGCCAGTAGCGATCCCCAACCCCCGACTTGTAATTACCCTGGCAGATTGGCTAAAATAGGCTGTAACCTGTAGCCACCTGCCAGAGGAGATTACATTGCGCCCAAACCGCCTGACCTTGCTTGCCCTGCTCATCCTGCTGCTGACCGCCTGCGACAGCACGCCTACTCCGACCCCCATGCCGCCCGCCCCGACCCCAGCGGCTAGCAATGCTGCGCTGCTGGTTCAGGCCGCCGCCAATATGCGCCAGCTAAAGAGTTACCGCATCGAGGCCGAGGGGGTGGAGGTCAGCGATGGGCGAACCGGCTCCTTCAGCGGTGACGTAGACGTAGCGGGCAGCAAAACCAGCCTGCGGATTACCTTTTCGTCCACCCTGACTGTGCGCCTGATCAGTATCGGCCCCACTACCTACATCAGCCCCGACGATGGGCAGACCTGGGAACAGAAGCAGGTGAGTGTCGGCGAGGTGATCAACAAGCTGACCTCTGCCTGGCTGGGTCTGCAACAGAGCGAGATCAATCGGGCGGGGGTAGGCCTGCAAGACGCTAGCCCCCTGATGGCGGCGATTGACGGCGTGCAGTGCAAGCACCTGACCGCTGACGCTGCCGTTCTACCGACGGTCGCTAAAGCCGGTAGTACCTTCAATGGTGGCACAGTCGAACTGTGGCTCTCGGCGGACAGCCGCCCGCTGATCCGCCAGCTACGGATCAGCGGCGACAGCAACGGTCTGCCCAACAGCACCACGATCAAGATCAGCGACTTTGACGCAGAGTTCGTAATCAATGCGCCCACTACCCTCAGTCAGCCTACCGCAACGGTGAGCCAGTGAACGACTATACGATCAACGTCGAGCTAGAGGCTACCTACACCGTTGCCGCTGCGGATTACTTCGCCCGCGCCGTCGCCTTCGTGTTGCGTGCCGAGGGGGTGCCGCCGCCGCTAGAGGTAAGCGTGCGCCTGGTGGACGACGCGACGATCCAGCAGTACAATCGGGACTACCTGGGCCACGACCGTCCTACCGACGTGATCGCCTTCGGCCTGGAGGAGCAGGATGTGGCGAGTGCGGCCAGCCAGCAACCTGCGCCGCATGAAGGGGAGGTTGAGCGGGAGGCTGGCAGTGAACCCGCTTACTGGCAGCACGAGGATGCCCAAGTTGCGCCAGCACTGGTCGAGCAGCAAGTGGCTGGCCGCTTCCTGCTACCGGCGGCAGAAGCTATGCTGGCCGAGGGGGAGACCCCTTACCTGGGCGATATTATCGCCTCCTACGAGACCGCCGCGCAGCAGGCCGCCGACTACGGCCACACGCCGCTGCAAGAGTTGACCGAGTTGGTGATACACGGGACGCTACATCTGCTGGGCTACGACGACCACGCCGAGGAGAGCTATCGCCTGATGCACCGCCACGAGGATCGCCACCTGGCCGCCTTCCTGGCCGCCGAGGCTGCACGATGAGCAAGCTGCACCCGCCTGCTGACGAGAGCGCAGGCCCGGTGGCCCGCAGTGCTACGCTCTGGCGCAGCTTCGGTTACGCTTGGCAGGGGCTATGCTATGTGGTACAGACCCAGCGCAACTTCCGCATCCACCTGGCAGTAACAGCGGTGGCGGTTGCGCTCGGCCTGTTTGCTGGTCTCGGCTGGCTAGAGTGGGCAATGATCGCGGTGATGATCGTGGTGGTGCTGGCTGGCGAGATGATCAACACCGTGGTCGAGGCTGTGGTAGACATGGTGACACAGGAGTATCACCCTCTGGCGAAGGTGGCTAAGGACGTGGCGGCAGCGGCTGTGCTGCTGGCGGCAGTGGGGGCGGTCGTGGTCGGCCTGCTGGTGATCGGGCCACACCTGCTGGCCCGGTTGGGCTGGCGGCTATGAGGTTGTTGTTCCTCACCCCCCAACTGCCCTATCCCCCCAGGCAGGGGTCGGCTCTGCGAAACTACTATCTCCTGCGCGGGCTGGTCGAGGCAGGCTTTAGCGTTGACTTGCTGAGCTTTGCCAGTCCAGAGCAGATCGCCACGATCCAGCAGAACCCCCTAACCACCCTCTGTCGTCGCCTGGAACTGGTGCCGCTGCCACCCTCGCGTTCGCTCACTACCCGGCTGTGGACGCTGCTGGCCGCTAAGCCCGACCTGGCTGGCCGCCTGGTTTCGCCCACCTACGCTGCCCGCCTGCAAACCATGTTGGCCGAGGTAGATTACATACAAGTGGAGGGGGTGGAGATGGCTCCCTACGCCCTCAACCTGCGCCAGCCATTCTACTTTGATGCACACAATGCTGAGTTCGTGATCCAGCAGCGAGCCGCCAGCACCGACATGGGCAGCCTGCGCCGCTGGCCGAAAGCCGCCTACTCGTGGGTGCAGGCCCGCCGTCTGCGCCAGTACGAGCGCATGATACTGGGACGCGCCCGCCGTGTGCTGGCTGTCTCTGCCGTAGATGCAGTCGCCCTCACCAGCCTGGAACCGCAAGCAGCCAGCAAGATCGTGGTGATAGCTAACGGCGTGGATACTGCGGAGTACGCCCCCGCTGCCCAGCCAACGCTACCAGAGAGCTGGGCTGCCGTAAGCATGGTCTTCACTGGGGTGTTGGACTATCGGCCAAACGTGGACGCGCTAGACTGGTTTTGTCGCCTCGTCTGGCCTACCATCTATGCCGCTAGCCCTGCCGCCCGCTGCTACATCGTGGGGGCAAAGGCGAATGCTACGGTGCAGGCTCTGGCAGCGATCCCCGGCGTAGTGCTGGTTGGCGAAGTGGCAGCAGTACAGCCCTATATCGCAGCGGCCAGCTTGTTCGTGGTGCCAATGCGGATCGGCGGCGGCTCACGGCTCAAGTTGCTGCAAGCTCTGGCGATGGGTAAGTGCATCCTCTCTACCACGCTGGGAGCTGAGGGAATAGCGGTCAGTCCTGGCCTGGATGTGGCGGTGGCCGATAGTGCAGCAGACTTTGCGGCCACTGCCCTGCGTCTGCTCAACGACCCAGGGGAGCGCGACCGCTACGCCACCGCTGCCCGCCAGCTTGCCTTGCAGTATGACTGGCAGCAGATCATTCCGCGCTTGAGCGCACTCTACGCCGCTGACAGCGACTAGGCCAAAGCCTGGCTGAGTTTACAAAATTGACTTCGCTGAGCAGTGGTGGTATACTATTGTGTGCCGTATACAACTCTGTAGTGCAAGCAAACTGTGCAACCTTTTCGCCGACAAGCCTGGGTCGTTGCTACATAGCTTCTCCATTCCCACCACTTTGGCTAAATAGTTTAGAAGCAAGTGCAGCAGGCATTAGTGCCGCGTGTGGCTAGAAGCCGCCCCCATGCTGTGGCAGGAAGCATATCACTGGCAAAGGAAACGAAAAGTGACAGGTAAACCAACAACCAGCCTGGGCCAAAAGGTACGTGATGCCCGCAAGGAGCGCAGGCTCACGCAGGACGACCTGGCGGCTACGACCTTCAGCAAGAGTTACGTTTCGGCAGTTGAACTCGGCAAAATCCGCCCCTCGGTTGGGTCATTGCAGCTAATTGCCACGCGGCTCGGCTATCCCGTCTCTTACTTCTTGGACGAAGGGATGAGCGATGAGGTCGAGTTGCGGCGGGTCAGCTTTGCTGCTGCCTCTTACTACCTGGCTGGGGGTGACCCAACCGGCGCAGCAGCAGCCCTTGATGGCCTGGATGCCGAGCAGTTGAGCGGCAACGAGCAGATTACCGCCCTGACTCTGCTGGGTGAACTGGCCCTGCAACGCGCTCAATTCGAGCAGGCCGAGCAGCAGCTTGCTCGCGCCCTTGACCTGCTGGCCGAAGACAATCCGCTCCGTTGCCGCCTGAACTACCTGCTGGGCAGTATTAGTCAGCAGCAGCACAAAGGCTTCGCGGCGGTCGAACAGTTCAAACTAGCTCTGGGCGAAGTCTGCGACGACCCAGCTCAGGAATTGGCGATCATTGCGGCACTCGCTAACGAATATGCAGGCAGTGGGCGGCAAGACGCTGCCCTGGCTCTACACGCCAGAGCTATCAGCCTACACGCCCAGGTGAGCAACCCGACCCTGCTGGCGGCGGCTCTCTGGCAGCAGGCGCAGAGCGCACGCGGAGCCAGCGACCTTGAAGCCGCCACTCGCCTCAGCTACGAAGCAGCCAGCCTGCGCCGTTGGGCTAGCGACCTGGGCCGCAGTGCAGCGGCAGCGATCACCTTTGCTGCGATCTTCAGCAGCAAGGAGCAGCCCGAGCAAGCGGCGGCCAGTTATGAGCAGGCTTTGGCTGATGCAAACTTGGCCGCTGACCCAGCTACGCTGGCAGTTGTCAGCAACGGCCTGGCAAGCCACTACCTGAAGCGCGGCGAACTTGAGCAGGCAGCTAGTATGGTCACCCAGGCGGAGACGCAGGCAGCGGCCACCGCCAACCCGACCTTGATCGCGCTGGCCCAATTGAGCCGCGCTCAACTGCACCACCTGCGCGGCGAACACGTGGAGTCTGACCAACAGTACCAGGCTGCGCTCGGCCAGCTTGAGGCTGCCCAACAGCCCGCTGCTCTCGCTCGCGCCTACTTCCAGTACGGTCAGGCCCTGGTTGGACGTGGTGAGGCAGCGAATGGGGCTGACTACTTGGAGCGTGCTTACATCTACCTGGCGGGCAAGAGCCGCTGAACCACCCCACCCCCGGTTTGATGCTGCTGTCTGTTTCGTGGGCTGGCACGCCCCGTGCTTTACTCCTTTAAGACTACAATCTGGCTCGCGAGGCCGTCTGGCAGCGCAGCCACCCTGAACCCGCTATTTGAGAGGAGAAGAAGATGGCAGATGACAACCTCAGCAACGAGCTTGACGGTGCAATTGAGACTCTAAGTGCTGACCTGGGTACGATCAATCCCGCTAATGCATTGGGTAGCATCGAGAAGTGGCAGCAAAAGTTGCAGCAGGCGGGCCGTCCAGAGCTAACCAAAATTGGTGACAGCCTCGGCCAATTGAAGGCTACCCTGACTAGCGGCAAGCTGGATGGCCGCGAGATCGGCAAGCTGCTTCTGCAACTCGGCCAGCAGACCGGCGACGCAGCTCAGGCTGGGCAAACCACTGGAAACTTCGATGCTGGCACCGCCACCAAGCTCAAGAGCCTGGCCTCGGCCCTGACCAAGCTGGGTAACGCAATCAGCTACTAGGCAAGCAACCACATAAGCGCAGCAAGAACCCGCTTATGCGGGTTTTGTTGTCTCTTGCGCGGCCTTGTTGTATATACACTGCCACTTGACAAACAGGGGTTATAGATGCTACTATAGCAGGAACAGGAATGTGGGGCTGGCACAGTTCGCCACCTCAAGCTCCTCTATTGGCCTACCCTTGTTTGTAGTAAGTGTCAACTGCCGCTCGCAAAGAGCTGCCTGCGTTGGTGGGGCTTGCTGGTCGGGGCGGACGAGTTGGTGGAAAGAGGTTATATGTGTGCGAATTGGGATCCACGTAAGTTCTTGCAGGATAGCCAGACTGACGGCTCAACCAACAGGGAGGCTGACGAACGCTTCCTGCTCAATGACCTGACCGCCGCCCAGGTTTACTGCCGTGCCTTCATCAAGCGGCACGCCCGCACCTTCTACCTCTCCTCACTGCTGTTGCCCACCGCCAAGCGGGACGCGATCTGGTCGATCTACGCCTTCTGTCGCTACACTGACGACCTGGTGGACAACCCCCTGCACCGCGAACACCCCGCTGGCCTGCTCGACGACTGGGAGGAGCAGTTGGTCAACCACAGCCCGCGCCACCCCGTCGCGCTCGTCTATCAGCACGTGGCCGACAGCTATAGCATCCCACTGAAGATACCACAGGAACTGATCGCTGGGGTGCGCATGGATTTGGAGCGGTCGCGCTACGAAACCTGGGACGACTTGCGCCTCTACTGCTACCGGGTCGCCTCGGTGGTCGGACTGCTGCTGCTCCCAGTGCTGGGCTATGAGGGCGGTGAGCAGACAGTGGACTATGCGATTGAGCTTGGCATTGCCATGCAACTGACCAACATCCTGCGCGATGTGGGTGAGGACGCACGGATGGGCCGCATCTACCTGCCGCAGGAGGATATCGCCCGTTTCGGCTATGACGAGGAGCGGTTGCGGGCTGGGGTGATCGACGAGAACTTCACTGCCCTGCTGGACTTTGAGATCGCCCGCGCCCGCACCTACTACCGCTCGGCCCAGCGTGGCATTGCCATGCTTGACAAGTCGGCCCGCCCCGCTATCCTTGCCTCCGCCCTGCTCTACAGCCGCATCCTGAACAGCATCGAGAGCAACGGCTACAATGTCTTCTCCCGCCGTGCTTTCGTCAACAAGCCGCGCAAAGCATACCTGATCGGCAAGGTGCCCTTCTTGCTCAACCGCCTGGATCGCTGGCGGCTGGCGGGCGGCAGCCTTGAGTGCCTCTAGCAAGGTGCGAGATCGGGTAGAATGAGGGGGAGGGCTTTGTGTGCTGCAAGCCCCACCCCTTTTGTTTGCCTATAAGGAGAAACGGATGACCCAGTGGCTAGAGTTCAGTGTTGAAGCCGACCGTGAGGCGGTGGAGGCGATCAGCGAGTTGTTCACCCGCTACGGCTGGAACCAGGGGGTAGCTATTGAGGAGCCGATCCTGCCCCATGTGGACGAGGATAAGTACGAGATCGACCTGAGCAAGCCGGTGACGATCCGTACCTGGGTGCCAGCCGACCCGAAGGCTGAGCAGGCGCGGGTGGCGATGGAGAGCAACCTCTGGCACCTCGGCCAGATTCGCTACGTCAGCCCACTGAAGGTGGAAGTGAAGGAGGAGGAGGACTGGAACAACGCCTGGAAGGAACACTTCCACGTGCTACGCATCGGTCAGCACATGGTGATCCAACCCTCCTGGCGCGAACACAGCAGCGAGCCTGGTGACCACGTAATCGTCCTTGATCCCGGCAGCGCGTTCGGCACTGGCTTGCACCAGACTACCCGCCTCTGCCTGGCTGCCCTTGAGGATTACGTGCGTGGGGGAATGCGCGTGCTAGACCTCGGCACTGGCAGCGGAGTGCTGGCTATTGGGGCAGCCCGCCTGGGCGCAGGTGCAGTGCTGGCGGTGGATATTGACGACGTGGCAGTGCGGGCCACCCGCGAGAACATGGCCCTCAACCCCGCCGTTGCGCCGCTGATCACTGCTGCTCCCGGCACGATTGAGAACGTGAAGGGCGAGAGCTTCGACCTGATCGTAGCCAATATCATCGCCCGCGTGATCATCGAAGTCGCTGCGTCCCTCGCTGCTGCACTGAAGCCAGACGGCCTGTTGATCGCTAGCGGTATCATTGCGGAGCGGGCCGACGAAGTGGCAATTGCCCTCGCCGCTGCTGGCTTCCACCACTACGAGCGGCGGCAGGAGGGCGACTGGGTGGCTCTGGTCGCGGGCCTGAAGGAACGTCACCCCTGACCCTGGTCTATCTCACCTCTCCGCGCCTGGTTGACGCTCTTTTGTCCACTGTGCTACAATCTGCTGGCACGGACGATGATCGGTTTGTGCCGCAGCAACACCAGAGAGGATGAAGATGAGAAGAAAGATAACTGTGGTTGGCGCAGGCAATGTCGGCGGCAGCACCGCGCTCGAACTGGCCCGCCGCAACTACGCCGATGTCGCCCTCGTGGATGTGGTTGAGGGGTTGGCCCAGGGCAAGGCTCTGGACATGATGCAGGCTGGCCCGCCCGACTACTACTCCACCCGCTTGACTGGCTCCACTGGCTATGAGGGGACGGCGGGTAGTGAGGTGGTGGTGATCACCAGCGGCATCGCCCGCAAGCCGGGCATGAGCCGTGACGACCTGCTCAATACCAACGCTGGCATTGTTCGCAGCGTGACAGAGCAGGTGGCCCAGCACTCGCCCGACGCGATCATCATCGTCGTCTCCAACCCACTCGACGCAATGAGCCAGGTGGCCTACCATGTGAGCAAGTTCCCCAAGCACCGGGTGGTTGGCATGGCGGGCGTACTCGACTCGGCCCGCTTCCGCACCTTCATCGCCATGGAGTTCGGCGTGTCGCCCAAGGATGTCCACGCCTTTGTGATGGGCGGTCACGGTGACACGATGGTGCCGCTGGCCCGCTACTCGACGGTGGCAGGTGTGCCAATCACGGAGTTGCTGCCAGCAGACAAGGTGGAGGCTCTGGTCAAGCGCACTGCCAACGGTGGAGCGGAGATCGTCGGCTACCTGAAGACCGGCTCGGCCTTCTACGCCCCCGCCGCCAGCGTGGTGGAGATGGTTGACGCGATCATGCTGGACGAGAAGCGCATCCTCCCCTGCGCCGCCCTGCTAGAGGGTGAGTACGGCATCAATGGCCTGTTCGTCGGCGTGCCGATCAAGCTGGGCGCGGGTGGCGTAGAGCAGATCATGGAGTTCAAGCTGACTGCGGATGAGACGGCAGCCCTGCACAAGTCGGCGGCGGCGGTCAAGGAACTGGTGGACTTGCTGAAGTTGCAGTAGGTTGTGTGGCGTACAGGGCCAGCCTACCCCTCCTTTGTTGCCAAAGTGCTTCAAGAGAGGGTAGCAGCGGAGCGCAGTTACGCTGCCTACTTCATGCTGTAGACCCAGTAGTGGAACTCGTTCCAGGCGGCGGCGGTGGCGGGCAGGTAGTGGTCGCGCTCTACGTCAACGCGGATGGTTAGCTGGCTCTTGCCCTGGGTCAGGCTGGCGGGCAGCACAAACTCCTCGTCGCGCCAGGAGCGGAAGGTATTATTGCCTGGTGAGTACCACACGCCTGCCGCCTGTCCATCTATGCTAACCCGCCCGCGCTGGAAGCCAGTCTGGTAGTCGAGTCGTCGCCGCAGCAGCACGCCCCTGTTGGCCGGGTCAACCGCAAGGCTGAAGGTAAGCGCGCCAGTAGCGGTGATCGCCTGCCCCGCGTCCGCCACCTTCTCCTCGGTGCGCTCATAGTAGCCTACCCCCGTGCCGCTCCACACCTGCCCAGTGTTGGTGTAGGCGTGGGCGGCGGCGTTGCCCAACTTGCCAAAGCTGATTTCGTCGGTCTGCGACAGACTGGCGGTGGCCCGCTGGTAGCTGTAGGCGAGGCTGCTGTAACTGTAGGTATCGTTATCGTAGGGGTAGTTGCGGCCCAGGCCACCGTGACCAAAGCCAAAGCTGAGGCTGCGACCCCAGGGCAGGGGGTCGGCCAGGTAGAAGCGATAGGCCGCCACCGCACCGCCGAACTTGCCAGCAGGATTGCCGCTGCTGGGCAGGCTGAAGTTGCCGCGCTGGAAGCCCCATGCCGCGTTGAAGTAGTCCTCTGTGCCAGTGCCAGTCAACTGCGAAGTCTGGCTGCCATCAACGTCCACCCGCTCATTGCCCTCTTGCAGGTAGACGGGGCCGCTAATCACCAGCGTGGTGCCGACGTACTTACCGCTGCCCGTCGCCTGCAAGAGTGGGTAGTCGAGCTTGCGCCTCGGCGGGCTGGCCGAGTTGTAGTGCGCGTAGAAGTAGCCGAGACTGGCGATCTCGCCCTGCTGGTAGAGGCTATCGCTGCTCTCTACCTCGTAGTTGAGGCGAGCAGCCTGCGCCCCATCGTTGACCAGCGTCAAACGGGCGTGGCGGGCGAAGGGCATTGGGAAGTAGCTGTAGCCCAGATGCCGTCCGCTGTCCAGCCCGACGGGTAGCGCGCGCACCTCGTACTCGCCCATGCCGCTGCCAAAGAAGAAGCCTAGGGGCGCATCCACCGCCGCCTCTCCCTCCCCATCCCAATAAATCTTCAGCCGCAGGTTGTTTAGCTCAGGAGGTTTGAGGTCTGCTTGCCATTGCAACTTGAGCGCAGTAATCGCCGCTGGCCCCTCGAAGCTGCCAAGCGTGCGCTCTGTGCCGCCCGCGAGAGTGAGAGTGCCACTATGCAGGCTGCTACCGTCCGCAGCCTTGCCCCCGCCGAAAGGGATCGGCAAGGTACCGCTGGCTACCTGCTGCCAGAGTTGCTGGCTAGGGTCTGCGCTCTGGCCGTTGAAGCTGACAGCAACTGGCTTGCTGCTCAGGCTATACTCAATGTTGTAGTACCAGGGTAGTTTGGTAGTGGCGACCCGCACCCGGTGGGCGAAGGGGAGGCGCAGGTAGCTGTAGTGGCCGCCGCTGGCTAGCTCTGGCCCGCCAACCAGGGGTGCGAGAAAGGGGGCAGTGCGACCGGCGAAGAAGTCGCTAGCTGGCAGGTCAACCGTTGGCGTGATCGCCTCGTCGAAGAATAGCTGGATGTTGCCGACGTTGGCGATGTCGTCGGCGGTCATCCAGATGCGTTCGATAGCCCCGCTGCCATACACATCGAGGATCATATAACTGCCCGCCTCCTGGTAGAGGAACTGGCCGCGATCCTTGTTCCAGCCATTGGGGTCGCGGCTGGAGACCTGATAGAGGCGACTGCTGCTGTCCAGTCGGGGCAGGTCGCGCAGGTAGAGGGTGCGGGGGTCGCTGACTGCCGCCTGGTGCAGGAGCAAGAAAGTGCCACCCGCAACGAGCAGCAAAGTGCATATCCCGATCATGGCGGCGAAGCGTTGGCGGCGTGCGGTCAAGTAGCTCTGTCCTGTAAGGTGGCCTAGATGGGTTGGTTAGCCTACCCCCTATTCTACCACATCGCCCCCGCCGCGTGGGTACAGGCCGATCCGCGACCGTTTTAGCGGTTGCCCATTCGCTGGCTGTAGCTACTACAACGCTGAAAAGCTAGGGTAGCATCTCGGTTTGTTAACTGCGGCTGTTTTTGGTACACTGACGGCAAAGAATGGTTTGTGCAAAAAGGCTGTACAAAGGAGGATTAGAGGATCAATGGATGTTAGAGACCCGCAGCAGCTTGACCAATCTGGCCTGGGCGAACGACCCGCCAGCCAAGAGACGGCCCGCACCGTGCTGGCGCAACAGCGAAGGGCGGGGATGTTGGGCCTGGCCCGCACCTACCCGCTCGTCACCTTCGCTGTGATCGGTATTGCGCTTGGCCTACTCACCCTGCCGCTCACCGCTGAGTTCTACGGTCAGCACCCCTCCCACTGGATTTTCGCCCTGGTCACCATCGTTGGTGGCATCCCGCTGGTTTGGGGGACGCTGAAGGAGTTGGCTGAGGGCCACCTCTACGCCGATGTGATTGCAGCCCTGGCTATCGTCGGCTCGGTCGCCCTCGGCCAGTTTGAGGCGGGGGCGATCATCGTCCTCATGCAGTCCGGGGGGGGCGCGTTGGAGGATTACGGCCTGCATCGCGCCAGCCGCAGCCTGGAGAACCTGCTCAAGCGCGCCCCCGCTGTCGCCCACCGCAAGGCGGGTGATGACTTCGTGGATGTGCCAGTCAAGGAGGTGCAGGTACGCGACATCCTGCTGATCCGCCCTGGCGACATCGTGCCAGTGGACGGCGTGGTGATGGAGGGGACGGGCGCGGTGGACGAGTCGGCCCTGACTGGAGAGCCAGTGCCGCTGGACAAGCACCCCGGCGACGAACTGTTCAGCGGCACAATCAACCTGAGCGGGGCGATGCAGATGCGCGCCACCAAGCGGTCGCACGAGAGCAAGTACGAACTGATCGTCCACATGGTGCAGCAGGCCCAGGAGGAGAAAGCCCCGATCAGCCGTCTAGCCGACCGCTACGCCCCTGGCTTCACCGTGATCACCCTGCTAATCTGCGCCCTGGTTCTCGTCCTCACCATCCGCGACGGGCAGGTAGATTGGGTGCGCGTCCTATCCGTCCTCACCGTTGCCACCCCTTGCCCGCTAATTATCGCCACCCCGCTTGCAGTACTGTCGGCGATCAACAGGGCGGCGCGGCTGAATATCATCGTCAAGTCGGGGGCGAGCATCGAGCAGGCGGGTAGCATCAAGACGGTGATCTTCGACAAGACTGGCACCCTGACCATTGGCAAGCCCAGCTTCGAGCAGATGGTTAGCGCAAAGGCTGGTGACGAGCAGCGGTTGCTGGCCCTGGCCGCCTCGGTCGAGCTATTCTCCTCTCACATTCTTGCCCGCCCGCTGGTAGAGGCAGCCCGCCTGGCTGGGTTGAAGCCCCGACCAGTTCGTGACTTTCAAGAGGTAGCTGGCAAGGGGGTAAGTGGGCTGATCGACGGGGTGCGCTATGCGGTTGGTTCGGACAGCTATCTGCGGGCCAGTGGTGTGGACATCGGTGAGAGCTATCGCGCCGAACTCAAGCGGTTGAGCAGCGAAGGGAAAATCCTGGCGATCATCGCCGAAGGTGGGCAGGCGGCAGGGGCAGCTATCTTCAGCGACCAGGTGCGCCCTGAAGCCCGCAACCTGCGGCAGCGGCTTGAGCGGCTGGGGGTGCTGCACACCGTAATGCTCACTGGCGACAGCGAGGGTGCCGCCCTGTTGATCGCAGCGCAGGTGGGGGTTAGCGAGGTGAAGGCCCAACTGTTGCCAGAGCAGAAGGTGCAGGCTATCGAGCAGTTCAAGCGGCAGGACAAGTTGGTGATGATGGTCGGGGACGGTATCAACGACGCACCTGCCCTGGCGACTGCTACCGTCGGGGTGGCCCTCGGCGGTCACGGCGCGGGCATTAGCACCGACGCGGCAGACATAGTGCTGACGGTGGACAACGTTGGCCGCGTAGCCGACGTGATCGAGATCGGCCAGCGCATGGTGCGGGTTGGCACCCAGGGCATCTTCTTTGGCATCGGGGCCAGCATCGTGCTGATGGTGGTTGCTGCCTTCGGCTACATCCCGCCTACCGTCGGTGCGATCCTGCAAGAGGCGATTGACGTGGTAGTGATCTTCAATGCCCTCCGCAGCGGCGTGGATTAGCCGCCGCAATCTTGAACGGCGACCGTTCCACCCCTCGTTTGACGCGCCCGCTGCAAAACTGATACAATAGGCTGGCCTTTGAGCAGTAGAGAATAGAAACGGAGTACCTGGCAAGCATGATTTTGCGTTATTTGGGCCGCCTCGTGCAAATCCTGATTGGTGGGGCGATGATTGCCGCCGTCGCGGGGGTGGCGATCCTGATCTACAGTGCCTTCGACTTCGGCCAGCCAGTCAGCACCGACCCTAATGCTTCCCTCGTTGCCTTCACCGTGCAGGAGGGGGATACGCTCAAGCCGGTGTCCCAGCGGCTTGAGGATCAGAAGCTGATCCGTTCGGCCTGGTGGATGGAGAATGTCGCCCGCTTTGGCGGCAAGGCTGGGGCGATCAAGGCTGGCACCTACCAGCTTAAGCCGAGCATGGGCTACGACAAAATACTGACTGTGATCAGCACAGCCCCTCCCTTCGCCCAGAAGTCGTTCCTGGTGCGCGAGGGCGAGCGGATCGAGGAGATCGCCGCCACGCTGAAGAAGGCTGGCCTGATCACCGACGAGTCGCGCTTTACTGCCCTGGCAAAGAACGCCAGTCAGGACGATTACGGCTACCTTTGGCTGGCTGGGCGCGGCATCCGCGACAACAAGGGCAACTTTACCGCCAATAACAGCCTTGAAGGCTTCCTTTTCCCCGCCAAGTACGACATATCGGTGCAGCCAACCAGCACCATCGAACTGGACGGCAAGCAGGTTACCCCTACCCCAACTGCCGACCAGCAGAACATGGAGCAAACTATCCTCAAGAAGATGCTGGCAACGATGGACAGCAAGCTGACCGAGGGCAACATTCTCACCGACACCCAGAAGAACGGTCACAGCCTCTACGATACACTGGTGATCGCCAGCATCGTCGAGCGTGAGGCGCAGGTGGAAGACGAACGCCCGCACATTGCCGCCGTCTACTGGAACCGCCTGATCAAGAGCGCAGATCACCTGCTGGCCGCTGACCCGACCGTGCAATACGCGCAGGGTAGCCCCAGTGCCTGGTGGCCGAAGATTGCCGACCTCGCGGCGAAGGGGCCACTGGGCGACCAGGGCGACATGGGTGGCTACAATACCTACGCAGTCAAGGGGCTACCGCCTGGCCCGATTGCCAACCCAGGGCTAGCTAGCCTCAAGGCGGCAGCCAACCCGCTTGCTAGCGAAGACCAGTTCTTTGTTGCTACCTGTGATGGTGATGGGAGACATGACTTCTCCAAGACATATGCCGAACATCTGAAGAAGGTAGCCAAGTACAGCACCTGCAACCAGTAGGGGCAACGTCCTGATAGGGATGGTGGAAGAAGGTGGCATAATGGCTAGAGCGGCTGAGGGGCGCAAGGTGGGGCTGATCGGCTACCCGGTCGGCCACAGCCTGTCACCGCTGATGCAGCAGGCCGCCTTCGACCACCTGCACCTGGCCTGCCAGTATGGACTGTGGGAGACGGCGGCGGAGGAGTTGGTGGCGCGGGTACTGGACTTGCGCTGGCCCGACTACCTCGGCGCGAACGTGACCGTCCCCTATAAGCAGCAGGTCATCCCCCTGCTCGACCGCCTTGATGAGGAGGCGGCAGAGATTGGTGCGGTCAACGTGATCGTCAACCACAATGGTCAGCTAGTCGGCCACAATAGCGATGCGGCGGGCTTTCTGCGCTCCCTGCGCGAGGACGGCGGGTGTAATCCTGCGGGTAAGCACGTCTGGTTGCTGGGGGCAGGCGGCGCGGCACACTCGGTGGCCCACACCCTGGTCGGGGCCGGGGTCGCCAGCCTGACGATCCTCAATCGCACGCTCGCCCACGCCGAGTCGCTGGCTGATGCGTTGCGGGCCAGGCTGCCCACAGTGCGAGCGGTAGCCCTTGCCGCCATAGGCGAACTGGAGGCTGAACCCTACGATCTGCTGGTCAACGCTACTGCCGTTGGCCTCAGCCCCGCCGAGCCAGAAGCCTCCCCTGTTCCCGCCAACCTGCTCCGCCCCCACACCCTGGTGGTTGACCTGCTCTACAAGCCGACCCGCTTGCTGCGTGAGGCGAAGGCCTGTGGCGCACGCACCCTGGACGGCCTGCCGATGCTCGTCTACCAGGGGGCGCGTTCATTCGAGTTGTGGACAGGGCAGAGTGCGCCGCTGGCAGTCATGTTTGCGGCCCTGCGCGAGGCACATTGATGGCCCCAACCCTTGCTTTCGCTGTCGGTGTGCTGCTCGGCTTTGCGGCCAACTGGGTAATCGCCCGCCTGGCCCTTGTTAGCGAGACGGTAGCGGAAGACCCCTACCCTGCCCTCCCCCACGAGGGGGAAGAAGTAGAGATCGACCCTGCCCTCTCCCAGGACGGGGGCGCAGGGGCAGGGACTGGCAGCGCAGTGCTACCAGACGTAGCAACGGCTAGAACGCGCCAGTTGATCGCGCAGGTGGCGGTTCTGTTGGCTAGCGGGCTGCTGGTGCTGTTTGCTTACCTGGATTATGGCTGGGGCTGGGCGGGGGTGCTGTACGCCCTCTACGCCCTCGTGCTGCTGGTTACGCTGGTGCTAGATTGGCGGTTCCACGACATCTACCTGGTGGTGTTGGTGGCGGGGGCTGTACTTGCGCTGCTGGGTGCGCTGCTGATCCCTGGCGTGGGCTTCGGCGGGCCACTGGGTGGCGCACTGATCGGGGGCGGGCTGATCTACCTGTTGCACCTGCTGGGGCAGGCAGCCTACGGTGGCGACGCGCTGGCCTTCGGTGATGTGCAACTGGCGGTGATGCTCGGCCTGATGCTCGGCTACCCCAATGTGATCAGCACTCTCCTGCTCGGCGTACTGCTGGCGGGCCTCTCTACCCTGCTACTGCTGCTGTTGCGCCGCAAGCAGATGAACGACTTCGTGCCGATTGGCGCGTCGTTCTGTCTGGCCGCGATCATTGCCCTCCTCTTTCGAGAGCAGGTCTGGGACTTCCTGCGCTTTGACAGCTTCAATCGCTTCCTCAGCCAGCTTGGTAGCGGCCTGGGCGACTGGCTCAACCACTTGCTGGGCGCACGCTAGATTGACAGCTAGCATGCTTGCAGGTACAATAGCCGTACTACTGGCGCACCCACTGCAACTTTCGGCTTGCCACTGCGTAGAGAGAAGCACAGAGCCAGTCCCACCAGCCTGGAGGAGCCTTGCATGAAGCTGAGTAAGTTGCTGGAAAATACAGCCCCGGATTCGAGCAGCACCACCCTGACCAGTGCAGCTAGCGAGGTTGAGCAGATGCTCATCTCCCCCGGTGCCGTGCGCCTGTTCTACCACATCATCGGCTCCTACTTCCGCGTGTTGGAGGAGCATGGCCTTGCACGGGGCGAATACAGCCGCGAAATCTATACCATCCAACTGAAGGGGCGCAACGACCCCCAGCCCGTCACCCGCAACTTCTACATCCCCTACCAGCCAGAGAACACGCGCATCTACACGGCGGTGGATACGGTGAGCGAGATGCTTGAGGGGGCGATGGCTCAGATACCAGAGGAGTACGTCCCCTACTCTTGGGCGCACCTCCACCCTGGCTTCTCTCCCCTACCCAGCAGCACCGATGCCCGTAACAACTACGCCGTCCTGGATCGCCTGGGCAGCAACAACAAGCTGACTGGCTACGACCGCCTGACCATCCGCCAGCCGAAAGTGGCAATGGAGGGCGATCAACTTGTTCTCTTTGACGACAAGAGCAAGAAGCGGGTGAGCCTCAAGATGGCCGCCAACCTTGACGGTAAGCAGCCCAACTTGAGCGTGGGGGAGTGGGTAGACGAAACGCCAGTGACGATCTATTGGAGCAAGAGCCTGATCTTTAATGGGCGCGACCTCGATGGCTTCTTCCAGTCGTTCAGCGGCCAGAAGGGTGGCCACGACACCCGCTTTGCCTACAGCGAGATTTCGGTGGCGACGATCACCCACGACGGTACGATCAACCGCAGCACCTATGAGATACCGATCCGCGTAGTTGAGGTGGCGAACGATATTGTACTGAGTGAGGAACTAAAGGCGCAGATCGAGCAAACCTTGCGCGAGAAGGTAGTTGTCCCCACCCAACGCGGCTACCGGGCGATCCCAGAGTACATGATCGACCAACTGAGCAAGGAGGAGCGCGTCCGCCTTGAGCGCGAGGAGGGCAGCCTGGGCAGCCCGGCTGCCAGCGTAGCCGCCCCCGCCCCAGAGCCGGAGTATGCACCGCTCAACTTTGGTGAGATGGTGCAGTACGCGATTGCTAACCTGTTTGGTCTGGAGGAGCCACCCCGCCGCCTGATGTCGCGCAAGATAACTATGCCACCGCCACCGCTGAAGATGAAGGTCAAGGCTTTTGTTGCGGGCCGCGAAGTAGTGATGGAGAGAGAGGTTGAGCGGACATGACCCGCTATGATCGGCAGGAACGGATCAACAACTGGAACCAGCAGACTTTGCTGGAGAGCGAAGTGGTGGTGCTAGGCACGAACGCACTGGCCCACTTCGTGGTGGCCGCCGCTGCTGCCCTCGGCTTCGGCCACATTCGCATCATCGATAACACCTTCCTCGACCGGGCGGGACATGGCGAGTTCCTATTCGATCCCGATGCAGGCCGCCAGTTCAAGGCGGAGGCTCTGGCTGGGGCGGTGGAGCGCATCAACCCTGATGTGGAGGCAGAGGCCGAAATCTGGCGCATCTCGGCCAACCGGCACACCTGCATTCTCGGCCAGCCCAACCTGATCGTGGACACTAGCAACGACCCGGTAAGCGAACTAATCGTCTATCGCTACGGGCAAGAGTACGGCATCCCCGTGCTGAACGCCTCCGCCCGCGCCTACCACAGCGAAGCGAAGCGCGGCCACGACGGGCAGATCGTGCGGGGCGACCTCTCGATTGACTACTTCGCCCAGCCCAGCGACCCCTTCACTGCCGCCATCGCTGCTGCCCTGGTCACGGACGAGGGGCGTAGTAGCTTGCTGCCCCTGCCTGGCGAACAGCGGCTCAAGGTGCCAGTCTACTATAATATGCTGGCCGCCAACTACATCAACCGTGCAGACCAGCTACCGGTCACTACCGCCTACACTGACCGCCACGCCTTGGTGATTGGCGCGGGCGCACTGGGCAACTGGGTAGTTTTGCTGCTGGCCCTCAAAGGGGTCAAGCAGATCACGATCATGGACGACGACGACATTGAGGAGGTGAACCTCAACCGCCAGATCATGTTCACCCTGAGCGACAACCCCATTGGCCGCACCAAAGCCGAGGTGCTGGCCGAGGTGGTGCAGCGCATCTGCCCCGACGTGCGGATCGAGGCGAAGGTGCAGCGTTTTGACGGCAAGGAAGGCTTTGGCTGCGACGTGATCTACCGTTGCACAGACAGCCTGAGCAGCAGCCTCTTGATCAATGACTATGCGCTGGACAACAAGCTGCCGGTAGTCTACATGGGAACGGAGGTACACTCGGCCCAGATGTACGCCTTCAAGCCGGGGCGCAACTACTGCCTGGACTGCCTGCTCAACCTGCGCGAGACGCTGACCGTCAACCCGGAGGAGGTGCCAGACGGCTGCCTGGTGCAACCCAACCCCAGCGTGGTAACAACCAATCTGCTTGCTGCTGGTGTGGGTAGCAACTACTTTGATGCACTGTTCCCCGCCGAGGGGGGCAGCCGTCCGCTACCGGGCAACGTGCTGAAGTACAACTTTCTCGCGCCCAACCGCCTCGTCTACCCTTTTGGTGAGGGGCTACCTGCCCTGGACGATAGCAGCGAGTGCCGTTGCCGCGAGTGGGTTTCCGCTAGTTCCGCCTCTGACGGGCTGGGGGCGTTATGCCATCCAACCTTTCGATCCTCAAGGATATCACCCGCTCCCAGCGCGAACGGCCCGTCGATCAAGGGCCGGTAGACGACTTTGAGCCGGTGGAGGCGGAGGACTATCTGATCGGTCGCTACATCACCGCCAGTGTGCCAGCCTTCCTGCAACCGCGCCTGCGTTTGCTGCATGAGGATGCGAATGGCACGCGGGCGATGCAGTCTTTGCTGCTCACGGCCCGACTGCACGCCAGCGCAGGCACGGCGGTGCGCGCCCAAATAGAGACGCTCTCTGCCAACGAGCGGCTGGCGAGCAGCGAACTGGCGCGGGCGGCAGCAGCAAGCTGGTACGCGCAACTGCCCGCCGAGCAGCGCAATGCAGTGCGCCAACGCTTCTTGGGCGACCTTGAGCGGCTGGGCCAGAACCTCCCCCTCCCGCCTACTCCACCAGGCTTCTGGTCGCGGCTGGGCGCAGGGCTGCGGCGGCTGTTTAGCTGGGGGCAGTTGGATTGAGCGAGTAGTAGCTCTGGCAGCCACCGGGTAGGAGCGCAGGCGCAAGTTATCGACAGGCGAAAGTGAAGGCGAAGATCAAGATTATGGCAGAGCGCGGCGGCAAGGAGAGCAGGGTACGGGTAGCCGAGCAGGAGCGAGCGGGATTGGCCCGCGCTCCAGAGACGACCACTGCCCGCGCCCCAGAGACAGTGATGCAGCCGAACGTGGCTCTGACCACCGAGCAACGGCGCGAAGTGGCCCGCCTTGCCTCCGCAGCCCCGCCAACGACTGCCACCACCGCCGACCTCGGTTTGGCCCAGCGGCTTGACCCTGGTTCGATGACCATGCTCAACCGATTGGTAGGCGGCAATCTCGCCCGTCAGCAGCATTTGTTGGTCAGCGGCGGCGAACCGCAGCAGGGGGTCTTGAGCAAGGTGCTGGCTAGCGAGTACCTGGCAGGCTGCTCGCCAACCCTCGAACTAGCCAACCCCATCTTTAGCCGCAGCGACTACAGCGAACAGGACATCCTCACCCTGCTAGCTAGCTACGCCACCCCCGATGGTGGGCTGAGCGATGCACAGATCAGCGAAGCACTGCTCGCCAGCCGCTCCTGGGGGCGACGCTTCCTGCGCCGTCTGCTGCGACGCTAGAAGCAAGCCGCTCTACGCCTTCGGTCAGTGGAGAACCCATGCAATCTACCCACCTCCCACCCACCCCGCCCCACCCCAACTGGCAGCCTGCCAGCCTTGTGCTGCCCCTGCTCGGTTGGCGGCTGCTGCTACTTATTGGCTGGGGGCTGCTGGCGGGGGTGCTGCTCTGGGTGCTGGCGGTGGACAGCAACCACGAACGCGACCTACGCGCAGTGATTGCTCTGGGTAGCCTCCCCCTTGCGGGCCTGCTGCTCTGGCTGGACGAGGCCAACAGTGTCGGCGGACGGGCGCGGCTGCTGGGTGACACCCTCTACCTGCGGGCTGGCATCTGGCCGCAGGTGCTGCGTGTCAGCCCAGTGCAGGTGCGAGCCGTCTACCGCAAGTCCTACCTTGAGTTGCTGCGTGGGCGGCAGGTGGTCAGCTTGCTGGGGGGGCTGGCGATCTTCCTCTACCTGCTGTTTGCCGCCCTCTACCTGCTTGATCTGCTCAACGGCACGGTTGACCCCTTGCAGACGCTGGGTGGCTACGCCTTTCTGCTCGGCCTCAGCCTCCTGCTGCTGCTACTCGGCTTGCGCGCCCACCTTGCCTTGCACGGCTGGCGGTGGCACCGTAGCCACTTGCTGCTTCAGCTAACCGGCTGGCCGAGCCTCCTACGCCAAGCCCGCCTCGATTGCGCCACTAGCGCAGAGATTGCCGCCGCGCTCGGCTACGCAGTCGCGGGTGAGGGGCTGGTGGAGCGCAGCAAGGGGAGCGCAACTTCATCGCCCCAGCCAGCAGCCCTGACCATCCCCTACCATGCCTTGCTGCTGCCACTTGCGCTGGCAGTGGTCGGGGGCGGCCTGATCGCAGGGCGGGGCCTGCTGCCCGCTGTGCTAGATTACCGCTACCAGCCGATGGTGGAGACCTACCAAAGGGTCACAGGGACAGACGCTAGCTTGCAAGTGGCTACCTGCGAGGTTAGCAGCAGCTTCAACCTTGCCACGCCAGAGTGTGACCTCTATACCTTCTACCAGCCTGTTGGCGGTCAAACCTATACGGTCGCCAGTCATTACCCACGTTGGCCTGGCAAGGCCGTAGCAGCCAGCCCCCAGGTGATCGGCAAGTTTAAGCCCACTGCTTGGAGGATCGACGAACGCGCTGCCTTGCAGCAAGCCGAGACGCGAGGTGGGTTGGCATATCGTCAGAAGCTGGTAGCTGCCGGGATCAGCGATGGACGGGTCGTTGCCGCCTACACCGCCGCCAATGGCTGGTCGATCCTCTACCGCCCCGACGAAGATCAGTTGCAGCGGGCAGTCAAAGCTGGCCGCATCCGCCTGAGCGAGGCAGCGGGCTTCAGCGTGCAGGTTGATGGCAACTTATGGTTTGCGCTGGTCTACCTTGTTGTGGGGACGCTGGTCTACCTGCTAGCGATCAGCGGCTGCGAGCCACCGCGCGAGAAGAAGCAGCGGGGCTGATCACGCTAACACACCTCACACGCCCTGCCACTTCCAGACGCGCCCCTTATTTGTTATAATAGCCCTAACGCTAAATTGTGAACGGGAGAAGCATAGATTTGAAGACTACTACTGAGCGGCTGGAGGGTAGCCGCGTCGCCCTTGATATCGAAGTCGAGGCCGAGCAGATTAACAAGGCGATGGACAAGGTCTACCGCCGCCTCGTCAACCAGGTCAACGTCCCCGGCTTTCGGCGGGGCAAGGCTCCGCGCTACATGGTCGAGCGCGTGGTGGGCCGCGAGGTGATGATGGATGAGGCAATGCACGACCTCATGCCTGCTGCCCTCAAGCAGGGCTTGGACAGCGAGCCGAACCTGCGGCCTGTTGGCGAGCCAGAGGCCGAAATGAAAAGCCTTGATCCCTTCGTTATCCGGGTGATCCTTGAGGTAATGCCCGACATCCAACTGCCCGCTGATTACCGCGACATTCGGGTAGACGCACCAGACACCAGTATCACCGACACCCAAATCGAACGGGTGATCAAGCAACTGGTGGGTGAGGCGACCGAGTGGAGCTTCCCCGCCGAGGAGCGGGCTGCCCGCATGGGCGACCGCGCCCACGTGGACGTACAGGGCTTTACCGCTCAGGGGCCACTTTCTGCCCAGGTGCAGCACGATGTGCTTGACCTGATCCCGGCGGAGGAGGGTGGCGATGTGCTGCCCGACCTGCTGGCTGGGGTAGTCGGCATGAAGCCGGGCGACGAGAAGGATATTGTTACTACCTTCCCCGACGACTATGGCAATGAGGAGCTACGTGGAGCCGATGTTACCTTCCATATTAAGCTGGTAGAGTTGCAGGAGGGGACGCGGCCCGAACTGAGTGCGATTGCTGTCAAGCAGGGTTTGGCCAATGAAGCTGCGATGCGCGAGAACATCCGCACCGAGCTTGTGGCTCGCCGCGAGACGCAGGGCCGTGAGGCACATCTCGACCAAATCCTTGAGAAGATGATGGCGAGTGCCGACTTCCCAGTACCATCCTCAATGGTGCGCGAGGAGCTTGACGAGCGGATGAAGCGGCTGGAGGCGCAACTGAAGGAGCAGAAAATTAACCTCAACCAGTACCTCCAGTACACTGGCAAGACCCGCAAGGAGCTTGAGGATGATATGCGCCCCGACATCGAACGCCAGAGCCGCGTAGCAATGCTCGTTGAGCGGCTGGCCGAGGTTGAGGGGATCGAAGTTGACGACGCGGAGATCGAAGCCGAGCTTGACACGCTGATCGACAGCACCACCAAGTCGGTGATCGCCGACAGCAAGGCTCAAACCGCTGCCCTTGCCAATCCCGACCTTTCGGACGACGATGTGACCGCCGACACAGAGGACGCGGAGCAGAGCGAGAGCGAAGCCACCGAGGCTGCCGCGCCAGGCGAGGTCGCCACCCTCCCTGCCGACTTTACCCCCGACCCCTCAACCCAGGACGCAATGCCAGCCGCCAGCGAGGAAGCCACCAGCGAGGAAGCCGCCAGCGACGATACTGCGCCGACTGCCCAGAGCAACGACCTTCTCAACAATGCGATCCGCTCGATGGTGCGTCAGCAGTTCGACACCGAGGAGACCCGTGACCGCCTCCGCAGCCGCTTGCTCAATCGCAAGATCGAAGATCGCATCATTGCCATTGCTAGTGGTACCGCCCCCGAACTGCCCGCTGCCAGCTTGAGCAGCGACAGCGACGAGGCTAGCTTGGCTGAGACGCAGGACACCACTGCCACCGCTGATGCCCAGACCCCTGACCAACTGGCTGAGGCACAGCAGACCGCTGGCGGCGAGAGTGACGGCGCGACCCGCCAGGCTCCCGCGGCCTCTAGCGACGACGAGCAACTGGACGAGAACGCGCCAACCAGCGGCCAGACCGACCGCGCCGAGAAGATCGCCAACGACCTCTAGACCCTCATCCCAGCCCTCTCCCTTAAGGAGGGGGCTGGCGGGGGACGAACCAAGGTAGCCGCAACATATATGGTAGTTTATTGGTCAATAGCCCTTCCCCGCTGCTGTTTCTGGCGGCGCGGTAATGCGAAAGGTACAACAGAATGCCTATCAACAACTTGCTCATCCCTACGGTGATCGAAAGTACCAACCGGGGCGAGCGTGCCTACGACATCTACTCACGGCTGCTGCGCGACCGCATCGTGTTCATCAGCACCGCGATTGATGATCACGTCGCCAACCTGATCGTTGCCCAGTTGCTCTTTCTGACCTACGAAGACCCGGAGCGCGATATCCTGCTCTACATCAACAGCCCCGGCGGTAGCGTCTACTCTGGGCTGGCTATCTACGACACCATGCAGTGGATTCAGCCAGATGTATCTACCCTCTGCCTGGGCGTGACGGCAAGCATGGCAACCGTGCTGCTCTGCGCGGGAGCTAAGGGCAAGCGGTACGCCCTGACGAACAGCACCATCCACCAGCACCCGGCCCTGATCACCCAGATGGGCGGCTCCAATCCTGATATCCAGATTCAGGCCCGCGAGATGATGCGGATTCAGGATAACATGGTCAAGATCATGGCGAAGCACACCGGCCAGTCTGAGGAGCGCATCCGCAAGGACTTCGACCGCGACCACTACATGAGCGCAGAGGAGGCGGTAGAGTTCGGCTTGGTAGACGAGGTGATCAAGTCCACCCGCGACCTGCCCACCGACATGCAGCCGGGTGCAAACCCGCAGCCTGAGGAGGGCAGCCGCGAAGTCCTCGATACCGAGCGCGAGGGAGCTAGCGTCGGCGCACGCTAACCGAAGGGTAGCATCTTCCCCAAAGGATAGCAGTATGGGCGGTCATCTTCAGGTGGCCGCCTTTGCTGTGCTGCAAACCTCAACAGTTAGCTGAAGTTGTGCTATAATCAGGGTGGGGAGACAAGCTGATGCCGCAACTCTCGATGAACAGGTTGTTGACGCTGGTGTTGGACGGTAACGGACTGGTCGGCGCAGACGTGGAAACGCTGCTGCGGCTGGGCAGGCAGGCAGTAGCGGCCCGCAATCGTGTGCTAGCCCGCCACTACTTCAGCGAGGTGGTGGAGCGTGAGGCCGAGCATGAGGAGGCGTTGGTCTGGCTGGCCGGGCTGGTACGCGACCCCGCGCAGTCGGCTGCCTACCTGCGGCGGGTCTTGCAGCACAATCCTGCTCATGCGAAGGCGGCGGCTGGTCTGGCCTGGGCCAAAGCAGCCTTGCAGCGGCAGCGCGAGGAGGCTGACGGGCCGCTACTGACGACGGCGCGCCTGATCGCGGCTTGCTACGGCCCAACACAGTTGTTGGATGAGGGGGAGCAGGCGGAGGTTGATGCCCTGCTGCGGGCGCGCGCTCCCCGGCCACCCCTCCCTGCTGCCCGCCTACGCGAGGCTCTGCGGCACGAACAGTGGGCGGAGGCGGCTGATCTGCTCTGTGGGGTGGGCCTGCACGCCGACGACTGGCCGACGCTGAGCCTGGACGTAGCGGTAGCGGAGCGGGTGCGCCAGGGTCTAGAGGCGGATCGTCGTCGGCGTGCAGCGGGTATCTGCTATGAACGCGCACGAGTGGCATTGGCGGCTGGGCTGCTGACCGAGGCCGATCACTATCTCGCCCGCTTGCGGCTGACCATCGCGGCAGAGGTGCTGGATGTCGCCCCGGCCTGGGCGCGGCTGCGTGAACTTGAGCGGGCGGTAGCGGTACGGCGACGGGGGCGGCCCACGCGCAAGCTGCCCGAACTGCCAGCTAGCCAGCCCTCACCGCTGGCGGAGAACCAGAGCGCAGGCGACAGCGTAGCAGTTGGTAGGGAAGTGGTAGCAGTGACAACCAGATTGGAAATGGGGTAGAGTTCGTGGCGATCAAGCGATGGTGGCTGGCGTTGGTAGTGCTGGCGGTTTTGCTGTTGCAACCAGCGGGGGCGGGTGCCGTTGGCGGGGTGTCCACTGATCGGGCATTTGGGCTGCTGTGGGGGCGCACCGACCAGCTTGTGGCTGGGGGATTGCCGCGTAGTTGGTACTGGGGGCCATCTCCTTTTGCGCGGCTGAATGAGCCTTTTGGTGGTGGGGCGCGGCTGGTCGAGTATTACGACAAGGGGCGGATGGAGATCAACGACCCCCTGGCCGCGCGCGACAGCCCTTACTTTGTGGCGAACGGCAGGCTGCTGATGGAGTTGGTCAGCGGGCTGGTGCAGACTGGCCCCGAAACTTACGCGCAGCGGGCTGCGGCTGGGCAGGCGGTGGTGGGCGATGGGGTAGGCAACCCGGCTCCCTCCTACGCGACGCTGGCTGGGGTGGTCTCGGTGCAGCCGGGTGGGCGCGGGCTGGCAGCCAACGACCGTCGCGGCCAACTGGCAACCAGTACGCTCGCAGCGAACGGTGCAGTGGCAACCAACGCACCGCTGGCAGAACGTTACGCCGCCGCTACCCGCCTGACCGCCTACCTGCCCTCCACCCAGCACAACATCCCTGCCGCATTCTGGGCCTTCCTCAATCAGCGTGGGGCCGTCCTCAGCGGGCCGGGCAACCGCGAGTTGCAGAGCGACGGGTTGGTAGACTGGGTGGCGACGATGGGCTATCCCGTCAGCGAGGCGTATTGGTTGCGGGCGACCATCAGCGGCGTGCAGCGCGATGTGCTGGTGCAGGCCTTCGAGCGGCGAATGCTCAGCTACACCCCCAGCAATGCGCCCGGCTTCCAGGTAGAGATGACCAATGTTGGCCTGCACTACTACGGCTGGCGGTATGGCTCGGCGGGTGAGGGCTGGCGGCTGGCGGCCCCAGTGCTGCCGCTGCGGGTGGTCTTCCCCAGCGTGCAGATTGATGCGCCGCTCAAGGAGACCTATGTCGAAGGCGGCATCTGGCAGGTGGCCGACTTCGCAGCGGGCCACCTCTACAGCACTAGCTACCCCGGCGCGGGGGGCAACAGCGTCTATGCTGGTCACAACAACTGGCGGGGGGAGGTCTTCCGCTACCTCTACCAGGCGCAGGTGGGCGACCGCTTCAGCTTTCTGATGAGCGATGGTAGCGAACGCCGCTACGTGGTGACGGAGACGCACAAGGTGCAGGAAGCCGGGGTTAGCGAAGCCGTTCACACCAGCAATGCGCAGTTTAGTGCGCCGACGGTGGACGAGCGGGTGACGCTGATCACCTGCTGGCCCTATACTACCTTTACCCACCGCATCATTGTGATCGGCAAGCCGCTGCCGTGACCAGGGCAGCCAGAGATGAATGGCTGGACTTGCCACCTACGCCCTAGATTTGTTATAATTACATTCAGTGCCGCCCCTTAGCGGCGCAAATCAACACGCCCGCCGACTGCTACGGCTGTGACCCCTGTGGCTTGGCTCGTGGATGCGCGATCATCTGCCCGCCAAACGCCCGGTTCCCGCGCAGGTAGAAGCGGAGCGGAAGTCTAACACATAGGAGAAACCATGACTGCTAGTATTACCCCTGGCGCGGCCACGCCCATCCCCGGCCAACTAACCCCCACGCCCATCCCCGGCCAACTAACCCCCACGCCCCCCCCTACCCCGCAGCAGCTAGCGATGGGCCAGCAGCCGATTAACGCCAACGTTTCGATGAAAAGCCTGCTTGAAGCTGGCGTACACTTCGGTCATCAGACCAAGCGGTGGAACCCCAAGATGCGCCCCTACATCTTCACCGAGCGTAATGGCATCCACATTATTGACTTGCAGCAGACGGTCAAGGGGATGCAGGACGCATACAAGTACGTCGTAGACCTGGTAGCCGGGGGCGGCAAGGTGCTGTTCGTCGGCACCAAGAAGCAGGCCCAGGATGCAGTGAAGGAAGAAGCCGAACGCTGCGGGATGTTCTTCGTCAATCAGCGTTGGCTGGGTGGGATGCTTACCAACTTCACCACGATCAAGACCCGCCTCAAGCACATGACCGACCTCGAAACCCGCAAGGCTCGTGGCGAGTTTGAGCGGCTGCCGAAGAAGGAAGCAACCGCCCTCGACGAGGAGATCATCCATCTCAACCTGATCCTCGGCGGTATCCGCAACCTGCGCGATATGCCCGACGCGATCTACGTGGTGGATACCCACAAGGAGCGCATCGTGATGGCTGAGGCTCTGCGTCTCGAAATCCCGGTCGTCGCTATTGCCGACACCAACTCTGACCCCGATGAGATCGCCTACCCGATCCCTGGCAACGACGATGCAATCCGCGCCGTCCGCATCATCACCGCCAAGCTAGCCGATGCCTGCCTCGAAGGTCAGGCCCGCCGTGAGAGCCAGATGGCAGACAACGCTGCTGGCCGCGACCGCCACAACAAGGAAACCGAAACCGACGAGCAGTACGCTGAAGCGAACGCCTAAGCAACCAGGGCTAGCCGCGTAGATTGCTGGGGTTGGGCATGGCATTGCCAGTCCGCTTGCCCCACAATCTAGCTGCCAGCCCAATCAACCTACAGCCCACAAGATGATTCAGGAGGAGAGAGCGTTGGAAATCACGGCCCAGATGGTCAAGGAACTGCGCGAGCTGAGCGGCGCAGGCCCAAAGCAGTGCAAGGATGCGCTGGTAGAAGCCGACGGTGACGCAAAGAAGGCCATGACTATCCTTGAGGAGCGCAAGCAGGTTAAGGGCGAGAAGATGCTCACCAGCGGGCGCGCCATGAACCAGGGTATCGTCTACGCCTACATCCACAATGGCAGTCGGATTGGTTCATTGGTCGAACTGACCTGTGAGACTGACTTCGTGGCGCGCAACGAACTTTTTACCCAGCTAGCCAAAGATATCGCCATGCAGGTCGCCAGCATGAACCCCAAGTTGATCAACCTGTCGCAGGATGAAGTGGCGGTTGAGGGCAGCCCCGAAGAAATCTCCCTCATGCACCAGCCCTTCATCAAGGACAACAAGAAGACCATCGAAGCCTTGATCAAGGAAGCAGCCGCCCGCCTCGGCGAGAATATCAGCGTCCGCCGCTTCGCCCGCTTCGAGATCGGCGCAGAGTAGTTGCACCGCTCCCCCTGGGGAGGCTGGGAGAGGGTAAATGACTGCCGACGGCCAACCAGTAGACCTCAGCCAATTGCGTAGCCGTGTCCACGCTAGTGCGGTTGCGCCCGGCAGTCTACCCCGCCTCGTCCAAGAGGATGAGGATGAGGTAGAGCATGGGGTGACCGCTCGCCACCTGGACCCACGCGTGCGCTATCCGCGCATCCTGCTCAAACTCTCTGGCGAAGCCCTGATGGGCAACGGCAAGAACAGCATAGACCCCGCTGTAGTTGCCAGCATCGCCCTGCAAGTGCAGCGCATCATTGCCCTCGGCGCGCAGGTCGCTATCGTGGTTGGCGGGGGCAACATCTGGCGCGGTCTTGCCGCCAGCGCGAGCGGCATGGATCGCTCTACTGCCGACTACATGGGGATGCTGGCGACCGTCCTCAATGCGCTCGCTCTGCAAGATGCAATGGAGCGGATTGGGGTGTACACAAGAGTGCAGACCGCGATCAGCATGAGTGCTGTCGCCGAGCCGTACATCCGCCGCCGTGCTATCCGCCACATGGAGAAGGGACGCGTGGTAATCCTCGCGGCTGGCACTGGCAATCCTTACTTTACTACCGACACCGCCGCCGCCCTGCGCGCCCTCGAAGTCGGAGCCGACGCGCTACTGATGGCGAAGAACTCGGTGGACGGTGTGTACGACGACGACCCACGCACCAACCCCGCTGCTATCCGCTTCGCCGAACTAGACTACCAGGAGGCGATAGTACGTGGCCTGCGCGTGATGGATACTTCTGCCCTTGCTCTCTGCAAAGAGAACAACCTGCCGATCCTCGTCTTCAACCTGCAAGCCGAAGGCAATATCGAGCGGGCTGTCCTCGGCGAAAGCGTTGGCACCCTCGTTTGGTCAGCCGAACGGTTGGCCGCCCGCGTCGTGTAAGCAGCCCGCCGTCCGCCGTGTTCTAGCTTGAGGCACGCAACCCACTAGCAACCGTCAACCAGCTAAAGGAACCTAGCGATGATTGAAGACATAATGGCTGATGCAGACGAGCGGATGAAGAAGGCCATAGATGCCCTCCGCCACCACCTGCAAACGATCCGCACTGGGCGCGCCCAAACCTCGCTGATCGAGCGCATCCAGGTAGAATACTACGGCACGCCCACCAACCTGCGCGACATGGCGCAGATCAGCGTCCCCGAAGGGCGGATGCTGCTGATCCAGCCCTTCGATAAGACGGCAATGAACGCTATCGAGAAGGCCTTGCAGACCGCCAACCTGGGGGTCAACCCGACCAACGACGGCAAGGTGATCCGCCTGATAATGCAGCCCCTTACCAGCGAACGGCGCAAGGAGCTTGCCAAGCAGGTCAAGAGCCACGTAGAGGAGTGCCACATCTCCCTCCGCAACGTCCGCCGCGACGCAATGACGATGATCAAGGATTTGGTAAAGGAGAAGGAAATCTCCGAGGATGAGCAGAAGCGGGCCGAGGACAAAGTGCAGCAGTTGGTGGATAAGTTCGTCAAGGAAGCAGACGGCGTAGGCACGAACAAAGAGCAGGAGATCATGGAGGTCTGACCGACCACCTGCCGCCAACCCACCAACGACCGACACCGCAGAGAGGCGCACGCCGCTATGGACACGGTGCAGCAAGCGACAACCGAACAGGCTAGCCAGTTCCAACCCCTCAGCCCCATGCCGCAGCACGTTGCGATCATCATGGACGGCAACGGACGCTGGGCGCGCCAACGCAACCTGCCGCGCGTCTCCGGCCACAAGGCAGGCACCGAGAACATCCGCCGCACCGTCCAGTTCTGTGTGCGGATGGGCATTAAGTACCTGACCGTCTACGCCTTCTCCACCGAGAACTGGAACCGACCAGCCGCCGAGGTAGATGGCATTATGCGTATCCTGGGCGACGGTATCCGCCGCGAGACCCCGATCCTCAACGAGAACGGGGTGCGCATCCGTCATATTGGCTCCACCGCCAACCTGCCGCACGGCCTCGACCACTCTATCGCCGAGTCGGTGGAGTTGACGCGCAACAACGACCGCCTCCACCTCTGCGTGGCCTTCAACTACGGGGGTCGCGCCGACATTGCCCAGGCCGTGCAGCGTATCACCGCCGAGGGCCACCCGCCCACCGAGATCACCGAGGAGCTAATCAGCCGCTACCTCTACACTGGCGGCCTGCCCGACCCTGATCTGATCATCCGCACCGCTGGTGAATGGCGGCTCTCCAACTTCCTGCTCTGGCAGTCTGCCTACAGCGAGTACTGGGCCACCCAGGTCTACTGGCCCGACTTTGACGAGGCGGCCTTCTATGAGGCACTGGTTGCCTACACCCAACGCCAGCGCAAGTTTGGCACAGTAATTATGGCCGAGCAGATCAGCCCTGCCGAAGCCACTGAAGCCAGTTAGATGCCAGCCTCTCTGCCCCAACTGGTGGTACTGCTGCTACTTGCTGCTGCTGCGTGGTTGGGTGGGCCGTTCTTCCCCCTCGCAGTGATCATCCTTACCGCCGCCGCCACCATTGCCCTCTACCGCCTGTTCGGGCGCAGCGGCTACCAGCCATCGTTTGGGGTGGGGCTGGTGGCCGCCCTCTACTTTTCGCTCTCCCTCACCTATGCCGAAGCCCAACGCTTGCAGAGGGGTGAGAGCAACCTGGCGATGATCAACGTCGTGGTCGTCGCGGTAATCGTTGTCTTTACCCTCGTCAGTCGCTTGAGCGAACGCGACACCCGCCAGGCCGTGCTGAACTGGGCCTTGACCGTCGTTGGCGCGCTCTACGGAGGTCTGCTCTCCTCCTATCTGCTGCACCTCTTTTACCTGCCCGCCAGCACAGACCACAGCCCTGCCGCCAACCCTCTGCTAGCCAACATCCTCAGCGAGTGGCAGGCCCACCACCTGCCTAGCCTCAGCGATGTAGGTTGGCCGATCAGCCCAGCCCCCGCCACCAGCCAGGCTGCCCAGGTGGTGATCGTTCTGCTGCTAGCCAACGCCAGCGGCTACTTCATCGCCCGCGCCTTCCCTCGCTACGCTGGCTGGCTGCTGCCGCTAGTCGCCATCCTCTTTAGCGCAGGCGATGCACTGTACTTCGGTTGGGCGGTTGCTACCCTGACCACCGCCAGTTTCGTTGCCCTGCTCTTGGCGACATACAGCCAAAGGTTGCTGATCCCCCCTGGGGCAGACGGCTGGCTGCTGCCCCTCTATCACCATCTGGCCCTGCTAGCCCCTCTTGTCTACTTCGTGATCAACATCTGGCCGCCTCTATTACGCCGCCCAGCATCTAACCAGCATCTAATCTGCCAAACTAGCAGCCTAACAGGTGATGGTGTATAATTACTCGACTATGTCCCGCTGCTAGAGTGCCATGCACGCAGGAAGGAAACACACATTGGTAGAAGCAATTACTGGGGTGATCACAGCGATCCTGCTGCTCGTCCCGATCCTCTTTCTCCTCGTTCTCACCCACGAGTACGGCCACTTCCTCACTGCCCGCCTGTTTGGGGTTACGGTGCATGAGTTTGGCATCGGCTTCCCGCCCAAGGCTCGCACCCTCTTTGTCAGCAAGAAGACTGGGGTTGCGTACACGCTCAACTGGCTGCCCATCGGCGGCTTCGTTCGCATGGAGGGAGAGGATGGCGAGTCTAGCGACCCCAACGCCTTCGTCCACAAACCAGCCTGGCAGCGGCTAATTATCCTGGCGGCTGGTTCGTTCGTCAATCTTGTTACAGCAGTGCTGATCTTCAGCTTCCTTGCCCTGTTCAACGGCACGCAGGTGCCACAAACCCAGCAGGCTATCCTCTACGTGCAACCCGACAGCCCGGCATCGGCAGCAGGCCTCAAGGCGGGCGATCTGTTGGTAAGCGCGAACGGCAAGACAGTCAAGACGATCAGCGACCTCTCTATAGAAGCCCAACTGAACATCGGCTACAAAGTCCCGCTCGTTGTCCGGCGCGACGGCCAGCAGCAGACGATCAACGTCGTGCCGCGTAAGCCAGAGAAGGGACAGGGTTCGGTAGGTATTGAAAGCCTCGACCTCTTTGACAGCCTGAAGGTAGACCACCTGGCGGGGGGCAGCCCTAGCGAGAAGGCGGGGCTACGCAATGGCGACCTGATCCTGGCGGTAGACGGCAAGTCAGTGGTCAAGCAGCCCATCTCCGATAGCCTTGCTCTCAACCAGGCTCTGCTTGGCAAGACCTCGGCCAGCCTCACCGTGCTGCGCGGTAAGGAGCAGGCGGTGATCAGCAGCGTACCGATTACCCTGCCATTGCGTACCAACGGTAGCCCCTCGGCTCGTGCATTCCTCAACGACGCAGTTATAGCTATCCCAACCGAACGTATCTCTTACGGGGTGATCGGGGCGGTTGGTGAAGGCTTTAATCGGCTGGGCAACACCTTCGGCCAGATGGTCGCCACCTTCAAGGCACTGTTCCAGGGCAGCCAACCCGTCACCAACCTCAGCGGGCCGGTCGGCATCGGCGCACTCACCAACCAGGTAGCGCAGAATGGCGGTTTCATCGGCCTGCTTAGTCTAATGGGCTTCCTGGGGGTCAACTTGTTCGTCGTCAATATGCTACCCTTCCCCGCCCTCGACGGTGGCCGCTTCTTCTTTGTGTTGATCGAACTGCTGCTGCGCCCATTCGGGGTGCGCCGCATCCCACCACGCCTGGAGGGAACGATCCACTTTATTGGCTTCGCCATCCTGATGGTCTTCATCCTGGTCGTTTCGATCAGCGATATTGGGCGGCTGTTCAACCCACAATGAGCTAGGCTGCGGCAGGGTGGGCTGGCGCACGCCCTGCCGTAGCTTGTAGTCAGTCTATGGGGGTGGTTGATCCCCGGTGGGGTCTGCGGTCTTCAAAACCGTTGTGCGTCCTGGACGGGCGCAGGTGGGTTCGACTCCTATGCACCCTCGCCATTTTGCCTCTCAAGTAGTACAGAATTGCCAAAGTGCGCTCAATATGTTAATATAGCTACAGCCTGTCTGCATTGGCGCGAGCTTCTGTGTGCCACGAAAGCGGCGGGCGCAGCGGCTTACAGGGAACTAGAGGATGGGTGATCAGCTTGCTGATAGAACTAGACATTGCCAACTTTGCGATCATTGATCACCTGCGCCTGGGGCTGGGGCCGGGCTTCAACGCCCTGACTGGGGAGACTGGCGCGGGCAAGTCGATCATCATTGACGCGGTGGGTGCCTTGCTGGGCCAGAAGATCGGGGCCGAGTTCATCCGTAGCGGCCAGCCGCAGGCCCACGTAGAGGGGCTGTTCGATCTCAGCGACCTCACCGCCGACCACCCACTCTTTCCCCTGCTGCGCGAAAATGGGTTGGCGGACGAGGCAGAGATCGCGCAGGTGATAGTCAGCCGCGACATCAACGCCAGTGGTCGCAGCGTGGCCCGCATCAATGGCCGGGCCGTCAGTCTCGCTATCATGCAGAAGGTGGGCGAACACCTGATCGACATCCATGGGCAGAACGAACACGCTAGCCTGCTTCGCAGCAGCGAACACATTGAACTGCTAGACCAGTACGCGGGCCTGACTAGCCAGCGCGAACACTACGCCGCAAAGGTTGCCACCCTGCGGGCAGTGCGCCGCGAGTTGCACGGCTTGCAGAAAGATGAGCGCGAACTAGCCCGCCGGGCCGACCTGCTTACCTACCAGGTGGAGGAGATCGAGAAGGCTGGTTTGCGGGTTGGTGAAGATGACGAGTTGGTGAACGAACGTCAGCTGTTGAGCAATGCCGAGCGGTTGGACAGCCTCGCTTCTGCTGCATACACCATCCTCTATGAGAGCAGTGACGAAGCGGCAGCCGAGTTCGATGCACCGACCAGCCGTAAGGGGGCAAAGGGGGTGCCGACCCCTGGCGCGAAGGCGGTGATCGACGCGCTCAACGAGGTAGCTGGGGCAATGGCCGAGCTGGCCCGCTACGATAGCCGCCTGACCGAACAGGAGGCGACGATCACTACCCTGGTTGACCAGGTGAACGATCTGGCGAAGGCCCTGCGCCACTACCGCGACGGGATCGAGCATGACCCCGCTCGCCTGGAGTATATTGAGGAGCGCATTAGCCTCTTTAGCCTGCTCAAGCGCAAGTATGGGCCGAGCCTGGCCGAGATCATCGAGTTTGGTCAGCGGGCCGCCAGCGAGTTGGACGGCATTAGCCACAGCGAGGAGCGGGTGATCGAGTTGCAGGCGCGCGAGGATGGTTTGCTGGCCGAGATCGGGGCAATGGCTGCCGAACTGACGCGGGCGCGCAGGCGGTCGGGCGACGAGCTGGCCCGCGCTATCGAGCGGTCAATGGCCGACCTCAACATGGCCCGCGTGCAAATCTACGTGGCGATCAACCACACGCCCGACCGCGACGGCGTAGCCCTACCGCCCGACGTGCTGAACCTGGATGGCCGCAGCGATGACACAGCCGGTCGCTATGCTTTTAATGAGCGGGGGGTGGACAAGGTAGAGTTTCTGCTTGCGTCCAACCCTGGTGAACCGCTCAAGCCGCTGGCAAAGATCGCCTCTGGTGGCGAAACCAGCCGCCTGATGCTGGCGATCAAGGCGATCCTCAGTGCAGCGGATGCCACCCCTACCCTGATCTTCGACGAGGTAGATGTTGGTGTGGGTGGGCGCAGCGGTCAGGTTGTTGGCGAGAAGCTGTGGAGCCTGACCGACCACCACCAGGTGATCTGCATCAGTCACCTGCCGCAGATCGCTGCCTTCGGCGACCAGCACTTCAAGATCAGCAAGCAGGTCAATGCTGGCCGTACCAGCACCCATATTGATGCCCTCAACGGTGAGGAGCGCGTCCACGAGGTAGCGGCCATGATCGGTGGCCCCAACCCGACCGCCGTCAGCCTAGAGAACGCCCGCCAGATCATCCGCCAGGCCGAAGCCTACAAGTCGGCGGAGCTGGCCCAGGTAGGTTGAGCAATGTGACTTTTATGCTGCTCTCGTTGTTATGAGAGAGCAGCCTTGCGTGGGCGAAACCGCGCAGCCCTGCTGGGGCGTATCAACGGTAGGGCGCACTGTGCGTACTCTGCCCATCTTTGCATAGTAGTCTGGAGGTTTCTGGTGACGAGACTTGCTTTTATCGCCGACAAGGTTATGGAGTGGCTGTGGCTGGCGGCTATCGTCTTCACCCCACTCTTTTTCAACGTCTACAGCAGTCGAGTGTTCGAGCCGGACAAGCTCTCCCTGCTCCGCACTATCGTGCTGTTCGCGGTGCTGGCCTGGGCGATCAAGCTGATTGAGCAGATCAGCGCGGGGCGTAGTAATGGGGCGAGGGTTGAACAGGCTCCCTGGTGGCGCGTGCCGCTGCTTCTGCCCATCCTCCTCTACGCTCTCTGGTATCTCGTCACCAGTGCGTTCTCCGTCACGCCCAGTGCTAGCATCTATGGCAGCTACCAGCGGTTGCAGGGCTTGTTCAGCCAGTACGCTTACATTATGCTAGCCCTGGTGATCGCCTTCAACGTGCGGACGCGAGCGCAGGTAGAGCGGCTAGTTACCTTTATGATATTGACTGCCGTCCCTGTTTCGCTCTATGGCGTAATCCAGCACTATAAGCTCGACCCCCTGCCCTGGGCAGGCGATGTGAGCGACCGGGTCGCCAGTACAATGGGCAACTCGATCTTCGTCGGTGCCTGGCAGATCATGGTTGTGCCTCTGATCCTCTACCGGATCGTCAGCCTGATCTACCGCTTGCGTCAGGGTAAAGACAGCGACCTGGAAGCAACCACCAGTGGGGACGACTGGTTGATGGTGCTAGGTTATGCGGTGACGGCTGCCGTGCAGAGCGTGATCCTCTGGTTTGCGCTGCTGATGATCGCCGCCAACCAGCGGCCCGACTTCGGTCTCTGGTTCATCTTGCCTACTGCGATTACCGTCTTCTACCTGCTCAACTACGTCTATGGTACTGCTCGTAGCAGCAGCCGCGTCTTCGCCTACGCTCAACTTGGGGCAATGGCTGCCCTCTTTCTGCTCGTCTGCCTCACCATCTACTGGACGCACTCGCGCGGCCCGCTAGCTGGTCTTGCCGCTTCGCTCGCCCTCTTTGGCCTGGGGGTGCTGGCCTTCCTTCTCCGCCGCCGCTGGTTGCTCAACCTCGGTGGACTGGCCGTTGCTCTTGGACTGGCCCTCACCCTGATTGCCCCCTTCGCCGCCGACCTGATCAAGGCAGTGCCAGGCTTGAACAAGCTCGATACAGAGAAGATACCCTTCCTCGCCCAGGGTCGCGAGTCCACTACCGCTCAGGTGCGTAAGCTGATCTGGGAGGGAGCAGTTGGGTTGATCAGCTCTGGCCCTGGCCGCGCCCTGGTTGGCTACGGCCCAGAGAGTATGTACGTTGCCTACAACAAGTATTACCCCGCTGACCTCGCTCACGTCGAACTCCGCAACGCTACGCCAGATCGTTCGCACAACGCCTACCTTGATCAGTTGATCAACGGCGGCTTTGTCATGCTTGTTCTCTACCTGTTGATGATTGGCACTTTCTTCTTCTTTGTCTGGCGAAGCATCCGCCGTAGCGAGTCGTTGATCAACAAGACGCTCCTGCTAGCTCTTGCCTCTGGTGTAGCCGCCCACTTGATCGAGGTCTCGGTCGGTATCCAGATTGCGGCCACCTATACCTACTTCTACACATACATGGGCCTGTTCATCGCCTTCGCCGTCTTTGTTGACCGTGTGCTGGTAGAGAACGAGCGGCCCCGCGTGCAGGCGGAGAAGGCCAACGACAGCAATGTACTTAGCCGCATCTTGACTGCCCTCAAGCCCGGCCCCGGCCTGGTGCCAGCGATGGCAATGGCTGGCAGCTCTGCCCCCGCCAATATGATGTTCGCTAGCAACACTGGGCGGCAGACGGGCGGCAACAGCCGCGCCCCACGCAGCAGCCGCACGGCTCGCAGCGGTCAGCCCGCTAGTGGCGGCACCACCAGTGTCACTCCAGCAGATATGGAGAGCCTACCCGCTAGCAACGGCAATGCAACGGGCAACCCGGATGCAGTAAAGGCGGCTTCCCCCCGCAGCAGCACCGCCGCCCCGCGCCCTGACGCACCCAAGGCTGACCCGCGTATCGTGCGCCCCAACCAGAGTACCGCACGTCGCCAGGTTGCTCCCAGCGCAAAGGCCAACCGCACGCAGGTAGGCAGCCAGTGGATCGCCAACCCAGTCAACCTCGCCATCTACGCCGCGATTGCCGCCGTCGTCCTCTACCTGACGATCAGCGTCAATGTCAACCTGGTTCACGCTGATATGCTCTACAAGCAAGGTCTTAGTGCAGACGCGCAATCCTACTGGCCTCAGAGTGTGCAAATCTACGACCAAGCGATCAAGGAGCAACCTGACCAGGACTACTACTACCTGTTCATGGGTCGTGCCTACATGGAGTGGTCAAAGGCCCCGCAACGCTTCCCACGGGCAGATGGTGTGCAGTGGGATCAAACCAGCACCACCCAGGCGCAGAGCCAGCTGATCCTCAAGGCTGAGGAGACGCTGAAGAAGGCACTGACGATCAGCCCGATGAACACTGACCACTACGCCAACCTCGCCCGCCTCTACCTCTATTGGGGTGGGCAGGTGACGAGCGACCCAGCCAAGCTCAAGCAGGGGGTGGACAGCTTCCGCAAGGCAACCGAACTTAGCCCGCAGAACGCGCAACTCTGGAATGAGCGGGCGCAGGCTGAGCGTGGCTATGCGCTGCTGCTCAATGCCATTGCCGCCCAGAACGTGGCTGCCACCAGTCCGATCACCAGCACTGGAGTTGTCACCCCCAGTGGTAGTGTCACCAACACTGGCACGATCAGCCCCACTACGGCCCCAGTGGTTCCAGCGATCAACCCGGAGGCGAAGACATGGCTGCTTGAGGCAGAGAAGTCGATCCGCCACACTATCGACAACGTAGACCCGGTTTACGACAACAGCTATCCAATTTGGGCCGACATCGAACGCGGGCTGGGCAACCCACAGTTGAACGTCATGGCAACGATCAGCGGCACCCTGATCAACCCCTCTATCTTCAACGACAACTCGCAGGAGTTGAAGGCTCGCGCCCAGTATCTGGTGGACAACAAGACCGACGGCCTGGTGATTGATGCCCTGAAACTGGTTACTACTCCGCGCAATGCAGAGGAAGAGAAGCAGTGGTTGGTGATGCAGAACGACCTGCTGACTACCCGCGACTTCGTGAAGGTACGCGACACCGCTGCCTACTGGAAGGGAGGGCAGGCTAAGAACGCCAACGCCTATAACTTCCTCGGCTACATCTACTGGGTGAAGAACGACCTGGCAGCTTCGGCGGCGGCATTGGAGCAGTCTGTTGCTATCGACGGCGGTCAGTACAACGTGATGCGCCTGGCGGTCGGCCACTACAGCAGCCTCGGCAAGCCGCAGGACGAATTGCGCCTCTTGCAGAAGATGGTGGCGATCCTGAATGACCCCAATGCGGTTAACAGCGTGTTCCAGGGCGACTCGACCGCCTACCAGCAGGAGAAGGCGCAAATCCAGGCTCGTGTAACCCAGCTTGGTGGTAGCCCTGCTGCCCCGGCCCAACCCGCCCAGCCACTACCGGGCCTGCCTGGTTCGCAGCAACCGTAAAGCATGGGGGTAGATTGCAGCAGTGGCTCTCACCAACCTGCAATCTACCCGCACAAGAGGAGGTCGTGTGCCGGAGTATCTGCTAGTCTTTGCCGCATCGCTGGTGCTAGTGCTGGGGGCCACGCCGCTTGTTCGCCGCCTTGCCTACCGCTTCGGCGTGGTGGATGCGCCCAATGCCCGCAAGATTCACCTCAACCCGATCCCGCTGCTAGGCGGTATAGCGATCTACGTCGCCTTCATCATCGCGCTGGTCGGCTTCGGCGGTCTAGCGAAGGCGGCCTCTGGCTCTGGCTACGTGTTCTGGCAGACAGTCAGCATCTTGCTCGGCGCGACAGTGCTAGCGATAGTCGGGGCGTTCGATGACAAGTGGGGGCTGACCCCCAAGGCGAAGCTGCTGGCTCAGGGGGTAGCGGCCATCGGCCTGATCGCCACTGGCATTCGAGTAGACTTCCTCCACCTCTTTAGCGGTGATCTCGCCTGGGTGAACGGGCTGGCGAACAACTTGGTGACGGTAGTTTGGGTGGTGGGCATTACCAACGCGCTCAACCTGATGGACAACATGGATGGATTGGCGGGCGGGGTGGCGGCTATCGCCAGTAGCTTCTTCTTCGCCCTCGCCGTCTTCAACGATCAGACCTACGTCGCGCCACTGGCTGCTGCGCTAGCGGGAGCGTGCCTAGGCTTCCTCTTTTACAACTTCAAGCCGCAAGGCCCAGCTAGTATCTTCATGGGCGATGCGGGCAGTATGTTCCTCGGCTTTACCCTGGCAGTGATCGGCATCATCGTACGCTTCCCGCTCAAGCCGAACGGCACCGACTTCACCTGGCTCGTCCCCATCCTTGTCCTCGGCGTGCCAATCTTCGACACCACGCTGGTTACGATATCGCGTAGGCGGCGGGGTATCTCGATCTTCACCGCTGGTAAGGATCACTTCAGCCATCGGCTGGTTCGCCTCGGTCTCAGCCACCAGCAGGCAGTGATGTTCATCTATCTGGTCGCCACCGCTCTTGGTGTTATTGGGCTGGCGATCTTCTGGACAGGGCCGCTGGTTGGACGTATCCTGGCGGTGATGGCAGCGGTGTGTGCAGGTGTAGGCTTGTGGCGGTTGGAGCAGGTGCCGCTCGATAAGCAGGCCAGCTCAGAGAGTGAACATTGAGCAAGTTCACGGCGATTTTCTTCGACGCGGGCTTTACCCTGTTGAACTTGAGCGCAGGCCTGCCCGAACGCTGCGCCGAGGTCGCCGCCGAGTTCGGCCTCAGCCCCGACCAGGCCGCGATGCAAGCAGCATTGCCCCTCACCCGTGCCTATCTACTAGACAATAGCCGCCTACCGAACGACATTTTCGCCAGCGAGGCGAAGGTGCGCCACTTCTGGGACGGCTTCTACGGCCTTGTGCTGCGGCATGGCGGCGTGGCCGAACATCATCTGCCCAGCTTGCTTGACCGCCTCTACGTTCATAACAATAGTTCAGCGGGCTGGCACCTCTACCCAGAAGTGCTACCTACCCTGATCGCCTTGCGCCAACGGGGGATCGGCGTGGGCGTGGTCAGTGATTGGGGGGTTGATCTGCTCGAACACATTCTCGTGCCACTGGGTGTAGCCGACCACTGCGACTTCGTGATCTCCTCGGCAGTCGTTGGCCTGAGCAAGCCCAGCGCAGACCTCTTTCACCTTGCGCTTTGGCGGGTAGGATTGCGGGCCGACCAAGTTGCCTATGTGGGTGACAACTACGTGCTAGACGTGCTGGGGGCGCGCTCGGCGGGCATCGAAGGGGTGCTGATCGACCGCCACCATCAGATGAGTGGGCGGCCTAGCGACTGTCGGGTGATCCACAGCCTGACGGAGCTACTGCCACTAGTGGTTTAGCTCTGCTCGGCGGCCTGATCTTTAGCCGCTGCAGTACGGGCCTTCACCTCATCCTTTGCCAGCTTCGCGTAGCTCTTAGCCTGTTTAGCTAGCTTCTGGCTTTCCTTTGCCAGCCGCTTGCTCTCCTTCGCGTAGTCCTTCGCTAGCCGCACGTTATCTACTTGCTTCTGCCAGGGGACACGCACATTGCGGAAGGCTTGTACCAGGCCAAGTACAAAAGTGCCGATCAGGAAGCCGACCAGGCCGAGAACCCCCCAGGGCTTAACCTTGTTCGCTTGCTCATCCAGCGGGTGTTCGGTGACGCTGCGATCCAGGCTGCGCTGTTCGCTCAGATACTTGACGTAGTTGTACATACTACGCTCCTGCCGCTCACGAGTGGCAGCGGGCAACTGGCTTGCTTGTGGCCGCAAGTCGCGCTCGGCATCGCGCACCTGGATATCGGCAGGCCCACTATTTTGCTGCGTCATCATTCTTCCCCCCGCTGTTTGATTGCTCACTAACCGTGTGCAAGGGACGTGCCACCCCTCCCTCTTGCTGCTCCGCCGCCTGCTTCTTGCTACTATCGCGCCAGACGTAGACAAATAGCATGAGGAAACCGACTACAACCAGGCTGTCGGCCACGTTGAAGGTAGGCCAGTGAAAGCCCCATTGGGGGATGCGGAAGTCGATCATGTCGATCACATAGCCAAGACGCAGGCGATCCAGCAGGTTGCCGCTCGCCCCGCCAAGGATCAGCCCCAGGATCACGCCCAGCCAGGTGCTGGCAGCGGCCCGCTGCGGAAAGAAGAAGATAAAGACAAGGATAGCCACGATGATCAGGCTGGCGAAGGTGGTGAACAGCCAGGGCGCGTCGCGAAAGAGGCTGAACGCCCCGCCGGTGTTCTGGCGATAAACTGCGGTCAGGTACTCACCGAGCAACTCCACCCGCTTGCTAGCGGGTTCTTTTACCGCCGGGTCGTAGAGGAAGGTGGCGGTGGTGTAGAGCTTGATGATCTGATCGATGAAGAAGCCTAGCAGGGCCACCCCCACTGGCAGCAGGTTAAACGAGGCAGCACTCTGGTTGCGGGCGCGTTGGGGCAGGTACTCATAGCGGCGGGTCAACTCGTCGTCTGGCAGGCCCTCAAGTTCGGCCCGCAACTGCTCTGCGCTCTTGGCTGGGGCGGCAGCGTCCTCGGCTGGCGTGGCGGGGGCTGTTGGCTGTGGCTGATCGGGTTGGGCTGTCACGCTCACTCCTCGCTGCTGCCCGCCACGCGTGGCAGGTACTCTGACTGGGCGTTGGCGGCGACCTGCTGCCGCTCTCGTGCCTCCTCCTTTGCCTGGTCAACGATGCAGTAGCGGGCGTAGGGGCGCGCTTCCAAGCGTTCGCCGATCTGCTTGCCACAGACCTCGCACCTGCCATAGCTGCCAGCCTGCATCTTGCCCAGAGCTAGTTCAACCAGTTCAATCAGCGTCTCGCTGTTGCGGCGCAGGGCCATGTCCTTCTCCTGCTCGGTTACTTCGTCAGCGTCGTCTGCGATGTGGTTGCTGACCCCGCCGCGCTCTGGCACTAGGTCGTCGCCCTCAGCCACCTCGCGGTCGAGATAATCCACCTCGTCGTGGTAACGCTTCTGTTCGCGCAGCATCCGCTCGTAGAGGCTCTGCAACATCTCTGCGTTGAGGCCACTACCGGCTACGTTCTTTGCCATGATCTTTGCGTCAACTGTCTGGTTATTATCCATTTGTCATCTGCTCCTGTTCGTGGCTTGTGATAGGGGATTATAGCATATAGAGTCAAGGCCGCTCGCTTGCACAGCCAAAGGTAGAGCGCAGGACTATGTTATAATCTGATCATGGCAGAGGAGCTAGCAGGATATAACCAACTAACCAACACACTTTGCTTCGGCGCAGGGTAGCTTTGGCTTGTGCGCGGGCTTAGCTGCTTCCACACTCGCCTAACTTGCCGCCAACCCCCTAAAACTGGTACAATATAGTGTGTTAGCGGGGCCGCTTGTGGCCTGCTTCGCAATCACCTGCAACCGCAGTTTGCTTTCGCGTGTTGCTAATGACAGGGCGCAGCGGCAGCGTCGCCGCTAAAAATAAGAAGGAGCTATGTGATGGAGAAGTCTACCTGGACAACGAAGAAGGGGCTGGCCCAGATGCTCAAGGGCGGGGTGATCATGGATGTGGTCAATGCCGAGCAGGCGCGCATTGCTGAACAGGCTGGCGCGGTCGCGGTTATGGCTCTGGAGCGGGTGCCTGCCGACATTAGGGCGCAGGGGGGAGTAGCCCGCATGAGCGACCCTGCGATGATCCAAGAGATCATTGATACTGTCAGCATCCCGGTTATGGCAAAGGCCCGCATCGGCCACTTCGTCGAAGCGCGCATCCTGGAAGCCCTGGGCGTGGACTATATTGATGAGAGCGAAGTCCTCACCCCTGCCGACGAGAGCCACCATATCAGCAAGCACGATTTCAAGGTGCCGTTCGTCTGTGGCTGCCGCGACCTGGGCGAAGCCCTGCGCCGCATCGGTGAAGGCGCAGCGATGATCCGCACAAAGGGCGAGGCTGGTACTGGCAACGTGGTCGAGGCTGTTCGCCATATGCGGACGGTCATGGACAGCGTGCGTCGCTTGCAGAATATGCCGAGCGAGGAGTGGATGGCTTATGCGAAGGAGCTTGGCGCGCCTTATGAATTGATCAAGGAGATCGCCACCAGTGGTCGGCTGCCAGTGGTTAACTTCGCTGCTGGGGGCGTAGCCACTCCCGCCGATGCAGCCTTGATGATGCACCTCGGTGCAGACGGCGTGTTCGTTGGTAGCGGCATCTTCAAGTCGGGCGACCCCTTCCGGCGGGGCAAGGCTATCGTCGAAGCCGTCACCCATTACAACGACTATAACGTGCTGGCCGAGGTGAGCAAGAACCTGGGCGAGGCGATGGTTGGCATCAACCTGCAAATCCTCCCTCAAGAGGAGCGCATGGCGGTGCGCGGCTGGTAACCTGATCTGCATTTTAGGGGCGGGGTTTGGAGTGAGCAGTATGAGCAATGAGCAGCCAACAAATGGACAGGGCGGGCGGGCTGGGTCTGGTGCAAAGCAGACTCAGCCAGCCCAGCATGGTGCCGCTGCCAGCCTGAAGATCGGCGTGCTAGCCTTGCAAGGCGACTTCGCAGAGCATATCGCCATCCTGCGCCGCCTGGGGGCTGAAGCGGTGGAGGTGCGCCACCCAGAGCATTTGGTCGACCTCGACGGCCTGATCATCCCTGGGGGCGAGAGTACAGCCATTGGGCGGCTGGCGGGCATCTATGGCCTGACCGAGCCGATCCACAAGCTGGCCCGTGGCGGCTTCCCCGTCTACGGCACCTGTGCGGGCATGATCATGCTCAGCAACGACCTTGGTGACAGTGCAGCCCTGATGGACGGTAAGCCGCAAAGCCTCTTTGGGGTGATGGACATTCGGGTGAAGCGCAACGCCTTCGGTCGCCAGCTAGACAGCTTTGAGACCGAGGCACCAATAGCAGGGCTGGGTGCGGCACCCTTCCCAATGGTCTTCATCCGCGCCCCCTATATAGAAGCGGTCGGCCCTGCCGTAGAAGTGCTGGCGACCCTGGCCCATGGTGGCCCAGTAGTGGCGGCTCGTCAGGATAACCTGCTCGTCTCTGCCTTCCACCCAGAGTTGACCAACGACAGTCGCTTCCATCAACTGTTTCTCGACATGGTAGCCGCAGCTTCGCAAGGCAAGTAGCGGTGATCCGCCCTGCCAGCCCACTCGACCTGCTCCGCCTGCGCTTCGCTGGCCCGCAGCCAGTGCTACAACTTGATGCGCCACAGTCGTTGATCGCAGGGCAAACTTCGCCGCTGGGCTTCGTCCGCCGCCTACTCGACAGCAGCGGGTTCAATCGCCAGCCGCTCAACCCCATCTACGTGCTGCTGCACCGCAGTCGTGTACTCGCCTATGTCAGCGTGTGTCAAGATGTGCGAGCGACGGCCTCTGGCACAAGCTGGACGCTGACCGGCCTGGGCATCCGCGAGGGCTTGCCCGACAACGACGAGATTGCCGAGATGATGCTCGAAGCGGTTAGTGCAGCCGCTGGGCAGCAGGAGATCACCCGCCTCTTTGCGCGCGTGCCAGACGATGTATCCTTGATCGCTACCCTCAGCCGGGCTGGTTTTCAGCCCTACGCCGAGGAGACGATCTGGGTCAAGCCGTCGCTGGCCGAGCGCAGCAAGGAAGGGCCAGTCCCCGCCTACCTGCCCCGCCCACAAGCCCGCCGCGACGCATGGGCCTTGTTCCAGCTCTATCTCGCCCTTACCCCTACCGCCGTCCATCACGCCGAGGGTTACAGCAGCAGCCACTGGCAGACCGCACGTCCCCTACCACCACCATTGCATGCCAGCCAGAACTACCTGTGGGATGATGGCCGCGCGATCCGGGCCTACCTGCACACTGCTAGTGGGCCGGGCGGCCACGTCGCCGAACTGCTAGCCGCCGCTGACTGCGAACCAATGGTGGTGGAGGCTGCCCTGAACCATGCGATCTACCTTCTGCGACGGCAGGGAGCGAACAAGCCGCTCTACATCCCCCTGCGCGACTACCAGCCCGGCTTGCAATCCGCCCTCGAAAGTCATGGCTTTCGTCCGCTCCTACGCCAGGTGGCAATGGTCAAGTACACTACGACCTGGGTACGCAGCCCCGCCCAGGCTCGCCACCCGCTCTTTGCCCGCCGCTCGGTCGCCAACCGCGAAGCAGTCCCTGTGCAGGGTGGCCTGGTAATCAACAGCCAGCGCGACCCCCAACCCCACTAGCTGCCAACCGCTGACGCGCAAGATCGGGCGTAAGGTGTACGAATCCAACGGCGTTCAAATAGCCGCTCCTTGCCTGGTCGGTTATAATGATCATAGGAACATTTGAGTCGAACGGCGGGGATGTGCCGTTCGCTAAATCCAAAGCGTGAGGTGCTGATGACAGACGCAACGTACCGAGAGTCCCGCGAACAATACAACTACAACCCTTATGGTAGCAGCACTAGCCCAGGCTATCTAGCCACCGATAGCACGCACCCGGCTGAACGCTCCAAAGGCGAAATGGAGATGACCGATGATCTCGATCTCCTGCTTGCCACCCTCCCCATCCCAATCCAGGAAGCCCTTGCCCGCCTCAACAACCGCCAGGACTTGTTGGAGATCGTGATGGATCTTGGGCGCAGGCCAGAAGCCCGCTACCGAGGCCGCGAAATCGAACTGACCGACCAGGAGATCACCGACGAAGACCTCCAGGCGGTCGTCTCGCGCATCGGCGAGTTCGGCGACGACAACAGGGCTGGCATCGAACGTACTCTCCACCGCATATCCTGCATCCGCAATCGGGCGGGTCTGGTGGTCGGCCTTACCTGCCGCGTCGGGCGGGCTGTGTTTGGCACCATCGCCATCCTGCGCGACCTGGTAGAGTCGGGGCGTAGCCTCCTCTTGCTCGGCCCGCCAGGGGTGGGTAAGACGACCATGCTGCGCGAAACCGCTCGCGTGCTGGCCGACGAAATGCGGAAGCGGGTGATCATTGTGGATACCAGCAACGAGATCGCAGGCGACGGTGACATCCCCCACCCGGCCATTGGTCGCGCCCGGCGGATGCAGGTCAAGACCCCACTCAGCCAACACGCGGTGATGATTGAGGCAGTGGAGAACCATATGCCAGAGGTGATCATCATTGACGAGATCGGCACCGAACTGGAAGCAATGGCCGCCCGCACCATCGCCGAGCGCGGTGTGCAGCTAGTCGGCACCGCCCACGGCTCGACGCTGGAAAACCTGATGATGAACCCTACCCTCAGCGACCTGATTGGTGGGATCAGCAGCGTCACCCTCAGCGACGAGGAGGCCCGCCGCCGGGGTACGCAGAAGTCGGTGTTGGAGCGCAAGGCTCCGCCCACCTTCGACGTGATGGTAGAGATTCTCGACCGTGACCAGGTGGCCTTGCACGTCAACGTGGCCGAAACAGTAGATGCGATCTTGCGCGGCCAGCAGATGCCCGCCGAGATTCGCACCCGCCTGAAGGACGGCAGCATCGAAACCCGCGAGGTGGACGTTCTCAGCATGATGGAGAGCGACGAGTTGGCGGTGCGACGTAGTCCTAGCCCTGTCAGTGGCCGTAAGAGCCAGCAAGGTCGCCAGCAGGCCCAGGGTCAGCCGGGGGTGCGCTCGGTCAGCCCGCGCCAGAGTCACGGGACAGCGGTCGTCGGCGAGCAGCGTAGCCTCCCGCCTACCCCCGCCTTCAGCCTCAACCCACCGCCCTCCGCCCCACGGCTGAGCAACGCAGTCGCGCTCAACGTTACTGCTGCTCCCGTACCGATCACGCGCAATCAGCGGGAGGAGATCAGAGAGGCTGCCCCAGAGCCGGAGGCGGGCGATCTGCTGCCTCACGTGCCGGGGACTACTACCCGCCCGCTGCGCCTGCTGCCCTTTGGCATTAGTCGTAACCGCCTGGAGGAGGCGATAGTCAACATCGGGGTGCCAGCGACTATCGTCGATGGGCAGGACGATGCAGACTTGGTGATGACCCTCAAAAGTTACTACCGCAGCAAGCCCGCTGCGATCAAGTCGGCAGAGGCCGAGGGGCTGCCGGTCTACGTGCTAAAGAGCAACACGGTCGCTCAGATGCAGAGCAGCCTGGGTAGCATCTTCGAAGTTGACTTGAAGCAAGACCCGGTGGCCTCTGCCCTCTACGAGACCGAGGAGGCGATTGGCAACCTGCTGGACAACCACACCGAGTCGGTCGAACTCAGCCCGCAGAACAACTATATCCGCCGCCTACAACACCAGATGGCCGAACGCTACAACTTGCAGAGCGTCAGCAAAGGGCGCGAACCATTTCGTCGCGTCCGCATCTACAAAGAGGAGTAACCTGCTGCGCTGGCTGGTCAGCCTGGTGGGCAAGCTGCGAAGGGCGATGCACTGGTAGGTGGCATTGCCGACGGAGGTTTGCTTGGCTAAAGGAGAAGGTAGTAGCGGCTGCTTCACCCTGCTCGGCAGGTTCGCCACTGCCGACGTGGAGGGCAGCTTCGCCACTACCCCCACCCACCTGGCCGCCCAACACTACATGAGGGCGAAGGAAGTAGGCCATCTACCTGCTGGCCCGCTCAAGTACCTGGACAGGTAGCTGGTGCGTAAGGAGCATAGCTTTGTGCTTGCCTCTGGCATTTACTACCTGGGCCACAAACGGCTAACTCAGCCTGCTGCCGAAGCTAGATTAGGACGCAAGTAGATTACCGCACCTGGCTACCCTACTAGCGATGGCCTCATCCAGCGATAGCCGCAACCACCTGCACTCGGCTTCGCAGCACGTAGCTACATAGCCCTACGACCCTCGAAGGCGCGGGTCAGCGTCACCTCGTCTACGTACTCGATGTCGCTACCCACCGACAGGCCGCGAGCGAGGCGGGTGGCTTTGACCCCCAGCGGCTCAAGCTGGCGTTGCAGGTACATGGCAGTTGCATCGCCCTCCATGTTCGGGTTGGTGGCGAGGATTACCTCCTCCACCTCACCGCTACGCACGCGGTTGAGCAGCTCCTTGATCTTCAGGTCGTCAGCCATGATCCCCTCCAGGGGGTTGAGCGCGCCGCCCAGGACGTGGTAGAGACCTTTGTAGATGCCGGTCCCTTCTATCTTCAGCACGTCCAGTGGCTCCTCCAACACGCAGATCAGGTTGCGGTCGCGGCTGGGGTTGGCGCAAATGGCACAGGGGTCGTGTTCGGTGATGTTGAAGCAGATCGAGCAGAAGCGAATCTTCTCGCGCATCTCCAGGATCGCTTCTGCCAGGCTCTGGGCCTGCTGACCGTCACCTCGCAGCAGAAAGAAGGTCAGGCGGGCGGCACTACGCGGGCCGATGCTTGGTAGCTTGGTGAACTCCTCGATCAGCCGATTGATCGGCTCTGGGGCAGCTTGCATCTTCTTTCCTCTTTCCTTACGCTTAGCGGTTGCTGCTTGCAGATTGCTAATGCCAGCACCTAATTATACCAAAAAGACATTTGTTCGCCCAAACTGATGCAGGCCACCCTTCTGCACAAACGTTAACACCTTCTTAACTTCGCGTTAAAGATTGGCTAACCTCCTGTTAAAGCGGCTGCTGTAATATTCGCCAGATGCACCACCACTAGCCATTAGCCGTCGCTCAGGGAGCCAGAGCCACTATTGGATCGCAGCCACTCGCAGCAGAAGATCGGGAAAGAACTCAGCTACGCCCTGGTGTGGCTGGGCTTGGCTGCCCTGGTGTGGCGGGCAAGCAACAATGCCAGTCTCTATTATGGCAGCAATGTGGCCTGGATGGTTACGTTGGCGGGGGTACTCTGCCTGCTGATTGGGGCGACGCTGGTCTACAACGTGGGGCGCGCGGTCTTCGCGGGTGTCAGCCCTTACCTCAACCGCAGCCGAGTCGTTGCCCTACTAGTCTTTGCCCTGCCGCTGGTGATGAGCGTGGCAATTGCGCCTCGTGCTTTTGGAGCAGACACTGTGCGTAGCACTGGGGGCATCAGCATCGCTGGTATGGATGGCAAGCCTGCCCGCAATGCTAGCCAGTCGCGTCCGCCTACTGGTGTCGCCCTGGCGATCCTCTCCCCCACTACTCCACCCGCTACAGCTACGCCCCCCCTTGCTACAGCTACCACTCTGCTTGATACGGTTACGCCCTTCCCTGGTACTGCCACCACCCTGCCTGCTACGGACACAGTAGCTGCCACCATGGACACACCGCTGGCGACCAGCACTACCGCTGCCACTAGCACGCCACTGCCCACCACTACTGCACCAGCGGGCGGCAGTGCTGCTGCGGCCACTGCTACGACAACTAGCACATCTGGCCCTGGCAGCAAGGGAAGCGCAACTAGCAAAGCTGGCGAGAAGGTCAGCCCGACTGCCACCGGCCTTGCCATTGCCAACGCAACAGCGAGCAAGCAGCCAGCTACCGCCAGCAGCAGTACCCCACCTGCCAGCAGTACACCATTGCCAGCTACGGCTACCTCTCAGCCACCGACTGCTACCCGGCTGCCAGCTACGGCTACCTCCCTGCCTCCGACGGCCACTGCCATACCGCCTACCCCCACCCAGCCAGTGGCACTACTGCCTGACACTAGCAGTGCCAACATCTGGACACCCGACCTCAACGAGCTATCCTATGCCATTGATAATGGCGATGTGGGGGGCAGGCAGTTCCGCGTCCTCGGCTTCGTCTACCGCAAGTATGGGCTGCCGGGGAGCAGCTTCATCCTCACGCGCTACGTTACCCCTCACTGCTCTGCCGAAGCGCACGCTCTCGGTGTCTTGCTGCAAAACAGCAAAGCCGATAGCTACGCCGACGACCAGTGGCTCTGGGTGACAGGGACGGTTGACCGGATCACGATTGAAGGCAAAGAGGTGCCAGTGATCAAAGCGACCAGCATCCAGCCCGCGACCGAGCCGGATGTGCCATATATCATCTACTAGTGGTTTGTTCAGAAAGGGAGGAGTTCCAGATGAGTTTTGCTCGTCGTTATATGTTCGCCGTAGTCAGCCTCGTGGTGATCGCCATGATGCTCGTCGGCATTGTCGGGCTGACCAGCAGCCAGCCTGCTGCTGCCCAGCGCACCCGCGAGGATCGCGGTGCTAGCACCGTATCCGCCGATAGCAGTAGCCTCAGTTCGATGTTGATGAACCGCCAGCAGCCCAAGCTGGTCGTTGTCATCTCATTCGACCAACTGCGCGAGGATTACATGACCCGCTTCGCTGACCTGTTCTTGCCTGCCACCCAGAGCGACGGCACGGTTGGCGGCTTCCGCTACTTCATGCAGAACGGTGCCTTCTTCACCAACAACGAGTATCGTGCCTTCCCACAGTACACCGGCACCGGCCACAGCACTCAGTTGACGGGTGCTGACCCCTACAAGAGCGGCATCATCGGCAACGACTGGTTCAGCCGTCAGCTCAACGATTTCTTCTACGTGGTCGAAGACCAGCGGTTTACCCAGGTTGGCGCGCCGAGCAGCAACAAGCACACTGGCACCGCCCCCACCAGCCTGAAGGCTACCACCGTTGGTGACGAACTCAAGGCCAGCAACGCTCGCCAGTCCAAGACCGTAGCTGTTGCGCTCAAGGACCGCGCTGCGATCCTGATGGGCGGCCACTCGACCGATGGCACCTACTGGTTCGACGTTGCCAGTGGCAATATGGTCAGCAGCACCTACTGGTTCAGCAGCACCCTGCCTGCCTGGGTCACGGCCTTCAACACCAGCAAGCTGCTCGACAAGTATTACAATACCACCTGGGATCGCCTGCTCCCTGCCGACCAGTACGCCCGCCAGGGTGCCGATGACACCGCCTATGAGACGGCTGGTACCCTCGGCAAGACCTTCCCGCACAAGCTGACTAGTGCCAGCGGCAAGCCGGATCGCGGCTTCTACAACGACGTAACCACCAGCCCCTTCGGTAACGACTACTTGCTCGGCTTCGCCAAGCAGGCGGTGATCAGCGAGAAGCTAGGCCAGAACGCCAATGGCGTAGCCGACCTGCTTACCATCAGCTTCAGCAGCAACGACTACCTCGGCCACGCCTACGGGCCCCAGAGCCAGGAAGTGGAAGACATCACTGTTCGCAGCGACCGCCAGGTAGCCGACCTGCTCAACTTCCTCAACACTAATGTCCCTGGTGGCCTGGACAACGTAGTGATTGCTATCACTGCCGACCATGGTGTAGCTCCAGTTAGCAGCTACGCCCTCAACGTGATGAAGCTGGACGCTGGCTTCCAGAGCAGCGCGCAGATGGCGAAGATCGTGCAGGACACCTTCAGCCAGACCTACGGCGCAGGTAACTACCTCGCTGGCGACGGCTACATCGAGCCTTACCTCTACCTGGACTACAGCACCCTCGCCAGCAAGAACGTCAAGGTCGAGGATGCCCGCAAGTTCGCTGCTCAGACGTTGAACCGCCTACCTGGTGTTGCCAACTCCTACACCAGCGACCAGATCATCAACGGTGATATGCCTTTGAACGATACCACCCAGCGTCTGATGTACGCCTTCAACCGTGAGGTCAGCGGCGACGTGGTAGTGGTCAACAAGCAGAACTGGTATCCCTGGAGTGGGCCGACTGGCACCACGCACGGTTCGGCCTACGCCTATGACACCCACGTGCCGATGATGCTGGCTGGCAAGATGATCAAGAGCGGCTTCTACAACGGCAAGATTAACGTCAACGACCTGGCCCCAACCCTCAGCACCATCCTGGGCATTCAGGTTCCTAGCGGCAGCGACGGCCATACCCTCGACATGATCCTCAAGTAAGCAGAGCTACTAACCCGCTTAGACCTGCCTCAACCAACAAGCCGCCTGTTCGATGATGAGCAGGCGGCTTGCTTGTGCCACTATCTGGTTGTTTGTGAGGCTACTGCTGCCTCTCCCTATTAGCCCACAGACCAGCAATTGGTTGCCTGCTAGCGCGAGGCTGGCTCGAACTGCCGCCCCAGCAGGCTAAGTAGCACGTCGTAGGGCTGCTGATTCTCTGGGTGGTACTCAAAACGGGCGCGCTCAAAGTACTGCATGGTGTAGGGCTTGCCGTCGCTGCCGCTCTCGGTCTGCGCCTCGCTGATTGGGTAGCCATAGAGGGTCAGCCTCCCTGTCTGCTGCCAGTAGGCCAGGAAGCGTCCCCCCAGGTTGTGGCTGGTTTCGGCGAAGTAGCGGCTGTCCTTGCTAGCACTGGGCGGCGCAGGCGGAAAGTTGCGACCAGCAGCGGCCTGGGTACCCAACAGACCAAGCTGCACCTCGTTGGCAGTGCCAGCGAACTCTGGGTGGTACTCCATGCGGGCGCGCTCGTACCACTGCACGACATAGCTCTTGCCGTCTGCTGCTGCCTCCTCATAGCGTTCGCCGCTGATCGGGTAGCCGAAGGCGGGCAAGCCACCATGTTGCTGCCAGTAGTTTTGGAAGCGGCTGGCGACATGATAGCCGCTTGGTGAGGCTGCGTCGGTGGCTGGGTCGAGGGTGGGGGCGTTCGGGTCGCGTTCCTCTACCACGTAGACAGGGCTGCTGCTGATTTGCACCTGCACCTGCTTGGCCTTCGCCGCCACCACCTGGGTCGCACCATTTAGTTGCACCACCCGCACGCTGTTCTGCCCAACCACTACGCTAACTACTTGCCCTGGCACGTCCTCCCGTGTCCAGAGGATGTGGATGGTCGTCCCCGCCCGCTTGAAGATGTACTCATAGCGGTCGTATGCCTCCTGCCAACGGTCGTCCGCCTTGTGCAGAAGCGGGCCGGGGCCTACATACTGCCCATCACCAACCAGGTTAGCCAGCGTCTTATAGGCGTAGTAGGCGGGTTTCGGCTGCCAGTTGTTGTCGAGCAGAGCCATATTGCCCCACACCTCTGCGCCACCACCGTAGAACTTGTCCTTGACCTGGAAGTAGTCGAATTGGGCGGCACCATTGGCGATAGCAAGGGCGTACTGGCGGGGTAGGCGAGCGGCTTGCAACGCTGGCGTGGTACCCAGGCCGCTGCAATCCTGACAGGTACTCGCCCCGTCCTCGGTGATCCAAAGCGGCTTGTCGCCCGCCTTGTGGTCAGCCAGCCACTTGCGGGCGGTTGCCACCCGGTAGGCCAGGTTCTGTACCACGGTGACGGGCGAGATGTCCTCTGGGGCGCGATCCAGCATGAAGGTATGCACGCCCATGATGTCGAAGTTGAGCGCGCCCCCACTGGCGGCTACCACCTGATCCATGAAGGCTAGCCCCTCGTTGCCCCGGTCGTGGATGTAGACCGAGCCGAGCATCACCTGCGCGGTCGGGTCGGCCCGCTTGACGGCAGCGTAGCCCTCGGCCAGCAGAGCAGCGTAGGCAGCAGGGTTGGGGGTCGGCTTCCAGGTGTCCTCCTTGTCTGGTTCGTTCCACAACTCCCAAACGGCCACCTTGTCCTTCCAGTGGTTGACGGTCGCCTCGACGAAGCGACCATATGCCTTCGCATCGTTCGGCGGATACCAGTACCAGCCACCTGCGCCCTTCTGCTGCCCGCTAGCCCAGGTGGGGGTGGTCAGCAGCATTCCAATGATGCCGATCTGCTGGGCGGCAAGCTCGTTGATCGCCCTGTCGTACTGCTGGAAGTTGTAGGCTCCCTCCACCGGCTCGATGTTGGCCCAGCTAAGCTCCTCCCGCGTCCAGCGCACGCCTAGTTCGCCTGCGGCGGCAATCACCCGACTGCTGCTGTTGTCGCTGTGCCGCTCTAGTGCGCTGGCGTAGAGGTTCAGGCCGAAGTAGGAGTGCGGGGCAACCCGACCGCCCACAGCTACCTGTGCGCTGCCGAGGCTGGGGCTGAGGGTAAGGAGCAGGAGCGTGAGGATGAACAGGCGGGTTCTGGTCTGCATTTTGTTCCTTCTAGCAAGAGCTGTGCTTAGCCGATCAGGTTGAGGCTGGCGGGCAGCGGCACCAGGCGCAGTTGCGAGGCCCACTGGAAGAAGGTCATCAGGCTCTCTTGCTGCTTCTGCACGATGCCGTAGGTTTGCTCGCCCCAGAACGCCTCTAGCTGCTCGGCATTGAGGGTGAGGCCGACCGCCTGCGCTCGCTTCTGCCCTTCCAGCACGAGGCTAGGGTGTTGCTCTTTGCCCTTGCGGATTGCATCCAGGGCCAGGCGGATCAGGGCGGGGCCGAGGTCGGGATGCGCTTCGGCAAACTGGCGGCGCACAGCCATGATGTACCAGGTGAACGAGGTGCCAGTCATGATCCACCAGTTCTTGCTCAGGTCTTCGGCGGCCATCTTCTCGTCGGGCATGGGGCTGTGGCTGGCGGCCACTGCCTCGTCGCCCAGCAAGAGGGTCAGGCGCATCTTCTCCCAGTCGTCGTCCTCGCGCTGCTCCTGGGCGGGCAACTCCTGCCAGGGGATGTACTCGGCGCGGAAGTGTAGCTCTATGCTATAGTAGCGTTTGAGCAGCACCTTAAGTAGCGGTAGGGCGGGGTTGGCCCGATCTTCTACCGCGATCCTTTCGCCGTCCAGTTCGTCAATCCGCTTGAGGCCGACCAGGGTGGCTGGGCCGCGCTTCTCGCTGGTCAGGCCGATGGGGACGAGGGTGAGATTACGGGCGCGTAGGGGGTAGTCTACCACTGGGATCAGGGCTACGTCCAGCTTGTTGTTGTCCAGCAGTTCGACGGCCTGCTCGGCAGAAACGGGGATGCGGCTGAGGTTGAAACCCTCAATGTCGCACCAACCGGCCAGGATGGGGTAGACGAGTGGCAGGGTGGCGATCTCCTCGATCAGGCCGAGGCGCAGCGGGGCTGGCATATTGACTTTCCTCTCCCTTTGCTGTAATATAACATTATGTGAAGTTGATCCCCACGCGGTTGCGCCAGCACTGGCGGCTGTAGGGGTGGCTACTGTAGATTGTACCAGCAAGTGGGGGGAGGTGGCAAGCAGATGAGAGACAGCCGCGCCGCTGAATACGAGACGGATGCCCAGAGCGAAGGAGCGATGAAGGAGTGTCCCAACCCCGACTGCATTGCCCAGCAGGAGCAGTGGCAGTTCTGGGACAACGAGCGCGTTTGTTCGCGCTGCGGCACCCGCTTGATTAGCAGCAATGCTACACCGCCTACCCTTGCTGCCGAAGATGAGATGGAACGCGTCCCGGCTGGCTACGCGGCCACCTACACCGACGAGTACGGTGCCGCCGAGTATGTGGGTGAGGATGACCCCTACACCGAAGAAGCTGTTGCCCAGCCCGGCTCTAAAGTCGGCACGCTTGTGCTGCTGCTGATCGTCACCGCCCTCGTCCTGCTCGCCTACTTCCTGTTCAACCAACAATACAAGGGGGCGCAGACTGAGCGCGAGCGGGAGGCGCAGCAGAACGCCAACGCCACTGCGACTGCCCTTGCCACCCTGACCGTCCTCGGCCCCGCTGGTCAGGTCGGCACCGCCACGCCTGGTGGCCTACCCACGGTAGTTGGCGGCGGCTTGCCCACCGTCGTAGGTGGTGGCCTGCCAACTGTGGTCAATCTTGGTGCGGTGGCAACCGTTGCGCCACTGGCGATCAGTGCCAACGGCCTGATCTACAAGGTAGAGTTGGTCAAGAGTTGCAGGCCGGGCGACACTGCTTCGCAAGTGACCAGTTACTCTAGCGGCGAGGACTTCTTCGTGCTGGTGGAGGCTAAGTTTGGCCGCGATGCGGTGAACGAACTACATACCGTCTGGCAGGGGCCACCTGGCTTCAATACCACTTACCCTGCTGCCAACGGTGGCCTCTCCTTTGATGGCCCGACCGCAAAGCTGGTTCGTGCTGGCACCTATTACGCCTGCTTCCAGGCGGCCAAGAAGGGCGACTGGCTGGTAGGCGATTACCGCGTCTACATCTACGCCAACAACGGCCCCAACCCGGTGGAGATACGTAACTTCAGTGTGTTTGGCGTACGCCAGTAGCAGAGCGCAAGCTGCGCTAGGTGTAAGTGGCTGCTCCTAGGCGGCCACTTTTCGTTTACCAGCGGATGCGGTGCCGCTTGCGCCAGGTGCTAACCACATCGGCGACAGTGTGGACGGCCCCGCCCATGACGAAGCCGAGCAAGAAGTAGATGGTGGCGGTGGGGTGGCTGATGATGAACTGGTAGGACCTGCTGGTTAGCTGATCGAAGGTGCCACGTGGGTTGAGGGTGTTGCCGAAGAAGGCGAGGATGGCGAGGGCCAGCCAGAGTAGCAGCAGCACCGCCAGCCCAAAGTAGACTACGCGCAGCAGAGGGCCGACCACCAGGCTGTGGCTGACCCAGCTACGGTGGCGAACGACCTTCTGGTAGGGTAGCCAGATGAAGCGGAGCAGCCCCCAGCGCATATAGTTGCTGCTGTGCAGGTCGAGGTCGTTGCTGAAGATGAGGCCGCTGGCGAGATAGCTGCCCAGCAGGATGCCATAGTGCAGCGGGTTCATCGCAGGCAGGCTGACCACCAGCGGCGCGGCGCAGGCACCGACCGCAATGGTGAGGATGTCGTGGGTACGTCCGTCGGGCATGGGCTGGGTTTGCTCCCGGTTGAGGTAAGAACGGCTGTGCGAAGTATAGCACTGCTGGCCGGTAGCGTCAACCATACTTGCCAGCACCTCGCAGCACTTATCTCTCCTACAAAAGTAGCAACCGCAGTTCAGCAATCGTAACTGGCAGCAAGTGTTGGCCCAAATCATGTAACCAAATGTGTACCACGGTCGTAGAGTAAGCGGGCGGTTAAACAAACCGCCTGGCAACCAACCAATCGGTTGTGGCCTGCCAACGGCGTTGGCTGGAGCGACCAACCACAGCGCGGATCGCATCCGCAAGGAGCATAAGCAAGATGAAGCGTAAGCCCAACATCGCTTTGGTGGCCCTATTTGTCACTGGCCTGCTGCTCAGTATTCCCGGCTTTAGCTCGGCTGCCCCTCTCAGCCAGAGCGACAAGACCTGCTTTAATGAGACGGGCAAGTGTGTACCGGCGATTTTCTATGCCTACTGGCAGACGCATGGTGGCCTCTCGCAGCAGGGCTTCCCCGTCTCCGACGCGGCCAACGAGCAGAACGCCACCGATGGCAAGACCTATCTCACCCAGTATTTCGAGCGCGCCGTCTTCGAGTACCACCCGGAGAATGCCGCCCCCAACAACGTGCTGTTGTCGCTGGTCGGTCGCTTCCGCTTCCAGGACAAGTATGCTGGCGGTGCAGGCGAGACCTACACCTTCCCCAACAGCCAACGCTTCAATGAGACTGGCTTCAACGTCGGCGGCCCCTTCCTCGCTTACTGGAAGTCGCACGGCGGCCTCTCGCAGCAGGGTTTCCCGATCAGCCCCGTCTTCCAGGAAAAGAGCGACGTTAACGGCCAGACTTACTACGTGCAGTACTTCGAGCGCGCCCAGTTCGAGTGGCACCAGGACAACGCGGGCGGGCCAAACGAAATCCTCCTCAGCCTGCTGGGTCGGATGCGCTACGACAAGGTGCATGGCAATGGCGGCCCCCAGGCTGGCGACCCACCCCCGGCCAACACTGCGGTGGCTAACACCTGCCCCAACGGTAAGTCGGTCAATGCGACCGTCGAGCCGGGCTGCGGTAAGGCTGGCACCACCTTCAACTTCACGGTCAGTGGCTTCCAGATAAACGAGGCTTTGAGCTTCTGGATTACCAACCCGCGGGGCGATGTGGTTGGCTCTGCCCGACCGTTCGACCTCGGCTCGCACGGCAGCACCTTCGCCAGTTCGCTGGATGGGCGCAGCACCAGTACTCTAACCCCCGGCCAGTGGGCAATCACCTTCCAGGGTAAGGAGAGTGGCAACCAGGCCATCGTGTTCTTCTACATCACCAACTAACTGCGACAAGCTGTGGCCCCTACCCTTCAGTGGGTAAGGGGCCACATTGTCGTTGTGCTGCTGTGGCAGGGAGTGCCAGTCTGCACCCTATAGGCTCTGAGGGTTGCCGCATCGTCGTTTCAGCTCGCCTGCTCTTGTGCTATAATGGCGGCAAGCAAACCACTATTGGAGGGGACAAGATGGCTTCTGAAAGTAACCAGTTGACGCAGAAGGATGGGTTGCTGACTGGCTTTGTCAGCTACGATGGGGCTGGCGAGAAGATAGACGGTTACCTGGCGATGCCTGCTGATGGCGCGCTGCACCCTGGCGTAATCCTGGTGCAGGAGTGGTGGGGGATTGAGCCGCACATCAAGGACTTGTGTGCGCGACTGGCGCGCGAGGGTAGCTATGTAGTGCTTGCCCCCGACCTCTACCACGGCAAGGTAGTGGCCGAGCCGAACGATGCAGCTAAGGCGGCGATGGCCCTGAACAAGGACAAGGCGGTGGGCGAGATTGGGGCGGCTATTGACTACTTGCAGAGCAGGGCCGAGGTGCAGCCGAAGAAGCTGGGCATGACCGGCTTCTGCATGGGCGGCTTCCTCACCTGGAAGACTGCCGAGCAGGAGAACGGCGAATTGGCTGCTATCGCTCCCTTCTATGCTGGCCGCTACCAGCCGACCGCCGAGGAAATCCGCAAGGTGACGGCTCCTGTGCTGGTGATTTGGGGCGAAGACGATGGCAGCATCCCCGCTGAGCAGCGCGCCCACATCGTTGACCTGCTCAAGCAGGAGGGCAAGACCTATGCGGCCCACACCTATGCCGCAGGCCACGCCTTCATCAACGACCAGCACCCGACCCACCAGAAGGAAGCGGCGGATGCGGCCTGGCAGCAGTTGCTAGCCTGGTTCAAGCAGTATCTTGGCTAACGAGGAAGCTCATGCGCGTATTGATTACTGGCTCTAGCGGGCAGATTGGCACTAACCTGGGTCTGGCTCTGCTCGATGAGGGGCATGAGGTAGTGGGGGTGGACAAGCGGGCCAACGAGTGGACGGAGCGTATCACCACTGTTGGCTGCGACCTTGCGCGGGTGTTGGCCCCAGAGGAAGTGGGCGATTACCTGAACGAGGCTGGCCCTATCGCTGACGTGGTAGTACACTTTGCTGCCTACGCGAAGGTTCACGAACTGACCCGCTACCCCCACCGCGCCCTGGAGAACATGGTGATGACCTTCAACGTGCTGGAATATTGCCGCCAGCACAACCTGCCGATCATCCTCGGCAGCAGCCGCGAGACCTATGGCAACCTGCCCCTGCACCACAATGACCCCGTGAGTGAGGAACTGGCTGACCACCGCCTGGCGGCTAGCCCCTATGCGGCCAGCAAGCTGTCTAGCGAAGCCCTGGTTTACGCCTATGCTCGCTGCTACGATATGACATACATGGTCTTCCGCTTCAGCAACGTCTATGGTCGCTACGACAACGATCTTGAGCGGATGGAGCGGGTGATGCCGCTGTTCATCCGCAAGATAGCTGCTGGCGAGCCGATTACGGTCTATGGCGAACAGAAGTTGCTAGACTTCACCTACGTGGATGACTGTGTGCGGGGGGTGCGCCTGGGCATTGACGCACTGGTGAGCGGGCGGGTGACGAATGAGGTGATTAACCTGGCTTATGGGCAGGGCCACGGGCTGGTGGAGATGGCGGAGATGATTGGTGCGGCGGTAGGAGTGCCGCCCGCGATGACCGTGCTACCCTCGCTGGTTGGTGAAGTGACCCGCTATGTGGCCGACCTCGGCAAGGCGCGCGGCCTGCTTGGCTATGAGCCGCTGGTATCGTTGGCCGAGGGGATACCGCTGGCGGTCGCCTGGAACCGCGAGTGGCTGGCGAAGGGTGGGCTGGCTGAGGCAGGCAGTGTATTGCGCCTTGACGAAGCGCGATGACGGCTGGCCCAGCGGACAAGAAGGCAGGTAGCCACAAGCAACTGATGCTGCTGGGGATGTTGCTTCGTCAGCCAATGTACGGCTACCAGTTGAAGGAACTGATTGACACCCACCTCGACTTCTACTCTGACCTGAAGAAGCCGAACCTCTACTATCTACTCGACCGCATGGCTGCTGATGGCTACCTGGCTAGCAGCAGTCAGTCGGTGGAGGGTGAGGGGGGTGAGCGGCTGGTCTACGCCGTGACCGAGGCTGGCCGCACTCTCTTTCACCAGACCTTGCGGGCTGTCCTCAGGGGCAGCGAACCAATCCACAATGCGGTAGACGTGGCTATCTTCTTCCTCAACTACCTACCGACTGGCGAAGCGATTGCCCTCTTGCAGGCGCGCCAACAGAACTTGCAGCAGCAGCTAGCCGCGACCGAGCAGCAGATGGCCGCTATCCAGCAGCCGACAGCCCACCACGCTATCGTCAACGACCACATCCTGACTATGTACCAGGCGGAGTTGGGCTGGCTGGCGCGCACAATAGCGCAGCTCTGCTCGTGACCACCAACCGCCCTCCTGCGCCAGCTCAGCGGCTGCGAAACCTGAAGTGGCTGGCTCTCGCGCTGGCGGTGGGCCTCACCCTCGCGCTCTACCTGCCGACGCTCGGCTACTGGTGGGTGGCCGACGACTACAACTTCGCGCTGCCGAAGGGCTGGGCGCAGGTGGCTAACTTCTTCAACCTGCGGCGCGGGGGCGGCTTCTATCGGCCCCTCACCTGGCTTAGTTTCGTGCTGGATTACAAGCTATGGGGCTGGTTCAACCCGGCGGCCTGGCGGTTGGAGAACGTGCTGCTCAACTGCGGCTGTGCCGCCCTGGTCTGGCGGCTGCTGCTGGGTCTAGTCCCCCCAGCCGAGCATTCTCCCGCACGGGAGCAGGGGGTGTTGGCGGCGGGGGTAGCGGCGGTAACGTTTGCCGTGCTGCCTGCTCATCCGGGCGCAGTAACCTGGGTGGATGGCCGCTTCGACTCCCTAACCGGCCTGTTCTATCTGGCCTGCGTGGTCTCCTTCGTGAGCTACCGTCGTGCGCCGCGCTGGTGGCTGTATGGCTTGACCGCGCTGTTCCTTATCCTCGGTATCCTGGCGAAGGAGATGGGGCTGACCTCGTTCGCGGTGCTGTTCCTGGCCGACTTGCTCTGCTTCGACCAGCCTGAGTTGCGCGCCCGCGACTTTGGCGGCTGGCTGTTGGCGAAGTTGCGGCTGCATGGGCCGTTCGTGCTGCTCGGCGGCGGCTATCTGCTGCTGCGGCTCTGGCTGCAAAGCCAGCGCATCCTGATGATGGGCTATGGCTCGACCCCTAAGCTCGGCCAGCCCTTGCTCGACAATATCGCGGGCTATATTGGCATGGTTGTGGGGCTGCCTAGCGTGACGGGGTTGCGTGGGGGGGCGGCCAATCTGTTCCTGGTGGGCGGGCTGGTGGCGTTCGCTGCACTGGCCTGGTATGGTGGGCGCATCGGCTGGTTTGGGCTGCTCTGGCTGCTAGTCAGCCTTGCGCCGGTGGTTAGCATCCCGATTTTCGACCAGGCCACCCGCTATGTCTATCTGCCCAGTGTGGGGCTGGCGATTATGCTGGGCGCAGCGGTGGCACGTCTCGCGGTCGCGGTCTTTGCTCTGGGGCTGAAGCAGTGGCTGGCAGCCAGCCTGGTTGCCGTGCCTATCATGCTGCTGGTTGCGCTTGGCGGCTGGGGGACGATGGCGCACAACGATGAGTGGCGGGTGGCAGGCGAACAAACCCGCAGCTTGCTGGTACAACTGAAGCAGACCTACCCGGACGTACAGCCGAACGACCGCCTGTTCTTCGTCGGCCCACCCTTCACCTACCAGCGGGCCAGCGTCTGGAACGAGGGGCTGCACTGGGCGGCGCGGATGTGGTATGGCGCGCCAGATAGGGTAGACCCCTACCGCAGCATGGCGGTCTACTACCGCCTGTTTGAGCAGAAGCTGTTCGATGCAGCGATTGAGCAACCCAATCCCACTGCTGGGCGCGACCTCTATTTGCGCTGGCAGGGGAACAGGCTGAGTGCTGCACCCTCGGCAGCAGTGCTGTTGCAAGGGGAGCAGTGAGCGTAGGGCTGTATAGCAGCGAGCTAGCCGTTCCCAGTTCCAGTTTGGTTGCACCCCTGAGGTCTGGTGGAACTGAAAGTGAGCTATGAACTAGCCCCGCTGGTAGGCTGGCTTGCGTGGGGTTAGAGCGGGGTGGGCCACATCGTCGCTGCGTGGGTTGTTTACCGTTTGTTCACCTATGCATACCGCAACCGCAACCAGCGTACCGTACAATGGAGTAGGGTTAGTTGTGCTGGAGAGGCTGCTAGCGGCGCAAGCTCTGGCATCCTGCAATGATGTGGGTGGGCAGTTGCTATCAGTCGCTACCATTGGCCTTCAATCGCTATTGGTCGCTATTAACGGAGGGCAAGATGGACAAGATCAGAGTAGCTGTCAACGGGTATGGTACTGTTGGCAAGCGGGTGGCTGACGCAGTGCGCCTTCAGCCAGACATGGATTTGATAGGGGTATGCGATGTACTGAGCAACTACCAGACCAAAGTAGCGGCAGCCCTGGGGGTGCCACTCTACGCCGCCGCTCCAGAACATGAGCGTGCCATGACAGCCGCAGGCATTGTAGTGCTTGGCACCCTCGACCGCCTGCTTAGTCTGGTAGACGTGGTGCTGGATTGTACCCCACGTGGAGTGGGCGTACGCAATCTAGAACACTACCAGCGGGCTGCGGTCAAGGCTGTCTTTCAAGGCCGCGAACAGCACGACGTGGCGGGCCACAGCTTCGTGTCCCAGGCCAACTATGCGGCTACACTGGGCCGCGACTACACCCGCATTGCTTCAAGTAATACCATCAGCATAGCCCGCGTGCTGGTTGCGCTACGCGATGGCGGCCTCTTGCACAAGGCACGCGGTGTGGTCATGCACCACCCGCACGACGATTCCTGGCAGCCGCTCAGCGACCGACCCGCGCCTGGTAGCCTGCCCGCCAGCAAAGTCCGCAGCAACCAAACCGACGAGCTTAACCTGGTGCTATCGGGGTTGGATGTCGTCACCTTCATCGCCCGCGCCACGCCCAAGCAGGACAACAACCACTACTGGATCATTGAAGCCGACCACGCGGTAACGATTGAGGAGGTGCTAACTGCCTTCCGCGCCAGCCCCCGCATTGCCCTAGTACGGATGGCCGATGGCATCAACAGCTACCAGGACTTGCAGGCTCTGATGCTCGACCTTGGTCGCCCGCGTGGAGATATGTGGGAAACGGCCCTGTGGGAGGACTCGCTGGTGGTGCAGCGGGCCGAAATCTACTTCAGCTACCAGGCTAGTGAAGCGGCGGCTATTGCCGAGAACATTGATGCAATCCGCGCCCTCTGCGCCAGCGAGCGATTGGCTGAGGACTCAATCAGCCGCACCGACGCGGCGTTGGGGATGCGCCACGACTTCGTTAGCTGGGTCAGGGCGGGCTAACAGCCGCCAGTCAACAGCCAGCATGAGCAGCAACGACCCAGCCCCCAGCACAGGAGGGCTGGGTTTGCTTTGAGCAGAGCCAGCCACGCCAGTTGCAGGCTAGCTGCTGCCCGCTAAAGCACGCACTTTGCCCCAATCCCCCACCAAAGCGGGCAGCAGCCCTTGACAGAACAAGCGTTCTATGATACAATTAACCCAGGTTAGAACAGCAGTTCTACGCAGAGAGGAGATTGTGATGAGCAAGCAAGCAGCAGACCAGCCCAAGCATCGCCCAGCCTGGACACGCATTTATGGGCAGGGTGGCACCTATACGGTGCAGCAGGGCGGCCAACGCAGCTACCGCGTGGTGCTGACTGGTAGCCCACAGCCAAGTTGCACCTGTGGCGCAGGCAGCAAGGCGGGACAGCCAGCCGAGTGCCAACACATCATCGCCCTGCGCGATTGTGGCTTCATTGCCGCCTGAGCCAGCCACGCTGAAGGCAGCCGCCGCGCACAATCCGCGTGTTGGGGCTGCCCCACCACCTGAGAGAACGAAAGAGCAAAAAGATGAGCCAAGAGCAACGCCCCGAACAGCGGCCCGCTGACCGCCCCAAGCCGCCGGTCGAGATTTACGTCTACGCGACGAACAAGAACTTCCTCAACATCTACGACGCGCTCCGCATCAACAAGGTCAAAATCGAGCTAGCCAGCTACGACCAGGAGTCAGGGCGGCAGACCGGTATCGCCTCGGCCTGGTTGGATAGCGACGACCTCAAGCTGCTCGTCCACTTGGTCACCAATCGCCTGTTCCGCGAGGTAATCTGCGCCCCCACCCAGGTGGCAGGCCGCTTCGAGCGGTTCGGCGGCAGTAGCAAGCAGGATGGTACGATAGAGAGCCGTACCCTAATGATCGAGTATGACGACCAGGGGGGCAAGTTCGCCCGCTACCCCTACCGCCTGACCATTGCCAACGGCCCTGGCAAGGCAACCCAGAATGGGGCAATCCAGCCTGCTGGTGAGCCGACCAGTCGGGTGCAGATGCGTATCCCAGAGAGCGACTTGATGAAGGCAATGTTGGTCACCCGCGACTACGTGGCAGCGTATGACTTGATTAACTACAACCGCATCGTCGCCGAGAAGACCCGCGAGTTGCGCGAGCGGCTAGAGGCTCGTGACCAGGAGCGTGGCGAACGCCAGCCAGCCCCACAGCCAGCTCCGCGCCCAGCCAACCCGACTGCCCCCCAGCTAGCTAGCGAGCAGCGGTCTGCCCGTCAGCCCGAAGCTGCGCCCACCCCAGAGCAGCCTGCCAGCCCAGAGCCAGCCGCCCCCAGCAAGGTAACCAACATCCGCGCCACCCGTCCTGGCTCACCGCCGATCAGCAATGCAGCCGCCAACAGCCGCCGCGCCGCAAATCAGTAATGCCCTCGTTCCACCTCATCACCTACCGCTGCTGCCAGCCCCAGGGCAAAGACAGCACCAGGCGCAGCGGCTCAACCGTCACCCACAATTAGAGCGACTAGAGTTTAGAAAGGAAGTATGTTAAGATGGCTGGGACTATGAATAAGGTCATGTTGATTGGGCGGGTCGGGGGCAGCGTCGAACTGCGCTACACCCAGGCAGGGACGGCGGTCGCCAGCTTCAGTCTGGCAACCGACCGCTACATAGGCGGCGAGGGCAGCCAGGGCCGCGAGGAGACCGAGTGGCACAACATAGTTGCCTGGGACAAGCTGGCTGACCGCTGCAACCAGTACCTGGTCAAGGGCCAGTTGGTCTACATAGAGGGGCGGCTGCAAACCCGCTCCTGGGAAGACCAGAGCGGCCAGAAGCGGTACAAGACAGAGGTGGTCGCGGGCCAGATGACCATGCTGGGCGGCAAGCCAGGCGGCAGCAACGGCAGCCAGGTGTTGGCAGGGGTGGGAGCTGGAGCCGACGACGAGATGGAGGCTGAGGAGCTACCCTTCTAGCCGCAGCCTGGTGGGGGCGCAGCATACCTGCGTCCCCAGCCCAACCTGTTTGCAGCATAGACCCGCGAGCGTAAGCGGCCAGCCAACCTTATGCAGAGTTAGAAGATAAAGATGAACCGATTGGAAGAAGACAATTACCGGGCTGCCTACCCTTCTCCCCGCCCTGCCCTGCCGCGCAAGCACAAGGAGCTAGAGCCGCTGCCTGCTGCGCTCGCTACCGCTCCTAGCTACGATGCGCGCAATCCCACCGGCAAGCCCAGCGGCGGCAACATCGAACTGACCAGCACAGTGACCCTTGAGGGAACGCTAGAGCGTGTCAGCTACGCCAACGAGGAGAACGGCTACACGATAGCCCGCCTGCACGTGGTCGGCAAACGCAAGCCTCAGGTAATTGTCGGCTACCTGCCCGGCATCATCCCCGGTGAAGCTTTGCGCCTTGAAGGCAAGTGGCTGCTGCACCCCCAGTATGGCCGCCAGTTTACCGTCGAACGCTACCAGGTCGCTCCGCCCGCTACCTTGAGTACAATCAAGAAGTACCTGGGCGGCGGCCTCCTACGTGGGGTAGGACCGGGCATCGCCGAGCAAATCGTCAACCACTTCGGCCTGCAAACCCTGGAGGTTCTGGCCCGCGAACCAGCCCGCCTGCGTGAGGTGCCACACCTCGGCCCCCGCCGCGCCGCTGCTATCGTCGCCGCCTGGCAAGAGCAGCGCACGATTAAGGAGTTGATGCAGTTCTTGCAAACCCAGCAGATGAACGTCTCGCTGGCCCTCCGCATCTACCGCCACTATGGAGAGCAGTCGCTTGATGTCCTCCGCAACCACCCCTATCGGCTAATCACCAGCGTCTACGGGGCCGACTTCGCCACCGTAGACCGCATGGCGACTGGCCTGGGCCTGACCCGCAGCAGCGACGAGCGCATTGCCGCCGGGCTAATCCACCTGCTAGCTAGCCACAGCGAGGGCGGCCACGCCTTCATGCCCCTGCGCGACCTGCTTGAGGCTGGCGAGGGCTTGCTCAATATTGGCCCCAACCGTCTGGCTAGCGTACTTGAGGAGCAGATGGAGGGCGAGGCGGTCAAGCTTGACCGCGTTGCCGAGCAGCAGGTAGTTTATCCGCTCTACCTCTACCATGCCGAGGTAGGAGTGGCCGCCCTGCTGCACCGCGTGATGCAGGCGAAGGATGATCGGCTAGCCCGCTTCCGCCTGTTCAACTGGGAGAAGGCCCACGACTACCTGCGGATGCGGACGACGCTCGACCTCAGCGAACAGCAGCAGGATGCTGTGAAGCTGGCCCTGACCAGCCCGCTGATGGTGCTGACTGGCGGGCCGGGGACGGGTAAGACGACGACGCTGCGGGCGATCATTGAGTTGTTGCAGACGAAGGGCAACAGCGTAATCCTGGCTGCCCCCACTGGCCGCGCCGCCCGCCGCCTGACCGAAGCGACCGGCGCACCCGCCAGCACCATCCACCGCCTGCTAGAGTTGAAGCCGGGCGGTGGCATGGAGTTTAGCGGCAGCAGCCCGCTTGATGCCGACGTAATCATCATTGATGAGGCTTCGATGATGGACTTGCCGCTCACCTATGCCCTGCTCAAGGCAGTGCCACCCGGCTCCCACCTCGTCCTCGTTGGCGACGCTGACCAGTTGCCGCCGGTAGGGCCGGGTGATGTCCTGCGCGACGTGATTGAGAGTGGGGCGGTGCCAATAGTGCGCCTGGAGCAGGTCTTCCGCCAGGCCGAAGCCAGCGCAATCATCGCCAACGCTCACCTGATTAACGCGGGCGAGATGCCAGTAATCGCCAACGCCAACCCGGATAGCGACTTCTTCTTCGTCAACGCCCCGCTGCAAGACTCGCCCGACCTGATTGCCGAACTGGTCAGCACTCGTATCCCGCGCAAGTTTCGCTTCCAGCCGCTCGACGATATTCAGGTACTATCGCCCATGCACGCTGGGCCGGTGGGGGTGGCCGCCCTCAACGTGCGCCTGCAAGAGGTACTCAATCCACCCGCTGCGGGCAAGGCCGAACACCGCTATGGTGACCGCATCTTCCGCGAGGGCGACAAGGTGATGCAGGCGACCAACGACTATGACAAGAAGGTGTTCAATGGTGACATTGGCCGCATAGTGCAAATCGACCCGCTTGAGCAGAGCGTGCGGGTGCTGTTCGACACCGAACTCTCCGCCAGCTATGCCTTCGGCGAACTGGACGAACTGGCCCATGCCTACGCGATCTCCGTCCACAAGGCGCAAGGCAGTGAGTACCCGGTGGTGGTGCTGCCTGTCACCCTGGCGCACCAGCGTATGCTAGCCCGCAATCTACTCTACACCGCGATTAGCCGCGCGCGCAAGCTGGTCGTCCTGGTCGGCACCCGCGACGCAATCGCCCTTGCCGTTCGTAACGACCGCTCGGCAGACCGCTATTCCGCCCTGCGCCAGCGGCTACAAAACCCCTGATCTGCTTGTGGCCGCAATGAGCGGAGATACAGCGCAAGCCCGATGCACATCCTCTCCTGGCGTGCTACAATGCTAGCAGTAAGCAAGAGGAGTTCTCGTTGTGTCCACCAACCTGAGCGAGCTAGCCCTCTTTGAGGCAGTGCGCGCCAACTGCGAGCTATACTTCACCGCCTTCGCTAGCCTGCCAACCATCAGTCATTATGCTGACGACAGGGTAGCCTGGTTGATCGCCCCCAGCCCGCCGGGTACGAGCGTTCATCGCACTCGCATCAGCGGCGACGTTGACGGGCAGATAGCGGCGGTGCTAGAGGCGATGCGCGAACGTGAAGCGCACTACGGCTGGTGGCAGGTATTCCCCAGCAGTGAACCGGCAGACCTGGGCGTACACCTGCTGGCGCACGGCCTCAAGCGGATCGATCCCCGCCCCTGGATGATCGCCGACCTGACGCAGCCAGCGGCTGCCCTGCGCGTCGTACCTGGTTTGCGCCTTGAGCGGGTTGGCAACCCGCAGCAGCTAGCCGACTGGTACATCAGCCAATGGCGCGGCTTCGAGTCCACGCCCGCGCAGGCTGCCACCTACTACGACGCTTACCTGGGCCTGGGCTTCGCCAGCGATGCAGCGCACCAATCCTACGTTGCCTACCTGGACGGCCAACCGGTAGCGGGCGGCACCGTGCTGATGCAGGCAGAGGTTGCTGGCATCTACGATGTGGCGACCGACCCGGCTGCTCGTGGCAGGGGGATCGGCTCGGCGATCACCGCTGCCTTGATGCAGATGGGCTGGGAGCGTGGCTGCCAGTACGCCACCCTGCAACCGTCGGATGATAGCTACCGAATGTACCAGCGGCTTGGCTTCGTCGAACGCTTTAGCGAAGACAACTACGCCTGGCGGCTGGGCTGATGCTTGACAGCGTTCTGGCTACATGATACCCTGCTGCCTGTGAGCCAACCTACACGTTCTACCAATAAAACTGCTAGCCTCAGCCTCAGCTTCGCCCTGCTGCTGGGCGGCGGCCTGCGCCTGCTGTTGCTGCTGCATGGGCAGGCTACGGGTACGCCCTTCATCCGCGACGAGGGTAACTACCTCGGCAGTGCGCTCTCGCTGGCGAACGGTGGCGGCCTGCCCGACCGCTGGCTCTGGTTGCGACCACCCGGCTACATCTTCTACAGCACGGGCGTGTTCGCCCTCTTTGGCAAGGATGGCGACGGCAACCTGCTGGCCCTCGGCCTCAGCCAAGTGCTGCTGGGGCTGCTGACCATCTGGCTGGTCTACCTGCTGGCTCGCTTGCTGTTTCCAGCGCGGGCAGCAGTAGGAGGAATAGCGGCCTTGCTGGTGGCTGCCAGCCCGGTGCTTGTCTTCTTTACCAATATGTACATGAGCGAGCAACTATACGTGCTGCTTACCCTCGCCTGGTTCTATCTCACGCTGCGGGCGTTCTTGCCACTGGCCGATGAGCAGGTGCGTCCTCACTTGAGTGCTGCGTTCGTCTTCTCCGCGTTGACCTTTGCGGGCGCGGCTCTTACCCGTTCGCTAGTCTTCTTCTTCCTGCCCGCACTCTGGTTTTGGCTACTCTGGCTAACCAAGCGGGCCGATTGGCGGCGCAGTCTCGTGCGGTTGGCAATCTACACCGCTATCGTGCTGGCCCTGATCCTACCGTGGAGTGGGCGGAACCTGGCAACCTATGGTCAGTTGATCCTGATCGATACGACCGGGCAGATCAACCTCTACATAGATAATGGCACCCTCCCGCGCAAGACGACGATGGAGCAGCTTGGCCGCATTCCCAACCTGGCCGCGCGGGCAAGCTACGCCGGGAGTGCGGGCCTGGCGGCGATCCTGGCTGATCCGCCCCGCTTCCTTGCCAACGCCACCGCCCGCGTAGTAGATACCTGGAAGGTTGACCGCTTCAGCGAGTACGTGGTTGTGCTGCACGACAAGTATCCTGGCAGCAGCGGCACCGCCGAACTGAGCTACAGCCTGGCAGCGGGTCTCTACCACCTGCTCTTTTTCGCCCTGGCAGTGGTGGGTCTGGCTCTGGCGCGAGGTGAGGCGGCGGCAAAGGGACTGCTGCTGCTCATTGCTCTGGTCAACACCCTGTTGACCACCCTGGCCCACCCAGAGTACCGCTACCTGCTGCCCTTCCTGGTACTTTTCGCACCCTGGGCGGGCTATGCCCTGCTAGAGTTTGGCGGTTGGCTGGTAGCAGGGTGGCGCAGGCTACGGCAGCGCGACCAACCTGCCCTGGGTCAAGCCGCTGCACCCGCCAGACTGCGCGCCAAACTGCTCGCGCTGCTGGCAATCGCCTTCCTGCTTTTTAGTTCGTGGGGCGAATTGCCCGCTTACGGCAGCGGTTGGCAGGCGGCCTACCTGCGGCTGCGGGCGGGGCTGGCGAGTGGGGGCGAGCGGGTCAACCTCTTGCAGCAGGCGGTGGCGAAGTACGATGCCGCTGACTGGTACGTGAGCCTGGGCGATACCTTGCGTGGGCTAGGCAAGCTGAACGATGCGGCGGCGCAGTACGCGAAGGGGGTAGAGGCCGACCGCCTCTACTGGCCCGCGATCCTCAGCCTGGGCGCAGCGCAGAGGGCGCAGGGCGACACTACCGCCGCCCAACAAACCTTCGCCACCATCACCCCCAAGCAGCGGGCGGCGGCGCAGGCGTGGGCCTGGCAGCACCTCGGCGATGCACCGACCAGGTTGGATGTGGGCGTAGCTGACTATGGCAACCTGGACGGCTTCTACGAGCCGGAGCAGGCGAGCAATGTGACATACCGCTGGAGCAAAGAGCAGGCCAGTCTGAGGCTAGCGGGCCAGGGCGGGCAGATAGCCTTGCAGCTACGGGCCAGCCGCGAGCAGCAGCGAGTCAGCATCAGGGTCAACGGTCAGCCAGTGGGCGACTACCGACTGACTCTCGACTGGCAGCTACTTACTTTCGCTGCCAACCGCGCTGCCAACGTTAACATCATCACCCTACAAACCGACGCTCAACCAGCCAGCCCCCAAGACCCGCGCAAGCTGGGCGTAGCGGTGGACTGGGCCACAGTGCAGTAGCTGCACTGCAAACCACGAATCGCCCCGACCGTGCGAGTGACCCCAAAATGTGCTATACTTAGCCCGCGAACTGGGAGGCAGAGCATTGGCAGAGCGTCTAGAGCTAGAGATTGAGGCACCGGCCCGCCTTCCCCTCACCTACGAGGTGCAGGGCAGGCGCGAGAAGCGGAGTGACCGCTTTGCGTACGTAGCGGTGATGCAGGAGCTTGCCCTGCACGATACTCTCACCTTCGCCCCCCGTACCGACAAGTTGATCAACCTGGTGGTTGAGCAGGATGTGACCTTGCCTCTCGCAGGGGAGAGTGTGGTGGAGGTTAACGCCCCCAAGGGCAGCGGCAACATCATCGTGCGCACTGCCAACCTGCTGCGGCAAGTGCTGGGCGTGCAAATGGGGGCGGATATTACGCTGACCAAGCGCATTCCCCTGTTTTGGGGCTTGGGCGGTGGGGCTAGTGATGCGGCGGCGACGATCAAGGGGCTGCGGCAACTGTGGGAACTGAAGCTAGACTACGCCGCCAGCGTCAACCTCGCGGACGTGATCGGGCCACACGTCGCCTATTTCCTGCTCGGCGGCACCGCGCTGGTGGAGGATGCTGGGCAGCAGGCGACACCGTTGCCGCCACCACCTGCGCCACTCTGGGCCGTCCTCGTCAACTCGAACGCCGCAGTGAAGGACAAGGTGATGGACATCTTTGGTATGCTGAAGTGGTACAACTTCGGCAACGGCCTGGTTAGCCAGCGGCTGGCTGCCAGTCTACGGGCTGGCGAACGCCCACCCTACACCGAGATGGTCAGCACCCTGGAGTGGGCTGCTCCGATCCGTTTCCCAGAGCTTGAGGATTGCCGCCGCGACATCGTGGCCGCTGGCGGGGCGGAGGTGCGCTACTGTGGCCCTGGCCCTGGCTTCTTCGTCCTGTATGATGATCAGCAGGCGGCCCAGACTTTGCACCAGAAGTTGCAGGCAACCCCCTGGCCCAGCCTGGTCACCCACACGGTGGGGTGAGGTGCAGCCCAACATAGCCTGGCGCGACTGCTTAACAAACTGATGAGGAGATACTTTCTTGCGGATCAACAAAGACGACCTGGTATTGGAAGTAGGTAGTGGCGACCGCCCCAATCCACGTAGCGACGTGTTGGTGGATCGCTATATTAGCGACAATACCGAGCGCGGCGGCAATCTCCAGATTGACCGCCCGCTGATTTGCGCCGACGGCCACTTCCTGCCCTTCAAGGACAAAGCCTTCGACTACGTGATCGCCAGCCACATCATCGAGCATATGGACGACCCAGTACGCTTCTGTCAGGAGTTGATGCGCGTCAGCAAGCGTGGATACATCGAGTCGCCCACTGAGATAGCCGAGAAGATGTTCTTCTGGTCGTTCCACAAGTGGTACGTCAACCACATTGGCGATAGCATCGTTATGCAGCACAAGGATACGCCGAACAACATCTTCGGCGATCTGTTCGACTACTTCTACGAGTACAACCCGTGGTACGAACGCTTCCAGCGCAGTGCGCCCGACGTGTTTTGGATGAGTTATGAGTGGGAAGGGGAGATCAAGATCAAGGTGGTTAACGAGTCGCCGCTGAAGCTGGAGGATCGCAAGACGCTGCTGCGAATGACGCGGCCAAAGGGTAGCCCACTGCAAAGCCTGCTGACGACCTTCCGCACGCTCGGCAAGTCGGCAGTGCCGCGCAAGTTGCGTCCGCTGGTGCAGAAGTTTCGGCGCAGCAAGCGCAATGCAGTCAAGCAGGTTGATCTCGAAAAGATACTATCCTGCCCCGATTGCCCAGGCAGCAGTGTGAAGATCGTTGCCAACGAGGTGATCTGCCAGGATTGCGGCAAGTGGTACCCAATCAAGAACGGTATCCCCTACCTGCTCCCCTCGGAGGAGACAGCAGCAGGGTTGGTGCAATCGAAGCACTGAGCCGAACATAACCGCTGGCGTGTTCTGTGGGCGTGACCAACCACGCTCGCTTGAGGGAGAGAAGTGGCGATGGCACATCCTGGGTCGGTGGTGGTGACGGGTGCATCCACGGGTATCGGGTGGGCAGTCAGCTTGCGGCTGGCTGAACTCGGCTATCGTGTGTTTGCGGGGGTACGCAAGGAGGCTGATGGTGAAAGCCTGCGCCAGGAAGCGGCGGGCCAACTATACCCCTTGATCCTCGACGTGACCGACGCTGCTTCGATCACGGCGGCGGCGGCGCAGGTGGCGGTGGCAGTGGGCGGTACGGGGCTGGCGGGTCTGGTCAACAACGCTGGGATCGCCATCACTGGCCCACTAGAGTTCCTGCCAATAGCGGAGTTCCGCCGCGAGATGGAGGTGAACGTGACGGGCCAGGTGGCTGTCACCCAGGCGTTCCTGCCGCTATTGCGGAAGCGCAGGGGGCGGATCATCAACATCGGCTCGATCAGCGGCCTCAGCACCGTCCCCATGTTTGGACCGTACTGCGCTAGCAAGTACGCAATGGAGGCGGTTAGCGATGCCCTCCGTATGGAACTTGCCCCCTTCGGCGTGCGCGTTGCCCTGCTTGAGCCAAGCTCGATTGCCACCCCGATCTGGAGCAAGTCGCTGACCGAGGCCGACCGCCTCAGCAGCATGATGCCCCCTGGCGCAGAAGCCCTTTACGGCAAGCAGATAGCAGCCGTCCGCAACCTGGCTGCCGACGCAAGCCGCACCGCCGCCCCAGTAGAGACAGTAGTCAAGGCTGTGCTACACGCCCTCACGGCCCGCCGACCTAAGACGCGCTATCTGGTGGGTAGCAAAGTGCCGCTGCGTTTCATCCTCGGCCTGCTCCCTGATCGCCTCAAGGATCGCCTGATCCTCGGTCAACTGCGTCGCCTGGGCAAGCAGTCTGCCGCTACGCTGCCTGAACCCGCCAGCGGGAGCAAGGTAGTAGCAGAGTGAGCGAGCGCACGTACTGGCGCACTCTCAGCCGCGCGACGCTGTTCAGCAGCAAGTGGTACAACCTGCAACAGGACCAGGTCGCCCTACCGAATGGCGCGGAGATCACCTACACCTGGGTCGAACACCCTGGCTGTGCGGTGGTCGTACCGCTGACGGCGGAGGGTAACGTGGTGATGCAGCGACAGTATCGCTACACAGTGAATGAGACGCTACTGGAACTGGCGGCAGGGGCGTTTAACCCAGAGGATGCGGACGCGCCTCTGCACTGCGCCGTGCGTGAACTGCGCGAGGAGCAAGGCCTGGTGGCGGGCCGCTGGACTGCGCTGGGCAGCTTTCATACCGCGATTGGCATCAGCAACGTGACCGCCCACGCCTTCCTGGCCGAGCAGTTGACCGAGGTGGACAGCGATCTGGAGGTGACAGAGCAGCAGGCAGGCTTCGAGTCGGTCAGCATCCCCTTCGTCGAAGCGGTCGAGATGTGCTACGACGGGCGGATCAGCGACGGCCTGACGATCATCGCCATGCTGCGGGCCGCCCGGCTGCGGCTGTAGTTACTGCTTTGGCACAGCGAAACATTTAGCCCCAGCTATCACTCCTAAGAGCAGAGCTTAAGAAAGAGGGTAGACCTATGTCAGTTCGACTCTTTGGTGTTCCGCTGATCGTCTTGTTCTTCATCTGCGTCGCTATTGCTACGGCATACTGCTTCGTCTGGCCTGTTCAGAAGGCAGTGGGGGCAGACGGAATCAGCTACTTTATTCTGCGCTGGTTTCACCCAATGGCCTGGATGCTGCTAGCTACGGCTTGTTTGACTCGCATACTTGGTGGAGTGAAGGCGGTTAATGCCGCAAAGCTGATCTCCTTTCTAGCTCTACCAACCTATGTTGCCTTCTTCCTGGTAAACGCCCTGCGCTGATCTCGACGGTAGGCTTACGGCGGTAGAGTTGTGCTACGACGAGCCGCCCGGCTGCGGCTGTGAGCGGGTGGGTGGCGGATGGGGGCAAGTCAACACGACTGGACCCTTTCTTTTGTCTCCTACTGCTAGCAAGCTGGTTGTTTGTGATTCGTGCTAAATGGTAAGGTTTTGGTAAGGTGGCTTGGTAAGGTGTTTGGTAAGTTTGGTCAGGTATAATAGTAGTGCTTGCCATGCACTACTCCCCCGACGCAGTAGGTGGTAAGCTAGAGGAGGAGTGACATGATGTACACACCTGGCGACCATGTGCTGCTGATCCACAATAATGCTACTGTATTGGAGATGCTGGCTAGCTTGCTTGCTGAGGAGGGCTACCAGGTCAGCACCAGCGGTTATACTGCCGACCTTGCTAGCACCTTGCGGGCGACATCGCCCAACCTGGTGCTGCTCGACCATAGCCCCACCTGCGAGGAAAGCTGCGTAGACAGCCTGCAACAAATGGTACTGATGCGCGAACTTGAGGGCGTACACGTGCTGGTGTGCAGCAGCCTCCCGCGGCGAGTGAGCGAACTAACGGCAGGCTTGCGCTACCTGCCCGTCAATGTGCTAGCCAAGCCGTTCGACATCCCCAGCCTGCTGGCCCAGGTGGAGGGGTTGCTGGTTGCCCCGCCGACCAACAGCGAACCACAGCGGGTGCAGACCTACCACTAACCTACGTCCAGCGCACCACAAGGTCGCCAAGCGGCAACTTTGGGCGACGCTTAGGGTCGGCGGCGGCGTAGCCGAAGGTCAGCATAGCGTGTGGGGTCAAGCGCGGGTCGAGGCCGAGGGCTACTACCACTACCTCTGGGCAGAACAGAGGGGCGCACATCCAGCCACCGTCCAGTCCCAGGGCGTAAGCTGCCAGTAGCATATTCTGGGCTGCTGCACCGAGGCTCTGCACCGCCATCGTCGCCTCTGCCGCCTGTCGCCCCGTATCTGGGTACACGTCCAGGTCAGTGAGGTAGAGGCAGGGGATGATGATCGCTGGTGCGCCGAGGATGCGCTGATACGACTTGCTCAGGCGGATGTTGACGATCTCCGCCGCCTGCCCGTCCATCTCCAGGTTGCGTTGCCACTCTGCTGCCATCGCGTCGGCGAGGGTGCGCTTTGCCTCAGCGGTGGTCAGTACCACGAACCGCCAGGGTTGGCGACCGTGCGGCGAGGGTGCATAGCCACCTGCTGCCAGGATCGCCTCAAGTTGCGGGCGGGTGAGCAGGCGATCCTGGTAGCTGCGAACTGACCGCCGCCCCCTGATGATCGCCGCCCAATCGTTGGCCCGCCCTGGTAGCGGCAAGGCGGGGTCGTACTGCCACTGATGGCTGTGCTGGGCGGTCAGGCAAATCACAGGTCGCTCCTCAATCGGCATCTGCTGATATTGGGGGTACTTCTCCTTCAACATCGTCACCGCCGCTATGTGTTCTGCCATGCCTGGCGCAACCAGGGCGGCTGGCCCGCGTAGCTGGACGAAGGCCAGCCGCTCCCAGTGCGCGTCATCGTAGTAATCCACGAGCAGGGCAGCGGTGGGGCGGGCGAGGATGTTGCGTACCCGCTTTAGTTGGCTCGGCTCCACCCCCTTCGGCTTGGCATCGAGGGGGATGTAGGCGCGCTCTCCATCCCAGGCATAGCAGACAGTAACGAGATATGGGTCGCCCGCTGCGTCACTGGTCGCTAGCCGTGCCACCCGTGCGCCCGCAACGAATGCCTGCCCGCTTGCGTCGAGTTGGTTAGCCATTACGGTACTCTGGCATCACCTCGGTGGCGATTCGGCGCACGGTATCCCAATGGCTCTCCTCTGGCAGGTCGAAGACAAAATCGCTAATTCCCAGCGGGATGTATGTTTCGAGGTGGCGGCGGAAGCTGTCTACCGACTCCAGGTTGTGGCCGCCACCCGCCAGTTCGTAGCGGATTTGGAGCGGGTCGCGGCCAATCTCGGCAGCAGCCTGCTCCACCAGCCTGCGCTTCTGGCTGAAGTCCTCTGGTGTGCTAGCCAGCGTGTCCCAGATGTCGGCGTACTTGGCGACGTAGCGCAGCATCTTCGGGCCGCCCGCGCCGATCAGGATCGGCAGCTTGGCCTGCACTGGCTTCGGCTGGAAGGGTGCGTCTTTCAGGGTGTAGTACTTACCAGCGTAATTGCTTCGCTCATTATTCAGCAAGCTGTCGATCACCGCCAGAGCTTCGCCGAAACGCTCTACTCGCTCCTTCAGCGGTGGAAAGGGGATGCCGTAAGCGTCGTGTTCGCGCTCAAACCAGCCAGCCCCAATGCCAAATAGTACGCGCCCTCCACTGATGTGGTCAACTGTCGTCGCCTGCTTGAGCAGCACTGCGGGGTTGCGGTAGGTGTTGCCAGTGACGAGGATGCCAAGTTGCAGCTTGCTGGTGTGCGCTGCCAGCCCCGCCAGCAGCGTCCAGCCGTCCAGCGACGGCCCATCCTGGCTACCGTAGAGGGGGATGAAGTGGTCGAAGATGAACGCGCTGTCGAAGTTCAGTTCTTCCGCCAGCTTGAAGCCGTTGAGTATCCACTGCCAGTCGCGTTGGTGCTGCGCGGCAAAGAGGCCGAAGCGCAGGGGATGACGCGGGGTAGCCATATGATGTTCTCCTATGTACGATATACGTAGGTAGCCAATTACATATCCTGGGCCTGCAAGCCGTGCATCCCCAGCGTCAGCGACACCTCGCCGCCGTGATGGAGGTCGTGTTCGAGCAGGTGGTAGATCACCCAGGCGCGGCTAACCTGAAACTCTGTTCCCTCCTCATCGGTGTCGGGGAAGGTCTGCTTAAGGTCGTCATCCGACCAGCGGGCTAGCGCATCGCTGATCATGCGCCACGTTGCGCCGAGACCATGCACCAGTTGGGCAGCAGTGAAAGTCGGCAGCGGCTCTTCGACAAAATGGGAGAGGTCTTGAATTGAGGCTTTATCCTCGTTAAGCGTGAAGATGAACCAGCCGATCCGCGCCCAGATTATGTGACGGACGATCTCGCCAATTGAGTGGAGGTGCGGTGCCGCCTGCAAGGCCAGTTGCTCGGCGGTCAGCGGGGCAATGGCAGCGGCTACATTCTCTTGGTAACCCTTCCAGTTGTCGTAGATCGTCGTGATCATGTGGTTGTCAGTCATTGCTCTCTCCTTATTAAATATCCGGTGCTTCAAGCCCATGTGCGCCTAGCGTCAGTGACACTTCGCCACCGTGATGGAGGTCGTGTTCGAGCAGGTGGTAGATCACCCAGGCACGGTCAAATTGCTGCTGCTCTCCGTTGTAATGGGTGTAAGTGAACACCTGCTCCATATCCGTGGCAGACCAGCGGGCTAGCGCATTGGCGATCATCTGCCAGGTCAGGTCGAGGCCCGCTACTAGCTCGGCAGCGGTGAGCGGCAATACCTCATCCTCTCTATCCCAGTCCTTGAGCGATTGCACCGCCGCCCCATCTTCGCCAAGTCGCTCGATGATCCACCAGACCCGTGCGCCGACCATGTGTTCGACGAGCCTACCGACCGACCACTGGTGCGGTGCCGCCCGCAGGGTCAGTTGCTCGGCAGTCAGCGGGGCAATGGCGGCGGCTACCTTCTCTTGGTAACCCTTCCAGTTGTCGTAGATCGTCGTGATCATGTGGTTGTCAGTCATTGCTCTCTCCTAAGCTGCGGTGGCAGCAGGTACGGTGGGTGCGCTGATAGCAGCATCGGCGTTGGCCCAGTTGAGATTAGGTAGCACCTCGCGGCCATAAGCGGCAATGAAGGCTTCCTGGTTGCGGCCTACATTGTGGACGTAGACCTCGTTGAAGCCAAGGTCAATGAAGTGTTGGATGTGGGCGCGGTGATCTTCCAGGTCGGGCGAAATCAGCACGCGGCCCTTGTAGTTCTCTGGGCGCACTAGCTTCGCCATGGCCTCAAAATCCTCTGGATTGCGGATGTCAGCCTTCGGGAAGTTCATGCCACCATTCGGCCACTCTTTGACCGCGTTCTCCGTCGCTACCTCCACGCTGTCGGCCCAGGAGACGTGTAGCTGGATGATGCGCGGCATAGTCGTGGGGTTCTTGCCCGCCTCACGTGCGCCCTTGTAGAAGCGTTCCAGCAGCATCTTGATCTTATCGTCAGCTGCGCCGACCGTGATGTAGCCATCGGCGATGCGTCCGGTGCGTTCGCTGTTGATCGGCCCGCTGGATGCAATGTAGATTGGCGGTGGGCTGCTCGGCATGGTGTAGAGCTTGGCACTTTCGAGCGTGAAGTAGGCACCGCTGTGCTTGACTACCTTGCCGCTGAACAGCTTGCGGAGAACTTCGATAGCCTCCTCCAGGATGAGGGTGCGGGTAGGAGCTTCGGGCCAGCGTAGACCTACGATATGCTCGTTCAAGGCCTCGCCCGCACCAATGCCCAGGTAGAAGCGACCAGGGTACATCGCCTCCAACGTGGCGGCGGCCTGGGCCAGGATCGCCGGGTGGTAGCGGAAGCCAGGGGCTGTTACTCCAGTGCCAAAGCGCAGGCTGGTCTGCGCCCCAACCGCCCCCAGCCACGACCAGACGAAGGCCGATTGGCCCTGACTTGGCACCCAGGGGTGGAAGTGGTCGCTAGCCATGATCGCTTGGAAGCCCTGCTGCTCGGCCAGCTTGCTGTAGGTGATCAGTTCGTTAGGGTGGAACTGCTCGAACATTGCCGCGTAGCCGATAGTGCCGCTCATCTGTAACTCCTTTACTGTAACTGCGCTTATTCTATGTTCAATCGTTGAATTGTCCAGCCTCCCTGCCTGTATTGAAGGAGCAGAGTGGGATTCACCTAAACATATCGCGTGAAGCCTCCATTACGATCTCTTGGCCGCTACCCACGCCAGGGGCGTACTTGTAGCCACGCACCACCGCAAGCGGTACGCCGTCGATCTTGTTCATTACCAGTTCGGCGGCAGAGGCGATCTCGTCGGCAACGGCGATGATGCTGGCGTGCATCAGGTAGCCATGTGCATCAGTCGTGCCACGATAATCGAGCAGCGGTTGCATCCCGGCTACGCCAATGGCGATGTTGGTGATCCCGTTGCGCCAGGCGCGGCCAAAGCTGTCGGAGATGATCACCGGGATTTCCAGCCCCAGTTGCTCGCGCAGGCCGTGGCGGATGCACTCCGCCGAAGCGTCGGAGTTCTTGGGCAGCAGGCAGGCGTAGTCGTAGCCAGCCACATTGCTCATGTCTACCCCGGCGTTGGCGCAGATGAAGCCGTGCCGCGTCTCGCTGATGATGATGCCGCGCTCCATCTTGACGATGCGAACGCTCTCGCGCAAGACCACCTCCACCTGACGTGGGTCTTTGTCCCAGGTAGCGGCGAACTGTTTAGCAAACTCGCCCGGCTGCACCTCGCGCAGGTCAACCAACATCCCTTCCGCCTTGCTGACGATCTTCTGAGTGACAACAAGGATGTCGCCTGCCTGGAAGCTGAAGTCATCGGCGGAGGCAGCCTCAAGCACCAATTGGGTGTAGTCGTCGCCCACCCGCACCTCTGGCACCGCACCGAGGCCGATCACGCTGATTGTATTTGCCATATACAACTCCTATCTACAGCCCCAGGATTGGGCGCAGGTAACGTAGCTCATCAAGGTCGTCGGGGGTATCCAGGTCGAAGGAGAGGCCGGGGGCGCGGTGGACGACTACGTGTAGGCCAGCAGCCTCCGCTGCGAGCCTGTGGCGAAGGTAGCTGCCTCCCTCAAACTGGAAGGCTATCGCTGAGGGGGGATTGAGCAGCATGGCGTTCGTTCCCTCGTCGCGGCGGTCGGGAGCAAGCACGACGCTGCCGGGGGTGGAGAGGGCAACCATGGCGGCAAGCTCACTGCTGACCAACATGGGCAGGTCGGGTAGCAGGATCAGCAGCGCATCGGCCCCCTGCTGCGCGGCCCAGGCGCGACCGAGGGCCAGCCCGTCGTTCAGCCCACCCGCGCTTTGCCAGATCGGGGCAGCCCGCAAGCTGGCAGCCACATCTAGCACGCTGCGGTCGGGGCTGACCAGGGCCAGCCCATCAATGCTTGCACAGGAGTGGATGGCGGCGACGGTGCTACGCAGCAGGCTGGTTGCTCGTGCGCTGCGCTGGCTGGGGTCGAGACTGGCACTGAGACGGCTCTTAGCCTCGCCCAGCCGCTTGATTGGGATTACGGTAAGCACTTTCATGTGGGTACCCTACTGTATCCTACTATTCTTTTTGTGCGTGGTTAGTATGCTGTACGTCTATGCCAAACCTGGTAGCAGTATGCTCTATCTGTGTGGTATCGAACGATCCTTGTCTCCCCTTCACATCTCGTTGTGGCGCACCTGTAGGGCGAAGTCTAGCACCTCGTGGGCAAAGCGGGTGCGGTCGGCTTCGTCGTGCATCACAGCGTCGGTCGCCAACACTTGCATACCAAGCGCGTGGATGCTGTCGTCCTGCTCTGCGTCGGCATGGTCAATCACCATCGCGTTGACCGTGCCAGCGTAGAGGCGAGCCACGCCATAGGCGGAAACCTCGTGGCCCAGGCTTGCCATCATCTTGTCGGCTGGCCCCTTCAAGGCTTTGCCGCCCACCAGGGGGCTGACTGCCACCTTCGGCGCGGACGACTCAAGCAGCAGTTCGCGCATCCCCGGCACCGCCAGGATCGGGCCGATGCTGACGATAGGGTTTGAGGGGCAGAAGATGATCACGTCGGCGGCCAGGATCGCCTGCCGTGCCTCCTCGGTCGGGCGCGCCTTCTCGATGCCGAAGAACTCCACTCCCTCCACCGTATCTTGCTGCTGGCGTTGCACGAAGTAGACCTGGAAGTTGAGCTTGCCGTTGGGCGTGTGGATTACGGTGCGGACTGGCTCGTTGCACATGGGCAGGATGCGGCTCTGCACTCCGATGGAGGCGGCTAGTTCTGCCGTCACGTCGGTGAGGCTGAGACCGGCCTCACGTAGCTGCTGGGTGCGGACGATGTGGGTGGCGAAGTCGTAGTCACCGATGTTGAACCAGCCGTCGGTCGCGCCATAGTCGGCCAGCATTGCCATGGCGTAGAACTTGTCGCCTGCCACGCCCCAGCCGGTGCTGGCGTTGGCCCTCCCTGCCAGGGTATACATCACAGTGTCCAGGTCGGGGCAGATACGCAGACCGAACATGGTAAAGTCATCAGCGGTGTTGACGATCACGGTCAGGTCTTCGCTGGGGATCACGGCGGCCAGGCCATAGGCCAGCTTCGCGCCGCCCACGCCGCCAGCGAGCGCGACGATTTTGGGCCTTCTCTTTGCTGCGGGCATGAACTGCCCTCCATTTAGTTTGTTATGTGCTTATTATACCGTACTCTGGGCTAGAAGCCGCTGCTGACTACGTGTTCGATCTTCAGGTGCAGGGTAATGCGCTGCTGCCTGCCCCACTGGTCACGGATGCGTTTTTCGAGGAACTCCATTGGCTTGTAGCGCAGACCGATGCGCTTGATATCGGCCATGTCGCTGTCCTCGCTGATCGTCACCCTGCCGCTGAGCGTCAGGTAGCGAAAATCCTCAAACACGCAGAAGGATGCTCGTGGCTCGCGCTCAAAAATCCTGCCCTTTACCCGCTCCCGCGCCGTGTTGATCAGGATTTCGTCACCTTCTAGCAGAAACCAGATCGGGGTTAGCTGCGGCGAACCATCTTCCTTAATGCCCGCCAACACCCCGATCCGTGCTTCACCGAGGAACTCGCGCATCGCGGCGGTCAGTTCAGTTGTCATGCTCTCTCCTTAGTTGCCGTAGCCAGTATTGCACCCTCGATCTTCAGGCGTAGATGGGGGGTTGTCAGATACCGTAGGTTACTATATGTTCGGGTTTGAGGCGCACCGTCACGCTGCCGCCGCTGTTCTCATCGCTGGCTAGCCAGACTTCGCCCTCGGCAGGGGTAAGGTAGCGGCTGGCGAGATCGCGCAGCAGGGCGCGGGTAGTTCCCTCGTCCTCCTCGATCACTGCCAGGCCGCTGAGGGTAACGTAGCGGTAGCCATCCTCGACGCAGGCGGAGAGATAGGGGGCGCGGCGCAGGTTCTTCTCCTTCGCGCTCCCCCGACTGAAAACGAACAGCAAGTCGTCACCGTCCATGCGGTACCAAACCACGCTTAGTTGGGGCGGGCCGTCGGCAGGGTTGGTGCCGACGACCGCAAAGCGGGGTTGTTGCAGAAAGCGACGGGCGTTCTCGCCAAGCTCCATAGCCACCCTAGCGACTAGCGGGGGTGAACTTTGCGACGGCTGGCACGATCTCGTTGGCCCACACCTCGAAAGCGTCTGGCTCGTGAACGTTGACCAGGCTGACCAGGGCGTGGTCGGTGCCTAGTTCAGCAAGCTGGTGGAAGTGTTCGATCATCTGCTGGGTCGTGCGTGCCTGGACGCGCTCTGGGAAGCCAGCGGGGGTCTTGCCGTCAGCCGTGATCAACGCCACACCAAGGGTAGTCTTCTCGATCTCGTTGTAGTCGCGCCCTTCTTCCTGGCAGCGTTCACGCAGCACATTGTACTTCTGGGTAATAAAGTCCGCCCCCGCATCAAAGATGTTGCAAGCATCACCGTACTTGGCAACAAAGCGCAGCGTCTTCTGCTCGCCAGTGCCGCCGATCAGGATGGGTGGGTGGGGCTTGCTGAGGGCGTTGGGCGAGTTGAGGGTCTCCGCGAGGTGCAGGTGCGCGCTCTCGAAGGGCTTGGCTTCGCCGCTCCACATCTGATGCGCGAGTTGCAGGGTTTCTTCTAGTAGCTCGAAGCGTTCCTTCAACGGTGGGTACGGCACCCCCAGGCCCATGTGTTCTTCCTCGTTCCAGGCTGCACCAATACCAAGGTAAGCCCGCCCGCCGCTGAGGACATCCAGCGTGGTTACGGTCTTGAGCAGGATGCCGGGGTAGCGGTAGGTAACACCGGTGACCATCGTGCCGAGCTTGATGTTCTTGGTCAGAGCGGCGGCGTAGGCAAGGGCAGAGTAGCCTTCCAACATATCCATCTCTTTTGGGCCGACCATGTGAATCTGGAAGAAGTGATCCATTACCCAGAAGGAGTAGAAGCCTGCCTGGTCAGCATTCTTGGCGATCTGGCCGAAGGTCTCGCCCAGCATGGCTGGGCCACCGGGGTAGGTGAAGACGGGGACTTGCAAACCGAGTTTCATCTGATGCTCCTGTTTACTATGTGTGAGCTGATTGTGCGCTGCTTGCTCCTGCGCTGCGTGCATCTTATCACAGGGTGCAAGGGTCGGCAATCTACCCATCTACAGCAAAAGTTGTAGCTGGCGGGGCTGCTTGGGGCTGAACGAGCAGGCGGTAGGGGAGGAGGACAATGAATTATAACAATCCTCAAACACTTGGTGGCAAAAGACGAACCCGCCCTCGTTGGGGGGCGGGTTGTTTGGCACGCTGGGCGCAAAGTGCAAGTTGGCTCTAGACTACGGCCTGGGTCTCGGCTACGCGCACTTTGTCGAAGCAGTTGCTGCAATAGACAGGCCGCTCGTTGCGTGGGACGAAGGGGACGGTGGCTTCTTTGCCACAGCCAGCGCAGACGACGGGGTACTGGATGCGAATGCTGCCGCTGGCAGTAACGACTTCATTCCGCAGGCGACGCTTGTTGGCGCGGCACTCTGGGCAGCGCGTCGGCTGGTTAGTCAGCCCCTTCTCGGAGTAGAAAGCCTGTTCGCCAGCTGTCCAGACGAATGCGGCACTGCACTCGCGGCATTGCAGATCGATATCCTGATGACCCACCTTGAACCTCCTTGAATTGCACGGGTAGCCATGATAAGGTAGCGCGGCGGTGAGCTAGTTCGGGAGGTCGCGGGATGCTACGGCTGAACTTACAACGCCGGGGTGATGGACTAAAAGCAATCGCTTGCTATTGGCTAACATTGTAGCACAGTTCGCCCCAGATTGCAAGGGCTTTGTACGTAGGCGGGCTGCTGCGCTCCGCCGTAAGCGCGCTTGAAGTCATCGCTATAAGGCGACCTCGGCTTGGGCTGTGGGGTACGTAGTTCTATTTTACCACAATGTGATCCAGCACAGTACTAGAGGGTAGAGCGGGGCTGGTCATGTAGACCAGCCCCCACCACTACCTGTTATCTGTCAAGCTACTTACGGTCTGTCCTCGATAGCCCGGCGGGCTACCTTCGCCATCTCGCCACGGATGATGTAGTCAAAGCGGCGGAAGCAAGTGCCGC
>JAYUUN010000083.1:0-32638 GCA_043754535.1 Chloroflexota bacterium | reverse complement strand
CGCGGATGCACGAGGGTATTTACTCGCTGATGCAGATGGCGAAGACAACAGCCACCCTCAACCGCCTTGCCAGCGCAGGGCTGCCCTACATCTCCCTGCTCACCGACCCCTGCTTTGGCGGCGTAACTGCCAGCTACGCTACAATAGCCGACGTGATCATGGCCGAGCCGGGCGCACTAGTCGGCTTCGCTGGCCCCCGCGTGATCGAGCAGACGATCCGCCAGAAGCTGCCCGCTGGCTTCCAGACCGCTGAGTTCTTGCTTGAGCATGGCATGATCGATCTGGTCCTCTCGCGCCGCGAATTGCGCGGGCAGGTGGCCCGCCTGCTCCGCTTCTACAACCGTAGCAGCGGCGGCCTGGCAACCAGCAGCCTCCTGTCGCACACCAGCCCGAATGGAGAGCAGTCTTGAGCCACGATAGCCCGCAGTGGGCGCGGGTGCAGACGGCCCGCCACCCCGAACGACCGCATACCCTAGACTACATCAAGGTGATGGCCCCCGACTTTATCGAACTGCACGGCGACCGTATGTACGGTGACGACCCGGCGATCATCGGCGGCCTCGGTACTTTTGCGGGCAGCGCAGTGATGTTCATCGGTCAGCAGAAGGGGCGCGACACCAAGGAGAGCATCGCCCGCAATTTTGGGATGCCGCTACCAGAGGGATACCGTAAGGCCCAGCGGCTGATGCTGCACGCCGCCAAGTTTGGCTTCCCGCTCGTCACCCTGATCGACACGGCAGGAGCCAGCCCCAGCCTGCAATCGGAGGAGCGCGGTATGGCCCTGGCTATTGCCGAAGCGATCCAGACCATGCTGGGCCTGCCAATCCCCCTGGTCGCAGTGGTCGTTGGCGAAGGGGGCAGCGGCGGCGCATTGGCGATTGGGGTGGCCGACCGCGTGTTGATGTTGGAGAACGCGATCTACAGCGTCGCCTCACCCGAAGCCGCCGCCGCGATCCTTTGGAACGATGCGAAGCAAGCCCCCATTGCCGCCGAGCGGATGCGGATCACCGCCCCCGATCTGCTCCAATTTGGCATAGTTGACGAGGTGCTGGCCGAGCCAGTAGGCGGCGCGCACAAAGACCCGCTCGCTACCGTAGAGACAGTCGCTGCCGCGATCAGCCGCCACCTGGCTGCCCTTGACCAGCATGATTGGCGCACTCCAGCTGGCTTGCGCCGCCTGCTTGATGCCCGCTACGACAAGTTCAGGAAGATTGGGGCGTAGGGCTGCAACTTGCGGCCCGGCCACAGTGTAGACAGCGGGTCGGTTGCACCAGCGACTGGACTCGCCACTTTGGTCGCAGATTGCGACAAATGGCGCAGATCATGCAACCTTTTTGCCACTTCGGACGTAATGACTGTGCAAGTGAGTGAGCAAGCGGCAGTCTACTGCTGTGGGCGTAGCACAAATACACCTTCATCCCTATTGACCATTTGCCGACTTTAAGCTAAAATTGTGGTGAGAGGGCCGAAGTTGTTGGGTTATCGTCAAGGCCCCAGCAGCGACAACTTGCCCTCACACCCCTCTGACTACCTCTGGCGCAGACAGGTGGGCCGCTGTCGTTCGGTTATCAGGTTCGAGTCCACGCACCCCCACCCATCATGGGGGTGTAGCTCCGCAGGGGAGCATAGTCAAGCGCGATTCTTGTCCGACTGTCTAGGCTAGAGTAGGCTACAACTGATCGGGTACTGACGAGGTGAAGTGGGCCGCTAGTACGTGGGTTACCGACTCTTAATCGGCTGGTCGGGGGTTCGATTCCCTCTCTCCACCACCAACCTGGGGGAGGTAGCTCAGTGGTAGAGCAGCTTGCAGAAGCCAGGAGCGATCCTGGTGGAAGCTATCCCATTTGCGCCACTTGTCCGCTTCACCTTGCCAGTGCCGCAGTTTATCTGGCTAGCCAGCAAAGTTAGCTTCGGTAGGCTGGTCACAGAACAGCCTCGCGGGTTCGAATCCCGCCGTCGCCCGCTGGGGATGACGTGGCAGAGTGGTTGAATGCACCCGCCTGCTGGTGCGAGCCAGCAGGTGGTTAACTTGCAGCGAGGTTCTTGTCGGAAGCAAATTACAGCATCAAGCAGCAAAGACGGCAGCCGCCGTCGTCAGGTGGGCCGAAGTTGATGGGTTATCAGTGGCAAGCGACCACCGCAAGGTGGACGCGCTGGTTCAACTCCAGCGTCCCATGAACACAGCTAGTCTACCTGACGACAGCGACTACCCCAACCGATCTTCTCTAGCGCACGCAGCCAGCGTGGTCAGACGGGCCGATGTGACCAGGTTATCTAATTTGACAGTGGGTTGTGGCGTTCGATTCGCCACCGTTGCCGCAAGGTAGCGCAGCTCAACGGCAGAGCAGCTGTAAGCAGCGGGGGTTGAGTCCCGCCCGACCCGCAAGGGTTGAGATGCTCGTGGCGAGCAATGCCCTGATCCGCCCCTTGTCCGCCTGACCAAGCTGGCTAGCCTGCAACTAGCACCAAAATCTGCCGCGTAAGGGGGCTACTGCCCCGCTCAATTGGATGGGCCGCTGCGGTTGGCTTACCACTTCATTCGAAGTTCAGGTTCGACTCCTGGCCCTTTCTGGGTAGCCTGCGGAGGCACTGCCAGCCCACTACTTGTCCGTCTCGCCGACTTTTTAGCACCCTGATGGGAGGTGGTCGTCATGAACTTTACCAAGTACTTCAACCCCAAGCAGACCCCGCAGAGTGAGCCGATCCCTGGCAAGGAGATGGCGGCCAACAGTGCAGGCGGCTACTCGTTCGCGGTGGACGACTGGCAGCGGCTACTGCGCTTCCTGATCCTGGGCAGCGAGGGCGGCACTTACTACATCAGCGAGAAGCAGCTTACGCAGGAGAACGCACTGGCGGTGGTTGCCTGCATCGCCGCCGACGGCAAGCGTGCTGTAGAGACCATCGTGGCCGTCTCTGAGGGTGGCCGTGCGCCCAAGAACGACCCCGCTATCTTTGCTCTGGCCGTGGCTGCCACTGTTGGCGACGAGGCTACGCGCAAGCTGGCCCTCAATGCGGTGCCGCAGGTCTGTCGCACTGGCACCCATCTGTTCCACTTCGCCCAGTATGCGGGCAATATGCGGGGCTGGGGGCGTGGGCTGCGAAACGCGGTCGCCCGCTGGTACCAGCAGCCTGCGCGCAAGCTAGCGTTGCAGGTGGTCAAGTACCAGCAGCGCGACGGCTGGAGTCACCGCGACCTCCTGCGCCTGACTCACCCGAAGGCGACTACGCCGCAGCATAACGACATCTACAACTGGGTGGTCAAGGGCGGCTGGGAGTGGGTCGGCAATGAGCCACACCCAGAGGCGGCCCTGCAACTGCTCTGGGCTTTTGAGAAGGCGAAGCGAGCTAGCTCGGTCGGCGAAGTCGTGCGCCTGATCAACGACTACAACCTCCCGCGGGAGGCGATCCCCACCCAGTACCTCAACCAGGTTGCAGTGTGGGAGGCTCTGCTCGGTGAGGGGACGATGCCGACGACCGCTCTGATCCGCAACCTGGCGACGATGACGCGGGTTGGGCTGCTTGTGCCTGGGGCAGAGGCAGTGGGCAAGGTGGTGGCTGCGCTGCAAGATGGCGAGCGGCTGACGAAGGCGCGCATCCACCCGATTGCGGTGCTGGCTGCTCTGCGCACTTACGGCAGTGGGGAGGGGGTGCGCGGTGGCAACACCTGGCAGCCAGTCACACAGATCGTGGATGCACTCGACAGTGCCTTCTACCTTAGCTTCGGCAACGTGGCAAGCACCGGCAAGCGGTGGCTGTTGGCCCTCGACGTGTCCGGCTCGATGGGTGCTGGCAACGTTGGCGGCGTGCCGAACCTATCGCCCCGCGATGCCTCGGCGGCAATGTGCCTGGTCACGGCGGCCACTGAAGCTCGGTACCATGTGGTTGGCTTCCAGAACAAGCTGCTTCCACTAACCATCTCGCCCCGCCAGCGTCTCGACGATGCGATCAAGGCGATCAGTGACCTGCCGTTCGGCTCGACCGATTGCGCCCAGCCGATGCTCTACGCAATGGAGAAGAAGCTGAAGGTGGACGTGTTCACCATCTACACCGACTCGGAGACCTGGGTGGGGGATGTGCATCCTGTCCAGGCCTTGCAGCAGTACCGCCAGAAGATGGCTATCCCGGCCAAGCTGATCGTGGTGGGCATGACCTCCAACGGCTTCAGCATCGCTGACCCTGACGACGGGGGGATGCTTGACGTGGTTGGCTTCGACACCGCCACCCCGAACGTGATGGCCGACTTCGTGCGCGGCTTCGATGTGGAGGCGGCCCCGCAGACGGACGCAGCCGCTGAGGATGAGGCGGTGGTCAGCTTAACAACTTGAGCAACAGAAAGGGGCGCACCCGCAAAGTGCGCCCCTCTTTGTGTCCCCGCTCACCAATCTATCTCCGTCACGTTGCCTTTGAGAACCAGGCGAGGGCTGCTAAGGTCGCTAATGGCGAGGCCGCTGCTGCGTTCCCCGTCCAGCGCGACCAGGGCAAGCTGCTTGCCGCTCGGCGACCAGGCGGGGTCACGGTAGCCGCTGCTGTTTTGCGGCGAACCGAAGCTGGCTAGCGGCGTACTGTTCGCGTCCACCGCTTTGCTGCTGTCCACAATGTTGACAGTGGTGATGCCGCTTGCGCCCTGGTTCTCATAGGCCAGGTAGCTGCTGCTTGGTGACCAATCCAGCGCGCCAATGCCACCTTCGTAGCTAAAGCCCAGCACCTGCAAGTCTTGGCCCTGCCCATTCACGCTCAGGACCAGCCCGCTGTGGCCCCGGGCGGCGAGAGCGATGCGGCCACTCGCGCTGTACTGGGGGTTGCCGAGGCTGGTAGTGCCAGGGCTGAAGGGGTAGTTATAGGCAGAGAGGTCTTGCGGCACGCTGCTGTAGGCCAGCGGCTGCCACTCGTTCTTGCCCTGCGCGCTGGTCAGGCGCAGGCTGTTGCTACTGTCGCCAGCCAGCCCATAGGTGACGAAGCCGATCACCTGCCCGTCGCTGCGCCAGGTTGGTTGCTGGCCGTCGGCGATGAGGCGTAGCTGGCCGCCAGCCCTGTCTACCAGCGCGATCTGGCTGCGGTCGGCATTGCGCACCTCGAAGGCCACCGTGCTGCTGTCGGGTGACCAGGCCGGGTTAGCGTCGTTACCCCCAGAGTCGGCAATGCCCAGGTCGCCGCTACCGTCCGCCTTGATGATGTGCAGGCGCGCGTCCTTCCCCTCAGCGAAGGCGAAGGCGATGCGCAAGTGGTCGGGGGACCAGCGTGGGTTGCTGGCTCCTATGCCAGTCAACAGCTTGAGGCCGCTGCCGTCGGCGTTGACCGTTGCCAGCCTACCATCGTAGATCAGCGCGATGCGCTGGTTGGCGGGGGTGACGATCTCGGCGGCGGTCGGCTGCGGCTGGGTAGCGAAAGGTGCGGCGGTCGGCGAAAGTGCAGCTTCGGATGCTACCGCCGTGCTGATTGGGGCGCGGGTGGCGGCCTCGGTCGGAGCGAAGGTGGGCTGCGCCTCGGCGGTTAGCACGTCGGGGTTGACGGCGGGTGGGTTGGTGGCGGTTGGCGCAGTGGGTGGATTGGCAGTTGGCTGCTCAGGTGTGGACGTAGCGGCTGGCGGGCTGGTGACAGTGGCAAGCTGACTCACCTGGGCGGGGGTAGCACTAGGCAGGCTGGCAGCCAGCGTGGCAGTGGGCGGGCTGGCTAGGCTAGTGGCGGTGGCGGCTGGCAGGGTAGCAGTCGGCGGGACAGTCGTGCCATCGCCGCAGCCAATCAGCAGCAGGGCGGCAAAGATGAGGGCGACGAAGGGATTAGTGCGCTTCAAGTGTACTACCTCCTGGGTGGGGAACAACGTCCGCTAGCTCCATGATACCACATCAGCAGCGGCGGCGAAACAAAACAACGTAGCTCTCTTAGAACGAGCCAAACCGCTTCAGGATGCGAATCGCAAAGTTAGCTGCGGATTAGAAAGGTTAGAGCGGTTGCGGATGTTGGGTGCAGTGGGGTGGCTGCTGCCTACCGCTACCTACAGGAGCGTCTCTACGAAAGCCTTGCAGCCAGCGCAAATCACCCACTTGCCTCCTGGGCGGGGCTGTGTTAAACTCTGGGCGTGATCAACATTTATTTGCTGCTGCTACTGGTTTTGCTGCCGTTGGCAGGTGGGCTGTTGCGCTGGCTGCGGCTGCGGCTGGCAGAGCAGCCAGTCAGCTTGCGGGGTGAGTGGCGGGCGGCGTTCGCCTGGCTACGCGCTAGCTTCTCGGCGGCAGAGGTGCTGGGTGGCTTGCTTGGCTGGTTCGGGGCAGCCTTCGCCTGCGCCAGCCTCTTGCAAGGCGACCTGTTGACGGCGGCTCTAGCGTTGGAGGCGGCTCCACTGGGCATTGTGCTGGTGGCACTGCTAGCGGGCGACCCCTGGGCGCAGGTGGGTGGGGCGCGGCGGCTGCAACTGTACGCCATTGCCAGCCTCGGCTACTTCGCTGCCCTGGCGGCCCTGCTGCAAGGCGGCCTGCGCTGGGAGCAAGCAGTGGGCTGGGATAGCCGCCCGCTGGCGACCCTGGTGCGGGGGCTGGCAGCTGTGTTGTTGCTGCTCGCGCTGCCCGGCAGGCTGGCCGCTCACCCCTTCGCTGTCGGCGAGGACGCAGAGCGGCTGGCTGGACGCAGGGCCGAAGCGACCCCAGCGGTGCTGGCTCTGCTCAGTTGGGAAGCTGCCTTGCCCCTCTTTACTGCGACTCTGATGCTGCCTCCCTTGCTGGGTGGCGTACCAGTGCAGGTGGCGGCAGTCGTCGGCCTGGCGGGGCTGCTGACGGTGGCGGTCGGCTTCGTCAGCAGGCGCAGCAGCGTGCAGGCCCGCCCAGCGACGGCTGCTGCCTTCTATCTGCGCTACAACCTATCGCTGGCTGCCCTTCTGTTTGTAGCAACGCTGGTTAGCCGTTAGCTGGTGGCATCAGGATTCCTCTGGAGGTGGTAGGATGAAGATGGTAGTGACGGGCAGCAAGGGGCAGTTGGGTGGCACCTTGCAGCGGCAGGCCGAGGCCCAGGGCCATGTGGTCTTGGGTATGGACTTGCCGGAGCATGACTTCACCAAACTGGGTGCTATGCACGCAACCCTGCACGAGTTCGCGCCCGACATCATCATGCACTGTGGGGCGTACACCGACGTGGATGGGGCCGAGCGCAATCCCGACCTCGCCTACAGGGTCAACGCGCTTGGCCCGCGCAACTTCGCCTACTACTGTCAGGCGGCGGGCATCCCCTTGATGTACTTCAGCACCGACTGGGTGTTTAGCGCGCCGCCCACGCGCAGGGAGCCGTTCCGCGAGTGGGAAGCCCTCAACCCCCTCTGCACCTATGCTAAGTCGAAGGCGGCGGGCGAGTGGTATGTGCAGCAGTTGCTGCGCCAGTTCTACATCGTGCGTGGTAGCTGGCTGTTCGGGGCAGGCGGCAACAACTTCATCGCCAAGATCATCCGCGCCGCCGATGAGCGTGGCAGCCTCAGCATTGTCACCGACGAAATCAGCAGCCCCTCCTGGGTTGATGACATCAGCACGGCCCTGCTCAAGCTGGTCAGCCTCCCGCTCCCGGCCTACGGCACCTACCATCTACCCAACGACGGCTACTGTTCGCGCTTCGAGTACACGGCAGAAATCCTGCGCCTGACTGGTCGGCGTGACGTGCCGTTGACGGAGACGCTGCTGGCTAGCTACCAGCGCGCCGCCACTCCACCCCAGTTCTCGGCGATCACCAACTTCGCCGCTGCCGACCTCGGTATCACCATGCGTCCCTGGCAGGAGGCGTTGGCCGCCTACCTCGCCTCGCTGCCGCCCAGCACCTTCGCCAGGGTAAAGGAGTGACTATGCACCGCCCAGGGATCGCCGACATGCCGGTGGTGGGCCGCTTCGCCGCCCGCCTCGCTATTGACCCAGGTAGCAATCAGGTGCGGATCGCCAGGGCTGGCCCGCGCAGCACAACCACGCCCGGTCTGCAAGAGTTCCCCGCCATCGTGCTGATCGACCGTTCGCGCAATAAGCTGGTCGCCATCGGTCAGGAAGCGGCGGAGATCGCCTCTGGCACCCTGCCCGACCACTTGCTAGCCCTGCGCCCAATCCGCCGTGGGGTGGTGGCTGAGCCAGACGCAGCCCGCATCATGCTTACCCTCTACCTGCGCCAGATGACGAAGGGGGTGGGCCGACCACGCGTCATTGCTGGGATGCCCGCCTCGGCCACGCCCGCCGAACGAATGGTAATGATGGGGGTGATCATCGCAGCAGGGGCTGGCAGCGTGCGTATCTTCCCCAGCCCGCTGGCGGTCGGTCTCGCGCTCGGCCTGCCGATCAGCGGTTCGCGCCCCCGCCTGATCATCGACGCGGGGGTGGGCGGGGTCGAAGTGGCCCTGATCGCCCTCAACCAGGTGATCTTTGCCCGCAGTCTGCCCTTTGGCGGCGACTGGCTGGACACCAGCATCGTCCGTCAGCTACGTATGGAGCGCGGTGAAGTGCTGCCGCTGGACATCGCAGAGCGGGCCAAGCTCGAACTGGCCGCCCTGGACGACAGCAAGGACGACGGGGAGAAGCAGCACTTCAGTTCGCTGCGCCTGATGCACCGCACCAGCTACATCGAGTTGAGTAGTGAGGAGGTGAGCAAGGCGATCCGCGCTAGCCTGCACTACCTGGTGGAGGAACTGCGCTGGCTCTGGTTGGAGTTCGACCCGCGCACTCACGACGCGGTGATCGAAGACGGCGCAACCGTGGTCGGCTCCATGGCCGAGCTACCGGGCTTCTGCGCCTTCCTCAGCAGCGAACTGGAGTTTAAGTGTCAGACCCCAGAGTTGAAGAACGCACAGATCAACGGCCTCAGCCAGGTGGCGGCCAACCCAGCTCGCTTCAAGCTGGCCCTCGAACAGCGGCAAATCACGTGAGCAGGGGGCATGGCCCAGGTACGCATCCTTCGTGAGGTAGCTGATGAAGCAGCCGCTAGTCTCTGTCATAATCCCCAACTACAACGGTGTGGGCCTGCTGCCCGCTTGCCTGGCCTCGTTGCGAGCGCAGAGCTTCCGCGACTTTGAAGTAATCGTGGTGGACGATGCCAGCACTGACGGTTCGCTGGCCCTGCTGGCAGGCTACCCTGAAGTGCGGGTGCTGCGGCACGCCCGCAACCGCCGCTTTGCCGTCAGCGTCAACGACGGGATCGCCGCCGCCCAGGGTGAACTGATCGCCCTGTTCAACAGCGATGTGGCCGCCGAACCGGGCTGGCTGGATGCTTTGCTCGCTGCCGCCGCTGCTTACCCGACGGTCGGCTTGTTCGCCAGCCACATCCGCCTCTGGCCCAGCGAAGTAGCCGAGCCGCTTGACTACTATGCCGCCCAGCCACAGGCGGCCCGGCTGCACACCACTGGCGACTACTACTCGTGGAGTGGAGTGCCGAACAGTCGCGGGGTCTGGCAGGTTGATCGCGGGCAGTTTGCGGCTGGCCCGGTATTCGGCCCCTGTGCTGCCGCCGCCCTCTACCGCCGCTCCCTGCTTGACCTGCTGGCCCAGGACAATGCCGATGGCAGGCCATTTGATGAGCGGTTGGTGATGTACTGCGAAGATGTAGACCTCAACATTCGGGCGATCCTGCACGGCGCAACCGCCCGCTACGTGCCAGAGGCGGTGATCTACCACAAGTTGAGCGCGAGCGGCGGCGGCGCACTCGCTAGCTACTTTGTGGGCCGCAACCTGATCGCCCTGGCCGCCAAGCATTGGAGTGGCACGATGTGGGCCGACCACTGGGGCCGCTTCGTCGGCGCAACCCTGCGCGAGAGCTTCCGCGCCCTGCGCCACCTGCGTGAACCAGCAGCCCGCGCCCGACTGCGCGGCCAACTGGCAGCCATTGCCGCGCTACCCGCCTGGCTGCGCGCCCGCCCTTGCCCCTTCCCCGACCAGCAGCGGCTAACCCAGGCTATCGCGCAGTTCGGCGAGGGGATGAGAGATGGGTTAGATATTTGCCAAAGCAGAAGGCCAGTGCTATACTACGAAGGCCAAAAATGGCTGGGCTAACCGTCCCCGTTGGCCCTGAACCGTGGCTGTGGCTGTAGTAGTCTCCCTGGTGGGTTTAAGAGAAAGGTTGATCGATGAAGCGTAGCGGTAAGATTGTGGCGGCAGTGGTCGCCCTCGGCCTGGTACTTAATCTGGCTCTGGTGTTGGTGCTGACCGGCGGGCAAGGCGACGCTGCCGGGTTCGTCAACGGTGCAGCCCCGGCCCCACAAGTGCTGGTGTTGCGTATCTACTTCAAGACGATGGAGGAGCGCAATATCCTTGCTGTGCGCTGGGATGCTATCGAGGCAAACACCCAGCATGGCTACCTGACTGTCTGGGCCAACCAGACTGCTTACGACGAGATGAAGGCCCAGGGCGTGCGGGTGGAGATCGACCAGAAGACGACCGCAATGGCGAACGCCCCCAAGCAGTTGTTCGGCCAGCACAAGGGCGACGATACTTGCCCAGCGGATGTCAACTTCTGTGGTGGCTACCGCACGGTAGAGGAGATGCAGAGCTTCTTCGACCAGCAGGTAGCCGCGCACCCCGGCCTAGTGCAGAAGGTGGATTTTGGCAACTCGTGGTGCAAGGATCACGCCCCCTGTGTCCCCGCCTCTGGCTATAGCAGCAACGGCTACGATCTCTGGGCAATGCACATCACTAACCAGTCTATCCCTGGCCCCAAGCCGGTCTTCTGGTACACTGCTGGTATCCACGCCCGCGAGATCGCCGTGCATGAGATCGGCATGAACTACGTTCAGTACCTGCTGGACAACTACGACACCAACGCCGACGTACACTGGTTGGTGGACTACCACGACATCTGGGTAGTGCCGATGCTCAACCCCGACGGCCACCACCAGGTTGAGAACGGCGGCAGCCCGAACAGTGCTTACTACCAGCGCAAGAACGGCAACTACGTCTCTGGTAGCTGCACCACCTGGCCGCCAAGCGCAAGTAGCCAGAAGGGGGTTGACCTCAACCGCAACTACCGCTTCCAGTGGGGGCAGCATAATGGCAGCAGCGGTGCCGTGTGCAGCCAGACCTATCGTGGCCCTTCGGCAGGTTCCGAGCCAGAGGTGATCTCCGAGACGGCTTACGTGCGCAGCCTGATCGCTGACGCAAACGGGTCGGGGACGACCGAGCCGACCGTCAACCTGGCCCCGTTGACCACCACTGGCATCTTCCAGAGTATGCACTCCAACGCCGCCCTCAACCTCTACCCCTGGGGTGGGGTTAACAGCATCACCCCCAACAATACTGAGTTGCGCAACATCAGCAACCACATGAGTGCGGTGAACGCGGGCGGTAGCGGCTACCTCTCCGAGCAGTCTATTGGTCTCTACGCCACCGACGGCACCTCTGCCGACTGGGGCTATGGCGAACTGGGTATCGCCTCCTTCACCACCGAGGTGGATGGTAACGACTTCTTCGTTCCCTACGACTACACCCAGAACACTCTCTGGCCGGAGAACCGGGGTGCCTTGCTCTACGAGGCCAAGATCGCCCGCTATCCCTACCTGCTAGCCCACGGCCCAGACGTGACCGGCACCGCCAGCATCCCACTAACGGTCACCCAGGGGGTTAGTGCCAGCCTGCTGGCTACGATCCAGTACAACTGGACGGCCAACACCCTGAGCCAGAACGTGGGGGCCGCCGAGTATTACCTGGACACGCCGCCCTGGATTACCGGCAGCGTGGGCATCAGCATGACGGCAGTGGACGGCAGCTTCAACAGCACCAACGAGCAGGCTCAGGCCAGCATCGCCACCAGCGGTCTCAGCTTTGGGCGGCACATCATTTTCATGCGCGGGCGCGGGGCGACTGACTACCAGGGCTTCCAGACATGGGGGCCAATCACCGCCGCCTTCCTAACCGTGGTTGACCCTAACGGCACGCCAACCGCCACCCCGGTGCAACCTACCGTCACCAGCACCGTCCCGGCTGGCAGCACCGCCACCAACACGGCCCCGGCTGGCAGCACCGCCACCAGTACCGTCCCGGCTGGCAGCACTGCGACCAGCACGGCTCCGGCGGGCAGCACTGCGACCAGCACGGTGCCAGCAGGTAGCACTGCGACCAGCACCGTCCCGGCTGGCAGCACTGCCACCAGCACGGCAGTAGTCACCCCGACGGCCACTAGCACGGCGGTAGTCAGCCCGACGGCCACCGCCTGCGCGATCAGCTTCAGCGACGTGCCGACCAGCAACATCTTCTATGGCGATATCACCTTCCTGGCCTGTCGTGGGGTGATCAACGGCTTCCCTGGCGGCACCTTCCGGCCCAACGCCAACACCAGTCGCGGTCAGTTCGCCAAGATTGCTGCGCTCGGCTTCAGTCTGCCCGCCTTCACCCCGACCAGCCCGACCTTCAGCGACGTGCCTGCCAGCTACACCTTCTACCAGTACGTCGAGGCTGCTGTCCATGCAGGGGCGATTAGTGGCTTCCCTGGCGGCACCTTCCGGCCCAACGCCAACATCAGTCGGGTGGAGACTGTGGTAATAGTGCAACGCATCCGCAACTACCCGGCTTTCACCCCGACCAGTCCGACCTTCAGCGACGTGCCAGCTACTGCCTTTGGCTACCAGCAGATCGAGACGCTGGCTCATGTGGGCATAATCGGCGGGGCGACCTGCGCTGGCGGTAGTGGCACCTGCTTCCGCCCCAACTCCAGCATCGCCCGTGGCGAACTGAGCAAGGTTGTTCACCAGGCGATCACGACCGCGCCCTTAGAGATACGATTAGCGAAGTCCCCGCTTCCAACTGGAGGCGGGGACTTTTGTTTGCTGTAGCTTGCTGCACCGCACTCAATCCTCGGCAAGCTCCGTCACCCGACCCGCCGCCACCCGGTAGCGGGTCGCATCTTGCAGGAAGCTCGGCTCAAAGTCAGCGGCAGCGGTGCCAGTGATCAACACCTGGCGGGGGTTGGCCCGCACCGTCTCTAGCAAGAATTGGCGGCGGCTCGCGTCCAGTTCGCTGAGGATGTCGTCGAGCAGCAGGATCGGACGGTCGCCCACCTCCTGCTCCATCAGGGCGAGTTCGGCCAGCTTCAGGGCGAGGATCGCACTGCGCTGCTGCCCACGACTACCGTAGACCGCAAGGGGAGAAGCCTGGGGGCCGTCGCCCAGGCTGAAGCTGAAGTCGTCGCGGTGGGGGCCGATCAGCGACACGCCGCGCCGGGCCTCGTCCTGGCGGGCGGCCTCCAACTGGGCGGCGAACTCAGTTTGCACCTGCTCGGTGAGACGGTGTACCTGGGGAATGCCCGCTGCTAGCTGTGGGGTAGCGGATGGGCGGGGTGCCGCCAGCGTGGGCGCAAGATTGGCCCGCACGTTGGGGGCGACCGCACTACTGTAGAGCAGGCAGAGCGGCGCGCCCGTGCCTACTAGTTGCTCATGCAGCGGCTCGGCTAGCGCAGAGAGGCGCAGCAGGAAGTCCTGTCGGCGCAGGCTAACATACGCCCCCGCCTGGGCCAGTTCACCATTCCAGTAGACCATCTCCTCACGCACTGCGGGGCTGCTGGAGTTGCGGCCCCGGTCGCGGATGTCGCGCAGCAGGGCGTTGCGTTGCAGTAGCACCTTGTTGTATTGGGCTAGCGAGAGCATATAACGGTGGTCTACCTGCGAGATGGTCATGTCCAGGTAGCGGCGGCGGGCGGCAGGGGCAGTAGTGACTAGGGCCATGTCCTCTGGCGCAAACATGACCACGTTGACCTGGCCGATCAGGTCGGCGGCGCGGCGAGCTACCCCGTTGATCTTTACCTGCTTGCGGGCGAGGCCGCTAACCTGCTGGTTGATTTCGCGCTCGGCATCGCGGGCGATCACAATCTCTACCCGCAAATCGCCCCGCGCCCGCTCTACCAGGGCGAGCAGGCGGCTGAAGGGGGGTGCGCCCATGTCGGCGATGGCAGCGCGGTTGATCAACTCAGCGTCGGAGCTAGAGCGGTGCGAACGGGTGGTGGCAAGGAAGTAGATCGCTTCGAGCAGGGTCGTCTTGCCAGTGGCATTGTCGCCGAGCAGCACGCTGATCCCCGGCGATAGGGCCAGCCCTAGCCGTTCGTAGCTGCGGAAGTCTGTCAGGTTGAGGTTGGTCAGGTGCATAGCAGTAGATGTGGATGATGAATGCTGAACGGTCGTGCTGTTGCTACAGCAGAATCTTAGCCAACGGCATTAGGAGCAGCAGCTTGGCATAGCGGATGGTGCGGAGGTGGTTGCTGGCTGAACAGATCGGTCGTCAGGTTAGCTGTCCCTGGCGGCGGCTCATCGGCTGTGCGCGATCTCCTCCAAGGCGGCGGGGTTCTCCAGCGCACTGGTGTCGCCGAGGTTGTCGCTGCCAATGTAGGTGGCGCGGATTAGACGGCGGATGATTTTGGCGTTGCGCGTCTTGGGTACGGCACTGACGAAGCGCACCGCCTCTGGCTTGAGGGCCTTACCCAGGTGTTCGGCGATGCGCCCCTCGATCTCGTGGCGTAGCTGCTCCGACTCTTGCTGCCCCGGCTTGAGGATCACGAATACTACCACTGTTTCGCCCTTCATCTCGTGGGGGACACCGACCGCCGCCGCCTCCTGCACGGCGGGGTGGCTGACCGCCGCCGACTCGACTTCGGCGGGGCCAACTCGCTTGCCCGCCACCTTGATCGTGTCGTCGCTGCGGCCCAGGATGTACCAATAGCCGTCTGCATCGATCCGCGCCCAGTCGCCATGCACCCACACGTTGGGGATGCGCGACCAGTACGCCTCTATGTAACGCTCTGGGTCGCGCCAGAAGCCCCGCGTCATGCCCGGCCAGGGCTGGCGAATGATCAGTTCACCGACGACACCGCGCAATGGATTGCCTGACTCGTCGCTCACATCCGCCGCCATGCCAGGCACGGGGCCGCTGAACGAGCAAACCTTGAGCGGCTGCAAGGGGGTGCAGCCGAGGATGCCACCACTAATCTCGGTGCCGCCACTGTAGTTGATGATCGGGCAGCGACCTTCGCCAACCTTGTCGAAGAACCACCGCCAGGGTTCGGGGTTCCAGGGTTCGCCAGTGCCGCCGAGGAAGCGCAGGCTGCTACGGTCGTGGCGCGTCACCCAGTCGTCACCCTGAGCCATCAGCGCACGGATCGCAGTGGGCGAGATGCCCAGGTGGGTGATCTGGTGGCGTTCTACCATGTCCCATACGCGGTCTGGGCGGGGGAAGTCGGGCGTGCCGTCGTAGAGGAAGACGGTTGCACCGAGGATCAGTGCGCCGCTGATCGCCCACGGCCCCATCATCCAGCCAATGTCGGTGAACCAAAATAGCCTATCGCCCGGCTGCACGTCGAAGCAGTGGGCCATATCCTGCGCCCCCTTGAGCGGAAAGCCGCTATGCACGTGCAGCGCGCCCTTCGGCTTGCCAGTCGTACCGCTGGTGTAGATCAGCATATAGGGGTCTTCAGCATCGGTGCGCTCGGTCTCGCACTCGGCTGACTGGGCGGAGGCGATCTCGTGCCACCAATGGTCGCGGCCCGCCTGCCAGGGCAGGTCGCTGCGGTTTGCGCGGGCGTGGACGATCACGTGCTGCACGCTGGGGGATAGGTCGGTTGCTTCGTCGGCGGTCTCCTTCATCGGCACCAGCTTGCCGCGCCGATAAAAGCCGTCGGCGGTGATCAGCACCTTCGCCGCGCAATCCTGCAAGCGGGCGGCCACCGCCTGCGCCCCGTAGCCGCTGAAGACGGGGGTGAAGATTGCGCCGATCTTGCTGCAAGCCAGGGTTGCAATCGCTACCTCTGGGGTGAGCGGCATGAAGATGCCGACACGATCTCCCTTGACTACGCCAAGCGACTTGAGGGCGTTCGCCAGGCGATTGACCTCGGCGAGCAACTGGCTGTAGCTGAGGGTGTGGCTGCCGCCCTCCTCGCCCTCGTAGATGATCGCGGGCTGATCAGGGGTGGCGGCGGCGCGCTTGTCCACCGCGTCATGCACGTAGTTGTACTGCGCCCCGACGAACCAACGCGGCCACTGCACGCCGCGGCTAAGGTCTAGCACCTGCGAGTAGGGGGTGTAGAACTCGATCTCCATCTCCTTGACGGCGGTATCCCACCACCAGGCGATGTCGTTGACGCTGCGCTGCAATAGTTCGTCGTAGGTCAGGATGCCCTGCTGCTGCATGAGCTTGTAGAGGCGGCTGCGTTCGATGTACTCGCGGCTGGGCCGCCACGCAACGTCCAGGCCGTCGCTGTCGTGGGCGGCAGGCAGGTGGGGAATGTGGGGGTTAGTCATGGGGTTTCTCCTCGTTGAGAAAGTTGGTTGCGGCTAGCGGATTCGTAGAAATGGATAAGTGGATGTAGATGGTTGCTGTTCAGTTTGATGTGACCCGATTGCATCTTCATTGGATGGTAACAAGCCTACTGATACTGGGTTGACTGGCTGCTTTGTCCGCTTATCCACTTTTACGAATCCGCTAGCGGGCGGTTGGTAGTTCAAAATAACCACCTCGTTGACCATACCACGCCCGTCCGCTTTGCTGTTGATCATGCGTGTAGCAGCAACTAGACGAACATCAAAGCCCTGATAGATGTCAAGGATTAGCTGGGCTGAGGAGTTACTTAGCATCACGTAGCAGCCGCGCCGATCCAATTCACGGTAGCACTGGGCCAGTTCGCGCTGCTGCCGCTCACCAAACTCGTCTTTCGTATAGCTGGTGAACGAGGATGTAGGACTGAGCGGAGCATAGGGTGGATCGAGGTAGACGAAATCACCTGACTTTGCCTCTTGCAGCGTTTCGCGGTAGTCAGCATGGCGGATGATGGCCGATTTAAGGGCAGAGGCACAGGCAAGCAGGTTGGAGCGGTCGAATATCTGGGGGTTCTTGTAGCTGCCGATTGGCACATTGTACTGGCCGCTGCGATTGACGCGGTAGAGGCCGTTGAAGCAGGTTTTGTTCAGGTAGATGAAGCGAGCAGCAACCTCAAGTGGAGAGGTAGGCTGTTCAGCACGTAGCTGGTAGTAGTAATCTTGATTGTGGCAGGTGCGGTGTTCAGTCAGCCGCGCGACCAGTGCCTCTGGCTTGTCGCGCACAACCTCATAGGTGGTGACCAACTCGCGGTTTGCGTCGGCAATGAAGGCAACCCGTGGCTGAGTGGCAAAGTAAAGCGCGCCACCGCCAATGAATGGCTCCAGGTAGCGGCTGTAGCGTGCGGGGACGAGGGGCAGTAGGTGGCTGAGCAACTGCCGCTTGCCACCAGCCCACTTGAGGAAGGGATTAGCCTGCATAGTCGCCATTATAGCAGAGCATAGAGAGCGCGGCAACCACACTGACTATCCAGTACAGTGGTGCTACAATTAGCCCACGATCAGCGCGGAGGGGGGCCAGTGCTGCTCGCAAATGCTGGACGCAGCCGCTAAGCCTCCTGCCAGGGTGATCAACCTCCAACATTACTGCGAGTTGCTGGCCCAGGTTAGCACACTGCTGGATGCTGCGGTTGCGCGCAGCTAGTAGTTGAACCACATCGGCAGCCCCTTGACTCTCCCCCCAGTTTGTGCTAACATTCAGCCAGAGCCAGCGGGTTCGCTGGCACTTGAGACTATCGTTCGCTTGCATAAAGGTCTAAGCGGTGGCAGAGGTCGTTAATTCACCCTATCTAGTGCTGTTTGCTCGCCTGTTGCTGGCGGGGGTGCTGCTCGTTGCTGGGGTGGGCAAGCTGCGCGAGAACAATCCAGGGCTGCTGCTGGCTGAGGTCAGCTTCCTGCCCTTGCCACTGGCGCGGCTTGCGGCACGGCTACTGCCCTTTGTTGAGCTAGCTATCGGCGGGCTGCTGCTGCTGGGGCTGCTGACTAACATAGCGGGGCTGGCAGCAGCGGCCATGTTTCTGCTCTTTAGCATAGTGTTGGCTCGTAAGCTGCTGCTTGGCAAGACGGAGAACTGTCATTGCTTCGGTAGCTTTTCGGCGGGGACGCTAACATGGGGTGCGCTGCTGCGTAATCTGCTGCTGCTGACCACTGCGCTGCTGCTGACCTTCACTGGCTCGGCCTGGCTTGCGCTCGACTACCTGGTGGTGGCAGGGCGGCAGGGGGTCTATCCGCCCGCGCTTGACGGTCTACCAGTGCTGCTCCTGGCAGGGATCACCGTCGTAGGGATCGTATTTGGCGGTCGTGTGCTTGGCTACATCCGCCAGACCTTGCAGGCAGTATAAGATGAAGTACAAGAGAGGCAGTTTAACGCCAATGGATGGCATCTGGCTGGTCAGTTATATAGTCCTTTGGGCCATAGTCCTGGCCCTGGGCTTGCTCGTGGTGCTGCTCTACCGTCAGATCGGTCAGCAGTACCTCAACACCGCGCAGGGGGTGGCGGGTGATGGCCTCAAGTCCAATACCCTCGCTCCCGACTTTGGTGCGCTCAACCAGCAAGGCGAGAACTTGCAGATGCGGTCGCTGCTTGACGGCAAGCGGTATCTGCTGCTTGTCTTCGGCTCGACCACTTGCCAGCCCTGCCGCCGCCTCCTACCCGACGTGCAGCAGTTCGTTACCGAGCATGGGGATCGCGTCCACGCCCTCTGGATCAACAACCGCACCAGCCATGAGGAGAGTGTGCGCTACGTCGCAGAGATGGAGTCGGTCTTGCCGACCGTCAGCAGCGACGACGGCAGCCTGATGGAACGCTACCAGGTGCGCGTCACCCCGTTCGTTTTCCTGCTCAACCCCAACGGCAAGGTGCTGGTCAAGGGGCTGGCGAACACCAGGCAAAACCTGGAGACCTACCTGCGCGAGGCCGAGGCGGGCGGCAGCACTGCCGCTCCCCTGGCCGCCCGCTTACCCACCCGGTTCTCTCGTTTCAGCGCAGTTTAGTATAGGAGTAACAAAATGGATGAAGAACTGACATCTACGCAGCGGTTGGCCCAGAGCATCGCCAGGGCCGTTGACCGCCGCTCGTTCCTCAAGCAAGCAGGCACCGCAGTGTTTGCCGTGCTGGTCGGGGTTGCTACTGGCAAGTTCACCCAGGTGGCCGAGGCTTACACCAACAGCATCTGCTCCTGCTCGCCACCGGGGCCGTACTGCACCAACTGTCGGGGCGCAAACTGCTACCAGGACAGCGGGCGCGGTACTATGGAGGAGTGTCGCCTCAACCGCAACTATTATCCCTCTGGCACCTGGACTTCGTACTGCACGGGCGGGCGGGGCGTGGTACCGGGCTACTTCGTCTGCACCGACTGCTTCTGCAGCGCGAGCAATTATCAGTGTGGTTGCCGCGAGTTCCGCACCAGCAAGTCGCCGGTAGCCGCTCCTGCGCTGGGCCGCCAGCGCAGCAACGACTAGCTAGCTGACTGATGGCTAACCTGAGCGCAAGTAGACGCTTTAGCTCCCTACTCTGGCCTGCCACCGGTCTCCTGACCGGGGTGGGCCTTGCCTTGTGGCAGGGGGCCAACGTCGATCTGCGGGCAGGGGCGGCTCTCGCGCTGGTGGCTGCACTGGCAGTGCTGCTCGGCATTGCCAAAACCTCCTCTGCCTGAGGGGTGAACATGATCTACGTGATCGTGCCGCTGGGTCAGCAGGCAAAGGATGTAAGGCTCTGGCTCGCCAGAGTAGTTGTATACGTACTCGCATCTGCGCTCGGTGGCGCGTTGCTGGGGCTGCTGCTAGCCTTGCTCGGTAAGCCACTGCGCCTGCTGTTCTTTGGCAGAGAGGCTATACCGGTGGCGTTGCTGGCGGTCACTGCCCTGCTCTATGCCCTGCACGAGGTGGGCGTGCTGCGCCTGCCTGCGCCACAATCCAACTGGCAAGTGCCTAACTCCTGGGGGGTCAACTACCCCCTCGTCGGTACCTTCTTCTACGGCCTCGCCCTGGGCGCAGGTGTGTTCACCTTCATCCCCTTTGCGGGTTTCTATCTACTGCTCGGCTGGGAGTTGCTGGCCGCCAGCCTCAAAGTGGGGCTGCTACTAGGTGCGCTCTACGGCTTGGTGCGTGGGCTGCCCGCCATGCTCGGCGGTATCATCACCTTCCGCAACGCCAGCCTGATCGACTTCAACGACTGGGTACTCGACCGCCAGCGCGATCTGCTCCAGGCTAGTAGCTTCCTGCTTGCCATGCTGGGCAGCTACCTGCTCCTCAGCCTGCTGCATCTTTGACCTGGGGCTGCAAGGCTGGTGCGATTTGTGCAGTCCTAGATTTTCTTAACATCTCGTTAACACTTGTTCGGTAAAATACAGCCGCGTCAATCAGTTTTGGCAACGCAAGGGGGAGCCGCTGTTAGATGACAACAGGCACTGCGGGTTTGCAGAGCGAAGAACATATGTTGGCGCAACTGGCGCGCTCACAACGGCGACGGCGGTTCCGCCTCAACCTTGAGGGTTACGTGCTGATCCTCCCCGCCGTGCTGGTTCTTGGCATCTTCCACTTCCTGCCGATCATCTATGCTTTCGTCCTCAGCCTCTACCGCGCCCCGATCTTCAAGGGCTTGCTGCCTGCCCCAGAGCGGTTTACCGGCTTTAACAACTATGGCCGCATCCTCAACGACGACATATTCTGGAAGGTGCTGGGCAATACGATCTGGTACGCCCTCGGTAGCGTAGTGTTGGGGCTGGCGACTGCGCTCGGCCTCGCTCTGCTGCTCAATCGGCCCATTCGGGGCATTGGTATCTACCGCACCATCTTCTTTCTACCCTACGTAACCTCGTTGCTCGTGGCGGGCATGATCTGGCGGTGGCTGTTCCGCTCACCGAACCAGAACGGGCCTGGCGGCCTGGTCAACTCGCTGATCGTCGGGGTTGGCGGCAAGCCTGTTGACTTTCTGGGCGAGAGTCGCGGTATCTTCCAACTCGCCTTCAACATCCAGCCAGTGATCAACAGTGCCAATCCCGACGACTTGGGATCGAAGCTGATCGGCGGCCTGACTAGCTTCCTCGGCGGCCCCAGCCTTGCTCTGTTTACGATCATCCTCCTGGCGATCTGGAGCGTGGTGGGCTTCAACACGGTTGTCTTTATTGCAGGGCTGCAAAACGTGCCGAAGGAACTATACGATGCGGCCCGCGTAGATGGCGCGCAGGGCTGGACGCTGTTCAAGAACATCACCTGGCCGCTGATCTCGCCAACCACCTTCTTCCTGGCTATCGTCAGCACCATCGGCGCGTTCCAGGCTTTCACCACTGTGTTCACCACCTCGATTGACCGCCTGGGCGGGCCTGATAACTCGACCAACGTCATGACCTTGTTCTTCTACACCGCAGCCTTCCGCTACACCCAGTTGGGCCTCAGCTACGCCTCGACCACAGCGATCATTCTGTTCTTCATCCTAGTGGTCCTCTCGATCTTCCAGACTCGCCTCGCGGCTAGCCGCGTCAACTACTAGAGGGAGAGCCGCCCTGTGGCCGTAGAAGCCTCCGCCAGAGTACCAGTCAGCAGCGATGCAGTGCAGACCCGCACTGCGGGCCGCAAACGCCGCTTCCAGTTGAGCGGTCTGCTCACCCATTTTGTGCTAATCATTGGGTCGGTTTTCGCCCTACTCCCCTTTGTCTGGATGGTCGCCACCTCACTCAAGACTAGCGACCAGGCGACCAACTTCCCCAAGAACGCTGACCTGGGGGCCACCCTGCGGATGTTTGTGCCGACCAATCCGCAGTGGAGCAATTACAAAGATGCCTGGCAGTCGGCGGACTTTGGTCGCTACTTCTTCAACTCTATCCTGGTGGCAAGCCTCTGCACCGTCGGGGTGCTGATCACCTCAGTGTTGGCAGCCTACGCCTTCGCCAAGCTCGACTTCCGCGGGTCTGGGCTGATCTTCGGCCTGGTGCTAGCAACGATGATGATCCCCCACGAGGCTGCCTACATCCCCAACTTCGTGATCGTTCGCAACCTCCAGTGGATCGATACGTACGCCGCACTGGTCATCCCCTGGATCGCCAGCCCTTTCAACATCTTTCTACTGCGCCAGTTCTTCCGCGCCCTGCCAGAGGAGATTTACGAAGCGGCAGCATTGGATGGGTGCAGCCGTCTGCGCTTCATTTGGCAGTTTGCAGTGCCGCTCTCCAAGCCCGCCCTGATTACCGCTGGGCTGTTCAGCTTTATTGGTAGTTGGAACAGCCTGCTCTGGCCGCTGATTGTCACCAGCCAGGATAGTATGCGGACAATCCAGGTGGGGCTGTCTAACTTCCTCAACTCCGAGCAGAATGAGTTCCACCTGCTGATGGCTGCGGCTACCTTCACCATCCTGCCGATCATCGTCATCTACTTCTTTGCCCAACGGCAGTTTGTTGAAGGCATCGCCAAGACGGGTGTCAAGTTATCAGCCCCTACTCTACACTAGCCAACCACCATGCTCCGCCCGGCTGGGTAACCAGCGCAGCCTCCACCATACCAACCCCATACGCGCCCACCAGGGCAACGAACGGTTCCACCCTATATCTCGTCAGTCCGGCGAAGTATGCCGGGCCAGTGTGCAGTCTCACAAGGAGGATTGTGTGAAGAAGTTTGGTTCTATCTTTATGGCCGCCGCCATGCTGGTCATGGTCTTCGCAGGCCTGATCCAGATGCGGCCTGCCCAGGCCCAGACCGCGACCGCCAACGGCTTTGCCGACCCCGCGTTCCAGACCACCTGGAACCGCACCGACAGTCTGGTTGCCAGCGGCGCGGTTAAGCGCAGTTGGTACTGGGGGCCGACCCCAAGCAGCGGCGCACTTCAGGAAGATTACGCCGAGGCCAAGGACGGCAGCGGCAAGCGGCTGGTGCAGTACTTCGACAAGAGCCGCATGGAACTCAACGACCCGAAGGGCGACAAGAGCAGCAAGTTCTACGTCACCAACGGTCTGCTGACCCAGGAGTTGATCTCTGGTCGGATGCAGGTCGGCAACGACAAGTTCATGGACAAGCAGGCCGCCGACATCCCGTTGGCTTCGGACAGCGACGACAGGACTGCCCCGACCTACGCCAGCTTCAAGAACCTGCTCGGCCAGGTTAGCGACAACACTGGCGACAACGCGATTACCACGATCCGCAAGGATGGCCGCACAGGTATTGACGCGACCAAGAGCAGCGATGCCCTGGGCAAGTACGTCCACTTCGACGAGACCACCCGCCACAACATCCCAGCAGCCTTCTGGACCTTCCTCAACAGCAAAGGCCCTGTGGTTGAGAATGGCACAACCAAGCAGGACGTGCAATTGAGCGACCCCTGGAACTATGCCAGCGGCCTGCCAATCAGCGAGCCATACTGGGCGAAGGTCAAGATCGCGGGCCAGGCCAACACCGACGTGCTGATCCAGGCGTTCGAGCGGCGAGTCATTACCTACGTACCGAGTGCGCCCGAAGGCTTCAAGGTACAGGTTGGCAATATCGGCCAGCACTACTACGACTGGCGTTACAAGGGTCAGGGCGTGCCGCCGACAGCCACGCCAAAGGCTAGCACGCCTACCCCGGCTGGCCCGCCCGCTGCTACTGCGACCCCAGCCCCGACCTTCACCGCCGCCCCCAACGCCACCATCGTCCACTTCTGGCACACCCAGACCCGCACCAACGCGGCTGAACTGACTGCAATGGCAGTGGACTTTAACAAGTCACACCCCAACATCCAGGTCATCCCAGAGTACAAGGGCAACTACTCGCAGTTGCTCACCGCTGTGCAGGCCGCCGCAGTTGCCAACGCGCTGCCCGAACTGACCGTCGGTTACGAGAACTGGATTCCCTCGCTCTACGATGCCGATGCCGTCGTTCCCTTCGACAGCTACCTGAACGGCGCGGACGGCTTCAGCCAGGCCGACCTCGCGGACATCTACCCCAACTTTATCGAGACCAACAAGTATGCTCAGTACGACAACAAGTTCTACAGCCTACCCTTCACCAAGTCGGCTCTGACCATGTGGTACAACGAAGACCTGCTCAAGCAGGTTGGTGCCAGCGGCCCACCCAAGACCTGGGACGAGTTCGTGAGCATTTCTAAGAAGGTTGCGGCTCTCGGTGAGGAATACAGCGGCTTCGAGTTCGAGAACGAGACTTCGATGTACGTAGCGATGATCTACGCCTTCGGTGGCACGGTCACCACGGCGGACAACAAGAAGTACAACTTCAACAACGCAGGCGCGCAGAAGGCCTTGCAACTGCTGGTAGACGGCGTGCGCGGCGGTTACTTCAACCAGGTTGAGTTCAACTCGTTCCAGGACGAGATCGACTTCGCCAACAAGAAGGTCGCCTTCCTGTTCCGCAGCAGCACGGCCTACAGCTTCATCAAGACCTACTACCCGAAGGGTGCAGACGGCAAGGCTGACCCGGCCTACGACTTCAACTGGTTCGCTGCTGTGATGCCGCAGGCCGCTGGTGTGCAGCCTGGCACCACCCTCTACGGCGGCAATATCATCATGTACAAGACCACAGAGGCCAAGCAGGCGGCTTCGTGGCAGTTCGTCAAGTGGTTCCTCGAAGGGCAGCAGTCCGCTCGCTGGGCCTCGGTCAGCGGCTACTTCCCAGTGCGCAAGAGCGCGACCACGCTCGACCCACTGAAGTCGGTCTACGATAAGGACGCGAAGGCCAAGAGCAACCTCAACGTGCTACCGTTCGCCACCCGCAGCGAGCCGAAGTTGGGCAGCTACCAGCAGGTGCGCGATATCATCTCTAACGCGATGACTGTAGCGATCAAGGGTACTCGCAGCGTGACGGATGCCCTCCGCGATGCTGAGAGCCAGGCCAACAAGTTGCAGACCCCGTAAAGCAGAGCATACCAGCGGCTTCGCAGGTAGATAGCAAAGGGGCGGTTGCCAGACGGCAGCCGCTCCTCTCTTTGTGCTGTTGGTGGCTCACAAGACCTTGTTCACGTCAGCGAGAGCCTCTATGAAGCGGCCTGTCGCGGTGTAGGCGTTGGCGCGACCGGTATAGGCACGGGTGTGGTTGGGGTCAAGCTCTATTGCGCGGCTGTAGTCGGCAATCGCCTCATCATACCGTTTGAGGCTGGCGAGCAGCTTGCCGCGCTGGGTGTAAAGTACAGCAGTCGGCTGGGCCGCAACCTCGGCGGTCAGGCGGGCGATCTCTTGCTCCTGGTTCTGCATCTCAACTGCTCCTTCTTTGCCCGCTTCTCTTTGCCGCTTAGTGGCTGGGGGTTTAGGTCAGTAGTTTAGCACCGAATCTAACCGTCTGCAAGTGGCATCCAGGGGGATGTTGCTGTATAATAGGGCAGCAAGCGGCGGGGCGCAAGGCTGCATCAGCCCAATAGAGGATGAAGGGTAGCATGGACAACATAGCCAGCAACAATCAACAGGGTCAGTCGCTCTACCGCAAGTGGCGTTCGCAGACGTTCGGCGAACTGGTGGGCCAGGAACACGTGGTGCGTACCTTGCAGAACGCACTGGCGACGGGCCGCCTTGCCCACGCATACCTGTTCACGGGGCCACGTGGCACGGGCAAGACCTCGACCGCCCGACTGATGGCGAAGGCGGTCAACTGTCTGCGCTACAATGCCGAGGCGGTGGCGGCAGGCCAGTCGGTTCCCTGCGGCCAATGTGCCAACTGTCAGGCGGTGGCCGAGGGCAATGCAATCGACTTGGTGGAGATCGACGCGGCCAGCAACACTGGCGTGGACGATGTGCGCGTCCTGCGCGACGGCGTGAACTTCTCGCCCAGCCTATTCAAGTACCGCGTCTACATCATCGACGAGGTGCATATGCTCTCCACTGCCGCCTTCAACGCGCTGCTCAAGACGCTGGAGGAGCCGCCCGAACACGCCATCTTCATTCTGGCGACGACTGAGGTTCACAAGATACCGGCTACCGTCCTCTCGCGGTGCCAACGCTATGACTTTCGGCGGGTGCCACTGGGCGATATGGTAGCCCGCGCCGCCCACGTCTGCGCCGAAGAAGGGATCGTGGCCGAACCTGCCGCCCTCGAACTGCTCTGCCGCACCGCGACGGGTAGTATGCGTGATGCTCTCAGCCTGCTCGATCAACTCGTCGCCTATAATGGCACGCAGGTGACGCTGGCTGCCGCTCAAGATATGCTGGGAGCAACTGGTGGAGAGCGGGTGGCCGCCTTCGTGGACAACCTGCTAGCGGGCGAGTTGGGGGTGGGCCTGGGCCAGATCAGTGCAATGCAGGAGGATGGCGTAGACCTGCGCCAGTTCAACCGCCAACTGGTTGACCACCTGCGGAATCTGATGTTGCTCAAAGCAGGCGGTGCGTCGCTGCCCACCCTCGATGTGACTCAGGAGACGCTGGGCCGCCTGCAAGGGCAGGCGGAGGCCGTCAATCTCGGCCAGATCGTGGGCTGGGTCAAGACCTTTAGCGCAGCCGACAGCCTACTGCGCTCTACTCCCTACGGTCAGTTGCCGCTAGAGGTGGCCTTTGTTGAAGCAACGCTGGCGGGAGCGGAGCAGCAGCGCGTTGAGCAGCCACGCACTAGCAGCCCCCAGCCCCTACCCGCCAGCCGCCCTCAGCCACCTGTTGGCAACCAGCAGCCCCCACGCTTGCTGCGTCCAGCCGTCGAGCCGCAACCCGACCAACCAGCCAGCCAACCGGCTGCTGTAGCCCAAGTCAAGCCACCCACCCGCTCAGAGCCACCCCTGCTTGTTGTACAGCCGATGGCGGTAACGGAGCTAGTGGCGGTAGCAGAGCTAGTGGCAACAGAGAAGCCAGTGGCGGTAGCGGAGGCCGTTGAGACCGCCAGCGACGGTAGCATCAGTCTGGAGCAGATGACCGCCGCCTGGCCGCGCATCGTTGGCGCAATGGAGGTTCACAACAAGATGCTCAAGGGGGTGCTGCTAGATGTCTACCCGATCAGCATCGAGGGCGGCACGGTGGTGCTGGGCTGCAAGTACCCATTCCACTACAGCAAGACCAACGACCCGACCAACCGCCTGTTGATCGAGCAACTGATCGGCAAGGTGGTAGGTGGCGACTGGCAGGTGATCTGTCAGTTGTTGGAGGGCCAGGTCGCCCCTGCCCGCCGTGCCACGCTGAGCGAGCGAGCGCAAGCAGCCAGGCAGGACGTGCGCGTGCGCGCAGTAGTTAGTATCTTTAATGGCACAATCACCGATGTCAAGGAGCAGTAAGAGAGGAGCGAACGAGATGAGTATGGACATGAACAAGATGATGCGCCAGGTTCAGCAGATGCAGAAGCAGTTGGCGAAGGAGCAGGAGAAGCTAGGCCAGGAGATGGTCGAGGGTTCAGCCGGTGGCAGCGCAGTCGTCGTTCAGATGACTGGTCTCAAGGAACTGAAAAGCATCACGATCAGCAAGGAGGCGGTAGACCCAGAGGACGTGGAGACCCTGCAAGACCTGATCATGCTAGCCTTCAACGAGGCGATGGAGAAGGCAGCCGCTCTCGCCGAGCAGCGTATGGGCGGAGTCACCGGGGGCATGGGCCTGCCAGGGATGGGCTTCTAAGCTGATCTTCTGGCTCACCAGGGGTGGTAGATAGTGGGTGATTCCCCTGCCAGCCACCAGAAGCTCCTTCCTCTTTGTAGTCTGAATACTTGACACACAGACACAAATGGGTCAAAATGTCTTTGGCAGCCAAACCCCGAAGTACGCGAGGTAAGTGCGGCCCTGGAGGGGTAAGCCTATGGGCTTGCCCCTTCTTCTATTTGGGCCACCTAACTATGTAGTCGGGGTCTGTGGGAATACCAAGCTCGTCTTTACCAACAACGTACTGGCACAGTATAGGTCTTAGCAAGTTAAAGCTGTTAACACTGCGGTTCCCGACAGCAAAGTACCTGTTTGGCTCAACGTACTGGCGTAGAAAGAAAGCACACACATCTGCTGCTTGAATAAACGGCTCCACTTTAACAAGCAAGCCCGCCGATCACTCAGCGGGCTTGCTGTTCACTTGTTGCTGTGCTTGACCTTACTTCACCTTCTTGCCCGCTGGGTCACGCTGAAGAAACAGCGAGGTTAGCACCAGGCCGATGCTGGCGACTAGCATGATTGTCGAGAGGGCGTTGATTACAGGGGTGATCCCCACGCGCACCTGCGAGTAGATGTAGAGCGGCAGGGTGGTCGAGCCAACCCCAGCGGTGAACTGGGTTACTATCACGTCGTCAATTGAGAGGGTGAAGGCCATCACCGCCCCTCCGATGATCGCGGGCATCAGCAGCGGTAGCGTCACCTTGCGGAAGGTGGCTAGCTCGTCGGCCCCCAGGTCCATGGCAGCCTCCTCCAGGCGGCGGTCGAAGTCGGCCAGGCGCGCCCGCACGATCACTGCGACGAAGGGGATGCAGAAGACGACGTGGGCGATGATCACCGTCACCAGGCTCAGGTCTACGCCGACAGCACGGAAGAACAGCAGCAGCGATAGGCCCATCACGATCTCTGGGATGATGATCGGCAGGTACATCACTCCCTCGAACACCACCTTGCCCACAAACTTGTGCCGCTCCAACGCGAGGGCAGTCATAGTGCCGATGATCGTCGAGATCGCGGTGGCAAAGCCAGCCACGATCAGCGTCTTGATCGCCGCCGAGCCGATGTTGCCGTCGTGCAGCAACTTGTTGTACCAGTCCAGGCTGAAGCCAGTCCAGTTTACCCCGCTGCGGGCGGCGTTGAAGCTGAAGACGATCAGGATCACCACTGGCAGGTAGAGGACGAGGAAAACAACCAGGGCGTTGCTCTTGAGTAGCAGGTTGCCCAACCAGGCGGGTAGGGCGAGGCGCGCGGGGGGACGGCTGATAGCTTGCGCCCCACTGCCTGCCTGAGCATGACCTGCTACCTGCTCCTTCGCCACAATCGCGGCGTTCATCTGGCCTGGCTTATCGTTGTAATTGATTGCGCTCAAAGTGCTGCCCCCTTCTTGTCACCCCGCGCCACGCGGAAGTAGATGATGATTGCCAGCAGTACCACCGCCATCAGCACCAGCGACATTGCCGAGCCGAGCGGCCAGTTCTGCGACTTGAGGAACTGGTTCTCAATCGTGTTACCGACCATCAGTGTGCCACTGGACTGCGCGCCCAGCAGGTCGCTAGTCACATAGCTGCCAACTACTGGGATGAAGACCAGGATGCTACCCGCGACCACCCCTGGCATGGTGAGGGGCAGTAGTACCTTACGCAGGGTGCGGAACGTCCCCGCACCGAGGTCTTGGGCTGCTTCCAGCAGGCTGAAGTCGAACTTCTCAATGCTGGCGTAGAGCGGTAGTACCATGAAGGGCAGGTAGCCGTAGACCAGGCCGAACAGCACCAGCCCAGGGGTAAACATCATGTCCAGCGGTTGCTTAATGATGTGGCCGTCCAGCAGCAGACTGTTGAGTAGCCCTTCTTTGCGGAAAATCAGTTGCAGGGCGTAAGTTCGCACCAGGAAGTTAGTCCAGAAGGGGATCATGATCAGCAAGATCAGGGCGGCGCGCCACTTTTCGCCGCGGCGGGCGATGAAGTAGGCCAGTGGGTAACCAACCAGCAGGCAGATCACTGTGGTTAGCAAGGCGAACCAGAGCGAGCGGAGGAAGATGTTGAGGTAGAGTGGGTCGAAGTCGCCCGCGAAGTTCGTCACCAGGCTGACATAGTTGTTCAGGGTCCAGTGCGTCCAGTCAACCGTCCCCGCCTTCTTGGCCGTGAAGCTGACTCCAACCACGATCAACAGGGGGATGACGAAGAAAAGGCCAAAGGCAATCAGCCCCGGCAGCAGCAACCCTGCTGCCTGCACCCCTGGCCTGCGCCGCACCCAGGCAGCCAGCCCTCTATTTTCCTTGATATCCAATTGCTTCAATCTCTAATCCCTCACTGCCTCAAGCGGCAACGTAACTTGTCCAATAGGAGCGTAACTGCGGGTGACCATTCGAGGACTACTTCCTCATGTTCTACCAGGCCGCTGTCCCCAGGCAGATCAATCCCCTGCGTGTTGCGCGCAAAGCGGGGGAGGTTCGGTTCAGCGATGCCGCTGTTCTGCCGCTCCACCGTCAGGGTGCTGCCGCCGGGGATGTCCACCACGTACTGGGTCGAAGTTCCCATGTAGATCACCCGCTGGATGCGCCCAGGGGTGCGGTTGAGGCCGTTGCTGTGGATTGCATCGCTGCCCACCACCCGGCGCAGGCCGATCTTCTCTGGCCGCACTGCGACCGTCACCTCCTGACCAGCCTGCATCCCATTGGTGCGCGGAGCCTGAACCGCAAAGCTGCCGCCGTCGCTACCGCCAACCGCCACTGTCACCGAGTCGCTATCCATCCCGGTTATGCGCCCCGCGAAGAAGTTGCTCTGGCCGATGAAGTCAGCCACAAACTTGCAGTTTGGCCGCTCATAGATTGCAGCAGGCGAGTCCACCTGCAACACCTTGCCGTTGGACATCACCGCGATGCGGTCGCTCATGGTCAAGGCTTCTTCCTGGTCGTGGGTGACGAAGATGAAGGTGATGCCCACCTGACTCTGCAAGTGCTTCAGTTCGATTTGCATCTCCTTGCGCAGCTTCTGGTCTAGCGCGCCCAGTGGCTCATCGAGCAGCAGCACTGCTGGGCGGTTGACGAGGGCGCGGGCGAGGGCGACCCGCTGTTGTTGACCGCCGGATAGCTGGCGCGGGCGACGCTTGCCGTAGTTGCCCAGGCGCACCAGGTCGAGCGCGTCCTGCACGCGGCTGGCGATCTCGGTCTTGCTCGCGGCATGAGTGGCTTCCAGGCCGAAGGCTACGTTGTCGGTCACATCCATGTGGGGAAAGAGGGCGTAGTTCTGGAAGACAGTGTTGACGTTGCGGCGGAAGGCCGGTACGCCCGCAACTGGCTGGCCCGCAATGTAGAGTTGGCCGCTGGTCGGTTGCTCAAAGCCTGCGATCATCCGCAGGGTAGTCGTCTTGCCACAGCCGCTCGGCCCTAGCAGGCTGAAGAACTCGCCCTCACGGATGCTCAGGCTGATATTGTCTACCGCCAAGCTGTCGCCAAACTTCTTGCTGATGCCCACCAGTTCGACGCTGCTTACGGCACCCTCAGTACTCTTGTTCACTCGCACAACCTCCAAAATCACCCTAAAAAAGGCAAAACTAAAGACCAGGTTCAGAGAGGCTGGCTGAAATCGCCTCTGAACGCTGGCCGTTGGTTAGTTTGGTTCCCTGGGTTCACTCTATCTTCGCACTACTGATCCCCGCCGCATGGTACAGCAAAGCTAGCCTGGTGGCTAACTCAGCCAGCCTTCGCCAACTGGGGGTTGTAGATGATTGCTAGTTTTAGATTAAACATAGACAGGAAGACCTCCGCTGTTGCCCTTTAGCTGGCCCGTTCGCCAACCGCCGTCTGCACTCAGCAAGCTAACCAAAGCCACAGCCACCACGACATACCAGCTCGACCACCCGCCCATAGATATCGGCGTTGATCTTCAGGGTAGCCTCGTTCCGCAGGTTGTCTATCTTGTAGACGACCGGCTCGTAGACGTTCCATTCGATTCGCTGGTTCACATATGTCACGTTTGTTACCGTTGTTTCTGTTGTAGAGAGATGTTTTGCGCCCGCCAAATAACATGGCAAGCAACACACATTATAGCAGGCTGGGAGACAGGTGTCAACTTTGTGGCCGCTGAATCTGCCAATCTCACATCGCTCTAACCTAAACCGCCCCTGGTTGACAGTTCCCGACCCAGCTAGCTATAATCACGGTGGGGCAATCCGACTGGGGTACAAACATTGCAAGCGGATTCGCTCAGCGCATATTTTGGTGTGGCGGTTTGTCACTGAGGAGGGCAATGATGGTAGCAGCGATCAGCAGTTTGGAGCGGGTACGGGCGGCTTTGGCGAACGAGGCGGTAGACCGGCCAGCAGTCAGCCTCTGGCGGCACTTTTATGAGAGTGAGGAGGATGCCGAGGGGCTGGTGGCTGCGATGCTACGCTGGCAACGGCAGTATGGTTGGGACTTCATGAAGGTTAATCCACGAGCGCAGTATCACGTCGAACCCTGGGGGGCGCGCTTCAAGTACCACCGCGACGGCGTGACCAAGCCCACCACCCTCAGCCTGCCGGTGCAGCAAGCGGAGGACTGGCAGCAGATTACCCAGCAGTCCCCCACCGCTGGCGCACTGGGCGAACAGTTGCAGGCTCTCAACCTGCTCAAGCGGGCTTTGAAGGGTGACGAGCGGGTGCTATTCGTGCAAACGGTGTTCTCGCCCCTCTCGGTCGCCGCCGACCTGGTAGCAACCGATGCTGTGTTCAAGCAGCACTTGCAGGAGGCCCCAGAGTTGTTGCACGCGGCATTGGAGCAGATTACGCGCACCTTTGAGCAGTACGTGGCCGAGGCGATCAACCTCTGTGATGGCATCTTCTTTGCGACTACCGAGTGGGGTAGTTACGACCGGCTGACGAAGGAGCAGTATGCCGAGTTTGGCCGCCCTTACGACATGAGGATACTAAAGGCGGCGCAGGAGGCCGAGTTCAACCTGCTACACGTCTGTAAGGCAAACAATATGCTGCTTGACCTGCTCGACTATCCCGTGCAGGCCTTCAGTTGGGCAGCGCATGAGGCAGGCAACCCCGATTTGCAGACGATGCTGGGCAAGACCGACAAGGCCTTGATCGGCGGGGTTGGCCTGGCTACCTTGCTTGAGGGTACGCCAGAGCAGCTACACGCCCAACTTGTCCACGACCTTGACCAGGCCGATGGGGAACCGCGCTGGCTGGCCGCCGCCGACTGCTCGATAGATGTGCGTAGCCCGGCCAAGAACGTCGCTGCTGTCGCAGACACGGTTAAGGGGATGCATCTCTAGCCTGGCCGTAGCGGTGCGAAGGCAAAAGAAGGAGCGGGGCTGGCAGTTGGCCGTCCCCGCTCTCCTTG
>JAYUUN010000082.1:0-97757 GCA_043754535.1 Chloroflexota bacterium | reverse complement strand
TCGCCCCGGACTTCGGCGGCGCAACCGACATCTCGCAGAACGGTGAGACCCCTGTGCAGTTCCCCTTCGCTGCTGGGCGGCGCAACGTCCTGGCGGTTTGGACGAAGGGAGCGACGATCCGTGAGGGGATCGGTAGCGCGCGCAGCACTAACTCCGGCCAGAGTTGGAGCAACATCTCCTCGATCCCTGGACAGGGTAGCGACTTCCGGGCTGGGGCCGCCGTCTCACCTGACGGCGCAACCGCTTACGCTGTCTGGAACGACGTGCAAGTAAGTGACAATGTTGTGCTTGCCCGCTACAACTTCGCCAGCGCAAGCTGGAGCAGCCCTGTGCGTGTGACGAACTACAGCAACCGTACCCTCAACTCGCCCAGCGTGGCAGTCAAGCCAGACGGTAGCATCCACGTCTTCTACACTCTGCGCGAGGATGCGGGTGGGGTGGTTATTGGGCGCATCTACTACCGCATCTCGCGTGATGGCGGCAATAGTTGGAGCGACGGCCCCAACTGGTCGCCAGGGGGCGATAGTACCAGCCTAGCGCAGGGCAGCCAGGTGGTGGCCGACACTCGCGGCAAGCTGCACGTAGTCTGGATGCGTTACGCGACCGGTATCGACACGGCAGACGAGAACGACAACGGTACCTGGACATTCAGCACACGTAGCAACAGCCGCGACTACTGGCCGGGCATTGCTGCTGATAGCGCAGGCAACGTCGCCATCGTCTGGCAGAGCAACGCCAGTGGCGAAGCCGAAATCTTCTACGAACGCTGGACAGTAGCCAGCCGCCAGTGGGAGCCAGCCCCACGCAACGTCTCCAACACTACTGATCTCTCTGTCTTCCCCTCTATCTCCTTCAACGGCACCCTGCCGAGGGTAGTCTGGGTAGAAGGTGGCGGCATCAAGGACGTTTACTACAACGAAAACAGCCTGAACAGCAGCATTGCCTTGATCAGCAATGGCGCGCGCCACGACAAGCCGTTCCTGCTCACTGGCTGTGCCGTAGACACTGTCTACTACATGGGCGAAGAAACGGGCCGCTTCCACATCTACTCTCATAGCCAGGGCGTGCAGAACTGTGGCACCACGGCTCCAACCAACACCCCTGTGCCGCCAACCAACACCCCCGTGCCGCCAACCAACACCCCTGCGCCAACCGCTACCCCCTGCCAGGGCCAGACTTTCGCTGATACCTACTGCACCTACTACGCCTATGGCTACATCCAGGCTCTCGCCAGCCAGGGAGTAGTTAACGGTTCAGCCTGCGTGCCAGTCGCTAGCCTATCCTGCTTCTATCCTAACCGCACAATCACGCGAGGTGAGATTGCCAAGATAGTAGTGCGCGCCGCCAATCTGCCGCGTGTCACCCCAGGCAGTCCATCATTCAGCGACGTGCCGACCAGCAACGTCTTCTACATCTTTATTGAGGATGCGCGAGCAGCCGGGGCAATCGACGGGGCAACCTGCGCGGGTGGCAGTGGCCTCTGCTTCCGCCCTAGCGACAACGTGAAGCGGGCTGAGATTGCCAAGATAGTAGTGCGCGCTGTCAATCTTCCGCGCCTCAACCCAACTACTGCCTCGTTCAGTGACGTGGCGGTTGGTAGCACCTTCTTCACCTTTGTGGAGAGCGCGAAGGGTGCAGGCGTGATCAACGGCATAGCTGGCAGCAACCCGCCCCGCTTCAACCCCAACGGTTTGGCAACGCGGGCCGAGGCCAGCACTATGATCCGTAGGATGCAGGGTGCTGCCCCAGCAACCGTCACTCGCACCTCGACTGGCACCAGTGTGCCACTGACCAGTACCCCCACTGTCCGAGCTAACACCGCAACCGCTACCCTCGCCGCTGCGACCAACACCGCCGCTGCGACCAACACTGCCGCTGCGACCAACACTGCCGCTGCGACCAACACCGCTACGCTGACTGCCACTGCCACAACAGGAGGACCCACCCTCACGGCAACCGCGACCGCGACAACGGGCATCACCCCAACCTCGACCCCCACCCCGCCTGCCCCCTACAACATCGCCATCCGCGACGACTACTTCGACGTTGGTGGTAGTGCCAGTTCACTAGTGGGCCAGCAGGTGATCTGGACCAACTTTGGTAGCCACCCGCACACCGTCACCTCGGACGGTAGTGGCCCCCTCAACTCGCCCAGTCTGCCGCAGGGTGGGACTTACAGCTACACCTTCACCGTCGCTGGCACCTACAACTACCACTGCTCTGTTCATTCGGGGATGACCAGCACTATCGTAGTTAGTGCGCCGTAGCTGCCACTGCCGCAAAAAGAAACCCCGCTCCAACAACTGGAGCGGGGTTCTTTTGGTGGGGGCGGTGGGATTCGAACCCACATGGTTTCCCGCTGCGCCCTAAACGCAGTGCGTCTGCCGTTTCGCCACGCCCCCTTGCTCTGCTATTTTATCAAACTATTGGTCACCGATGCAAGCCTTTGTGCAGGGAAAGTGTTCAGGGGCAGGCAAACAACCGCCCACGCCCGGCGGCTGGGGTGGCCGTCACAGCACAACCCGCCGCTGTCCACAATCCCAATGCGCCAGGCAGGTTGACCGTCCTTCTTCCCTCGTATATAATAGCGGTAGCACAACTGTCCGACCCCTCATCCGTTATAAGAGTACCATGAGCGAAGAAAAGATCATCGAGTTTAAGCGTCGCCCCCAACCGCCAGCTGCCGAGCCGCTGGCCGCGCCTGTGGCTGCCTTTGGCGAGTACGCTGCGCCAGACGAGCTAGCGTATGCTGGCAAAGATGACAAGCCAGCAGTAGGGGAGGTCGCCCCCGCTGCGGCTGCACCGGCAAGCAGACAGAAGACGCGTCGCGGCAAGCGGGGTGCTGGCGGCCAATCACGCCTCAACCCGCTGCAACGGCTGGAAGGCTTCTTCGAGGGTGTGTTCGAGGGTAGCTTTACCCGTCTTTTCCACAGCAAGCTGCAACCCGCCGAACTCGCCAGCCGTCTTGAGCGCGCAATGGAGGATGGACAGAGCCTCAGCGTCGGCAAGGTGTTTGTGCCAAACTCCTACGATGTCCACCTTCACCCAGAGGATTACGCCAACTTTGCCAGCTTCAAAGCCTCGGTTGAGTACGAACTGTCCGATTATGTGAAGCGCACTGCTGGTGAGCGTAGCTATCGGCTAACCACGCCGCCCTTCGTGCGCCTGATCGAGGATGCGCGGGTTGGCCGCCGCGATGTGCAGATTGCCACCCGCATCGTTGACCCCCGCGTTGACCCGCAGGGGGCCGCCGAGATCGAGGGTGAGATTGAACGCACCCGCATGATGCGTGTCCCTCCTAGCTATAGCCAGGCGGCACGCCAGGCCACCCTGACTGTACTGAGTGGGCGGCAGCAGGATCAGCAGTTCACCCTTGAGCGGGGTGATAGCACCTTGGGGCGCGGCCTAGACAACACGGTGGTGTTGGAGGATGCGCGCATCTCCCGCCACCACGCTACCATCCGCTGGCAGGCAGGCCACTACTCGCTGCACGACAATCGCAGCACCAACGGTACCTTTCTCAACGACATCCAGATCACCGAAGCCCAACTCTCGGTCGGCGACCGCGTTTCGCTCGGTGGCTTCGAGCTACTATTTCAACTGTCTTAAACTCCCTCTCCCCACAAAGGTGAGGGTTGGAGCCTGGAGGAAAACTGTTGCCCGACTTCCAGAACCTGCCATTTGACATCCTGATCGTTTCGCTCCGCTTTATCTTTGTCTTCCTTATCTACTTCTTCCTTTATCAGGTGGTGCGGGTGATAACGCGAGACATTAGCCGGGTGCAGCCAGTTGCTGCCGCTGCTGAGGCCGCAGGCGACGACGGGCCGCTTGGTCAGCTAGTGGTGGTGCAGCCGGGCAAGAGTGGCCTGAGGATCGGCCAGAGCCTGCCGCTACTGGCTTACACCACGATGGGCCGCCGTCAGACCAACACGATCCCGCTGGAGGACGATTTCATCTCTGGCGAACACTCGATCCTCAGCCTGCGTGAGGATGGCAACTGGTGGCTGGAGGATGGTGGCAGCACCAATGGTACTTACCTCAACGGCAAGCGCATTGACCAGCCCACCCCGGTCGGCCCCGGCGATCTCGTGGGCGTAGGCCGGGTGGAGTTGCGCATTAACTACTGACCCTATCTTGCTCCCCGGCGTGGGCGCGGTGAGAAGCACGGAGGCACGCATGATCAAGACGCTCGGACTTAGCCACCCGACTTTGGTGGCGGCAGAGATCGAGGCGACCGTAGACTTCTACAGCCGCCTGCTAGGTATGGCGTTGGTGATGCGCCAGCCGGACGCAGACAACCCCGGCTTTGAGCAACTGCTGTTTGCTGCTGGCAACGACACCTATATTGGTTTCTACGGCCCAAGCCACCCCGACCTGAACAGCTACGTCCCCCGCCCAACGATGGGGGTCGGTGCCTTGCAGCAACTTACCCTGGCGGTCAGTAGCGAGACGTTTGTGCAGGTGAAGGGCGAGTTGACGCGGGCAGGAGTGTCTGTCTTCGGCCCGCTGGACACTGCGCTTGAACTGGCTTACTACTTCCGTGACCCCAACGGCATCATGCTAGCCCTGACTAGCTGGAAGCACCAACCGCCGCCTGGTCTCAGCCGCGCTACTATCCTTGCCACTGCCGAGGCGATCCGCGCTGAAGCGGGCGGCAGGCTAACCGACGCGCAGGTACAGGCTGCCTACACTCGCCTGAGCAGTGTAGGCGGCGGGGAGATAGCCCCAGAGGTTTTAGGGTATAGAGCCAGAGTGTGAAGCTAGATTGTGGGGCGGCCTTCCCGTCTTGGATAGGGGTAGGGTGATGGCAGAGACGACTGACAAGCGAGATGACATGGCAGATGAGCCACAGGTAGAGCGGCAACCAGCCCGCCGCTACGAACTGAATAGCCCCCCGGCTGCCAGTCGCCCACCTGCGCCTAACCCCCCGCGCTCCGGCCAACCAACCGACAGCCGCCCGCGCCCAATCCCTGGCTACCAGCCACCAGCCGCCAACCCGCGCCAGCCAGCCCCCCTTGCGCCGCCGCAACCGCGCCGCCCCCACCGCCAGCCCGCCGCAGAGGAGACCCCCTACCTGACTCGCTATCGCACCGACGAGCCAGAACAGCGCGAGGGTCGGGTTGGCAAGGTGGCAGGCTGGCTAGCAGTGCTAGTTGCTGTCTTCTTCGTTGCGGGCCTGGCTAGCGTGCTGATCTACCAGCAGGTCAATGGCGAGAAGATTTACCCTGGCGTACACGTCCTTGACCTCGACCTCAGCGGTTTGAGCAGCGAACAGGCGAAGGCAAAGCTGACCGACCGCCTGGCGGCCTTCAGCAGCAAGCCAGTGATGCTGGTCTTTGCTGACCGCCAGTGGCAGCCACAGCTTGCAGAAGTAGGAGTTAGCATTGATGCGGACGCAACTTTGCAGGCGGCGTATGATGTTGGCCGCAAAGGTGGCCTGACTGACACACTGGGTAAGCAGTGGCAGGCATGGCGTGAGGGCGTGGTCGTCCCCCTGCGGGTCAACCTCGATGAGACACAGATTGGCAAGTACCTGCGCGGGGTGGCTGTCCAAATCGCTCAGCCGCTCAAGGAAGGCGATGTGCAGCTTGACCCTAATACGGGGGCGGTGAGCGTGGTCGTCGGGCAGGATGGACGCGACCTTGACCTTTACGCCAGCGTAGGCGCACTTAAGGCTGCCCTCAACAACCTGCAAACGCAAACAGTGCTGCTGCCAGTGACGATCACCCATCCCATCGTCAGTGAGGCGGAGGCCAAGCGGGTGGCCGAGCGGCTGAACACCTGGCTCAGTGCGCCACTGGTTGCCAGCTACGCAGAGAAGAACTATACGCTTGACCGCTCTACCATAGCAAGGTGGATCGCTATTGCCCGCGTGCTAGATCGGCAGGCAACTGGCGACCACATCACCGTCAGCCTCGCTGCCAGCCAGATCGAAGCCTTTAGTCGCAACATCGCAAAGGATGTCAATCGTGCGCCGCAGAACGCCCGCTTTAGCTGGAACGGCAGCGGCGTGGCGGTGATTAGCGAGAGCGTGGACGGTCGCCAGCTAGACCCAGTGGAGACTGCCAGCCTGCTATTTGCCACCCTCAACCAGCCCGCCCCGGCCCTAACTGCTACCCGCAGCCTCGCTCTGCCAGTGCAGATTCTCAGCCCCACCGTCTCCTCGCAGGATGTTGGCGCGTTGGGCATCAAGCAGTTGGTGGGTAGCGGGCGTAGCACCTTTGCTGGTTCGACAAAGGAGCGGGCGCAGAACATCCGTGTAGCGGCGGCTTTCCTCAACGGCACGGTGGTGCCACCAGGGGCTACCTTCAGCTTCCTCAACAGCATTGGCGACATTAGCCTGGAGCGCGGCTATGCCGAAGGCTACGTGATCGCCGCCGAGCGCACCAAGAAGGACGTGGGCGGTGGGGTGTGCCAGGTCAGCACTACCGCCTTCCGGGCCGCCTTCTGGTCGGGGCTGCCCATAGTAGAGCGCAACCAGCATAGCTATCGGGTTAGCTGGTACGAACAGGATGGCTCGCCAGTCGGCTTCGACGCAGCGGTGTTCGACCCCGGCGTGGACATGAAGTTCGTCAACGACAGTGGTGCTTACCTGCTGGTAGAGGCGGACGCGCAGGGTAGTGATCTGGTCGTGAACATCTATGGCACGAAGGCCGCTGGCTTGGACGTGCAGATGGTTAGTCATAGGGCGGGTGCGCCGGTTCCGCCGCCACCCGACCGCTATGAGGTAGACAACACCCTGGCTCCTGGCACCAAGAAGCAGGTGGACTACGCCCATGCAGGCATCAGTGCCACAATAGTGCGTCAGATAACCAAAAATGGGGAGACCAAAACCGATAGCTTCGGCAGCAACTATAAGCCCTGGCCCAACATATTCCTGGTTGCGGCCAACTGATGGCTGACTGCTGACCGTGGGCATCTACTTCGGCAGGAACTGTTGCAGCGTCCCGCGTAAGTAGGCGCACTTCGCTGCGCGTGGCGGTAGCTGCCCCTCGCAATCGCTTCGCTGCCAGCTGCTGCCCCCCTTGACAAGCAACCCCCTGCTGCATATACTACGCACGAGGGGTAGCACGCGCCCTCCTGGTACCCACGACTTTGATGATGAGGCGAATAATATTGATCTCTGACAAACTATTGCAGATGGTGCGCTGCCCCGATTGTGTGGCCGACCCACCAGCGGGGGCCAACCCTGCAACCTGGGGTAGCCTGACGGTGGAAGCTGGCAAGCTGGTTTGTGCCGCTTGCGGCCAGGGCTACGACTACCGCCCGGCTCTAGGCTACCTCGGTCTGCTGCCACAGGGCGAGCAGTTCGCTAGCGGGGGACACTTTGGGCATACCACCAAGTATGTTGAACACCACGACGAATTCGAGCGCGCTCTGGATTACGAGCATATTAGTGAGCCGCTGCTGGGGGCGGGGGTGCGAAATGCCACCCTGCGTAAGTTGCTGCGCCTGCACCGCAACGACCGCACCCTTGAAGTCGGCTGTGGCAACGGCAAGTTTGCTTATTGGAACCGCCGCCGGGTCGACCACATGATTGGCCTGGACGCTTCGCCCCTCTTTGCCAGCGAAGCCCTCAACGCGGTTGACCTGGTGCGTGGCGATGCCCGCGCCCTGCCCTTTGCTCCCGCCACCTTCAACGCGATCTTTTCGCTCGACTTGATGGAACACCTGACCGCCGCAGATGTGGGCCAGATGTTCAAGGAGATGCGCCGCGTCCTCAAGCCGGGCGGGCGGGTGATGATTTACTCGAACACGCGGGAGAAGTCACCGCTCTACCCGCTGATCGCCGGTTCGCGCAAAGTTGGTGACCTGCTGGAAGGGGTGGGGCTGGCTGACTTCAAGCGCGACCGCCTCCGCAAGTCTGACCACATCAAGGAGATCGCCACCTTCGACCAACTGAAGGCGGTGATTGATCAGGCTGGCTTCGTGCTAGAGGAGGCGGTCTTCTGGAACGGCGTGTTCCAGAGTCTGACCGAGAACGTGATTGCCAAAGTGGGTGAGGCGGTGTTTACCCGCCGCAAGGCCAGGCAACTGGAGCCAGTTACTGCTGGCTTGCCTGCCAACCACGATCATGAGGGTGCGGCTGACCACGCGCACGACCTGCCCGACGCAGCGCAGGATGCGGCAGCGAAGGCAGCCCGGCAAGAGGTCAAGCGCAAGATTGCTGAGGGCGGCCTCTATCGCACCGGCCTCGTCGGTCTCACACGCCTGATGCTGCTCGACCTGGTGCTGTTCGGCAAGGTGCAGACTGGCCCCTTCTTCGTGCTGCTGCGAGCCAAGTAAGTTGCGTGTCCTCTATGTTGCGGCGGGCATTGCAGCCCCTGGCTCACATGGCGGCGCAACCCACGTGGTAGAAGTAGCGGCTGGCCTGGCCCGCCTCGGCCACGAGGTACACGTCGTCTGCCAAAGGCCGAAAGACACCCCCCCTCCCCAACAAGCTGAGCGGAGATTGGATGCACCGCAGTGGCACTGGCTGCCTTACCCCAAGAGTGCAGGGCTGCTCTACTACTCCACGGTAGCGCGATTGGCGCGGGAGCTGCAGCCTGCGGTGATCATCGAACGTTTCTACAACTTTGCTGGGGTTGGGATGCTGGTTGCTCATCGGCGGCACATCCCTGCTATCCTAGAGGTGAACGCCCCGCTGGTTGACCCACCGGGTAGCCGCAAGACGCGCCTGGATCGGCTGGTGGGTCAACCCCTGCGCCGCTGGGCCGGGCGGCAGTGCCACTACGCCAGCCGCATCGTCACCCCGCTCGCTAGCACCGTGCCGTCCTCCCTTGAGCCAGACCGCAGCAAGATTTGCGAGCTGCCCTGGGGTGCAAACGTGGAGCGGTTCGACCGCGAGGCCGTGTTGCAGCAGCGGGGCGCGGAGGTGGCTGACCTACGCCAGCGACTGGGCCTGAGCGAGGGGCAGCCAGTGGCGGTCTTCAGTGGCAGCTTTCGGCACTGGCATGGTGTAGACCAGCTAGCCACCGCTGCCCTGGATGTTGCCCGTCGGGTGCCAGAGGCCGCTTTCCTGCTGCTAGGTGAGGGGCCGCTGCTTGAGCCAGTGCAGGCGATAGCCGCCAGCCTCGGCCAACGGCTGATTACCCCCGGCCCGGTTGCCTATAGTGACGTGCCGCTCTACCTGACTCTGGCTAGCGTGGGGGTTGCCCCCTTCGACCCCAGCCGCCACGAGCCGCTACGTCTGTTCGGCTTCTACTGGTCACCGCTCAAGATATTCGAGTACATGGCGATGAGCCTGCCCACGGTGACCATTCGCCAATCCCCCCTGGACTGTATCATCCGCGAGGGCGAGGAAGGGCTGCTCTATCCCGCTGGCGACATCCCCGCTCTGGCTGACCGCCTCAGCAGCTTGCTGGCCGACCCCAGCACCAGCGCACGCATGGGTGCATCCGCCCGCCAGCGCGTCGTAGCGCACTACTCCTGGCAGGAACACTGCCGTTCGCTTGAGCGGATTATGGGCGAGATTGGGCAGCAAAGCAGCGGTGGACTGTAGATTGTAGTGGCTAGGCAACAGGTGAGGTGAGGAGCGGCTATGCGGATTAAGCTGGGCAGATACGACGTGCAGGTGGGGGTCAGCAGCAAGGGGCGGAACGAGGAGCGCAGGTTGCGTATCCTGATTGCTAGCGATGTGTTCCCGCCCATGTGCGGTGGCAGTGGTTGGAGCAGCTACTACCTGGCGGCGGCTTTGCGCGAGCGCGGCCACCACGTCGTCGTCGTTCGCCCTCGCTTCGGGGTTAAGGAGAACCGCTACACCGACTACGAGGGCATCCCGGTTCACGAGTTCGGCTGGCCGGAGGCGGCCTGGAAGCTGCCAATCCTGACCAACATCAACCACAACGAGCGGCTTTACCCCGCCTTCGCCCGTTACATAGCCGACCTGATTCGTCAGGAGCGCATTCAGGTGGTGCATGGGCAGAACGGCCTGAGCATCCCGCCGGCAATCATGGCCGCCGAGCGCACCCGGATTACCTCGGTCAGCACCATCCGCGACTGGTGGGCCTTGTGCTACTTCGGTACCCTGCGGCACGGCAACATCCCCTGTGCTGGCTGCACCGCCCGCGACCTCCTACGCGGTCTTCCTCATGTGGCTGGGCTGAGGGGGGCGTTGCTCTGGCCTGCCATCCCCTACATGGTCTACAACCTGCGCTTGAAGCGCAACACTCTCGCCCGCAGCTGCCGCATTATTGCGGTTAGCCACGACGCTGCCGCCCGCTTGCAGCCCTACGTGGAGGCAGCAAAGGTGAGTGTAATCCCCAATATGATCGACTTTGCTGCGCTAGCTGCGGCTACTGACCGCCAGCCCAACCCTCCCCTACAAGGGGGGCGCGGGCTGGATGAGCGCAAGACCTGGGTGTTCATCGGCAAGCTGGAGGCCAACAAAGGAGCCGAGTTGCTGCTCCCCGCAATGGCCCAGGCGGGTGCAAAGTGGCCGCTGGTGGTCTATGGCGAGGGCAAGCTGCGCGACACGCTTGAGCGGCAAGCCAACAAGTACAAGATTCAGCTAACTATCTTCCCCTGGTTGCCCAACGATGAGGTGTTGCGCCAGGTGCAGGGGGCTGGCGGCCTGCTCTTTCCCTCTGGCTGGCCGGAGCCGCTCAGTCGGGTGCTGCTCGAAGCCTCGGCTCTGGGCCTGCCTATTGTTGCCCTCAACACTGGTGGTACAGGTGATGTAATCCGCGATGGCGAGACGGGACTGCTGGCTGCCGACTTGCCTGCCTTCAGCCAGGCAATCGCCCGCCTCGAAGCTGACGCAGGGCTAGGCCAACGGCTGGGCGAGAACGCCCGTATCAAGGCCCGCAGCACCTTTAGTAAAGAAGTAGTTGCGCCCCAGGTTGAAGCCCTCTACCGTGAGGCAATCAGCAGCCCGCGCCCCTAATTGTCTAAGCCAGTAGCGCAGTAGGCCTGGCCGACTAGCCAAGCCTGGGGGTTACTTGTTACTTGTCACCTCTATGAGGTCGTGGGGAAAGGGCAAGCAACAAGTAAGCAAGTAACCCCTGGCCTCTTAGCTATGGCTGGCTCTCGATAGCCCTTCGCACTACCTTCGACAACTCACCGCGCTTGATGGTATCGTTGGGTCGGAAGCACTGGCCGCTACCACCGAGCGCAGCCCAGCCCCGCCTGCCACCTGCCCTGTGAGCGTACCATCCAGGGCTGGCACCGCATTGGCCGCCGCCAACGCATCAAGCCGCCCCCAGCCGTAGCTGTTGTTGGGCCGCGCCCCCATCAAACCAGGGTTGAAGTAGGCCGTGTTGGTCAAGACGTAGCCCAGTTGCTCTACCGAGAGGCTGCGGTTCTTACTGAGTAGCAAAGCTACTGCGCCCGCAATGTGTGGCGCGGCCATCGAGGTGCCGTCGTAGGCGGCGTAGGTGTTGAAGCCAACGCTGCTGCGGATCGCCACCCCAGGGGCAACCACTTAGGGCTTGATGCTGCCGTCTATCGGCGAGGGGCCGCGGCTGCTGGTGTTCGCCAGTCCGTCAACCACATTGTTGGGCGTGCAGAGCGGGTTGGGGCTGTAGCAGACTGCTCCCACGCTGAAGCTCTCTGGGTAGCTGGCTGGGCTGAGTACAGTACCTACACCCGGCCCAGAGTTGCCCACCGCAAAGACTGGGAAGATGACCGCGTTGACCCACTGCTGGGTAGCAATCTGGAAGCCGATGTCTGCGCCGTTGGTGTCGCCCCACGAGTTGTTGACCACTTGCGGGCGCAGTTCAGGGCGAGGGTCGCCGCCGTCACTGCGGGTGGGAGCCAGCATGAACTCGGCGCACTCAATCAGTTCGTTGGTCGAACCGCTGAAAAAGAGCAAGCCCGCGCAGCCAATCCAGTTAGCGGCTGGAGCCATGCCCACCTGGTTGCCAGCCCCGTCGTCGCCCAGGATAGTACCAAGCACGTGGGTACCATGCGCGTTCGTCCAGCTAGGCTCGGCCCGCTGCGTCACTACATCGTACCAGTTGTAGTTGTTGCCAGGCAGGATGCTGCTGCCGCGATACTGGCGGCTGACCGCCGGGTGGGTGGCTTCTTCGCCGCTGTCAATGATGCCAACGGTGACACCCTGCCCTCGGTAGCCCTGCGCCCAGACTGCTGGGGCATTGACCAGGCTGATGTTCGGCTCGACCGCTTGGGGCAGATTGCTGCTCGCAGGCCGCTGGCTGGGGGCAGGCTTTGGGATACTGTAGCTGTGCTGCGACTGGATGTAGCGCACGTCGGGGCGGGCGGCCAGGTCGTAGACGCTGCTACCATCCCCCTCAACCGCGATGGCGTTGACGATCCAGAACTGCTTGTAGTGCGCCACCGCGCCGTCCCGCTTCATGCCATCGAGGCTAGCGATCACCGCCGGTTGGCTATGCGCAGCGGCAGCCTTCAGCCGCTCGTAGACGTAGTAGCCCTTCGCTGCCTAGTCAAGTGGGCTAATCGCATTGTGGGTGTCAGCCTGCTCGGTCAGCAGCACCAGGTAGCTGACCGGCCCGCTCTCATCACTCTCTAGCATCTGACGCAGGCGCGGTTCGATTTTGAGCGTGACTGCGAAGGCCGCTGGTTGGCTCAGGCCAGTTTGTCTGACGCTGGCTTGTGCGGGGCCGCTGCTTAGTGCGAGGCTGCATAGGAGCAGCAGGGCCAGCAGGGTACGGTACTTACTTCTGCCAAACTGTTGTGCCAATTTCAACTCTCCTCTCGCTAAAGAACCACCAGGTCGCCAATCCGTCCCAGGCCGTGCCACGCCCAACAGAGTAGGCAGCGGTGGCTAAAATATACCACATAGCCGTGTTGGGCCGCCATTGGTGTTTGATGAGATCGCCCCTTGCCCGCTAAGCTAACTGTAAGGTACAATCTGGCAGAAGTGGTGTATAATGACAGCAGAGTAGAACGCCAGCCGCAATCGACCAACCGCCCATATATCGCCCACAAAGCATAAGGAGCCAGCAGATGTCCAGCCCGTCCACTATCCAGAGCTTCGCCTACCGCCGCCGCAGCCTGACGGCAATCCCCTTCGGGGTGCTGGCTGCCCTCTGTATCAGCAGCAGCCTCTACTACTTCAGCAGCAAAGATAGCTCGGCTGGGTTCGGGCTGCTACTGCTCGCCGTGCCGTTTGCCTTGCTCACCAGGGTCGCCTGGCAGCAGCGGTTGGAGGTCAGCCCCACTGGTCTACGCAAGGTTGTCATTGGTGGCGCACTGTTCACCCCCTGGGCAGCAGTCTACGGCATGGAGCAGGTCGGTAGCAAGAGGCCGATTGACCGCCTGCTGGTCAAAGAGCCACAACGTACTATCAAGTTCTGGTACTGGTTTGTGATGCCCTTCCTCCTTTTCTTCGTCATCTTCAGCGTCTTCAATGGGGGTGACCTCGATAGCGAAGCCGATGCCGACCGCGACGGCTCACAGTTTGTGCCAGAATACTACGCCAAAAGCTGGCGGCAGAGCGGGCTGGCGGCGGCGATCCAGCAGTACGCCCCGCAAGCCTTCACTACCCCCGCCCTCGTCAGCCAACCGCAGGTCGCCTGATGCTCCGCCCCCTCCCTGAGCAAGCGATCCAGCTAGCCCCTGGCGTGCTATTTGGTGGCCCGCGCCCACTCGTCTGCCTGCCGCTGCTGGGCGTAACCGAGCTTAGACCGCTGCTGGCAGAGATTGCTGCCCTGCCCGCCGCCGAACGGCCCGACGTAGTAGAATGGCGGGTAGATAGCAGCTCCCAGCCCCTCAACGCAGCTAGCCTGACTGCCACCCTGACCGCCGCCCAGCCCTATGCTTTGCCGCTAATCGTCACCTGTCGGCTGCGGCAGGAGGGTGGCGCGGCAGAGGACACCCCAGAGCGGGCGGCCCTGCTGGTTGCGGCTACGCTGCTAGGGGTTACCATAGACATCGAGTGGCGTTCAAGCCAGCTAGAGACGGTGTTGGCGGCAGCAGGTCCAGCCGTGCCAATGGTCATCTCCTGGCATGACTTTGCTAGCACGCCAGCAACCTTGCAGGCACGTATGGCAGCCCTTGCTACTGGGCTGCACGAGCGGTCGGCGGCCACTGCCATCAAGTTTGCCACCAATGTACAGTCGCCCGACGACGGGCTAGCGGTGCTGCGTACCCTGGACTGGCTGCGCCACGAGTGGCCCGGCCCGTTGATCGGCATCGGCATGGGCGAGTACGGCCAGCACACCCGCATTGTCGCTCCTCTCTATGGTAGCGACCTTACCTTTGCCACGCATCCCCGCTTCTCCCCCCCCTCGGCCCCCGGCCAGCTAACCATCAGCGAGACCCGCCTTGCCATGCAGCTGCTAGGTATCGGCGGTTCGTAGCCCTTTTAGGGCCAATTAGCAGCAGATAGCCCGCAATTCGGGCCACTGCCTATTGACTAGCAGCGTGATGTGGTGATATACTGTAATCAACACGACATAACGTGAGGGCTGGTGCCTGAGGTTGGCTCGTGTGCGCCATGTTCCACCCCCGCCGTCGCATTACCGCGAGGGAGTTGCCGTTGGAGAACAACCCGCAAACGAATGAAGGGTCACGCCCGACCCTTGAGCAGGTCAAAGCCTTGCTCGACCAGTTGCCGCCAGAGCAGCGCAAGGCACTGCTTGCCCGCGAGGCAGCACGCACCTTCACGCCCCGCGAACTTAGCGACCTGAAGGAAGCCAGCCAGTTGATGACCAACGTCCGCTGGCTACACAACATCTCCAACCAGAGCGTGGAGCAGGCGAAGGTGGAACGCCCCCTCGTCCACGACCGTGGCCTGGCCCGCAGCGCACGCTTTGCCTCCCCCACCTCCCAGCCCACTGCGCCACCAACCGCCCGCGTAACCGCCCGTCTACCAGAACTGCGCGAACTGCCGACGGAGGTGAGCAGCCGCTTTCAGCAGCGGGCTGCCCTTGCCGACCCCACCCCGCCGAAGGTAATCAATCCTGCTCGGCGCAAGCGGCGACAAACCCTGGTTGACCGCTTGCTGGTCAGCATGGAGGTGGTTTGTGCGCTAGCAATCCTCTCCGTCCTCGGCTGGTGGGCATATAGCAGCTTCAGCGACGCAGAGAGTGGCACCGCCAGTGCCGCAGTAGCCACAGAGCAGCAGGCCGCTGTCAGTCCCTCCCTCCAACCCAGCAGCCCCCTGCTCGTCGCCACCACCCGGCCCACCACAGCCCCTATTGCCGGCCTGCCCCTCACCGCTACCACGCCGCTCACCACCACCGTTGCCGCTCTTAGGCCAACCGCTAGCCCGCCGCTCACCCCGACCGTGCTGGCAACAGCCCTGGCAGGCAACGCCCCCAACCCCGCCAACCGCCCGGTACTACTGCCAGTGGACGATGCCAATCTGCCAACCCTGCCCGCTGAGTTCGTGCAACCAACCACTACCGCGCTAGCCTCGCAGACCTTCACCGAGGCTAGCCCCAGCCGCATCGTCATCCCCCGCCTGAACATTGACAGCAAAGTGGTAACGGTGCATATGCAAAAGAATAGCTGGCAGGTGGCCGACTTTGCGGCTGGCTACCAGGAGGGTAGCTCCCTGCCTGGGCAGTACGGCAACCTCGTAATGGCGGGCCACCGCGACATTCGTGGCTCGGTCTTCCGTGACCTCGACAAGATGAAAAAGGGAGACGAGATTTTCGTCTACACCAAATCCCGCGTCTACCGCTACTATGTACGGGAGAAGCTGGTTGTGCTACCTACGGCGGTAGAGTATATGGATCAGACGGCAGACTACCGCCTGACCCTGATCACCTGCACGCCGATAGGCATCGCCGACCACCGGCTGCTAGTGATCGCTGACCTCGCGCTGGAAGCGGTGCCGGTGATCGGGGGCGAATCACAATAACGCGCCAAATTGCGCGCTCAAGCATAGGAGGAGTATATTATGGATGTTCAGCGTAGCCTCACCCCTCAGCGTGGTGGGAGAACCACACGCCTGCCCTGGCTCGGTTGCTTCGTGTTGCTCGGTCTGCTGCTGACCACGGCTAGCCTACCTGCTGCCGCCGCACCCCTGGCCCAGACTGGGCGGGTCACGCTCAGCCTCTCCGCCAGCCCAACCACGGTTACGGCGGGGCAGGACATCAACTTCGCGGTGACGGTGGCGAATGGCACCAGTGCGCAGATTGAGGTCAATACCCTCAACCTCACCTTTGGTAGCCTACCCGTCGGGGGAGTGGTGATCGAGCGGCCCAGCGGTGGCTCCTTCACCTGCGACCCACCCGACACCAGCAGCCTCAGTTGTCAGAACGCGACTGTCGCAGCCGGAGCGGGCGCAACCCTCGGCGTGCTGGTTCACACCAGTGCGGGGGTCGGCGGTAATCTCGGCGGCAACGCGAACATCACCTATACTAGCGGCGGCCAGAGTGCCGGGGCTGGGGCCAGCACCAACGCCACCGTCAACGCCAGCGGCCCGCCCGCGACCAGTACCAGCGCACCCGCAGCGACCAACACGACGGCCCCCGCGCAGCCAACTAACACGGCAGCCCTGGCGCAGCCGACCGATACTGCTGCCCCCGCTCCACCAGCAGTCAGCACCAACACGCCAGTGACGGGGCGGCCACCTGCGCCAACTGACACGCCGTTCGTCGTGCAGCCCCCTGCGCCGACCAACCAGAGCGTAGCCCAGCCCAACCAGCGTTCTCGCGACCGTGAGGAGCCAGAGAACACTGCTACCCCTACTGGCCCAGCCATCCTACCGGTTAACGGTAGGATCACTGGTACTGTCCTCCGCAATGGTGCAGCGGCAGCGGGTGTGACCGTCGAACTGCACCAGAAGGCAGGCGGTGACACCCTGCTTGCCACCGCTATCACCGACGGCAGCGGCCAGTACCGCTTCGCCAACCTGCCCAGCCCAACCGCAGGCGGCTACTATTACGTCTACTATAATGGCACCGCTACTGCTGGCGACCTGGATAGCTGGTTCACCCCCGACCTCGGCTACTTTGCCGGGCGCGAGGTGATTGCCCCCGCTTTCAATGTTGCCGACCTGACCCTGGGCAACGGCCTGCCCGCCATCGTCAACGGCAAGGTGGCCCTCAGCTTCAACCCACGGGCGGCAGACGAAAGCTACATTATGCGTGTCGCCGTCTGGAAGACGCTCAACAACTTCATCCTTAGTTCGCCAACCTTTACTGGCGGCAACTACACGCTCGACGTGAGCGGCCTCAGCCAGAACGCCTATCACGCCATCGTGCAGATCGTCAGCCCCAGTGGAAACGGTTTTGCCAAGCAGCACTTCCGCTTCACTGTCCTAACGGTCAATCCTGGGGCGACCAACACGCCAGTGACAGGCGGCAATGCCGTAGTCACTCTCCAACTGACCGCCAACAAGAGTCGGGCGGTCGCTGGCGAAGTGGTAATCTACACCCTGATCGCCACCAACGTCGGCAACGGTGCCGCCACCAACCTCAACATCAACGTGCCGTTGAGCCAGGGTCAGAGCCTGGACATCTTCAACACCAAGACCACGCTCGGCAGCTTGACCGTCTCTGGCAACACGATCAAGGTGCAGATCGCCAGCCTGCCAGCGGGCCAAAGTGCCACGATCACTTTCTACGCTGCGGTTAGCATCACCGACGGCGTGCTGAACACCTTCGGCGAGATCGGCTACAGCCAGGCCGCTAACCCCTTCCGCTCGAACGAAGCGGTGCTGGCAATCGGCAATGCCACCGTCATCTCCGGTGGTGGTGGGCCAGGAGCGGCCACCGCTACCCCGAAGCCAGGCGCAACCGCCACCCCGAAGCCTCGCCCCACCGTCAAGCCACCAGTCACCGGCGGTGGTAGCGGCGGGGGCAGCACACCCGGTGGGGGGCTGCCAACCACTGGCGGCGAGTTCCCCCTCTGGGTGCTGCTGGTAGTCGGCCTCGGTCTGGCCGGGCTACTGGGGGCGCGCACCCTGCGCCTGCGTCGTAACGATAGCAAGGCTCGCCTCTAAGCCACCCTTCGCAAGAGCAGGGCAAGTTGGGGGCTGAAACGTAGTATAATGGAGGGGCGCACTGGCTGGTGCGCCCCTTCAGCGTCCCCCAAACCAGCTAGCAAAGGAGAACAGCATGGAACTGAGCAGCAAAATACGCGATGTAGCCGACTTCCCCAGCCCCGGCATCCTCTTTAAGGACATCACCACTCTGTTGCAGGATGGGGCCGCCTTCAACCAGGCGATTGACGAACTGGTGGCTCTGGTGCGTGACCGGGAGATCCGCATAGACAAGGTAGTGGCTATCGAGTCGCGGGGCTTCATCTTTGGCGCGCCAGTCGCCTATCGGCTGGGAGTGGGGCTGGTGCCAGTTCGCAAGCTCGGCAAACTACCCGGCAAGACGATCAACGTTGCCTACGAGCTGGAATACGGCAGCAATACGGTGGAGATGCACGTAGATGCGGTGAGCAAGGGTGAGCGCGTGCTGGTCGTAGATGACTTGCTGGCGACCGGCGGCACCACCCGCGCGAGTTGTGACCTGGTGGAGCAGGCAGGTGGCATTGTCAGCGGCGTACTCTTTCTAATCGAGCTAGACTTCTTGCATGGGCGCAAGCTGCTTGAGCAGTATGAGATGATGAGCCTGCTGCGGTTCTGAAGCAAGCGCGGCAGGCTCAGGTCAAGGCTACCAGCCAGCCCCCGACCAGCGGCATCGCGCTGAAGCCGAGCAGGCGAAAGAGTAGCTGCCGCCCACGTGGGCTGGGGTCACGTTGATAGACTGCAACGCTGGCTAGCAGGGCCAGCACCGAGGCGACCACCGCCAGGGCCAACGCTCTCCGCTGCGTCGCAAAGAGGGGGGTGAGCAATAGTACCAGCGAGACCATCTGCGCGAGAGCGTAGGAGAGCCAGCAGGCCAGTATACCCCCCCGCAGGCCGAGGGCGACCGCCAGCGAACGGCTACCCTGCGCCTTGTCCAACTCTACGTCGGGCAGGCTGTTGCTCAGGTGTAGGCCGACAACCAGGCTGCCCAGCACTGGCAGCAGCCAGAGCAGGCGGGGTGCAAACTCACCGCGCATAGCACTGGCCACCCAGATCGGCAGCAGCGGGAAAGAGACGAAATAGGGTAGCCAGCTAAACCAGGTGCGCTTGAGGCCGAGGTCGTAGAGCATCCCGCTCGCGCCCGCCAGCAGGCAGAGCAGCCAGAGTAGCGGGCCGAAAGGGGCTGCTAGCAATGCCATCAGCGCGAAGCTACCCCAGGCCAGGGCCAGGGCAACGCTGGGCCGCACCAGCCCTTCAGCTATCGGCTTCGGGCGGGCAGCCTGCGCGTCCAGGTCGCGGTCGCAGTATTCGTTCAGCGCACCAATCGCGTACTGGGAGAGGAAGACCGTCAGCAGCACGTGTAGCAAGCGCAGTGCGTCCAGCCTGCCACCCGCCGCCAGCAGAGCCAGCATTGTTGCTGCCAGCATCACCATCAGCACCGGCCAGGGGTGCATCAGGCGCACGTAGGCAAACAGGTAGACAGCGAACGGCGGTTTGGCTTGTGGCTGGGTCATCTTCATAGTCATCCCCCCTATTATAGCACGTTCTAGCGATTACGGGGGTGTCTGCATCCTTGACGACCACTGCCCAGCCACGTATAGTCGGGTAGATGCGCGAATGGTCAACCTTCAGCAGGGAAAGCAGGGTAGCTAGTGGAGAGCTTTGACGTAGTGATTGTAGGGGCGGGCATCGGCGGACTGACGGCGGCAGCGCGGCTGGCTGGCGGTGGCTTGCGCGTGGCAGTCTACGAGCAGAACGAGCGGGTGGGCGGCAAGCTCAATCTGGTAGAGGCGGGCGGCTACCGCTTCGATACCGGCCCTAGCCTGCTAACTATGCCGCAAGTGCTGCGCGACCACTTTGCCGCAATGGGCAAGCGGCTAGCAGACTACCTGACCCTCACCCCGGTTGAGCCGATCTGTCGCTACCGTTGGCCCGACGGTAGTACGCTGGACGCGTCCGCTGATGCTGACCGCATGGCCGCTGCTATTGATGCGCTTTGTGGCGAGGGGGAGGGCTACCGCCGCTTTCTTGCCTACAGCAAAGGCATCTATGAGCGCACCGCCGAGGTGTTCATCTATGGCGACCTCACCCCGCGCAACGTGCTGACCGCCCTGCGCCGCCGCCCTCTCGACCCGCTCCAGATTGACGCATTTAGTACCGTCCACCGCAGCGTCAGTCGCTTCTTCCGCGACCCACGCCTGCGCCAACTGTTCGACCGCTACGCTACCTACAACGGCTCCGACCCCTATCGCGCCCCGGCTACGCTCAACGTGATCCCCTACGTGGAGTACGGCTTCGGCGCGTGGTACGTGCAAGGGGGGATGTACCGCATCGCCGAGGCCCTGGCGCGGCTGGCCGAGGAGGAGGGCGCGTGTATCACTACCTCAACTGCGGTGCAGCGCATTGTAGTAGAGGGTGGCAGGGCAGTGGGGGTGGAGTTGGTAAGCGGCGAGCTGGTGCGGGCGCGAGCAGTGCTGACCAACGCCGACGTGCTACACAGCTACAGTAAGCTGCTCGCGCCCGCCGACCGCCCGCGCTACCCCGACCAACGGCTAGCGGCCATCGAGCCAAGTTGCAGCGGCTTCGTCGTGCTGCTGGGTGTGCGCGGCAACTACCCGCAGCTTAGCCACCACAACATCTTCTTCAGCCCCGATTATCGGGCTGAGTTCGCCGACCTGTTCGGGCGCAAGCAACCCTCCATGCAGCCGACTATCTACGTGACTGCGACCAGCAAAGCCGACCCAACCCAGGCACCAGCGGGTAGCGAGAACATCTTCATCCTGGTCAACGCTCCATACCTGACGGCGCGCACCGGGGGTGACTGGTGGGCGCGGCACAAAGACCGTTATCGCGAGATCATCCTGGCGCGGCTGGCAAACTTCGGCCTGGACTTCCACGCTGGGCTAGAGTACGAGCAGGTGATCACCCCCAGCGACCTCGCCGAACACTACGGTGCGTGGCGCGGGGCGATCTACGGCCTCTCATCTAACAGTAGGTTCGCTGCCTTCGCCCGGCCTCCCCTGCGGGCCAGCATCGGCGGGCTGTACTTCGCGGGGGGTAGCACCCACCCCGGTGGCGGCATCCCGCTTGTTACCCTCAGCGGTACGGCGGCAGCGCGGCTGATCGCCCTGGATTTGGCGTGACCAGCCCGCCCCGCTCCCCTTAGCGGACCGGCTGCCAGCCCAGAGCCACGCCCTGACCAGCGGCCTTCAGCTTGAAGTCGGGGGCAGTAGCCAGATAGAAGGTGTTGTTGGTGCGGCTTTGGCTGAGGAGCAGGTCACTGCCGTTTGCGTTTGCACCCCAGCCCGCTAGCGTGAGGTCGCGGCCCAGCGAGAGGGGGGCAAAGTCGCCGTCGCTGCGCTGGGTGAAGGCGCGATAGCTCCCCCCTGCGCTACTTTGGTCGAGGGCGTTGAAGGCGAGATAGCGATTGCTGGCGGCAAAGGCCGCTTCGTAGAGCGTATCACCAGCCTCGGCGTTACCCACTGCTTCAAAGACGTTGAAAACACGGTTGCCAGGGATAGTGATCAGCAGCAAGTCGCGGCTCTGGCTAGCGTAGCCGTCGATCACTGCTACCCTTGCGCCGGTCGGTTTCGCGTCGGGCGACCAGATGATTGCTCGTCCGCTGCCCTTGCGGTAGCTCCAGAGGTCGTCGAGCGGCTTGCCCACCGCGTCGAGGGCCAGGTTGGCATAGATGTAGCCACCGTTCCAGAGGGTAGGGGCAAAATCGGGCTGGTCGGTGCTGCTCCAGGTGCCAAGCTCCTGCTCGGTGCCAGCGGTGGCAACTACGCGCACGCTGAAGTCGAAAGGATCGCCACCCAGTCCCTTCAGCCGCCAGTAGGCTAGCAGCTTGCCGTCGGGCGACCACTGGGGGTGTTCACCATCCTTGCTGACCAGGCTAGGCGCACTTAGTTGTTCGCCCGCAACGGTCAAGGTGTAGACTTCGCCAAAGGGAGGGCCAAGCTCGGTGCCACTAACCGGGATGCTGTAGGCTAGCACCGCTTTATTGGGCGACCAGGCGAAGTCGCGCAGGTCGCTGGTCGGCGCATTCGCCAGCAGCTTGCCGTTGGTGCCGACCACTGCCAGTTCGTAGCCGTCACCGTCGGTGGCACGCTGCGAGATCGCCAAATAGCGGCTATCGCCCGACCAGCCCACCCGATTGACCCCCGGCGTGTCCAGGTGGATGAGAGCATCGTCCACCTCGCCCGCCATCGCCTTCTCCACCTCCACCAAATCCAGGCCGCCCGTGGTGGTGTTGGCGTAGATGAGGTAGCGGCCATCAGGCGACCAGCGGATCATGTGCTGCGCGGCGAAATCCAACCCGTAATCCACCTTGCCGAAGGCAGCAGGCGCACTGACCGCTTTATCCACAACCCCCTCACCGTCGCGCAAGCGCAGGGTGCCACCGTTGGTGACGTAGAGGAAGCGGCGGCTAGCCGGCACCGCCTGCGGCAGGTACGGTACTGGGGTGTTGACCGTCAGCACAGAGGTTGCGCTCACGCTAGTGGCAGCAGCCAGGGTGGTAGTGGCTGTTGCATCATTGATTGCTGGCCGGGCGACGGTCGCGCTCGGCTGGGTAGCCAGCGTCGCTGTCGCCAGCGGCTGCGGCGGTAGGGTGAGCGCAATCGGGGGGGGGTCGGCTGCCAGGTCGCAACCTGCCAGCAGCAGCATTAGCAGGCAGGCCAATCGGTAGCGGCGGTGTCTGATCATCGAATCTCCTCTAGCTTAGTGGCGAGTGCTGGGGCTGTACGCCCCTTTATAGCCTAAGCAGCCCCGATTGTCAAACCGCCCGCGCTTGAGTATAATAGTTCCGTCTGGCCCCTCTCCCCTTGAGGGGGAGGCCGTGTGAGGGTAAGCATGAGCGAACGCAACCTGCTGCTGATCAGTGGCATCTCTACTTTGCTGGCAGTGGCTGGGGTCTTTGGCACAATCTACCTGTTCAGCACGAAGGACGTATTGTTGGCAACGGCGGTACTGTTGGTTGCCACTATTGCCGCTGCCACCTCGGTGGTGAGTAACAACAGGGCAGCCAGGCTGCGGCTAGTCCGCCACGCCCACGAAATGGAAGAAGGCAATCGGCGGATGGCCGCCCTCCTGCGCGATGCTGCCCAGCCGAAGGGTGATGATCGGGGGGAGTGAAGGCAGGCCGTAGCCAGCAGGCAAAGCAATGCGCCCGCCTACCAGGGGGCGCAGCCCAGGGGTCAGGCTGGGTTAGCTCTTGATTGCCCCTTCAGGCTCTGGGCTGGCAGCAAGCTGAGCAGCTTGAGCAGCAGCAGCGGCAGCCTGAGTCGCCTGGGCCGCCGCCGCTGCTACCTGGGCGGCATGGACGCGACGAGGGCTAGGGGTCGGCTGGCGTTCGGCGACGATAGCTGCTCTAATCTCTTGCGCTTCGGCACGGGTGAAGCCGACTGCAATCTTGCGATTTGTAGGCAAGCCCCCCCCTAGATAGTGGGTCAAGTTGCCCCGTACCATGCTGCGCGGCAGGGGGGTGGGTAGTGATGGCCCTTCGATGTAGGCACCAGCCAGGTAGAGGTGGGCCGCTGCCGTTCCCCCGTAGTCGTGAACTCGTATGCTAACGTCACGTCCGTCTGGGGTAATTTTGGTAAAGATCAGCTTGTCTTCCACGTGCTTCTTCCTCTCACCGTAAACTGCCGCTGAACCGTCTCAAGTATTATTATACCACACTTGTGCAAACGCAGAATTGGGGGGGGAGGGGGTTGATGAGCGGTGCTGCTTCTACTTGCCTTTGCGGAGTGCGCCCCAGCTGAGGCCGAGGGCAAGACCGAAGGCAGCATGGCGCATGAACTGATTGAGTAGCCCCTTCGCTGTGCCAAGCGGCTGGATGTCACCGCGCCTGACCGCCGGGTGAATCTTATCCAGGGGAAGTACGAGCGGGGTGAGCAGGGCTAGTTCTGCGTTGATAAAGAGGAGGGCGCGCATCCACTCTGGTCCCGGCAAGCGGTCGCGGCCATAGAGAACGTAGAGGTAGGTGAGAGTTAGGCTAAAGGCGTAGTGCTGGGCGAGACCGATTGGCCGCCAGTAGGGGTTGGCGAAGAACATCTCCCCCTGCAACTGGATGTCATCGTGCTTGTAGTCGAGCAGCCAGTTGTCCAGTGGCTGCTCCGCCAGGTACGCACTGCCTGCCGCCAGACCGCTGAGGATGATGTGCGGATGGTCAGCCCGCTCCAGCTTCGCCATTACATCTTTGATAATCATGTTCAGGTTCATGCCAGTTTTCCTCTTTCGTTCTCATGAGCCATAAGTGCTGTGAAGCGTCGTTTTGTTGTACAATGGCATTGCAGCACAAGCTGTGCCAACAAAGTAGCTTAACTATACCATGAGGAGCCAGCCGATGCAAACCCTACCGACCGCCACCCTGCCTGCCGACCAGAAGCCCATCGCTGCTGCCCACGCCAGGGGGGGCATGGTCGCCAGCCCCCACTACCTCGCTAGCCGTGCTGGAGCCGCAATCTTGCAGGCGGGTGGCAGCGCAGTGGACGCAGCGATTGCCGCCAACGCCGTCCTCACCGTGGTCTACCCGCATATGTGCAGCATTGGCGGTGACGGCTTCATGCTAATCCACGACGGTGACAGTGACAAGCTGTGGGGGCTGAATGGCAGCGGGCGGGCTGCTCAGGAGGCGAGCATCGCGCGGCTGCACAAGCTGGGCCAGCGCGAGATGCCGCTGCGCGGCCCTCTGCCAGTGACGGTGCCGGGGGCGGTTAGTGGTTGGCTGCTAGCCCATCTGCGCTTTGGCAAGCTACCCTGGGCTACAGTGCTAGCCGCCGCCATTGCTGTTGCCCGCGACGGCTTCTTGGTCACACCCCGCCTGCACAGCGCACTTGGCTCGGCCCGCCACACCATCGGCAACGACCCGCAAGGTAAGGCGATTTTCTACCCTGGCAATCGCCTGCTAGCCGCTGGCGAAACGCTGCGTAACCCCCAGTTGGCCCGTTCGCTGACCCAGATCGCTGCTGACCCAGAGAGCTTCTATCGTGGCAAGCTGGCGCAGAGCATCGCGGCGGACGTGCAGCAGCGTGGAGGTCTGCTCACCACCACCGATTTCGTCACCCACCACGCCGACTGGGTAGAGCCGATCAGCGTGGTCTATCGTGGCTACCGCGTCTACGAACTGCCACCCAACACGCAAGGGCTGGCAGTAGTCCTCGGCCTCGGCATCCTCGACGGCTTCGACCTCGGTAGCATGGGGGCGGGCAGTGCCGCCGCCACCCACCACCTGGTTGAGGCGAAGAAGATCGCTTTTGCCGACCGGGGTCGCATTGCCGACCCCACGTTCGTGCCGCTACCGCCAGCCTTGCTCACCGCCGACTATGCCGCCGAACGCCGCAAGCTGCTCGATCCCCACCACGCGGCTAGCACTGTGCCACAGGGCCAGCCCGCCGGAGGTGACACGATCTACCTCTGCGCGGCAGACCGCTGGGGTAATGTGGTTTCGCTAATCCAGAGCATCTACTTCGCGTTTGGGGCGGGCTTTGTTGCGGGCGATACTGGTATCGTGCTGCACAATCGCGGTGCCTACTTCCAGCTTGATGCAAGCAGCCCCAATAGCCTGCAACCAGGTAAGCGGCCCTTCCACACCCTGATCCCAGCGATGGCCTACCGCCAGGGCGAAGACCACCCCGCTCTGGCCTTTGGCACGCGGGGGGCTGACGGCCAGCCGCAGACGCAGATGCAGGTCTTCAGCAACATAGCAGACTTCGGCATGGACGTGGCCGCCGCCATTGCCGCCCCGCGCTGGGTGCATGGTGGCACCGTCCCTGGCGAACGCGCCGATCTGCTGATGGAGAGCCGCTTTCCGACCAGCGTGCGCCGTCAGTTGCAGGCACTCGGCCACACCGTCAACGTAGCCAGTGCGTGGTCAGAGGAGATGGGCCACGCCCAGGCGATCAGCCGCACCGCCGACGGCTATGCAGGCTTTGCTGACCCACGTGGTGACGGGGAGGCGGTGGGCGTGGATTAAGTGAGGACTGGTTGCCAGTGCTGTGGTTCAACGCCGCCCGTGCCGCCAATCCAGGTAGTTGAGCAGGCGGCCAAGGCGGTCGGCTGGCGGGGCGGTCTGCGCGCGGCGGCTGGGTGGGGCTGCGCTACGTGCTGGGCTGGCGGTGGGGGTGGCGACCACACTGATGGGTTCACCAATGATCACGCGAACAGGGTCGCAATCACGGCGGTGGGTGAGGGGGGCGGTTCGCCAGCGGTCAGACTAGCGGCGTGGGCTGGGTTGCCCAGGTTGAGTAGGACAGCCAACAGTAGGCCGCCAGTTAGCAGTGCGAGGTTGGTACGAACTTTACCGTTCATCATATCGCTCTCTCTTTCTCACGGCCCCACAACAGGCCGCCTTCGATAGTTTGTTCCTCCAAAAGTACTACCTTGTGTATAGCCCAGAAGTACCAGACCAAACCATTATACCACCCCAACCTTACCAAACAGCTTACCGTTCAGCACCAGTTTTCGCGATTTCTCCCACTATGGCCTTGCCAAACCAGCCCCGCTGGACAGCAAAAAGCCCCTCCATCACAGGGAGGGGCGAGTTGGTGGAAGTATCAGCTTGTGGTCAGCGACGCTTCTTCAACTCCTGACCAGAGATCACCAGCCGTTGGATTTCGCTTGTCCCCTCGTAGATTTCGGTGATACGCGCATCGCGGAAGAAGCGTTCGACCGGATAATCGCGCAGGTAGCCGTAGCCACCAAGGATTTGCACCGCGTTGCTGGTGACGAAGTTGGCTGCCTGCGACGCAAACAGCTTTGCCATTGCGGCCTGCTCGGTGTAGGGCAGCCCCTTGTCCTTCAGGTCGGCAGCCTGCAAGGTGAGCAGGCGGGCGGCCTCGATCTGCATGGCATTATCCGCGATCTTCCATTGGATCGCCTGCAAGTCGCTGATCGGCTTGCCGAAAGCCTGCCGCTCTAGCGCGTACTTAACCGAGTAATCGTGGGCCGCCTGTGCGATGCCCACCGCCTGGGCCGCCACCCCGATCCGCCCGCCGTCCAGCGTCTTCATCGCCAGCTTGAAGCCCTCACCAGGGGCGGCCAGCACATTCGCTTTGGCGACGCGGCAGTTCTCGAAGTAGAGTTGCACCGTGTTGCTGCCGTGGATGCCGAGCTTGTGTTCGCTCTTGCCCGCACTGAAGCCCGGCGTACCCTTCTCGACAATGAAGGTAGCGATCCCCTTGTGGCGGGCCTCACGGTCTACCGTTGCCCAGATGATCGCCAAGTCGGCCACGCCGCCGTTGCTGATGAAGTTTTTGCTACCGTTGAGGATGTAGTAGTCACCGTCCTCGACCGCAGTGGTGCTAAGTGCGCCGGGGTCGCTGCCAACCGCTGGTTCGCTGAGGCCGTAGCAGCCCAGCCATTCGCCGCTAGCCAGCTTGGGCAGGTACCTTTTCTTCTGCTCCTCGCTGCCAGCATACATGATCGGCCAGTTGACCAGCGAGTTCTGCACCGTCATCGTCACGCTGGTGGCGGCGCAACCCCGCGACACCTCCTCCATCGCCAGAGCGTAAGTGACTTGATCGGCCCCCACCCCCCCGTACTCCTCTGGCACGGTCATGCCCAGGAAGCCGAGTTCGGCTAGCTCCTTGACGCTCTGCCAGGTGAACTCCTCGCTCTCGTCGTACTCAGCGGCGCGGGGGGCTAGCTTCTCGTCCGCCAGTTGCGCTGCCACCTCGCGGATGCTACGCTGCTCGTCAGTGAAGGTAAAGTTCATCTTTGGACACTCCTTTGGGCTAAGGCTAAAAGAGGGGGAGGGTTGGCTATTGGGGTTGGTTAGTGACCAAAATCGCGGCTCTGCCCCAGCTAGCTGCTGTAGTCGTAGAAGCCGCGCCCGCTTTTACGACCGAGATAACCCGCCTGCACCATCTTGCGGAGCAAAGGGCAGGGCCGATATTTGGGGTCGCCGAGGCCGCGCTGTAGTACTTCCATAATGTTGAGGCAAACATCCAGCCCTATGTAGTCGGCCAGAGTCAGCGGCCCCATCGGGTGGTTCATGCCCAGCTTCATCACCGTGTCGATCGCTTCTTTGGTGGCGACCCCCTCCATCAGGGTGAAAATCGCCTCGTTGATCATCGGCATTAGCACGCGGTTGCTGACAAAGCCAGGGTAGTCGTTCACTTCGACTGGCACCTTACCGACCGCCCGTGCTGCCGCTTCGACTACCGCATAGGTCGCGTCGCTGGTAGCAATCCCGCGGATGATCTCAACCAGGCTCATCAGTGGCACGGGGTTAAAGAAGTGCATCCCGATCACCTGCCCAGCCCGCCCAGTGCTAGCGGCGATCTCGGTGATCGAGATCGAGGAGGTGTTGCTGGCGAGGATTGCATGGGCCGGGGTATTTGCATCCAGCCGCTTGAAGATATCCTGCTTAACCTTCAAGTCCTCAAAAGCGGCCTCTACTACCAGGTCAGCCGCCCCGACTGCCTCCTCCAGCCCCGTGCTGGTGTGTAGGCGGGCGAGGGTAGCATCGCGCTGCTCGGCAGTCAGCTTGCCCTTCTCCACCAGCTTGCCGACGCTCTTTTGGATGGTACTGACCCCACGATCCAGTTGTGGTTGACCAACATCTTGCATGGTGACGATGTAACCAGCAGCGGCGAAGGTCTGGGCGATCCCGTTGCCCATCGTCCCTGCCCCGATCACCGTGATGTTGCGAATGCTATGCTCTGCCAACTTGCTTCCCCCTCTGCGCTGAAGGTGATTTGGCGCGTGCTTTGCGCCTTGTTCTTAACCTCTATGATAGCAGATGAGGGCTGAAACTTCAAGTCTGGCGGGCGTGATAGGCAACTGGTGCGTTGCTTGCTCCGCTTGCCGCTCCGCTGGCTTAGGCTTATAATAGTGGGGTGAGGTAGAACAGATGAGCAGCGACGCGCACAAGCAACGGACGATCCTGCACGGTGACCTGGACGCATTTTACGCCAGCGTCGCGCAGAGGGACGCGCCAGAGTTGCGCGGTAGGCCAGTGGCAATTGCCTTTGGCAGCACCCGTGGTGTGGTCAGCAGTTGTAGCTATGAAGCGCGGGCATTTGGGGTACGATCTGCCATGCCGCTCTATCAGGCGCAGGCACTCTGCCCCGACCTGGCGGTAGTGCCGAGCGATTTCGCCGCCTATCATGAGGCTAGCGCGGCGATCCACGAGCTGTTCCGTGCTGTTACCCCGCTGATCGAGCCGATTGCTCTGGACGAAGCGTACCTGGACGTGAGCCACGTTGCGGCGGACATCGAGCAGGGGGTAGTGCTGGCCCGCCGCTTCAAGGAGCAGGTGCGCGCCCGCACTGGTCTGACCCTCAGTCTGGGGGTCGCCAGCAACAAGTTGTGTGCGAAGATCGCGAGCGGGCGCGGCAAGCCGGATGGCCTGCTGGCCGTACCAGCCGGGGGCGAGGCGGCCTTCCTTGCGTCCCTACCTGCTAGCAAAATCGGAGGCATCGGGCCGAAGACGAACGCTCGTCTCGCGGCTATTGGCATCCTTACCATCGGCCAGATCGCTGCCCTGGATGAGACGCAGGCGGGCGAGTTGTTCGGCAACTGGGGGCCGACCCTGCGCGAGATGGCCCAGGGCCGCGATCATCGCCCCGTGGTCGCTGAGCGCGAAAGCAAGTCGATCAGCAATGAGACTACGCTAGGCCATGACCTGGCCGCTGCCAACCTGCCCGCTGTCGCCCCGCTGCTGCGCGAGCAGGCCGAAGCCGTCGCCCTGCACCTGGAGCGCGAGGGTTTGCTGACGAAATGTGTGGGCATGAAGGTACGAACCCGCGACTTCCAGATACACGGACGGCAACGCACCTTGCTGGCGGCAACCGCAAGCGGCGAAATCATCTATAAAGCTGCCATGTGGTGCTACCGCCGCTGGCTGGCTGAGGCCGAGCAGGCAGGTCGACGGCTACCAACCGTGCGCCTGCTGGGGGTCAGAGCCTCCAGCCTGCTGCCCAGCGACGAGCCGCGCCAGTTGAGCTTGTTCGGCTGACCAGCCCGTTTGCAGCCCCCGCCTACATCTGCTATAATCCGCCCATGCAAGTAGAGAGGGGTGGCAATGATCATCTACACTGTTGGGCATAGCAACCTGAGTATAGCGGGCCTGCTGGCGATTTTGCAGCAGCACGGCATCAGTTTGCTGGCCGACGTACGGAGCGCGCCTTACAGCCGCCTTTGGCCGCAGTTTAACCAGCGCGAGTTGCAGAATAGCCTGCGCGATGAGGGGATCGGCTACTTCTTTCTGGGCAAGGAACTGGGTGGCCGACCAGAGGACGACCACCTCCGCAGCACAAGTGGCAGCTCCAACTATGACGCAATGGCTCGTACCCCTCTCTACAGGCGCGGCCTGAGCCAACTGCTCACCGTTGGCAACCAGTAACCCACCACGATCCTGTGCAGCGAGGGCGACCCCCGTCACTGCCATCGCTACAAGCTCGTTACCCCCACGCTTGAGGCACAGGGGATCACAGTGCGCCACATCTTGTCAGATGGCGGGCCGCTGGAGGAAGCGCAAGGTCGGCTGTTCTGATCACCAATCCTACAGACTCGGCCTCCCACAATACAAAGAACAATGCTGACCACTGTTCGTTGGCATACATACAATCCCAGAGTTTCCGGTTATAATAGATGTGTACAATCTTTAGCTCGCTGGTGGCAAGAGGGGGAATGGTCGCAAGTCTGTTCTGGAAGCAGGCCTCGGTCGTTGTTATGAACAAAACTAAGGGTATCGTGGCTGGTGTGTTCCTGGCCTTTGGCTGGCTGCTCAATTTTGCGGCCCTGCTCGGCTTCTTCCTGTTGCGGCGGCGGATGAACTCGCCGTTGGCAAGCGACAACAACCTGCGCTTCTTCATCGTCCGCCCCTACAAGACCGACCCCGACCCCCAGGGCCGCATTGTGGTCGGCACAGAGCGTGATGAGTTGGAACTGATGGGCCGCCTGGCTCTGCGCCGCTGTCTATCGCCTGGCGAATGATGTGGCAACGGTTGAGCGCGACCGTGAGGAGGGCCGAGCGAACGCCCTCTTTGTTGCCGCCCCCGACGAGGGAGCAGCCCGCGAACTGGTGCTGGCGAAGATTGTGGAGTTGGTAGCTACGATGGAGAGCCGTCTGGCTGATCTGGCGGCTGATTCGCAGTACGACTACTTTGCCGAGATGCTGCGGCGGGTAACCGGCACGACGCTGGTAGTGTACGATGCTGGTGATTTTGTGATACCGGGCGCGTGAGTAAGCGGGAGGGGAGCGCAGATGGCGGCAGATTACGACGAGCAGATTCTGCGCGACAGCCTACAAGAGTGGTGGGGCTACGACCACTTCCGTAACGGCCAGCTTGATGTAATTGCACAGGTGATGCAGGGGCGCGACACCCTGGCTTTGATGCCAACCGGGGCGGGCAAGTCGCTCTGCTACCAGTTGCCTGCCATGCTGCTCCCCGGCCTGACCCTGGTGATCAGCCCGCTGATCGCCTTGATGAAGGATCAGTACGACAACCTGCCGCCACAGATTTACGAGCGGGCTACCTTCATCAACAGCAGCCTGGAGCCGCAGGAGCTTGAGCAGAGGTTGGCTGCCCTCCTCGCGGGCAAGTACAAGCTAATCTATGCTGCCCCAGAGCGTCTGCGCCAGCGGCCCTTCCTGGAAGCCCTACGCCGGGCGGGGGTAAGGCTAGTGGTGGTAGACGAGGCACACTGCGTCAGCCTCTGGGGTCACGACTTCCGGCCCGACTACCTGTTCCTCAGCAAGGCACTGCCGCTGCTCGGTGAACCGCAACTGCTGGCTCTGACCGCAACCGCCACCCCTGCGATGCAGGGTGAGATCGGTACGCAGCTTGGCCGCAACCTGACGATAGTGCGCCTCAGCAGCTACCGCCGCAATCTCCGCTACGAGGTACGGCAGGCGGCCAACGCCGAGGCGAAGCTGCGCCTGGCGGTGGCGGTCTGCAAGCAGGAGCGTGGGGCGGGCATTGTCTATGCAACCAGCCGTGCTAATTGTGAGCAGGTGGCTGCCACTCTACGTCGCGAAGGAGTCAGTGCCGAGTTCTACCACGCGGGGCTGGACAGCGCAGAGCGGAGCGCAGTACAGGAGCGGTTCATGCTAGATCGCACCCGCGTGATCGTGGCGACCGTTGCCTTTGGCATGGGGGTGGATAAGGCGAACGTGCGCTTCATTGTCCACTACAACCTGCCCAAGTCGCTTGAGGGCTACGCTCAGGAGTCGGGGCGGGCTGGGCGCGATGGCAAGCCCGCCCGCTGCGTGCTGCTCTACACCAGCGGTGACAAGGGCAATCTCACATCTTGGGCGCACCGCGAACAACTGCACCTCCCTTTCCTGCGCGAGGTCTACCGGGCTGTGCGAACCAACCTCAAGCAGGGGATCACAAAGGCCGACGGCACTACCAGCGGCCTGGTCTACAGCAACGAACTGCTGCGCGAGGTAAACGCTGCCCAGGTGGGCGAGGCCGATGACACCAAGATGAAGGTGGCGATCAGCCTGATGGAGCGGGCTGGCTTGCTCGCTCGCCACCTGGACGCGCCCCGCACCGCTAGCGTGCTGCTCAACGACGTTGACCCTGCCCGTTTGCAGGCTGACCGTGCCAGCTTCGCTCGCTTCTGCGACGAGCAGCGGCTCTACCCCGGTTACTCCGCCAGCTTCGACCTGCCCGCCGCTGGCCGCCCTCTTGCCCTTGCCCCCGACGAGCTTGAGGCCCACTTGTTGGCTTGGGAAGCGGTGGGCCTGTTGCAGTATAGGCCGACAGGCCGCGAGATGGTCTTGGCGATCAAGCACCAGCCGGGCGATGCCAGCGCAGCGATCAATCGCCTGCTAGAGCAGCAGGAGCAGGCAGCGGACGAGCGGCTGACCCAGATGGCCGCCTATGCTGAGGGCAACCGCTGTCGCCACCAGGTGATCGCCGCCCACCTGGGTGAGCAGCTACCCCCCTGTGGCGAGGAGTGTGATGTCTGCAACCCGCCAGAGGGTGGCTACCAGTCGGAGGAGGGGTTGGTTGTGCCAGCGGTGGCGAACGTAGCGGCGGCGATCATGGCCTGCGTGCGCTCCCTTCCTTTCGAGCCAACACGTAGCGGGCTGGCGCGAGTGCTGCTTGGTTCGCTCAGTGCGCCAGTGCGCGAGGATCGGGCTGTCAACTTTGGCGTGCTGGGCTACGCTAGCCAGAAGGCAGTAGTGCAGGCGGTTGATGAACTGATTGCCGCTGGCTACCTGCGTGTGCTGCACAAGGATGGCCTGGACTTTCCCCTGGTCGGGCTGGGGCCGCAGGCGGGCGACAAGCCAGCCGCCGATCTGGTGCGGCTGAAGGCGAAACTGGTTGTGCGTAAGGAGCGGCGTGGAGAACGCGGGTGGGGTGGGCAGAGCGGACAAGCGTACAGCACTGCCCCACGCCCAGCCTACCAGAGCCGCCCCAGCGAGTCTGAGCCGAGCGAGATGGATGAAGAAGCGATTGACCTCTTTGAGCGGTTGCGCGCCTGGCGTACTAGCACGGCGCGGTCTGAGAAGCTGCCGCCCTACATCATCCTCCATGACAAAGCCTTGCGCGACATAGCGCAAAGAAAGCCGCACAATGTAGCGGCTCTGGCTCAGTGCCAGAGCATAGGGGGCGCAAAGTTGGAGAAGTACGGTGTGGACATACTGCGGGTAATGTGGGGGGAGGGCTATCTGGTTGGTGAGGAGCAGTCGGCAGCCAGCCCCCGCCAGCTAGTCGCACAGCAATCGCAGAATGCCGCGCAGGCGATCATCGAGTGTGTTGACTCGCTACCTGTGACCCTTTCGCTGAACAAATTGAGCTATGTGTTGATCGGTTCGGTAGCGGCCATAGTCAAGCCAGCCCGCTGCCAGCATCACGGTATCTTTGCCCATGCGCTAACCAGTGAAGTGAGGCTGGCGATCCACAAGCTAGCCACGGCAGGCTACCTTGCATTGGGTGAACAGCAAGACCCACTGGTTGGGTTGGGGTCACTTGCGCTGGCTGGAGCGATACCGCCCGCCGACCTGATCATCGTGCCAGCCAGCCCGACAGCGGGGCAGAACCGTGAGGTCGCACAGGCGGGCCGCGAATTGGTACCCGACCCTGACGAACTGGACGCAGCCCAGGCCCACCGCTACCAACTGTTGCTCGATTGGCGGCAAGCAGTTTCAGTCCGCGATGGCGTGCAGCTAACCAATCTGTTCTACAGCAGCAGCCTGCGGAGCGTGGCCGCCCTTGCCCCCCAGACGCTGCACGAACTCTCGCGGGCCTATGGCGTGAGCAGCGAGGCGATCATGCGCTACGGGGCTGAGGTGCTGCGGGTAATCTGGGGCGCAGATTACGTCGTCGCCTGAGTAGGCTGCTGTATGAATGTCGATCACCTCCAACCACTGGGTTGCAAAAACCTGAGGGCCACTGCCCCAAAGCAGCCACGAGAGAGGGCGCACCACCTGGTACGCCCTCTGAAGATCACTGGCAGGCCCCCTGCCTACCGCTGTCGACGCTCTCCCTAAATGGCTCACATAGGGCCGCGCCAGCCAGCGGCGATCAGTTCGGAGGCAGCACGAGCGTCCTGGTCGGCACTACCGCGCTTACGCTCGGCAAAGGCGGCCAGACGAGCAACGCGGTCAAGGTGCTTGTTCATCTTGATCATCGACTCGATAGCACTGGGCGCATCGGGCTTGAGGCTACCAATGTCCCACACCCTCATCAAGGTCTGCAAAACCTGGGTGTAATAGTGTTCCAGGGTGTAGATGGCGTTCAGTTCGGTCAAGCGCACCCGCTCTGCGATATCGGGCATCCCATGCCCTGGCATCACGAAGCCCATCATTACCTCGACTACTGCCTCAACATAGTTAGGGTTGACTTCCAGGTGGGCTTTCACCGCGTCACGGTAGAAGGCGTAGTGCAGCGTCTCATCCTTGGTGATCTGGCGCAGGATGTGCGAGAGTTGGGGGTCCTGGTCATCAGAGATGCGGGCCACATTAAGGTAGTAGACCTTGGTCGCCAATTCTTGGATCGCAGTATAGACCATCGCCTGGAAGGGGCTTAGGCCGCCTGGATCCCAGCCAGTGCGGATCACAGTCTTACGCAACTCGTGCAACCGCTGCGGATCAGAGTTGCGAGTGAGCAGCAGGTAGGTGTTCAGCACATTGCCATGCTGATCCTCCTCGCTCGTCCAGGTGCGGATGAAGTCTTGCAGCACTTCCAGTTCGCCCCGAAATGTGTCGGTCAGGCCACTAGTGAACCAGGGCAGGTTAACCTCGGTCAGCAAGGCCGTTTCGATAGCAACATAGAGGCCGGGCGAGATCGTCACTTGTTCGGGCGACCACGGATCGCTATCATAGTTGCGGCCCCGCTCCCAGGGGATCAGGCTGGCATAGCTCCAGTCCGTCTTGTTGCTCCGTTCGAGGTGATCCTTGTACAACTGCCGCAACTTGTTCTCTAGTAGCGGGTTAACTCCGTAAGCAGCCATAGGTTCTCCTTCTTTTCAACTGTAACCCCCAAACAGGGGCGTAGTCAGGCTAGCCAATTGCGTCTGGTCTGTCTGATCTGCCTGATCAGTCTATGAAGCCTGCTGTTGGGCAATGGCTCCCTCTATATAACTCAGTTCGTGCTGATTTCGTACTCCTGCTCTGGCAGTTGGGCCAGGGCGTTGGGGCGGCGGCGGCAAACTACTTTGCCGTCCATCAGCACCTGTTCCACCAGCGAGTCGAGTTCCAGCGGGTGGCGGTCGCGGACAACGATGTTTGCGTCCTTGCCAACGGTGAGGCTGCCGACGCGGGCTTCTACGCCGAGGATTTCAGCGGCGTTGATCGTTACTGCTTTGAGGGCTTCGCGAGCGTCCATGCCCTCGCGCACCGCAATGCAGACCTGGGTGACTAGGTGTTGGATTGGCACGACTGGGTGATCGGTCATGATGCTGATCTTGACCCCAGCCTGTACTAGCAGCCCTGGGGTGCGGAAGCTGCGCTCTTTCAACTCCACCTTGCTGCGCGCGGTCATTAGTGGGCCACAACTGACGGCCACACCCCGCTTTACCAGTTCGTCGGCCACCTTCCAGGCTTCGGTGCCATGTTCCAGCACCAGGCCGAAACCAAACTCGTCGCGCAGGCGCAGCACGGTCATGATATCGTCGGCGCGGTGGCAGTGGATGCGGAAGGGGATTTCGCCGCGCAGCACGAGGGCCAGCGACTCCATCCGCAGGTCGCGCTCAAACGGCTTGTCCGAGTCGGCCTTTGTCACCTTCTCCAGGTAGTTGAGGCCACGAATGAGCGTCTCGCGGAACAGGCTGGCATTACCAAGGCGGGTGGATGGGTTCTTCTTCTGCTCGCCGTAGACGCGTTTGGGGTTCTCGCCAAAGGCGCACTTGATGCCAGCGGGGGCGCGTAGCACAGCATGATCTATGATGTGGCCCGGCCCCGCAGTCCAGGTCTTGAGTACTACCGACTGGCCGCCCATCAGATTGCCGCTGCCGGGGGTGACGAGGACGGTGGTGATCCCGGCCTTGAGCGCATCGCGGAACGACTCGTCGTCCATAAAGGTTGCATCCAGGGCGCGGTGCTGGGGGCCAATAGGGTCAGTCATCTCGTTGGTGTCGTTGCCCGCGTTGCCAGTGGACTCCTCGTGGATGCCCGCGTGGGTGTGGGTGTCTATATAGCCGGGGTGGATGAACTTGCCGTGAGCCTCGATCACCTCGTCGCCCTCGGCAACGGGCAGGTCTTTACCGACTGCCACGATTTTACCAGTGGCAGGATCGATCTGGATGCTGCCCGCCTCAATATCGTCACCGTCCATCGTGATCAGCAGGCCACCTTTAATTACAAGCATTCGCTGGGTAATCCCCCTTTTGCGGGCGTTAGTGTCACCCTAATTATAGCAGATGAGTGATCCTTTGGCGAATCCCGATATACCTGCGCACTGGCTTAGACCGCCTGCTGTGGCTAGATGTTACATATATATTTGGCGGCCTGCTCGTGGTTCAGGCTGCTGCAATGGTGAGCGGTTATTTTCGCCGCTCCACATTCCTCCAATCTCGCCGCCTATCTTGTAACATCCTGCGCTGCGATTGCGTATACACTAGTAGAGTGGCGATCCGCAAACGTTCTTCCTGGTTTATGAGGTTAGCAAACATGGACAGCCTGTTTAACATCAAAGATGGGCAAGCAGCTTTTTACCTGTTCTGTACCTTCTTCGGCCTCTTTTTCACGGTTATCTCCTTCCTGTTTGGCCTCGGCCACGACATGGGCGGGGGTGGTAGTGGGGCGCACGTCGGCCACCTCGGTCACGCAGGTGGTCATGCGGGTGGTCACGCAGGTGGCGCAAGCGACCACGCGGGTGGTGGCAGCGTCAAGGAGCTTAGTCACGCCGTTGCCCACGCGCACGTTGGTGGGCAGGGTCATGCCAGTGGTACGGTAGACAACACGCCAGGGATCAGCCCCTTCAACCTCAGCACGGTGATGATCTTTCTCACCTGGTTTGGCGCAACTGGCTACATCCTCTACAGCTATACTCCCATAGTGGGTGTCGTAATCCTGCTGCTGGCTGTCACCGTCGGCGTGGTCGGTGGCGCACTGGTCTTTGCTTTCCTCAGCCGCTTCCTGGTCAAGTCTAGCACCCCACCGATGCGTAGCAGCGACGCTGACCTGACTGGACGCAAAGCTACCGTAACCAGTACTATCTTCGCCGATGGCATGGGCGAGATCACCTATCGGGCGGCGGGCGTAATCCGCGGTGAGAGTGCGCGCAGTGTCAGTGGCCGCCCAATCCCCCGTGGCACCGAGGTCGTCGTCCTGCGCTACGAGCATGGAGTGGCTTACGTGCAGTCGGTGGATGAAATCCTAGCCGCGAACAACCCCGCCGACCTCAGCCCCCCAGCCGAAGAAGCCCCACAACCCGGTCGTTTGTCGCAGTAATTTTGTTGTCCAAGAAGGAAGGTTTAAGCATGGAGCCAACTATCCTGATCCTGGCGGCTATGGCCGCCCTCGTCTTCTTCCTGATCATCTTTGGCCTGCTCAGCATCTACCGCAAGGTTGGCCCCAACCAGGCGTTGATCGTCTACGGGCGTGGTGGCGCACAAGTCCACAAAGCTGGGGCTACCTTCGTGCTGCCCTGGATTCAGAGCGCGCGCGAACTGTCGCTGGAGCTAATGTCGTTCGATGTCGCCCCTCAGCAAGACCTCTACACCCTGCAAGGCGTGGCCGTCACCGTCGAGGCCGTGACCCAACTGAAGATCAAGAGCGACCGCGATAGCATTTTGACCGCCGCCGAGCAACTGCTGAACAAGAACCCACTAGAGCGTGAGAACCTGATCCGCTTGGTCATGGAGGGCCACTTGCGCGGCATCGTCGGGCAGCTTACGGTCGAGCAGATCGTTAAGGAGCCAGAGATGGTGGGTAGCAAGATGCGCTCAACCGTAGCTGAAGACTTGAACAAGATGGGCCTGGAGGTGATCTCCTTTACCATCCGCGAGGTGCGCGACAAAAACGAGTACATCTCTAACATGGGCCGCCCTGACATTGCCCGCATCCGCCGTGATGCTGACATCGCCTCTGCCGAAGCTGACCGCGACACAGCAGTGCGCCGCGCCCAGGCAGCCCGCGAAGCTTCGGTTGCCGCCGCCCTTGCCAACCAGGAGCGGGTGATTGCCGAGACTGCCAGCCAGACCCGCCAGGCCGAAGCCCAGCGCGACCTTGAGTTGAAGAAGGCTGAATACGCCGGGGGCGTGCGCACGGCTCAGGCCCAGGCCGACAAGGCGTACGACATCCAGGCTAACATCCAGCAGCAGCAGGTGGTGATCGAGCAAGTGCGGATCGAGCGGGTCAGGCGCGAGGAGGAAACGCGGGTGCAGTTGGTCGAGATTCAACGCCGCGAGAACGAACTGATCGCCACTATCCTCAAGCCCGCCGAGATCGAGCGGCAGCGCATCCAGACGCTAGCCGAGGCCGAACGCCAGCGGCGCACCATCGAGGCCGAGGGTGAGGCCGCCGCAACCAGGGCGCAGGGGGCTGGGGCCGCTGACGCTAACCGTATCCAGGGTTTGGCTGAGGCTGACGTGATCCGAGCGAAGGGCCAGGCTGAGGCCGACGCGATGACTCTGCGAGCCGCCGCCTTCAACCAGTACAACCAGGCCGCCATTCTGGACAAGCTGCTTTCGCAGATGCCAGAGATCGTGCGGGCCATTGCTGCCCCACTCAACAACGTGGATAAGATCACTATCGTCAGCACTGGTGACAGCGATAATACTGGCGCAAGCCGCATCACCGGTGATGTGGCCCGTATTGTAGCCCAGGTTCCTGCTATGTTCGAGACCCTAACCGGTGTGCGTGTCAACGACCTGATTAGCCACCTACGCCCTGTTGATAGCACTGCCACCCGCGTTAGCAGCAACGGCAACGGCAGCCACTCCAGCCCCGACGACGGCAATACCCTCGCGCCGCTAGCCGGAACCACCACAACCACCACGACTACCATCGCCCCAACCGACAGCAACAATCCCAGTCTCTAGCTCGCAGAGTGTAGCAAGCCACCTCGTAGGATCGGGGGTGGCTTTTTGCTGTGGTTGTGCTTCAATTTGCAGAAACTGTCCTTCCAGCTATTGACAAACTTGGTGAACAGTGTTAAAATGGTAAATGTAAGGTTAAGGAGTAAACGATGGTCACAGAAGCCCGACGGGGACGCGAAAAGTTGTTGATGCGGCACAACATCCTGCAAGCCGCCCGCGCGATAGCGGCTACCGAGGGTTGGCCGAACGTTACCATCCGCAAGATCGCTGATGCGATTGAGTACAGCGCGCCGCTGATCTACAAGTATTTCGAGAGCAAGGAGGCGATCCTTGATGAACTGATCGCTGAGGGCTACGGTATCCTCACCGCGCAGGCTAGTCAGGCACCGCAACCAGGCGACTCGCCCCGGCAGGCTCTGCTCCGTATTGCCCCAACCTTCTGCCGCTTTGCCGAGCAGTTCCCTGAACGCTACCGGGTGATGAACGGACTGGATGGTGTGCCATGCCGCTTCAGCGAACCGGTGGAGAACAGCGAATTGTTCCAAATTACCCGCCCCCGCTTGCAGGCTGCTGCTGCTGCTGCTGGGGTCAGCATCGCTAACCTGGATGCAGCGATCTACATGATGTGGGGTACTATCCATGGCCTGATCACCCTCGCTCTCAGCAATCAGATCAGTGGCGGCTGGCCGCAGACTACTGCCCTGGTGCAGCAAGCCTGTGAGAGCCTGCTCAATGGCTGGGGGGTGATCAAACCTGCTGACTAGCTATTTTTTGGCCGTGTTGTTAACAACGTTCAACGTTTGACCGTGTTTCACAATAGCCGCCTCACCCCCTAATGTCGACCATTAACCTTCAGCAAAGCAGAGAGGAAAGAACAATGAATCAGACCCACGTAGTATTCGGTGCGAACGGCGCACTTGGCTATGCTATCGTCAACCAATTGGTTAAGGAGGGCAAGCCAACCCGCGCTGTCGTCCGTAACCTTGCTAAGGCCCGCGAGATACTGCCTGCTGGGGCCGAAATCGTCGCCGCCGATGCCCTCAAGCTGGCGGAGGTGAGCAAGGCCAGCGAGGGGGCAGCCATCCTCTACAACATAGCCAACGTACCCTACGCTGATTGGTTTAGCCAGATGCCCCTGATCGCCGACAACATCATGGCTGCGGCAGAGCAGAGCGGAGCAAAGCTGCTGTTTGCTGGCAACTTCTACGGCTACGGCCACTTCCAGCACCCACCGGTTAAAGAAGATCACCCGCTTGCTGCACACACCCGTAAGGGCCAGCTTCGCAACCAGCTAGAGGCAAAGATGCTAGCCGCACACCAGGCGGGTAGGGTGCAGGTAGTGATCCCGCGGATGCCAGAGTTCTACGGCCCCAATGTGACCAACGCTCTGATCGCTCCGCTGTTCAAGGCGGCACTCGCGGGCAAGAAGGCTAGCTGGCCTGCCAACCTCGACCAACCCCATGAGATGCTCTACAACGCTGATGCTGCTGCCGCTTGCCTGCTGTTGGCGAACAACGCGGCTGCTTACGGCCAGAGTTGGCAAATCCCTGGTGCTGGGCCAATCACTGGCAGGCAGTTCCTCGCCCTGGTCTACCAGGCGGCAGGCAAGCCTCTCAATGTGGGAGTAATGGCTCAGTGGTTTGTGCGCTTCGGTGGCCTGTTCAATGGCAATGCCCGCGAGTTCGCCGAGATGATGTACCAGTTCGCCGAGCCGTATATGATCGACGGCAGCAAGTTCGCGGCTGCTCACCCAGATTTCCACTTCACTCCTCACCTAGAGGCGGTACGACACACGCTCGAATGGTTCGGCCAACACCCGGCTGCTTGAGTTGACAGCTAGAAGATGCGCTCGACGGGCAGGTGGTAAGTGACCCCCTGCTGCTCGTCGCCAAAGAAGTGCCAACTCCAGGTGAAGGGGATGCCAGCGTGCTGGGCCGCCTGCTCGTCCTCCTCAGCGTCGCCGACGTAGAGGGACTGGCGGCTGGCGGCCGCACGGTGGGCAGCCATCAACTCAGCCAGCATTGCTCCCCCTGGCTTGCGGCGCAGCACCCCCAGAGGGTCGCGATAGACGGAGATGGTAGCCCGTTGGTGGTGATAGCAGACGCGGTGTTCAAACTGTACGCCAAGCTGCTCGGCTACCTCGGCGATCTTGCGCTGGAAGTCGGCTTCGACGATGTGGCCGAAGGCAACCCCGGCCTGGTTGCTAGCCACCCCAATAACCCAGCCCTCAGCTTGCAACTGGCGCAGCCGCTCGGCCCGCCCAGGCAGCAAGTGCCAACGATGGTATTCGCGGTTGGGGTTCTTCATGTAGGGCGAGATCAGCGTCCCTTCCAGGTCGAAGATGATCAGCCCGGCTACGCCCTGCATTGCCATTACCATGCTCCAATCCAGAAACCTGCTAGTACCGTGCGCTAATACAGAACGAGAGAGTAGCAGCATTGTTATTCTACCATGTCTCCCTTCCACCTGCAACGTAGTTGTTCAGCAGCCGCTACTGCCCTTGTTGTGAGCAAGCACTGCGGCCCTAAGCCTGTTGCGCTGCTAGCGGGGCAGGTTCAGGACGGGCGCACTTCGGTAATCGGTTGCAGGCGTTGGTTGGCTTGACTACCCCCAGGCTGCGTCCTGTCCAGGATTTGACAGCCAGTTTATAATAGGGAACAAGCAACAAACCGCAAAACCGAGTGGTGAGGAAGGGAAAACCTTTATGGTTGGCATCGTGCTGGTGTCACACAGCGCAAAGCTGGTAGAAGGTCTTCAGGAGTTGATCGGCCAGATGGCCCGCGACGCACCCATAGCAGTGGCGGGCGGCACTGACGATGGCGGTCTCGGCACCTCTGCTGCCAAAATCCTGGCGGCAATCCACGAGACCTATAGCGAAGATGGCGTGGTCATCCTACTGGACATGGGTAGCGCAGTCCTCAATGCTGAGGTTGCGTTGGAGCAACTGAGCGACGAGGAGCGCAGCCATGTGCGGATGAGCGACGTGCCATTGGTAGAAGGTGCAGTGCTGGCGGCGATCCAATCCGGTCTCGGCCAGTCGCTTGCTGAACTGCTGGTTGCCATTGAGGAAGCGCGCCAGATGCCGAAGAACGTCAATTAGGGAGCCAGCTTATGCAGGGCAAAGAAGTCCAGATCGTCGATCCGCTAGGTATCCACGCTCGACCTGCCGCCCAGTTGGTGCAAACCGCCAACCGTTACCGTTCTACTATCACCCTTACCCTGCCCAGCACTGGCCGCCACGCAAACGCAAAGAGCATTACTGCGCTCCTTGCCCTGGGGGTCAGGCATGGCTCAACCGTATCCCTTACCGCTCACGGCGACGACGAAGTAGCGGCGTTGGCGGCTACCCTGGCGATGCTCATTGCAGAGCATCTGATCGGCGATCAAGATGACCAATCCGCTGACACATCCAAGGAAGGAACCGTACAGTGAAGAAGCTGATCAACAACCCCGATGACGTAGTTAACGAGGAACTTGAAGGGATCGCCCTTGCCCACCCCAATCTCGTGCGCATTGATGCCGAACACCGGCTGATCATCCGCAAGGATGCCCCGATCCAGGGCAAGGTTGGTATCATCTCTGGTGGTGGCAGCGGCCACGAGCCGATGCATGGTGGCTATGTCGGGCATGGGATGCTGGACGCTGCTTGCGCTGGGCAGGTCTTCACCTCGCCCACCCCGGACCAGATGCAAGCTGCGACCATTGCGGTTAACGGCGGCGCAGGCGTGCTGCACATCGTCAAGAACTACACTGGCGACATCATGAACTTTGAGATGGGGGCCGAACTGGCCGCTGCCGATAACATCCAGGTCGAGTCGGTAGTGATTGACGACGACGTGGCGGTGAAGGATAGCCTCTACACCACAGGGCGACGCGGGGTAGGCGCGACGGTGCTGGCCGAGAAGATCGTTGGCGCACTGGCAGACAAAGGGGCTGACCTGCACACCGTTGCTGAGATGTGTCGCAAGGTCAACAATATGGGCCGCAGTATGGGCATGGCTTTGACCAGTTGCACAGTACCTGCCGCTGGCAAGCCGACCTTCGAGATTGGCGACGACGAGATGGAGATCGGCATTGGTATCCATGGCGAACCAGGCCGCACCCGTATGAAGATGGCCCCAGCCGACGAGGTTACTGAGTTGCTGGCGATGCCAGTGATCGAAGCCCTCGGCCTCAAACGGGGTGACAACGTGATCGCAATGGTCAACGGTATGGGTGGCACGCCGCAGATCGAACTTTACATCGTCTACCGCAAGCTGGCCCACATCCTTGACGGCATGGGGGTGAAGATCGCCCGCAACCTGGTTGGCAACTACATCACTTCGCTGGAGATGCAGGGTTGCTCGATCACCCTGGTCAACGCCGACGATGAGATGCTCGGCCTCTGGGACGCGCCGGTGCTGACTGCTGGCCTGCGCTGGGGGATGTAAGTAGTAGTCCAGGTGGGGGTGGGCAGCTTGTTCACCCCTATCGCTGACCAGAAAGCAGTCTCCAATACATATCGCCAAAGCCGATCATAGAGGACACCATGCAAGAAATTGACAGCCGGGCAGCTTTGGCCTGCCTCGAACATATTGTTGATGTGATCCACGAGAACCGCCAGTACCTGATCGACCTCGACGCAGCAGTTGGTGATGCCGACCACGGGGCGAACATGGATCGCGGCTTCCAGGCTGTGCGCCAGAAGCTAGCTGGGACTGAGCAGAGCGATATTGGCGCGATGCTCAAGCTAGTCGCCAGCACTCTGATCTCCACTGTTGGTGGGGCCAGCGGCCCTCTCTACGGCACTGGCTTCCTACGGGCTGGCACCGCTCTGGCTGGCAAGAGTAGCCTGACGATGGCTGACGCGGTGGCCGCAATGGCTGCCTTCGTTGAGGGGATCAAGATGCGTGGCAAGGCTGAGACTGGCGAAAAGACGATGCTAGATGCGCTCGTTCCCGCCCAGGATGCGCTTAAAGCGGCTGCGGATGCGGGCCAGTCGCCCACCGAAGCCTTCGCTGCCGCTGCCACCGCCGCCGAGCAGGGGATGCGCGCCACAATCCCGCTGATCGCCACCAAAGGGAGGGCTAGCTACCTCGGCGAGCGCAGCCGCGACCACCAGGACCCTGGTGCAACCTCTACTGCCCTGATCCTGCGCGCTGTTGCCGACACGTTGGCTAAGGTACAGACTGCCTGAGCCATGCAGTCGGGGCGGGCGCAATAAAACGGATAAGGACTGACTATGGCTGAGGAGCAGGTCTTGCAAGGGCAGGCGGTCGTGCATGGAGTGGGCATTGGTGTGTTGCTGCGCTATGCCGGGTCGCCGGTTGCCAGCTACGCCCCCACCGCAGTGGATAGCGCGGCAGAGGAGGAGCGGCTGCACCTCGCTCTAACCCAGGCCAGCACGGAGATTGCTGCGCTGGCCGCTGAAGCGCGCACGACACTGGGCGGAGCGGAGGCGGGCATCTTTGAGGCGCAGCAGTTGATGGCTGAAGACCCTGAACTGATTGACGGTGCGCTGGAATTGATCCGCAGCCAGGCGGCCTCGGCGGAGGCGGCGATCCTGACGACCGCCCAGGCCGTCAGCGCAATGCTAGCCAGCCTCGATGACCCCTACCTGAGAGAACGGGCCGCCGACGTGTTGGACGTTGCCCGCCGCGTCGTCCGCATCTTGCAAGGCGCGCCACCCCCCCTGGACTTTAGCCGTCTGAGCGCACCTACCATCTTGCTTGCCCCCGACCTTTCGCCTTCAGAGACGGCAGGGCTGCGGAATGTGGTGGGCATTGGCCTGCTAGAGGGTGGGCCAACCTCACACGCGGCTATCTTGGCCCGCGCCCGTGCTATCCCACTCGTTGTTGGCCTGCGCGAGTGGCCCCAGAGCGATGATGGGGCGACCGCCGTGCTGGATGGCACGAGTGGCCGCCTGCTCCTAAATCCCGCTCCAGCCACCCTCGCCCACTACCAGCAGCAGGCAGCCAGCGAACAGCAAGCCACTGCTCAACTCGCCAGCCTGCGCGACCTACCCGCTATAACTAGCGATGGCTACCGCCTGCGGCTAGTCGGTAATGCCACTTCGGTCGCTGACGCAGAGGCTATCGCGGCGGCGGGCGGGGAGGGGATTGGGCTGCTACGGACGGAGTTTCTCTTTGGCGAACACGAACTGACGGAGGCGGAGCAGACCGCCGCCTATGCTGCGATCCTCACTGCTCTCCCTGGTAGGGAGATCGTGATCCGTACGCTCGACCTGGGTGGCGACAAACCCCCAGCTTGGCTAGCCTTCCCCACCGAAGCCAACCCCTTCCTCGGCTGGCGGGGGCTGCGGGTGGGTCTGGATCGCCCTGCTCTGCTAGCCAGCCAGTTGCGGGCGATCCTCAAGGCCGCAGACCGTAAGCTGAGCATCATGTTCCCGATGGTCACGACAGTGGAGGAACTGCGTGCTGCCCGCAAGCTGCTGGCAGAGGCACAGGCTGCAACCGGGGTAGCAGAGGTAGAGGTTGGCATCATGGTAGAAGTACCAGCAGCAGTGCTAATGGCTGATCTGCTGGCGCGGGAGGCTGATTTCTTCAGCATTGGCACTAATGACCTGACCCAGTACGTGCTTGCCGCCGACCGCAGCAACCCGCACGTTGCCAGCCTCTACAGCGCAAAGCAACCTGCCCTCCTACGCGCTGTGGCTCGCGTCGTTGAGGCCGCCCATGCCGAGGGCCGCTGGGTGGGCATCTGTGGAGAAGCGGCGGGCGACTCTCAACTGACACCACTCTGGCTGGGTTTGGGGGTGGATGAACTTAGCATGGCGGCCCCCTCGCTGCTGCCAGTCAAGGCAGTGGTGCGGGCTAGCAGTGCCGCCCGCTGCCGCGAGTTGGCCGCTGCCGCCCTGCGAGCTGCTACCCTGGCCGAGGTGGAGAGCTTGCTGGCCTGAGGCGTGGCACGCATCTTCCTATAAGAATGTTATTACTATGAGGGAGAACAGAGATGGCAAACCGGGCTGTAACGATCAAGGACAAGGCTGGCACAGTGCTGGCCCAGGGCAGTGAGCCAGAGCAACTACTCTACTTCGAGGGCAATTGGTACTTCGACCCTGCCCAGGTCAACATGGCGGTACTGAAGGTCACCGAGCGCACCTACACCTGCCCCTACAAGGGGGTCTGCTTCTGGGTCGATCTGCAAGACGGTGCTACCACCGCCCGCGACATTGGCTGGGTCTACGACAAGCCAAAGGCTGGGTATGAGCAGATTGCTGGGCGTATCGCCTTCTACAATGGCAACCGCGACAGCACAGTGGCCGAGGTCAACTAGCACGCAGAGAATGGCAGCCCTAGCCTGGCGGCTGCGGCGCAGACCTGAGCGCATGAGCAGCCTAACACATTGAAGCACCCTGGTTGATACAAGCAGGGTGTCTCTGCGTGCTAATTGTTGCTTGACCGGGACGCATCTGGTTTGGTATAATGCTGGGGCGTTTCGCAGGCGGTCTACGTTTGCGTTTGCCTTAGTTTTGCCCAAAAAGGGCGATTTTAGCGAAGGGATAGCTGATGTCCACCAAGTACAAGCTCAAGACCCACAAGGGGGCGCGCCGCCGCTTCAAGATCACTGGCGGTGGCCTCGTTCTACGCACCAAAGGGGGTAAGAGCCACTTCCGCCGCCGCAAGCCGCTGCGGGTCAAGCAGGCTCTCGACAAGATGTACCCGGTAGGAGCAGGCCAGGCTCGCATAGCGCGCCGCAACCTGCCCTATGGCGCGATTGACTGATCACCTACCCTTGCCCAGCCTCTGCAAGGGGAAGGGGTGAGGGATTGACAAGCAAGCAGCCGCCGCCCAGAAGAGCGGCTGTTCGGTTCCCGTCGCTGATGGCCCTGCAAAGTTCGTTGCGAACACCGCAGGCGGGCAAGTGACTATATTAGATAAGGAGCAACTCGAACCATGCCACGTGTCAAGCACGGGCCTGCATCCCGCCACCGCCGCCAAAAAGTCCTCAATATGGCCGAGGGGTTTAAGGGTACACGCAGCCGCCTACACCGCAGTGCCAAGCAGAGCCTGTTTCACGCTCTGGCTTACCAGTATCGCGACCGCCGCACCAAGAAGCGTGATATGCGAAGCCTCTGGATTACGCGCATCAATGCTGCTGCTCGCCTGCACCAGATGTCTTATAGCGAGATGATCTATGGCCTCAAGCTAGCCGGGATCGTCCTCGACCGCAAGGTGATGGCTGATCTGGCAGTCAACAACCCAGAAGCGTTTGCCACTCTGGCTGGGCAGGTGCGTGACCAGTTGGCTACCCTACCTCCCCAACACCCCACAGTGCAGCTGGCGCAGGCCTGAACTGCGCTGATCAGAGCAGAGGGGTTGGAAGCTAACCAGTTTCCAGCCCCTTCTCTTTGCCTTGTAGCTACTGGTTGTGGGGAGCAGCTAGCTACATCGCTCTGCGCAACGCTCCAAGGATACACGGTTGCCAACCCCTTGCATCTTCGGCCAAAGCTGGTATAATGGATGGTACTTGCTGCTCGCAGGCCGTTGTGCTGCAAGCAGCATCAAGATTATGACAAAGGGAGTACCACAATTTGACAACGATCCTGGCAGTGCGGCGTGGCAATCAAGTGGCGGTGGTTGGTGATGGGCAGGTGACGTTCGGCGATGTGGTGATGAAGCACTCGGCGCACAAGATTCGCTTCCTCTACGAGGATCGGGTGGCTGCCGGCTTCGCTGGGGCTGTTGCTGACGCACTCACTCTGCTAGAGCGGTTCGAGAGCCAGCTTGAGCAGTATCATGGCAACCTCCGACGTGCTGCCGTTGAACTGGGCAAGGAGTGGCGCAGCGACAAGGCTTTGCGCCGCCTGGAAGCGCAACTGGTGGTGGCTGACAGCCAGTATATTCTGGTTCTCTCTGGCGATGGCGATATTATTGAGCCAGATGAGGGCGTGGTCGCTATCGGCACTGGTGGCCCTTACGCCCAGGCTGCCGCCCTCGCCTTGCTCAACCACACCGAGATGGGGGCTGAGGAGATTGCGCGCACCGCCATGCAGATTGCTGCCCGCATGGACCTCTATACCAACAACACCCTCACTGTCAACGTGATTAACGCCGATGGCACTAGTGCGAGCGCGAGCGACGGTGACGCTCCTGCTGATCTGCCTCTGCCCGAAGGCAAGGTAGCTACCGACGATGACGACGATGATGATGACGATGATGACGATGATGACGAAGAAGATAAAAATGACGACGAACGAAAAGATTAGCAGCCCCAATGAACAACTGCACGTCGAGCCAGCGACTGCCCCAGAGCCAGCGACCGCCGAGCAGCCAACCCCCAACAGCGGGCCAGGGGGCAGTAGCGATCAGTCTCTCAGCCCTGCCGAGCAACAGGCTGCTATCCGTCTGGCTGCGCTCACTCCGCGCCAGATAGTTGCGGCTCTGGATCGCTATATTGTCGGCCAACCCGCCGCCAAGCGAGCTGTCGCTGTCGCCCTGCGGAACCGCTACCGTCGGCAGCAGCTTGCCGAGGAGCTGCGCGACGACGTTAGCCCCAAGAACATCCTGATGATCGGCCCGACCGGGGTGGGCAAGACCGAGATTGCGCGGCGCGTTGCCAAGCTGATCGATGCACCCTTCATCAAGGTAGAGGCGACCAAGTTCACCGAGGTAGGTTATGTGGGCCGCGATGTGGAGAGTATTATCCGCGACCTCACCGACATCGCTTTTGGTCTTGTCCACGACGAGAAGCTGATTGAGGTGAAGGGCAAGGCAGAGGAGCAGGCGAACGAGAAGCTGATCACCTACATCGTTGCCAGCCGCAACCGGGCCAGCGAGCCGCAAAAGCCGCGCCGCAAGCCCGCCCAGCCTGCTGGCGATGAGATTGAGGGGGAGAAGCGCGAGGCCGTCGAGGCCAAGCGCAATCCTGCCCAGGAGCGCAAGCTACGCGCCCAACGCCAGCAGGTGGCCCAGCTACTCGCCAGCCAGCAGCTTGAGGAGGAGACTATCGAGATTGACCTGGATGCCGAGGAGATCGGTAGCATGGTCGAGTTCATGCCGGGCATGGGTAGCGACGACCTGCCAGAGAGCTTCCACGACTTCATGGAGGGTCTGCGGCGGGGGGGCAGTCATCGCCAGCGTAAGCTGAGCGTGCGTGAAGCCCGCCGCCTGCTCACCCACGAGGAGTCGCACAAGCTGCTGGACTTTGACGCAATCATCGAGCAGGCAATCAAGCGGGTGCAGGATCACGGGGTTGTCTTCCTGGACGAACTGGACAAGATCGTGGGCAGCGAGGTGGAGGTGGGTCCAGACGTGTCTAACGAGGGGGTTCAGCGCGACCTCCTACCTATTGTCGAAGGCTCAACGGTTAATACCCGCTACGGCCCAGTCAAGAGCGACCACATCCTCTTTATCGCTGCCGGTGCTTTTCATGACGTGAAGCCCTCCGACTTGATCCCAGAGTTGCAGGGCCGCTTTCCCTTGCGCGTGGAGTTGGATAGCCTCAGCCAGGACGACCTGGAGGCGATCCTGGTGCAGCCAGAGAACTCGTTGACCAAACAGTACGTTGCGTTGCTGGCGACCGAGCAGGTGGAGTTGGAGTTTACAAGCGACGGCCTGCGCCGCATGGCCGAGGTTGCCGCCGAGGTGAACGAGCGCACAGAGGACATTGGCGCACGCCGCCTGCACACGATCATCGAGAAGGTGTTGGAGGAAATCTCCTTTGACGCACCAGAGCGACCCGGTGAACGCTTCGTCGTGGACGCAGCCTATGTAGACCAGCGCATCACCGACCTGGTAGAAGATGAGGACTTGAGCAAGTTCATCCTCTGATCAAGTTGAGAGGTAATTACGATGAGCGAACTACAGCCAATCGAGCAGCTAGTGGGTGAGAGCCGCGCTGAATACGTGGCCCGCGTCAGCACGCTGACCGAAACAGAACGGTTGCGGGTGGGGGCCGCCCGCCAGCGTTTCAACCGGGGCTTCCTGGGTGGGCTGCGCTGGCTGGTGGTCAGCTTCTTCCGCCACTGGCTGCTGCTCAGCAACCTGTTCTACGCCTATATCTTGCTGGCTGCCACCCTGCTTGGCCCCTGGCTGCTCAGCAATGGGCAGGTGGGGGCAGGAACGTGGCTGTTCAACTTGCTAACCCTGATCTGCGACCAGGTGCCGACCCACTCCTACTACGTATTTGGCTACCAGATGTGCCTCTGCCAACGCTGCCTGGCAATCTACAGCGCAATGCTGACCGGTGGGCTGATCTACGCAGGGCTGCGGCGCGGGCGACGCATTCAATACGTACCCTGGCGGTGGCTGATCCTGCTCAGCGTGCCGTTGCTGCTCGACGGCCTCACGCAGATGCTCGGCTGGCGCGAAAGCAACCCGTGGCTACGGAGCTTCACCGGCGGGCTGTTCGGCTTCGCCTACGTCGCCACCGTCTACCCCTGGTTCGATGCGGTAGCCCGCAAGCTGTTCCGGCTGTGGGGGGTTGCTGCTGAAGGCACTACACCAGTGCCGTCTGCTGCTAATAGTTGAAACAAACGGTCGTTCGGCTCTGTTTCTTTGCTTACGCAATTGGCGATGCTGGCTAGCACGGTGGTCGCAGCTTCGCAGTTCGCCTAGTCCCGCTTGCTAAGACGTACTACCGTGGCTCGCAACACCCGGCGAAACTCCTGCGCTGGCATCAGTACACTGGCATCCAGCACAGCGGGGCTGAAGCCAACCTGTTCGTTGTTGAACAAGTCCTCGTCCACATAGGTGGGGATAGAGAACAGTTCGCCGAAAGGTGGCACCGAGCCAATCTCGCAGTCGGTTACTTGCTGCACGCTGTCAGGGTCAGCCAGCTTCACGGTGCGCGAGGCTAGCAAGTGGCGTAGTTGCTTGTGGTCAATGCGACTGTCGCCCGGCAGCACTGCCAGCACGTAGGGTTGCACTACCCCCTCCACCCCCAGTAGGATCGCCTTCGCTCCCTGGTGCGGCTGGATATTGAGCAGAGCGGTTACGTCTGGTGCACTGCGCGCCGCCTGATGCTCGATCAGCCTATAGTCTGCGCCGCGCTCTTGCAACAGGGCCAGCAATCGCTCTCGCACCACTAGCGACATCAGCCCTCACCCCCAGCCCCGTCGCGGCTACGGGCGAAGCGATCCACCGTCGCGCCGCTGATACGGCGAAACTCGCTAGCCGAGATCAGGATTGAGCAGTGTAGGTCGGCGGCGTTGAAGGCGATCACCAGGTTGTCGTACAGCCGCTCATCCACGTAGGTGGGTAGGCCGAACAGTTCGCCAAAGGGTGGCACTTCGCCAATTTCGCAGCCAGTGATGCGGCGCACGGTTTCGCGGTCAGCCAGCTTCGCGTCACGCCAGCCCTGGTTCTTGCGTAGCCGTTTGGTGTGTACCTGCAAGTCGGCGGGAGTGACGGCAATCACGTAAGGGCTGGCTGCGCCGCTGGTTTCTAGCAGCAAAGCCTTTGCGTCCTGGTGCAGGTCGGTGCCACGCGCCTGGCTAACCTCGACAGATAGGCCCGCCGCCTGATGCGCGATCAGTTGGTACTCGGCCTGCTGTGCGGTAAGGAAGGCTATCAGCTTGCGGTGGGGTTCGCTTGCCAAAGTTTTGCTCCCTGTGTCATCTTGCTCGACCCGGCGAGTCGCTGAAGACGAACTCCCCTATTGGTGCCTATAACAGTTCGCCAACCTGCTCGTCGCCCGCTACTGCTCCCTCTACCTTCTCGGTCAACCCCTGCTGCTCGGCCTTCAGTTGGCCGCAAGCGGCTTGGATATCGGCTCCCTTCTCGCTGCGGACAGTATTGGGGATGTTGTAGTAGGTTAGTCCGTCCTGGAAGCGGCGGATGCGGTCGCGGGTGCTGCGCTCGAAGCCCGTGTCCTTAACCGGATTGAGCGGGATCAGGTTGACGTGGCATAGTTGGCCGCGTAGCAGACGGGCCAGTTCCTCGGCCTGCTCTGGCGCGTCATTGACCCCCTCGATCAGCGCGTACTCGTAACTGAGGCGGCGGTGGGTCTTGTCCATGTAAGCGCGGCACGCTGCCATCAGTTGGGCAAGGGGATACCGCTTGTTGATCGGCACCATCTGGCTGCGTAGCTCATCGTTGGCGGCGTGTAGGCTGATCGCCAGGTTGACTTCCTCTGGCTCTGCCGTAAACTGCTCAATCTTCGGCACCAGGCCAGAGGTGGAGACAGTCAGCCGCCGCGCCCCCAGGCCCATGCCGCTCGGCGAGTTGAGGTTGCGGATTGCGCGCCAGAGGTTCTTGTAGTTCGCCAGCGGTTCACCCATACCCATGAAGACAATATTGTTCACCCCACCAACATTGGTGGGCACGCGCAACCGCTCATCTGGCTGCTGTTGCCAGGTGCGCAGGTAGCGATTAAAGTAGACCACCTGCTCGACGATCTCGCCCGCCGTAAGGTTGCGAACCAACCCCATCTGCCCAGTAGCGCAGAATGGGCAGCCAACAGCGCAGCCAACCTGAGACGAGACGCAGACGGTGGCTCGATCCTCATAGAGCATCAGCACGCTCTCGATCACGTCACCGTCATGCAAGCGCAAAAGAGCCTTGTAGGTTTGGCGGTCACTGCTGATCAGGTCGCGGGCGGGGGTGATCGTGGTGAGGCTGAACTCCTCGGCTAGGCGGGCGCGCAACTCCTTCGGCAGGTTCGCCATGCTAGCGAAGTCGGCGGCCATCTCTTTGTACGCCCACTGGAATATCTGGCGGGCGCGGTAGGCAGGTTGGCCCCAGGCTATCATCCGCTCCTCAAGCTCGATCAAGCTGAGGCTCCAGAAGTTGGTAGGGCCAGCAAAAGGGCTGGTGAGCAAAATAGGCTGGCTCTGCTTGATCTCGGCGGTCTGCATTTGGTGGTTACGATCTCTCTCTGATCTCTCTCATTAGCATCAAACCCTTATGTCGCTCTCTATTATACCATACGCCGATGGTCAGCCCGCAATTGTGCTGGGTTAGAAGCGGTGCAGCGGCGTGGATTCTACTGCTGCGCCCAGTCAAAGCCCTCTTTGCAGGCGGCTGCCTCGGCGGCGGGGTCGGAGGGCGGCTGGTTGAACTCCGCCAGGGTTGCGTCCACTGTCCTGCGTTGCTGGATGCCGAGGGGGGTGGCTGCCTCGCGGCACTCTGCTGCGTGCTGCAATCGCTCTAGATTGCTAAAGTGTTGATGAGCCGCGCCAGCCTGTACCGCAAGGATACGCAGCCCACCAGGGCCGAAAGTGGCATCGCTGCTGCGGTCGTTGCTCAATCTGCTGACCAGCTTGCCGTCAGCCGCAAAGAGAAATAGGCCATCGCTACTGGCAATGATGATCTGCTTACCGTCGCGGCTGAAGCTGGCTCCTTCTTTGTTGCCCGATACCTGGTCGTCGGGGGTGGGGGTGCTGGCATAGCTGTTGCTGGCAAGTGGCTGGCCCACCTTGTCCCACAAGTGTAGCTGACCGCCGCTGAGGGTGAGCATCTGCCCGTCAGGGCCGAAGGCTACCGTGGTGATTGTTGCGGTGTGGGCCAGCGTGGTTAGCAAGCGTGAGCTTGGGCCGCTGATCTGCCACAGGGCGGCGTGTTTGCTGTCACTGATGGTTAGCACCCGCTGGCTGTCAAGGCTGAAGGCGGGAGTGACGAACAGGCTGTTGTCTGGCAGGCTGGCAACCTGGCGCAAACCATCACGCTGCCAGATGGTGGCTGTGCCGCTGATGCCACTGGTCAGCAGCAGCCGATTGTCTGGGCTGACGGCAATGTTGGTGGCGAAGGTCTGCCTGGTGCTGAGTAGCATAGTGCCTTTGATTGGTGGTAGCTGGTCTACTTGGCTGAACTTGGCCGCTTCCTGCGCGGTAGGGGGGTTGGTGATATCCCACTGGATCACGCTGCCAGCCCCCGGCCCGCCGCTAGAGCTGGCAAACTCTAGCTGGTCAGCCAATAGTACACTACGGTCGTCAGCGGCAAAGATTGCGGTGCTAACGGGCAAGCCTAGCCTTGCGCTCGGATCGTCGTCGATACCATCGCCTGGCGGCCCCGCTGGGGGGACGAGCAGAGCCAGCAGGTTGCCCTCAGCATCAGCCAGCAGCAGTAGCCGATTGAGGGTGGCAAGGATGTGGCGACCGTCGTGGCTGATGGTCAGGTGGGCCATGCCGAAGCTGCCCCCTTCGCCGATGTCGAACTGAGGGCTTAGGAACAAGCCGCTACGATGGCTACTGCTGATCGCTGCGCTGCGTGGTGGTCTGTACTTAAAGAGCGTCTGCCCTATGCTAGACTGCTCAAGCGTAAGACTCAACAAGGTTACGTAGCCCTTCTCCCGCCGCCGTTCGGGAGTCGCCTTGTCGTAAGCACTAAGGATCAGGCGGAGTGCGCCGAGCGGGTTGTTCTGGCGCAGTTTGGTGCTAGCCGCCAGGTTGAGGTAGGCGGCCAACACCTGTTGCCGCTGGGCTGTCACCTCATTCGTCTGCTTCTGCGCCTCGATGTACTGACCGTAGGCAAAGAAGGTGAGCAGCAAGGAGATGATCAGAAAGATGGAGACCGCTGCGCTAGCGATCCGAGTGCGCCTGGTGATGGTCTCTGCGTTCTTGCGCGCTCGCTCCGAGAAGAACGCTGCCTGTTGCGCCGAGGCCGCTGCGTCCTGGGCCAGCTTCAATTGGCGTTGCTGCACGGCTTCAGCATCGGCAGTGCTGCGGGCTAGCAGATCGCGGGCGGCTGCACTATGTAGGGCCACATCGTCGCGCTCTTGCAAGGCACGCGCCTCCGCCAGCCACACGCCCGCTAGCAAGTAATCAGCCCGCTTGTTATGTGCCACCCACTCGGCCAGGCTCTGCTCGAAGCGTTCGCGCTGCTGCAAGTTCAGCCGTTCATCCTTGATCGCCGCTTGCAGGTAGGGCCAGTTGCGAATCAGGGTCTCGTGGATCAGGTCTACCCGGCTATGTTCCTGCTCGCGGCTGATGCTGACCAGGCGGGCATCACTCAAGTCCTTGAGCAGGCGCACCCGCTCCGCTGAGGTGCCGACCAGTTCATCGTAGCCGCGTTGGCAGCGTACGTCGGCTAGCTGGTCGTCAAGGGAAACCTGAACCAGGTCAAGAAAGATGCTGATGATCGTCTGCTGCTCGCTGAGTGGGCGTAGTTGCTGCCTGACCCCGGCGTAGTCGCTGTAGGTAAGCACGTCGGCGGCGCGCTGGCGCAGAGCGAAGGTGAGGTCGTGATACTGGGCTAGCATCAGCAGCCCTCCCCGCCACAACTCCTCTAGCGTCACCTGCAAGAGGGGTAGGTAGGCTGCGTCGGCGGCAGTGTCCACCGCCAGCCGTTCTAGTAGGGCAGGCTCAAACTGCTTGTGCGACGCACTCAGTTGCAATGGCTTTTGTATCGCCGCCTTCAACTCGTCCACCGCCATCGCCCGCAAGTCTACGCCCTGCTTGCTGACCTCGTAGAGCGACGGATAGCCAAAGAGGGCGGGCAGGTAGTCAGAGCGCACGGTAGCAATGATGTGGGTGTGGCTGGTGCGGAAGGGTGACAGGGTTGCGGCAGTAATCAGCAAGAGGCCGCGCTCATCCGCCTCAGACTGGCTGAACAACTCCTCGAACTGGTCTAGCACAAGGATGTTGACCTGCTGGCGAGGGGTGCTGGCGAGTAGATCATTAACGGCCTGGGCGTTGACCAGCTTCGCCTGCAAGTCAACTGCCAATCCCTGGGCCAGCCCGGTCTGGATTAGTGCGTCAGCAAGGGCGGTGCGCGGGTGCTGGCCGGGGCGGAAGACTGCCCAACGCACCGCCAGGCCACGCCCCTGGTAGAAGGCTTCTAGGGCAGGTAGCAATCCGGCCTGGGCAAAGGATGACTTGCCGCTGCCAGACGCGCCAGTGACAAAGGTGAGCTGCTGCGGGTTGGCCGCATTGGTCAGGTTGGCGAGGGCGGCGGCGATGTTGCGTTCGCGCCCAGCGAAGATGGCGCGGTTGGCATAGGTGTAGCTGCTCAGGCCGAGGTAGGGGTTGGGCAGGCCACGCACATCGTAGGCAGTCTCACCCTGGTTGACAATGGTATTGTTACCCACCACCACCGTCTGGCCGCTAACCGTCTCGATGTTGACTATGCTAGCCACCTGCTCGTCCACTGCTACTATCCCTCCACGACCCGCTGGCTTTAGGCTTCGGTAGGATTTCGCTCGACGCGGTAGGAGCAGGCTTTGCCACCCTTGCCTCGGCAATCAACTTCCTCGACATGGAAGTTCTTGCTGGTCGCCCAGTTGAGGGCAGTCTGGATCGTGCCAGAGAGGGCATTGCAGCCAACCTGCGTCTCGCGGTTGTAGCAGTAGGGGCAGACTTCCATTACATAGTAGTAGGAATCATTATCCTCGTCCAGGTGGGTTGGCACATTGAGGCCACGAGCGGTGCTGACCATCTTGTTCAGTGTCAGCTTCATCTTCATCGCCAGCGGCATGAACTTCATTGCTGCACCGACTACGCCTAGCATACGGGGCTGCTCGTTCAGGCCGTAGTTGAAGATTTCGCGGCCCACCTTCAGTTGCAAGGCTTTGGTGGTGCGCCCATAGAAATCCTCCATCGCCCGCCCAAATGCGCTGTACTCACTGTAGGGGATGATGAACCGCATATCATTAGGGGGATAGTTGTTCACATACTTGTGTAGACCACTGGTGTTGAGCAGAGCGTTGACCCCCTTCTCGCCGGTCACCTTCTCGACCGAGCGGAACAGCAGGTTCAGGCCCGCGTTGGGGTAGAGCGGTTCGGCCCCAGCCTCCAGCCTGGGGGCGATCACCGAGTCCTCCTCCTTCTCGTCTGCGCCCAGGCTGCCTTCTTCTTCAGGGGTGAAGGTCTCATTGAGCGGCATATTAGCCGCAGGCTGGGTGGGGGTGGCCGCAGGGATGGTAGCAGCGGAGATAGGAGCGGCCCCAGCCTGCATAGCGCGAATCTGCTCCTCGCGCCGCTGCACCCAGGCCATACCCTCCTTCGCCTGCTGATTGTTGGCATTCAGGGCAAGAACGTGCTGCAAAGCCTGTTTCATCGCTGTCAGGTTGCTGGCAACCCCACTGAGCCAGAGCCAGGCTTCTTCATTGTTCGGCTCCATTTCAACCACGCGCTGCAAGGCTTCACGGGCCAGGTCTTTTTGCCCACTAGTAGCGGCTAGCTTTCCTTTGTTCAACAAGTCAATCGCGTTCGCCATGAACTCTGTACCTTTCTCATTATCTGCCAGTGGTCAACCCGCCCCGGTTCGCAGCCTCAAACGGACTACTTTAGCCATTAGCCCACCTCATTGCTTCTGCTCCATCGGGCCAGAGTATACTACAGCTGGGGGCGCGAGTCAAACTTTCGGGCTGGAGAGCGGTAAGTGAAGGTTGGTGGCAGCAAACCGTTGGCCGCAGGGTTGGCTCAATTTGGTATAATCGGTTCATGTCCAAAATTGCTGATCGTCTATCTGCCCTGCTCGGCATTGGTGGTGGCTGGCTAGCCGTGCTGTTGGTCGGCTGGCCCAGCCTTGCTTACCCACTGGGTCGCGACAACGGTATCTTTGCCTACTGCGGTTGGGCAGTATTGCGCGGCCAGGTTCCCTACGCGCAGTTCTGGGAACATAAGACCCCCGCTATTTTCTTCATCTATGCTGCTATCGAGCGCATCTTTGGGGTGAGTGAAGCGGGCGTGCGGCGCGGCGATCTTGCCTACAGCCTGCTAGTCGTACCGTTCTTCTACCTGCTGGTTAGCAACCTGTTCGGTAGGCGGGCGGCAGTCTGCGCTACTATCACCTGGGCGATCTTCCACACTGCGCTCAACACCCTCTACTTTTGGAGTGGGGCAGAGAGCGAGACTTTCATGGTGCTACCCTTCATCCTCGCTTATTATGCATATCGCCAAAGCGAGAATACTAGCTCACGCTCAGCAGGTCGCGCCCGATTGTGGGTGCTGGCAGCCGGGCTAGCGGCGGGGCTGGCTATCATGATCAAGGTGACAGCGGTAGTAGGTCTGTTTGCTCTAGCGGTCTATGCAGTGGTCACGACCTTGCGTGACCGCACCCTGCAAAACCCGAAAGCCAGAGTCCAGGCTCTGCTGTCGAAGCTGGGGTTGGCGGTGCTAGGCGTGGGGCTAGCGATCCTGCCCTTCGTGGTCTACTTCGCGTTGCAGGGTGCGCTTCGTGAGGCGGTGGACGTGTCGATTGTCGCCAACTTCTTCTACGGGCAAGGGGGTAGCGACCTGGGAGTAGCAGCGGCTAATGCACTTGGGCGGGCGGGAGACAACCTTTTGCACCTGCGTGTCTACTACCTGTTGCCTGCCCTCGCCCTCGTCTACATTGCACTGCGTGAGCGGACGCGAGCGACGCTGCTGATTGCGCTCTGGCTACTCTGCGCCTTCGCCATGACCTGGGTGCAGGGCCGCCTCTGGCCCTACCACTACATCGGCACGCTGGTTCCCCTCAGTGTCCTCAGCGGCTTCGTGGTAGACCGCCTGTTTCTAGAGCTAGCCCGGCGCAAGACAGCCAACCGCCCATCCAGGCTTCCAGCTGCCCTGCTTACCGTCCTCATCTTTGGCCTCACCGTTTCGTCACTGGCCCCGAACAACGGCACTGAGACGGTATATAGCTGGGATCGTTACCAGCAGTATGCTAGTGGACGAATCACAGCGCGTCAGTACCAGGCCGACTTCCACCGGGGTACTTACGATTACCTGCCGAACGCTGACGCTGCCCGCTACATTGCAGCCCACACCCAGGCAGGCGACCGCGTACTGGTCTGGGCAGTTGACCCACTGGTGAACTTCCTGGCCGACCGCCTCGCCCCCGGTCGCTTCATCTACAACTACCCAATCATCAGCCCCGACATCCCGATTGCAGCCCGCGCCGAGTACCAGCGCATCTTCATGGCCGAACTTGTCCGCAACCCCCCCGCGATCATTGCGGTGGCGGTGGGCGACACCTCACCGATTACCGACCCCGACTCGCTCACCCTGCTGCGCGAGTTCCCGGCCTTCGGCCAGTATATCACTGATCACTATACCGATCAGCCGTTTGAGATACCACCTAGCCGCAACAAGGTGCAGACCTTCTTGATATACACCCGTCGCTAGCTGGCGGTGTTACTGCTACTTCGGGCCAACTAAGTTGGTTAGCGACCAAGCCGCTGCTCATCCAGAGCTTGTCGAAGCTACCGCCGATCATGGCCGAGCAGTTTGTGGCGTAGAGGGCCACCGTTTGCTTGCTCCAACTCGCGTATTGCAGATTGCTACCAACTAGTACATAGACATTGTTGATCTTAGGTGATCGAAAGAAGGTTTTGTTCATTGAGGTAGTATTGCAGGCGTTCAAGCGTTCAGTCCTTGAAAGATAGATCCAAGTCGGTTGGTGGTGATCACCGCCGTGCTAGTGCTTACCCTATTGGGCTGTGACAGTAATAGTGGCCCATCGCTCGTAGCTACGCTAAGTAGCAACGTACCCCCAAAGCAAGGCCGCAGTGTCAACTCCAGGCATAGAGGTAAGCAGCAAGGTGGGGTGTAAAGTAGATGCTACCACTGCGCGAGTGGATGCAGTCTACCCTGACTTGCCTACCCGCTCTTAGGCTCTGTTGGCCGACCCGCTGCGTTGGCCGCCACGAACTGAAGGGCAAGGGCAGTGGCAGTCACCCTGTCCTCCTGGCTGAGGCTCCCATCCAGGACAAGATTGAGTAGGTAGTCTTTGATTTCGGCGATCCAGCGACCGGGTGGGCGGCTAAAGAGAGCCATCAGGTCGTCGCCGTCCAAAGGGCTGTGCATCTTGGCTACCTCAGCCTGCGCCTGCAAGTTGGCAATGCGCTCGGCCAACTGGTCGATCTTCTGCTCACCCGCTAGTAGCTTGCGCGGGTTAGCAGTGGTCAGGTCAGCACGAGCGAAAGCGAGTAGTGGCTCCAGCACTGTGTCCGACTCGCGAATGAAGCGACGCACCGCCCCGTCCGTCCAGTCAGCCTCGTACAACCCGGCACGCAGGTGCAATTCTACCAGGCGGCTGACCTGAGCTACCAGTTCGGTTGGCTCCGAGTGCAGACGACTCATCATCTCGCGGGCCATCCGCGCTCCTACTACCTCATGGCCGAAGAAGTGAACCTCACCGTTCTCCACGCTGTAGGTCTGCGGCTTGGCAATGTCGTGCAGCAGGGCAGTCCAGCGCAGCAGCGGGCTGGGGGCTACCTTGCCGAGAACCAGTAGGGTGTGGTTGTAAACATCCTTGTGGCGAAAGTCCCCTTGTGGCATTTGGCGCATCGCCTCTAGCTCTGGCAGGCAGACCGCCGCGAGGCCGAGGTTGACCAGCAGTTCGATGCCCAGTGCTGGGCGGTCGCTGACTAGCAGGCGGCTAATCTCACGGCCTACCCGTTCTGGGCTGATCGCCCGCAGGGTGGGGGCGGCGGCGGTAATCGCCACGGCGGTGGCTGGCTCGATCTGGAAGCCAAACTGGGCAGCGAAGCGCACGGCACGCACCAGGCGGGCTGGGTCTTCGGCAAAGCGGGCAGCAGGGTTCTCCACCCCACGGATGATACCCGCCCGCAAGTCATCTGCCCCTCCCCAGTAGTCATGCAGGGTGCCACTCTGCAAGTCGCGGGCGAGGGCGTTGATCGTAAAGTCGCGGTGGGCAAGGTCTTCGCGCAGGTCGCGGCTGAACTGGCCGGGGTTAGCAGCCCGAAAGGTGGTCACTTCTATAACAGTATCGTCTGCGATCATGCTGATCGTGCCAAACTTCTCGCCCAGGCTGTAGGTGTTGGCCCCCAGCGACTTTGCCAGCCGTAGGGTGACGGCGGGCGGTGCGTCGGTGGTCAAGTCGAGGTCGTGCAGCAAACGGCCCAACATCTGGTCGCGCACGCAGCCACCCACCAGGTAGAGGCGATAGCCTGCCGCCACGAAAGCCTGGCTCAAGCTCTGGAGGAAGTCGCTGCTCAAGGGCGCGCTCCAAAAAGGGCGCGCCCCAGGCGGATGATGGTCGCGCCCTCCGCGATGGCAGCAGCGAAGTCGTCGCTCATGCCCATGCTCAGTTCTGCACAAGGGTGGGCGGGCGGCAGTTGACGGCGGAGGTCGTCGCGCAAGTTACGCAGGCTGGCAAACAGGGGCCGCAGCTTACCCTCACTCGCCCCAGCCGGAGCGATAGTCATTAGCCCAGCGATGCGGAGATGGGGGGCGTGTTCGGCCACATAGCCCGCCAACTCGTGCGCCTGCTCACGGCTGACCCCACTCTTGCTTGCCTCACCCGCTACATTCACCTCGATGAACACGGCTAGCGGCTGACCTGTGCCGAGGCTAGCCCACTCTCGCTCCAATGTCGTCGCCAGCTTTGTGCTATCTAGCGTCTGGATCGCCTGGCAGCGGGCCAACGCCTTGCGTACCTTGTTACTTTGTAGATGGCCGATCAGGTGCAGGTGGGCGGCGGCAAAGGGTGCGAACTTCTCCGTCTCCTGCACATAGTTTTCGCCAAACAGGGTCAGCCCCGCCTCGATAGCGGCAGCTACTGCTGTGGCAGGCTGCGTCTTGCTCACCGCGCAGATCGCTACCTCGTTGCGTGGACGACCAGCAGCGACGCAGGCAGCAGCTACCTGCTCCTCAACGCGAGCAAGGTTGGCAGCAATAGTTTGGGCGAGGGTAGTTGCGTTCACCGGGCTATTATACCAAATCAGGGGAAAGTAGAAAGGAGGGCTTAGGCTGACTATCTACAATGGGCGTGGCTCAGGCGGCTGGGGGTCAGTATCATCGTCAGGGGTTGGGGGAGGTGGGAGCGGCAGTACAGTACGCGGTGGCAGTGGCATCACTGGCGCATCGTTAGCTGCGCTGGTGGTTGGCTCGTCGTCATCGTCACTGTCAAGATCGTCGTCCAGGTCATCGTCGCTCCAGTCCACATCTTCGTCATTGGCTGCAGAGGCGGTTGGCTGGGTGGTTGTACTACCAGCCTCCTGCTCCTCGCGCTTGAGGCTAGTGACATAGGCTGGGTCGGTCGCTACATTGAGCAACTCGCGGAAGTGTTCGTCGATCAGGTAGCTGATAGTGTTCAGTGCATCTTTGAAGACGCTAGATTGCAGGTTCTCACGCGGTACCTCAACACCGAGGCAGATGCGGTTCGACTTGTCTATCGAGAACTTGCCAAAGCTGATCTTGTAGTTGAGCATCACCAGGAACTCGTATGTATTGTGGCGACAGCTCTCCTCAATCTTGTTGATCAGGGTAGCATAGAAGTAGACCCAGAAGCGAGTCATACGGATGGTGAAGACCTGGTTGGTGTGGGTGCCAGAATAGCGTGTCTCCCAATCTTCTCCTTCCAGGCGGCTGTGAGACCAGGCCGCATCAGCAAAGAAACGCTCAATATCTTCGGCTGTGGCATCCATTGGTGATCCTCCGTTCGCAAGGTAATGCCCTGCGGCCAATCAGGCGGCAGGGCGGGCTAATGCTAGCTAGCTGGCTGATTGGGGCTGCTATCGTTCTCGTCGCTGAGGTCAAGATCGCTATCTTCGGCTAGAGAGGTTGCGCCGCCGCTTGCTGGGCCGCTGCTGGGCGGGGTCGGTGGGGCCGAGGGCGAGGGTGGGGTGTCAGCCTGGGTGGGGTTGGGCCGCAGCGAGGAGACCTTGCCCGGCTCGTTGGCGAGGTTGAGCAACTCTATGTACTGCTCATCTGAGTTGATCGATAGGGCGGCCAATGCGTCACTCAACTGGCTCTGCTGCATATTCTCACGCGGCAGCTCGACCCCCAGGCTGATACCACCGCTATTGTTGATCGAATACTTACCCAGATTGATCTTGTAGTTTAGATAGCCTATGTGTTCGTGCAGAGCAGGCTTGCACTCGTCGCGCACCTTGTTCAGCACAGTGGCGTAGAAGTAGAGCCAGTAGTCGGTCAGGCGCACGTAGTATATCCAGTCGCGCACGTCGCCCCGATAGCGCACTTCCCAGTCGTCATCGCTCTTGCTAAACTTCCAACCCGCCTCGTTAAAGAACCTCTCGATATCTTCCCTGGTAACGTTGTATCCCGCCATCCTGTGACCTCCTGTGGCTATACTGCTAGGGGGGCAATGGTAATCTCGTCGTTTTGGATACCAACCTTGATCTGCTTGCTATTATTCCAGTCCTTGCGGAACATGGCGCGGGCCATGGGGCCAAGGATAAGCTCGTCAATCGTATGCTCAAGCTGTCGTGCGCCTTGCTGCGCACTGAAGCCCCGCGCCACGATCAGTTCGGCCACACCGGGGGCGAACTCGACCGCCAAGCCCTCTGGCTTGAAGCGTTGATCGCGTAGCAGGTCTAGCTTCTGGCGGGTGATCACCAATGCACCCTCACGGTTGAGCGGCTTGAACAGCAGGATTTCGTCCACCCGATTGAGCAACTCCAGGGAGAAGTATTTGCGGGCCTCGGCGTAGACATCCTTAATCTGCACCTCCATGACCTCCTCATGCCCGCTCGCTATCTTGCCCGCAGTCGGCTTGAAGCCGAAGCGGCCTTTGGTAGAGAGGTCGCTGCCAACATTGGAGGTCATGATGATCGTTGCGTCACTGAAGTAAACGGTGCGCCCCTGCCCATCCGTCAGGCGGCCATCATCGAAGATTTGCAGGAAGGCACTTTGCACCTGCGGGTGTGCCTTCTCGATCTCGTCCAACAAGATGATGCTGAAGGGCTGACGGCGAATCTTCTCGGTGAGCTGCCCGCCTTCGTCGTAGCCAACGTAGCCAGGCGGCGCACCGATCAGCCGGGTGATCGAAAACTCGGCACTGAACTCGCTCATATCCAGGCGGATGATTCGCTCGCGGTCGGCAAAGAGGAACTCAGCTAGCGACTTTACCAGCTCGGTCTTACCCACCCCTGGCGGCCCCATAAAGAGGAACACGCCGTCAGGCCGCATCGGATTGATGTCTAGCCGCCGTTTGCAAAGGCGGATTGCATTGCTGACCCGCGCTACCACTTCCTCCTGCCCGACCACTCGCGCATCCAAAAACCTCTCCATATCTGCGTACTTGGCTAGCTGCTCGTCATCAAAGTTCTCCAGGGGCAGGTTTGCCATTTCGCTGACCACAGAGCGCAGGTAGTCGGCCAGGCGGACTGCGCCCTTGTTGCTGGGAGCTTTGGTCTGCTCGTAGGCGGCAATCTCGGCGCGGGCGGCGGCGGTTTGCAGGATATCAATTGCCTTGTCAGGGAAGAAGCGGTTACGCAGATAGACGCGGCCCAGGTCAACGGCGGTGCGAATGTCGTTGTCGGTGATGCTAAGGTTGTGATGCGCTTCCAGGCGTGGGCGCATCGCTTGCAGGATAGAGATAGTTGCCTCTGGAGTTGGTTCGCTGACGGTAAGTGGCTGGAAGCGGCGTTCCAGCGCACCATCGCGCTCAATGTACTTACGGTACTCATGAGCCGTCGTCGCGCCAACACAAGCGATCTCGCCCCGGGCCAGGGGTGGCTTGAGGATGTTGGCGGCATCCAGTGCGCCCTCGGCACTACCCGCCCCAATCAGGGTGTGCAGTTCGTCAATAAAGAGGATGGCATGGCTGCTACGCGCCTCGTTGATCACCCCCCGCAAGCGATCCTCAAACTCGCCACGATAGGTAGCTCCAGCGATTAGTGAAGACATATCCAAAGCAACAACGCGGCGATGACGTAGTTGTGGAGGCACATCGTTGCTGGAGACCTGGATCGCCAACCCCTCGGCGATAGCCGTTTTGCCCACCCCTGGTTCGCCAATCAAGGCGGGGTTATTCTTGTTCAGCTTGCACAGCACCTCAATCACCGCTCGAATCTCCCGTTCGCGGCCCACAACCGGGCCGAGCTTGCCATCACGGGCCATTTGAGTGAGGTCGCGGGTGTACTTCTCGAAGTAGGGGGTAGGTTGCTGGTTAAGGCGCAGTTGCTCTGCCTCACGCGGGTCGCTCTGTACACTTTGGCTGCGGGCTGTGGCCTGTGCCTCTAGCACCTGCGTCCAGGTCGGTGCGTCGTAGCCGTGGTTGCGGAGCAGGCTGTCGTCCTCCTGGTTGGCGAGGGCTGCAAGCAGCAGGTGAACAGGCTCGATCAGGCCGCTGCTGGCAAGCTGGTTGGCGGCCACCATAGCAGCACGCAGCTTGGCAGTCGGCTTGAGCTTCGGCCTCTCAGGTGGCGTGGGGTCGGTGCTTGCCGCTTCTGCAACGAAGTCTCTAACATCGCTTACGAGATTGATCGCTCTCTCGCTGTCTGACAGGGCTAGCCTTATACTAGCGGCCACTGCCGCGCGCATGGCATCGGCCAAGATTGTAGTGCTGGCGAACTGCTGGTCACCGCTGTGGCCGCTCTGGAGCAAGCTAGCAAAGGTATCGGGCGCACCACGCAAGCAACCGATCAGCAGATGGGTGGTGTTGAGGGTGGTGGACTTGAGTTGCCAGGCTGTCTCCTTCGCCTGATCGTAGCATGGCCGGGCAGCAGGGGAGAGGTTGTTGAGTGAAGCGTTCTGCGGTTGGTCAGCCATCGAACTTTGCTCCTGATCATCAGCGTATCTGTCGCCAGGATCGTACCACAAGAGAGGGGAAAGTGTCAATCGCTGTTGCACAACCTGTAGGGTCTGTTGCGTAATCAGGGTCAGGGTGCAGAGGCAAGTAGCTGTACCACCTTGTGAGGGAAGGCGATGTACTCGCGTTGTGCCGTCGCCAAGCTACGCTTACCAACCAAGCTAATCGCTATGTTGTTGAGGATTGCCAGCGTTGGTCCCGCCCGCCTCGTTTCCGTCGCTGCTGGTCTTCGCCCAACGTCTTGTCACGACGGCAGTGCAGCCCGTTCTCAACACCCCAGCGTTGCCGTAGCAGCACGTTTAACTGCATTGCGTTCGCACGCTAGCGCGACAGGCTGGTGATGTCATAGCTCACTTTGTGCTGCCTAAGCGTACCATCGTTGCGCCACACCATGCGTTCAACCATAAATACCTGACCCAAGTGCCGCCACCGCCCATACTGGTTGAGCATTGCACTGCTAACCAGCCTGCGTCGCGAGGGTGAGGCCATGTCCGTTGTTCCACCCCTCATCCACCTCAAAGTCCTCCCAGCTCGAACCAGCCCGCCACGCTGCTGCTCTTGCTTACGCCAGTTAGCAACGGTGGTGTGGCTGACCCCCACCAGGTGGGCGGCGCGTTGGGCCAAACCTTCGCCCAAGCCACTGAGTACCAGCCACATTGTCTCTGGCGGATGTCCAATGTATTTGACACTAGGGTAAAAGTACGACGACAGGGATGGCAGTACCAGCGGTGGGAACCACTAAGGTTGACCCCAACCTTGTTGGTTTTGGCGTTGGATTGACAGTCAGGACAGGTTTCTTTGCTCCTGGTGTTGTGCCTATTGACCTTCTACCATATACCGTCTGCCTTTTGCCAATCTCCTTCCCAAGCCAGTTGCCAGCTGGTATACTTGGCGCAGAGGGCAGCTAGATGAGTGTAAAGTGGTCGTATTCGGCAGATGGGGCGCGGCGGCGGTGTCAGCGGCAGTTGGCCTACAACCAGGTCGTAGCTTCGCACAACGCGCGCGATACCTTGCGCCGTGAGGTCTACGTCCTTAAGCAGGTGCAGCAAGTACGCGCCTGGCAGGGCAGCCTCGTGCATGGTGTGTTGGCGACCACATTCCTCAGCTTGCTGCGAGTGCGCGAGCGGCCCGACCCCGCTGCGTTGACTGCGATTGCGGTTGCCAGAGCGCAGCGGCAGTTTGCCTACTCTGCTGCTCAACGCTATCGCCAGCCGATTAGCAAGGCGAGTGCGGGGGAGGATTACGGCGCGCTGTTCGAGCATGAGTTTGGCCCAGCCCTGGCGGTGAGCGACTTGGAGCGGGTGGAGGCGAACATCGCGACGGCCTTCCGCAACCTGGCTAGCCAGCGCGAGTTGCTGACCGAACTCTATGCGGGTTGGAACCAGCGTAGCGAGTGGCCGCTACGCCTGGTGCAGGATGGCATGGCGGTCAGTGCTAACCTCGACCTGATTAGCTTGCGCCAGCGGGGGGAGCCGACGATAGTGGACTGGAAGGTGTCGGAGAGTGAGAGCAGCGACTACGCCCGCCAACTGCAAGTCTACGCCTGGGCCTTGATTCGCAGTGGTGGCTGGCCGCAGGAGCGTGCTGCGCAGATTAACCTCTACGAAGTCAACCTGCTCAAGAACCTGGTTCACAAACATCCTTTTGATGCTGACCGCCTGGCAGAGACGGAGGGCTTTGTTAACGAGGGGATTGCCGCCCTGCGCGCGGTGCTGGGCGAAGGCCGCTACGAAGCTGACTTGCTGGCCCGGCTGCCCATTGCCGAGCAGGAGCAAGCCTGCCGCTACTGCCCCTACCAACGTCTCTGCCCGCAGCAGCTATCCGCCGAAGGTCGGCCCCAGGAGGCGCAGATTGTGCTTGAGCGGGTTGCTGGGGGCTAGAGTAGCAGCCCCACATCGGTGAGGCGCGGCAAGCGTAGCAGGCGGAGGAAGCGACCGAGGGTGCCTGCTCGCGTCCCCTGGCTGAGGTAGGCGGGGTAGGTGCCGATTACGCTATCTAGCAGGCGGTCGAGCGTCGCTGGTTCGAGCAGACAGAGTTGGCAGAGGGCTTCGCGCCGCTCGCGGCTGAGTAGCAGTTCGGCACTAACTAGCCGTCCGCTTTGGTCGGGTTGGCCGAGGGCATCGCGGTATACGTAGGCGATAGCTAGTAGGAGCAGAGCGCGGCTACAAACTGGGCGGCGGCTGAACAGCCCCGCCTGCACTGCGGGTGGTTGCAGGGCGGCTAGCCAGCGGGTGACCCCACTGACTGTCTTGCTGCTGACCGATAGGCGGGTCTGTTGGTAGGCGGGGCTGTTGGCGAAGTCGGCTTCGGCGCGCAGCCCTAGCCCACCGATTAGCCTGCTGCTGCTGATTGGCCCCTGCTCCTCTGCCCACAACAGGTTGCAGACGGTGCGGTAAGTCCAGAGGGGGCCGTTGCGCTCTGGCTGCATCTCGTCCCAGCCGACATAAAGCAGATAGTGGATCAACTCTACCTGCCGCTCCTCTCGTGCTGCTACCACTTGCTGGCCGAGCGGGGTGAGGGTGATTGGCTGGCTGCCGTGGGGGGGTAGGAGCAGGCCGCTCATCTGGGCCAGCAGGTGGGCATCGTTGGCGTGCTTGCCTGCGCCGTAGGTCTCCGCTGCCAGGGCCGACAGTTGCTTGAAGCTGGCGAAGTGCTGGCTGGGGTGCTGGGCCAGGGTGTTGAGCAGGGCTAGCGTCTCGTTCGGCCCGGCATCGGGCGGTACGTGGAAGACTAGCTTCGCGCTCTTGGCTGGGCTGCTGGCTAGCGGCTGGGCTAGCTCGCTGCTGGCTGGCTGATTGCCGCTCTCCAACTGAGGTAGTCCTTCCTGTACTTTGGCGAACTCTGGGCATAGATGCTAGCTATTTGGGGATGCTCGCGCTCGTTGACTGCTGCCACCGAGTCGTGGATGGAGAGTAGATTGTGCATCGCCCGATGCATTTTGCTGTCGCTCAACCTGTCTACATCGGTGCAGAAGTAGCAGCTGTGGCCGGTGATTGTGCGTAGGCGGTCGAACTCAGCGCGGCTGATAGCTTGCTGCAACTCGCTGCGCATACTACGGTGGCTGATGTTGTAGCTGCGGGTGAAGGGTAGATGGACCTGACCAAAGCCCGCGCCCTTCAACCAGGTAGCCGAGTCGAAGGAACTGGCCCCCAGGCTATCGATCAGGCCGACCAGGGCTGGCACGCCCAGGCCGAAAAGGTGGACACCTAGCCCAGCGGCGGTCGCTGCTGCGACGACCTGGCGCACGTTGGTGACCGCCTGGTTGGTGGCGGTGTTGCTGCCGTTGTCCTTGCCGCTGGTGCCGAAGCTGCCGAAGCCGAGGGCGGCGACCTTGCCGAGGGCCAGGTAGTGGTGCAGGCAGTATTCGATTTGCTCTGGGGTGTGGCCGTGGACGACTGGGACGGCACGGGCGCGCATGGCGGGCGGCAATTCGCGCCAGAACAGGCAACTCATCTCCACCGTTTGGCGTACTTTGCGCCAGACGGTAGCCGCGTCGTCCTGGCTGCACGGCACGTTGTCGGGTAGCACGAAGCGGGCGGCCCAGGGGTTGGCTCGGTAGCAGAGCAGCAGCTTGTAGTACAAGTCGTCATAGCTGATGCGGCCTACTTGCACGTAATAGCCTGCGCTGTCGAAGCAGACCTGCGCTCCTATCTGCTCGCTGAGGGCTTGGAGGCGGAGCAGCGCGCCGGGGTGCATGAAGATGGGAGTGGTCAGGATGTGCGAGAACGCGCGCTGCAACTGCCCAGCTTCGGTCAGCAAGGCGGCCATCTTGTTGATATCGCTGGTAGTAACGGTTAGCGAGGTGTAGAAGTCGAGCATCGGCCCCCTGTTCTAGGCTGGCAGTGTTGAGGGGTGGATTATAGCACAAGTAGGGGCGGGTAGCAACGTGGGGCAAGGCAAAGGGTCGGTCTCACACAGAGGCCGACCCTGGTTTGGGGCTGGGTTAGCGGCTGTAGCGGTCGTCGCCACCACCACCGCCACCGCGATTGCCACCACCGCCGCCGCTGTAGCCGCCGCCACCGCCGCCGCCGCTGTAGCCGCCGCCACCGCCGCCGCCGCCGTAGCCGCCGCCACCGCCGCCGCCGCGATAACCGCCGCCCCGACTGCCACCACCGCCGCCCCGACCGCCGCCGCCGCCTTCTTCACGGGGGCGGGCTTCGTTGACAACGATGCTGCGGCCCAGCATATTGTAGCCGTTGAACTGCTGGATAGCAGCCTCGGCTCCTTCACGGTCGGCCATCTCGACGAAGCCGAAGCCTCGGCTGCGCGCCGAATTGCCGTACTCATCGCGCTCGGTTACGACGCGGGCGGAGACGACCTCACCCACCTGGCTGAACAGGCTCTGCAAATCTTCGTCCTTCGCCGCCCAGGCGAGGCCACCAACATAGAGCTTAACGGTCATGGTCTTGTTACAACTTCCTTTCTGAACAGGCACGAAACCTTACCTAACGAACGGCACACACGGCGCGGCTGTCCACAATACGTTGTATGATGGCTGGCGGCGGCGGCGAGGAACGGAGCGCAAAGACCACACCCACCTGCTGAACTACTGCTGTAAGCCGGAACCATGCGCTTGACAAGAACTGGGCGGTGGCTAACCGCACGGGGGGTTGCACAGGCACAACCCTCGGCAATAATCATAGCACAGATGTAACAACCTGTCAATAGGCTGGCTAAGATTACTACCTGCCTGGTTGCCACTGTTGGGGACTGCCGCTCGACTGGTACTGCCAGCTTGGGCTGCTGCTGTCATAGTCGCCCTCGGCACTGATACCCGTAGCGTCGCTATGCTGCTCGCTAAAGACAAAGTGGTAGCTTTTGGCTCGCTAGTAGGCGCAACCGTCAGCACCGCTGCTCAAGTAGCCGCCCCCGTCTTGGGTCAAGTTACTGGCGACCCCAGCCTCCAGGCAACAGCGTAGGCGGCAGGTCAAGGGGCTGTCCAGGGGGTGCAGGCTACTGCGGCAGCAGTAGCTACCAGTGTCACCCCGCAAGACGTGAAGAACGTAACAAGCACAGTCAGCAACACCGCCTGGGTACTCTACTGGGCCTGGCTGCCCTAGCCGCTATCGTCGGTGGCCTCTTGGGAGCCAGACCACGGCCCACAACTGGCGTAGTCGTCCGCCACAGATTCTGACCAGCCTGCCCGCGAAGTAGGGCCGCTGTAACTGTGACTACCATCCTTGCCGTGACCAATGAGTTACGGTTACACAGAGGGTGTAAATGTAACTTAGTCTCCTTGCGGGAGACTGAGTTACGGTTACACCCCTCAACCAGTTTGCTCCTTCCTCGGTGACAAAGTAGTTACCACAGCTTGCCGCTCTTGCGCCTGCTGAATGTAACTAGTACCAGCCCTCCCCCTATCTTGCCCGGCTTCGCTTGACGTAGCATTAGGCCTATCAGTGGGTTCATCACCGATCAGCAGCGCAGGCGGTCAACCCATCTTGGTGCTATGCTCTGGCTCAATCGTGATCACCACGTACTGTTCGCTGGGACTGATGAAGGGGTTGACATCCAGGCCCATGTACTTCTTCGCTAGCGAGTTGATGAAGGCGTAGCCCTCATCGTTCTCAATAGACTTGACAGTGCCACGCAACTCGATGTAGCGGTAGGGGTCAGTCTGGTCAACGATGCTAATCGCCACGCGGGGATCGCGCTTGAGATTGCGGTACTTCTGGCGGGCGGTAGTGTGGCCGAAACGGAGGTACTGGCCGTCCCAACTGAACCAGATTGGGGTACTCTGCGGCTCACCGTCTGGCCCTATGGTAGCGATGTGGGCCAGGGCGTTGGACTCTAGCAGGTCCTGGTGGCTGGCAGGGACTACATTATCTTGCTGTGACATCTTCTCTTTGCTCCTCAATGCTGTACACGTATTTGCCTGTGCTGGCGAATCGTGGTATAATGGCTAAGTGGACAACTGTCCACTCCATTATAGTGGACAACCGTCTACCTTGTCAAGCTGAGGCTACTATGTTGGAAGTTGAGCAGGCTGGCTTGAGCCAGCAGCCAGAGGGCTGGGCCGCAATAGATCGTGGTTGGAGCGTGCTGACGATGCACAGCAGCAGGCGCGATGCCATGAACAACCGCCAGCGTATCCTTGACGCGGCCCGCGACCTGTTCGCCGCAGAGGGGGTGGCGGTGGTCACCATGCACCAGATTGGGCAGGCGGCGGGCGTGGGCCAGGGGACGCTCTACCGCCGCTATGCGAGCAAGGGAGAAATCTGCATGGTTCTGCTGGGCGAGCGCATCCAGCAGCTACAGGACGAGGTGAACGGCTGGGCGGCAGAGCAGACCGCCAATCTAGTGCTGATCGCCCGCCTGCTGACCCGCCTGGGCAGCTTCAACGAGGCCAATGCGCCCTTGCTAAGCGCAATGAACGCGGGTGAGCGGGGGGGTAGTCTCTACCGTTCGCAGATGTACGGCTGGCTGCACAAGGTTGTGGCGGGGCTACTGCGCCGGGCGGTGGTGGCGGGCGAGTGCGCGCCGCTGGATGCAGAGTGTCTGGCCGACGGGCTGCTGGCTTCGTTGAACATCGACCTCTACCTGTTCCAGCGGCACGAGCTTGGCTTCAGCGAAGCGCGCATCACGGCGGCGGCCTGTCGGTTGCTAGCTGGGTTGCAGCGGCCCTGATCGTGTTATAATCAGCGTTATGGACGACTTGAGCGAAAACAATGCGCTGCCATCGGCGATCCTACCGCTGAATGCCAGCCACCGCACCACGCTGAAGGCTTGCGTGCGCGCAGTGCTGCTGGCGGCAGACCCAGTACGGGCGGTGCGGGAGGCTCTCGCCAGCTATCCACTGCTGGGGGAGCAGGTGTTGGTCGTGGGGGCAGGCAAGGCGGGGGAGCGCATGGCAGAAGGCGCACTGGCGGCCCTCGGTAGCCGAATTAAGGGTGGCTGGCTCAACGTCAAGGGTGATCAGCCGCCTAGCAGTATAGGCCCGCTCACCATCCATCCTGCCAGCCACCCCCTGCCCGACGAACGCGGGTTGGCTGGCACGGAGCAGATCGTGCGCCTGGCCCAGAGCGAGGCGGATAGCCTGCTGGTACTGATCAGTGGTGGCGGTTCGGCCCTGCTCGAACTGCCAGCCTCCCCGCTCACCCTCAGCGACTTGCAAGCTACTACTGACCTGCTGCTGCGGGCTGGCGCAGACATCCACCAGCTAAATGCTGTCCGCAAACACCTCTCGCAGGTGAAGGGCGGTGGCCTAGCTCGTCTGGCTGCCCCCACCAACCTGCTCACCCTGGCAATCAGCGACGTGGTGGGTGACGACCTGGCGGTGATCGCCAGCGGCCCAACCGTTCCCGACCCGACCACTTTCGCCGACGCACTGGCGGTGCTGGATCGCTTCGCTCTGCGCGAGCGGGTGCCTGAACCGGTGCTGACCCGACTGCAAGCAGGGGCGGCGGGCAACCTTGAGGAGACAGCTAAGATCGGCGATCCCGCCTTCAGCCATGCCCGCAGCTATGTAATTGCCAGCAACCAGCTTGCGCTCAATGCCGCCCTCGTGGTGCTACGCAGTGGTGGCTACTCGACTGCGCGCGCCCCGCTGTACCTGAGCGGCGAAGCGCGCGAGTTTGCTAACCTGCTGGCCGCCTACATCACTGGGGCTGTTGCGCGCAAGCCCGCTAATTGGGGGCTGCTCTTTGGCGGCGAAACCACGGTGCAGGTACAGGGCAGTGGGCGAGGTGGGCGCAATCAGGAGCTAGCCCTCGCCTTCGCTCTCGCCCTCGATAGCCAGCGCGAGAAGCTGATGGGCCGCAGTATTACGCTGGCAAGCCTGGCGACTGATGGTGACGACGGCAGTGGCGGGGCGGCTGGCGCAATTGCCGATCAGTACACGGTGCAGAGGGCCGCAGCCTGTGGCCTTGACGCAGGGGAGTATTTGGCGAACAACGACAGCTACAGCTTCTGGCAACGGCTAGCCCAATGCACGGGCGGCCAGCCCCAAATCGTCACTGGCTTGAGCGGGACAAACGTGAACGACATCGTGATCGTGCTGGTTAGCTGAGGGGCGGCCTCGTTCGTCCAGTCTCCGAACAAATTAGTTGCAAGCTGCACACGTAGCTGTTATAATGCCAGCAACGAAACCCCGCAATCTGACTGCAAGGAGTATGATATGACACTTGGCGGCTTCACGTTTGTGCTGCACAGCCACCTTCCCTATGCCCGTCGGGCAGGGCGTTGGCCTCATGGCGAGGAATGGCTGCACGAGGCGGCCAGCGAAACCTACATCCCCCTGCTCAACGCCTTCTACGACCTGCGTGAGGAGGGTGTCCCCTTCCGCCTGACCATCGGCATTACGCCAGTGCTGGCCGAGCAGCTGGCTGACAGCCTGGTGCAAGAACACTTCATCGAGTACCTCTCTGACAAGATCGCTGCCGCTGCGAAGGACATTGAACGCTTTAACGCTGCGGGCGATGGCCACATGAAATACCTGGCTCTGTTCTACCACGACTGGTACACGGGGGTGCAACAGAGCTTCCTCAACCGCTTCAGCAGCGACATCCTCGGTGCGTTCAAGCAGTTGCAGGATGAGGGCTACATCGAGATCATCACCAGCGCGGCCACGCACGGCTACCTCCCGCTGCTGGAGCGTGATAGTTCGATCAGCGGCCAACTGAGTGTGGGCAAAGCTAGCTATATGAAGCACTTTGGCCGCGAACCCCGCGCCATCTGGTTGCCAGAGTGTGCCTACCGACCCGCTTACTATGCCGACGGCGCGACAGGCAAGTATTACAAGCCTGGCATCGAGGAGTTTTTGGCCGAGCAGAAGGAACTACTTTTCTTCAGCGAAACCAACACTGTAGAGGGCGGCAAGCCGGTTGGCAAGGCCGCTGGCGATGCAGTTGGCCCCTACGGTGGCATCCCGCAACGCTACGTCGTGCCGCAGAGCGAGTACGCCGCGCCAACCAACCGCACCACCTTCAACCCCTACTACGTGCATAGCCCTGTCGTCAGCGTGCTGGGCCGCAACAAGGAAAGTGGTATGCAGGTTTGGAGCGCGGAGCATGGCTACCCTGGCGACTTCAACTACCGCGAGTTCCATCGTAAGGACGGCGTGAGCGGGATGCAGTATTGGAAGGTGACGGGGTCACGAGTCGACCTGGGCGAGAAGGAGCCATACGACCCCTACTGGGCGCAGCAGCGGATCGCCGAACACGCCGCCCACTTTGCTAGCCTGGTCGAGCGGTTGACCAGCGACTACAGCCAGCAGCATGACGGCAAGCCGGGCATCATCGCTTCGGCCTACGACACCGAACTGTTCGGCCACTGGTGGTTCGAGGGGCCAGACTGGATGAAGCACGTCCTCCGCAACCTGGCAAAGAGCGAAGTGGTTGAACTGACTACTGCCAGCGGCTGGTTGGATCAGCACCCCTCCGAGGATGTGCTGGACTTGCCAGAGAGTAGCTGGGGGCAGGGTGGCACCCACTTCGTCTGGCAGAACGCCGACACCGAGTGGATGTGGCCGATCATCCACGCCGCCGAGTACAAGATGGAGGAACTGGTCGCCCACTACCCGACTGCCGAGGGCGATCACTTGTTTCTGCTACAACAGGCCGCCCGCGAATTGGTCTTGCTAGAAAGCTCCGACTGGCCCTTCCTGGTCACGACTGGGCAGGCAGGTGAGTACGCGATCAATCGCTTCAACGACCACGTAGCCCGCTTCAACGAGCTAGCCGACGCGTTGACCGCCAGCAACGGCACCCTGGAAGGCCGCGCCATCGAAAACGCCCGCGACTACTTCGACCGCGACAACCTGTTCCCCGACATCGATTACACCGCCTTCAAGGAGCGCGAGCGCAAGAGCGCGTAATCCCAACTGCGCCTCAGGGCAGCTTCTAACGAGGCTCGTCCTTCTCTTTGGGGCAGCAAGAGAGCGGCCCACCCCTGGTAGGGGGGTGGGTCGCTCTTGTTGAGGAGGAGCTTGTGCCTGGCCCAATGTGGGCTAGCAAGCGAGGGGCTGCCAGTTAACGGCGAATCCAGCTCATCTGCTCAAAGTGCGGGTCGCGGCTGAAGCCGGTGGGCAGTTGCATTACGTTGCCCTGGCCCTGTGGCATGGTCATGTTCTGGTGCGTGTCGGGGCTGATGTGGCGGTAGGGGTAGCCGCTCAGGTTCGCCTGCTGCTTGCGGTTGGTCTTGTGGAACAGGCCCTTCAAAAAGTTACTCATCGCTTTTCTTTCCTTTGTGCCTCTCTGGAGGCTTTGGCTCTTGCCTTGCGTAGCCACTTGCTACACCCTTATCATACCCGATGGTTCAGTTAGTGTGTGTTAGACATTTAACAGATAGTTTGTGAAGTTTTTAACACATCGCTCCACTTGTCAAACCAGGCTGGCTTAGGGTATAATGTCCATGCCTGCTCGTCTCGGTAGCTTAACTGGATAAAGCGCACGCCTCCTAAGTGTGAGACTCTGGGTTCAAATCCCAGCCGGGATACCACAATCCGCTGCTTTTGTCGGCGGATTTTTGCTGCCTGCACCCGCTGGTGGTTCGCTACTTGCCTCTGTTTCGTGGCTGCATAGCCCATTTGGTTGGGCAATTCATACGAACAGCTTATGGACAAAGCAGGAGCAATGCGGTATCATTATAGTATCAATTAGGCAAGGTCAAGGAGGGGGCATGGAGGTCTCGTGTTGTAGCTTCGGAGAGCTAGCTGGGGTTGCTGAGGAATGGAATGCACTGCTTGCCGAGGCTGCTATCCCCGGCATATTCATGTCCTGGCAGTACCAGAACGTCTGGTGGCAACACTTCGGTAGCAACTACGATGCTCACATCCTGACCTTGCGTGAGGGTGGAGTGCTGAAGGGCATTGCCCCGCTCTACATCTTCAGCGGTGAGCTTACCGACAACGAGACAGACCGTCAGCCTGGTGGCAGCGGCCAACGGATCGTCCGCCTGGTGGGCGGCGTGGATGTCTCCGACTACGTAGATGTTATCTGCCAGCCTGCTGATGCGCCTGCTGTCTGGCAGGCCGTCGGCCAGTACCTTGAGCAGCACGCGGCAGAGTGGGATAGCCTCGATCTGCACAATCTTCCCGCCGCCTCCGTCACCCGCGCCCTGCTACCCGATTGGGCGAAGGTGCAGGGCTACACGGTGCGTGAGGTTGAAGAAGACAAAGCTCCCTACATTGAGCTACCCACCGACCGCAACTTTGAGACGCACGTGGCGGCGATCAACAAGAAGGATCGCCACGAATTGCGCCGCAAAACCCGCCGCTTTGAGACTGCTTTCCCCGACTACCAGTACAGCACTGTCCCCCCTGCCGCAATCGTGGGCGACCTGGCCGACTTCTTTCGCCTCAACCGCCTGGCCGCCGGGGCCAAGCAGCAGTTCATGACTGAGCCAATGGCTGCCTACTTCACCGACCTGGCCGCTGCCCTTGCCGATGTGGGCTGGCTGCGCCTCAACTATCTGAGCGTGGGTGGCAAGCGGATCGCCTCGTACCTGGCCTTCGACCGCGATGAGGTGATCTACCTCTACAACACTGGCTATGACCCGGAATACCGCGAGTACAGCGTTGGCCTGCTACTTGCCGCCTACTTTATCAAGGATGTGACCGAACAAGGTTACAAGCGGTTCGATTTCATGCAAGGTACTGAGCGTTACAAATATGACCTCGGTGCCGTGAACAGCGAAGTCTTTAATGTGATTGTGGAGAAAAACAATGGCTAGAGTAGCGATGTTGAGCGTACACACCAGCCCGCTTGCTGCACTTGGTGGCAAAGAGACGGGCGGCATGAACGTTTATGTGCGCGACCTGAGCAAGGAATTGGCGAAGCTGGGCCACGAAGTAGATATCTTTACTCGCTGGCAGGATAGTAGCCAGCCGCAGATTACCCAGTTCGTGCCGGGGGTGCGGGTGATCCAGATCGAGGCTGGGCCGCGTGGTGCCTACGACAAGAACAAGGTCTACAACCACCTGGATCAGTTCGTGGCGGGCGTGGAGGCACTGCGCCTGGCAGAGGGCGGCGACTATGATGTAATCCACGCCCACTATTGGCTTAGCGGCCTGGTAGGTATCCGCTTGCGCGAAAAGTGGTTGCGGGCGGGGCGGAGGGTGCCAGTCTTGCAGATGTTCCACACCCTCGGCAAGCTGAAGAACGGCGTGGCGCAGACCGTACAGGAGCGCGAGGTTGACCAGCGCATCCGCGGCGAAGAAGAAGTAGTGCGGCAAGTGGATCGCCTGATCGCCCCGACCCCGACTGAGAAGGCGCACCTGATCTGGTACTATGGTGCTTCGTCGAAGAAGGTGCGAACAGTACCTTGCGGCGTGGACACCGAGATGTTTCACCCGATGACTGCTGCCGAGCGGCGAGCGGCCCGTAGGCGGTTGGATGTTAGCTCTATCGCTCGCTATGCCCTCTTTGTCGGGCGGATCGAGCCGCTCAAGGGGGTGGAGACGTTGCTCCGTGCCGTCCACAAGCTGGCTGAGACAGAAGATGCGGTCGGCGAGATGGTCAAACTTCTGGTTGTTGGTGGCGACGTTGATACTAGCAAGGCGGTGCTGGACGCAGAGATGCTGCGCCTGCAATATCTAGCCGCCGACCTTGGTATCTGCGACCGGATCAGCTTTGTTGGCGCGCAGCCGCAGGAGAAGCTGCGCGACTACTATGCTAGTGCAGACGTGGTGCTGATGCCTAGCCGCTACGAGTCGTTCGGTATGGTGGCGGTCGAGGCAATGGCGAGTGGTACGCCGGTAATCGCCAGCCGCGTCGGTGGTCTGGCTTACACCGTGCGCGACGGGCAGACTGGCTATCTCCTGGCCCACGACGACGTAAACGCCTGGGCCAGGGCGATCCATCGGGTGCTGGACAGCCCGCTGCTACGGGCCGAACTGGGCCAGCAAGCATCTAGCCACGCCCACCTCTACGCCTGGGCGCAGATCGCAATGCGGATCGATGCGCTCTACGCTGAGGTACTGGACGAGAACTACGTGGCTGAAGGCGAGGTGGCGGCCTCTAGCTGTGGTGTAGAGGCGGTGCCGACCCCGCTAGTAATTCGCACCCACCGCAAGTCGCCGACCCCGCTCGTCGTCCCTATGCGCCAGCAGATGGCCGCTGGTGAGTGGGCTGGTCATTGAGGGCTGGCGGGCGGCCAAAGCTGGCTGGTGGAGCTGACAGTGTGGGGGTTCTACACCACCGCAGCCACGCCCTACCTCGCTGCGATCTTCGCTCCTTGATAGTAGTCGGTTGCAGAGAGTATCGTTGGGCTGCTGGCAGCCACTGAGCGCATGATGTACAATGGGAGCAGGCAAGCCGCTTGCTCTTTTGGTTTAGCCAGGGGGAGTCGGGTAATGGATGAAGAAGCAAAGGGTACTGCCCTCAACCAGATCAGCTACGGCCTCTACGTGGTTGGCTCGGCGGCAGGTGACGAGATCAACGGCATGACCCTCAATTGGCTGACCCAACTTTCGTTCGACCCACCGCTGGTTGGTATTGCGTGCCAGAACAGCTCGTACAGCCGCCAACTGATCGACGCTGGGGGGGTGTTCAGCGTCAACCTGATCGGGCAGGACGGCAAGGGTTTGCTGACCCGCTTCATCAAACCGCATCGGCGTGTGGGCGTGAAGTTGGGTAGCGCAGAGGGTGCGAGTGACTATTATACAGCCAGCACTGGCGCACCGATCCTCAAGGAGGCTCTCTCCTGGTTCGAGTGCCGGGTGGTGCAGGCGATTGCTACTGGCGACCATACCTTCTACATTGGTGAAGTGGTTGGTGCAGGCGTACACCGCCCTGGTGAAGCGATCAGGCTGGCAGATAGCGGCTGGCACTATGGGGGCTGAGAAATGGGGGTGACCAAGTGATCAATATTGGCGGCACAACTTTGAGCAGGCGCGAGGTGGGCTGGCTGGCCTTCCGTAGTGGAGTAATTGCGGCAGTGGCTTTTGGTTTCCTGATGCTGATGCTGCGGTTGGCGGGGCTGCAAAGCCTGCCAGAACTGGTCTTTGAGCGGCTGCGCACCCTCCTGGGCGGTCAAGCGGTCAGCAGCATCATCGATACCTTCCAGGGGGTTGCCAAGCGCGGCACCCTGCTGGTGATGGTGCTGGTGCAGACGCTAGTGGTGGGGGGTTTGCTGGGCCTGCTCTACAACCGCCTGTTTGGCACCGACAGCCGGGCTGTCCCAGCGAAGGATAGCTATCCCGCTCAGGCGTTCAGCGAAGGCAGGCTGTGGCGCAACGCCCTGGCTTTTGGTGGGGCGATCTGGCTGGTGGTGATGGGTGTGGTCGTGCCGCTGCTCGGCTGGGGCTTCTTTGGCAGCGAAACATTCAGCGGCTTGCCGCTCTTTCCCTTGTTTTCACTACCCCTCTACCTCAGCTACGGCATCGTGCTGACCTTCCTCTTTCACATCAGCTTGCAAAACCGCATCGCCAGCCGCCTCTACCAGACTGCTCCTGCTCTTGCACCTAATCCGCAGCGGCGTGTTCTCCTGCAACGGGCTGCTTATGTCGCAGGGGCGTTCGTTGTTGGCTGGGGAGCGTGGCGATACGTGGCGGGCGGGCCAGTAACTAGCGGGCCAGTAGGTGAGGTCGCCGAAGTGACCGCCACCGACCAATTCTACAAAATCTCCAAGAACTTCCTCGACCCGGTAGTAGATAGCCGCAGTTGGATATTGACCGTTGACGGGTTGGTGGACAAGCCGTACAGCCTCGACCTAGCGGCGGTCAAGGGGTTGCCAGCGGCAGCGCAGTACGTGACTCTCAGTTGCATCAGCAATCCTGTTGGCGGCGACCTGACTGGCAATGCTCAGTGGCGTGGTGTGCGCCTGCTCGACCTGCTCGACAAGGCGCAGGTGCAGAGTGGCGCAACCGAGGTGATCCTACACGCCAGCGACGGCTACACCGACAGCATTACCCTGGACACCGCCCGCCACGACTACAACCTCCTGGCCTACGAGATGAATGGTGAACCCTTGCGCCCCGATCATGGCGCACCGCTGCGCCTGCTCGTCCCCGGTATCTATGGCATGAAGAACATCAAGTGGATCACCCGTATTGAGCTTGCCAACAGCGACTACAAGGGTTACTGGCAGTCGCAAGGCTGGGACGACACCGCCCGCGTCAAGGTCAACTCGCGACTCACCACCCCCGCCGACCGCAGTAGCCAGCCGCTTGGCCCCATCATCCTGGGCGGCACCGCTTCGGCAGGCGACCGCAGCATCAGCAAGGTAGAGGTTAGCCTCGATGGTGGAGCAAACTGGCAGGCCGCTGAGGTGAAGAAGCCGCTTTCGATGTTCAGTTGGGTGATCTGGCGATACCAGTGGCAGGCTGTTGCTGGCCGCTACAAAGTGCTGGTGCGGGCCACCGACGGCGCGGGCGAGTTGCAGACCTCCACCCTTGCCGAACCCTACCCTTCTGGCTCCTCTGGCTACCACTCGATTGAAGTGAAGGTGGGCTGACCTGGCGACGAAACAATCGCTGTCGGTTCCCTGTTATAACAGATGAGGCCGCTTCTACTCTTGCGCTGATGTGCGGCCCAGCAGAGCTTACCAATTAACCTTAGCCAAACGAGGAGACCATGACAATGGACAACGATAATCAGAAGCAGAGCGAAATCAACACTGCCCTTACTACTAGCGAGAGCCAATCGCAGGCTGGCACGCAGCATAGCTCCGAGGTCAGCCCCACCGAGAACGACCTGGCTGGTGCCTTCCGCGAAGTCGGCCACCAGATCGCCGAACTGTTCCGTGCTGTTGGCGAGAACGAGCGCGTTCGCAAGCTGCAACAGGAGTTCGCCAGCGGGGTGCAGAACCTCGCCGAGCAAGTGAGTCAAGGCGCACAGAACCTCAGCAAGAGCGAAGCAGCCAAGACCGTGCAGGAGCAGGCCAACAAAGTCGCCGAACACCCAGTGATGCACGACCTCTCTAGCCGTCTGACCGGGGCGATTAGCGAGCTGGCGAACGGCATCAGCCGCATGGCAGAGCAGGCTCGCACTGGCAGCGCAAGCGCAACTGCTTCTTCGCCTGCTAGCGGCGATACCAGCGACATCATAGAGCCGTTGCAACTGACATTGCCGGGCAACGAGGGGCAGACTAGCCACATGGATGCGGGCGCGCTCGACCAGGATAGTGGCAGCGGCGAAGGCAGCGGCGCAAGCTCGACTGGCGACCTGCCAACCAGCAAGCTGCACGACGGCCCCCTCCACTAACCTCTAGCAGCCAACATAGCGCAGTAGATGAGCTACCCAGCACGGGGTAGCTCATTTCATTTGGCGAACTGTTGAAGCAGAGCGGCTGCGGATGTATAGCAGTAGAGTCTGTTAGTGTGAAAACTATGGAGTGAGTAATCATGTCCAGCAACCGTTTCAGCAGGCTACTAGCCCTGCTTGTGATCGTCCTGCTACTCAGTGGCAGCAACCATGCCGCCGCCAGCAATGGCCCAGCTACCGATCAACCAGCCAGCCCTGCAAGCAAGCAGCAGAGTAGCCCGCAGGTGGCCGACCCACCCGCCTGGCACAACGACTACCCCTTGTACAACAGCGTGAAGATGACCTCGGCTACCGCTGGCTGGGCTGGGCTGGGCTATCGTCAACCCAACCACGCCGCACTTCAGCGACGTGCCAGCCAGCAGTTTCTTCTACAACGCAGTGGAGACGGCTTACAATCGAGGGGTAGTCAACGGCACTGACCCCACCCACTTCGCGCCGAACAGCAGCGTCACCCGCGGCCAGATCAGCAAGATACTCTACCTGGGCTTGACCCAGTAGCCAGTAGCCTACAAGTAAGCAGCACGAGCCGGGTGACGGGGGACATAACCCCATTAGCTGGCTCGTGCCTTTTGTCCATCGTGTGGTATAATTGCCCATCACATCCAGACAGGGGAACGACGACGATGGGGATGGGCGAGTCCGACCTGGTGCGTTTGCGGTGCAGCACTTGCGGGCGGCGGCTGGTCGTACCAACCGACGCAAAGATGGTGGCTTGCACCCGCTGCGGCAGTGAGTACACCGTGGAGAAGCATGGCGGCACGATGACCCTCAGTGTGCTGCTGGACGATGTGCAGGAGCTTAATGCCGAGATTGCCACCAACGAGCGTATCCAGCAGGGTGGCTGTGCCAGCATCAGCTTCGGCGCACTACGCGTCAGCCTGGCGGCCTTCCTGATCGCAGGCATCCTCGGCGCGTTCTTCAACCAGTTTGCTCTCGGCTGCTTGCTAGGCTGGGGGGTGGCAATGCCCGTCCTGTTCCTCGGCTCTGCCTTCTCCATGCGCTACCTAAACGAGAACCAGCAGCGGCTCAACGTCCTGACCGCCCAGCGCGCTGACGCGATGAGCGCAGAGATGCTGGCTGAAGACGCGAAGGAGGAGGGCCGGTGATCGAGTTGTCGGCAGCAGAACTGGCGGCGCGGGACGCTTACAAGCTGATGATCGGCATCATTGTTCCACGCGCCATCGCCTTCGTCTCCACCATCTCCGCTGCGGGCCAGGTCAATCTTGCCCCCTTCAGTTTCTTCACGGGCGTGGGCCAGGATCCGCCCATGCTCTGCTTCTCCATCATCGCCCGCAAAGGGCAGCCGAAGGATACGCTGCGGAACATCGAGCAGACCCGCGAGTTTGTGGTGTGCAGCGTGAGTGAGGAGATCGCCAGCCAGATGAACCTGACCAGCGGCGACTACCCACCCGACAACGACGAGTTCGCCATTGCCGGGCTGACCGCAGCCCCCAGCGTGGTCGTGCGCCCGCCCCGCGTCGCCGAGTCGTTGACCGCAATGGAGTGCAAGTTGCACCAGATCGTCACCGTAGGCAACGCGCCCAGCATCGCTAGCATTGTAATCGGTGAGATCGTCCACTTCCGGATTGCCGAGCAACTCTACCAGGCTGGGCGGGTTGACCAGCAAGCCCTACACGCGATTGGCCGCATGGCTGGCGATGGCTATAGTCGCACCAACGACCAGTTCGAGCTAAAGCGGCCCGTAGTTTAGGCCGGGTCGATGGCCGTGGTTGCTAGTGGCACCCGTACTTCTATGCGCGTGCCACCTTCGTCGCGGGGGCCAATCCAGATGCTGCCACCTAGCAGGGCAGCACGTTCGCGCATCGAGGTCATACCGAGGCTGCGGCGATGGCTGCCCTGCTGCTCATCCTCCTGCGCCTGTGCGCTGCTAATGCCAATGCCATTGTCTACCACTTCCAGCACCAGGTGGCCCTCGTCGCAGTAGAGGGAGACCCAGAGGTGGTTGGCCCGCGAGTGCTTGACAACATTGGCGACTGCCTCTTGACCAATGCGGAATAGGGCGTTCTCCGTCTCCAAAGGCAAGCGTGGCACTGCTTCACCACAGTAAGAAACCTCTATTGCGTTGCGAGTGGATACCTCCTGCACGTGCTGCTGCAAGGCGGTCGCCAACCCCGCATCCTCCAGGCGGGCCGGGCGTAGCTGGAAGATCACCGAACGCATTTCCTGCAAGGCTGCACTGGCGGTCTCCTGCAAAGTAGTTAGCTTGCTGTGGGTGTCGGCATAGCGTTTCTGCTCAAGGAGGGTGTTGGCAGCGGTCGCCTGCAAGACAAGGCTGAACAGGGATTGCGAAGCCGAGTCGTGCAACTCGCGGCTCAGGCGATTGCGCTCCTCCAGGCTGGCTAGCGCACTGCTGCGAGCGTAGAGTCGGGCGTTGGCGATGGCGGTGGCCGCCTGGTTGGCGAAGGCGTGCAGCGTTTCGCCGTCGCGTTCGGTGAAGGGGTCGCCAGACTTGAGGCAGTAGAGGATCAGCAGGCCAATGCGCTCGGCCTTGACCACCAGGTTGAGGCCCAGCCAGTAGCAGTCCTTGCCAATCGCGCTATCTTCGCCGCCCACCTCGGTGATCACGTAGGGAACATCCTTGCTGCTGAGGGTCTGGAAGACCGACTCGGGCTTGATCGGTATCACGTCGCCAATGGTTTGCTCTGCATCACCCTGCGCCGCCACCACGCGCAGCTTCTCCCCCTCGTTCTCCTCTACCAGGAGGATGCGCGCACTGTCGTAGCTAACTACCTGGCGCAGCGATTCGAGGATCAGGTCGAGTACCTGGCGCAGGTCTAGGCTAGAGTTGAGCAGAGCCGCTGTCTGGTTGAGCGCACTGATCTCGCGCACCCGCCGCTCCAACTCGCGCTGCTGCTGCTCAAGCTCGCTAACCTGGGCCGCTAGCAGGGCATTCAGTTGGCGGGCGTAGCGGTTGCTGACCCGAATCACAGCCCAGTTGAGCAGGTCGTCGAGGTCGGCCATCGCCGCCAGAGCTATGGTGCGCTCCCACTGCGCCTCACGCCAGACCACCGGCTGGGCCGCCTGCTTGAGCGCAAGGAACGCCTCAATCACTTCGGCTACCCCGAAGCCCGCCAATACCCGCTCAGTGCAAACCGCATCCACATACTGCTCCATCGCGGTGTAGCTATCGCGTTTGAAGTAGTTGGCGGCGGCAGCTACCCCCTCGCGGCAGTTAGCCGTCAGCGCAACTGGGGCGAGCCTGCTGTAGGCTGGGCCTTCGCCGCCTGCCCCCCCAATTTGGAACAACAGCCGCACCCAGCCCGCCGCTATCTCCTCGCGGTAGCCCAATAGAACAGCCCCCAAATCCAAACCCAACGTGCTACTTTTCATCGTCCTAACCCACCTGTCTATGCTGCTTTTCGTTTGGAAAGTTCTGTGTAGGAAATGGTAGCACCGAACCCCTGCTCATGTCAACAATTAGCCCGCACCCCAACCTAAGATACTTCTAAAGAAGGGGCTGCCAGCGGTGGAGAGGGCCAGGCCAGCGTGGTATAGGCTGGCACGCTATTTGCCTTGGTACTGCTTGCCGAATAGATAATAGCCAATTTACACAAGGAGAAGATCAGATGGCAAAGCAAGGCCAGCATCACGGTGACGCAAACGACGGTGACGTTTCGCGCAGCAACAACAACCCCAGCAAGACCACAGAGATTACCACTGGCTCGGTGCAGAAGAAGAAGAACCGCGAACAGGCTACCCGCGAGGGGCGGAGCAACGATGGCCCAGCTCAGGAGCAGGGTAACGAGACGATTACCGACACGCGCTCCCACACCAGCGAACGCCGCGCCGAGGACGGCCCAGAGCGCAGCGGCAGCGACTCCAACCCTAGTTAGCATCTGCGACATCCGATTTTTGCTAATCTGGATTCAGCCAACTACCCCTTGAGGCACTCAGTTGGCATGATTGTTGCGGTCACTTGCACAGCGGTTGTAACATCAAACGTTGTGAGGGTTAATAATGACTGACGTAGAAATCGAGCGAATCAAGATACGCCACTGCCTTGAGCGCGGGGCCTACGAGATGATGAAGCTGGCAATGATCAGCTTCAACCAACTGGGTGTAAAGCCAGAGCAGGCGGTACTGGAGATAGATGCCGCCGTCGGGGTGGCGGCTGGCAAGCTGCGTGAGCAGATAGTGGGCCAGGTGGATCGTATGCTGGACAGCACCAACATCACAATGCAAGTTGGCGAACTGCTGGATGATGCGGTCGAGGAGGGCCAGTCTGCTCGCCAGGTGCGGGCAGAAGCCACTGAACTGCTATCCAAAGCTGCCGCCGAACAGTACTAGCCAGTATCCATAACAAGGCTTGAGCTTCCGTTAGCGGCGGGAGCTTTTTGCTGCCCACCGCTGGTAGCCTGCGCACCCTAAACCTAAACCAGCCTGGACAGCAGCCAGTTGTACAGCTTTATAGCATTGTGCTATAATGTCGGTGATTAGCGGCACTGAACCCCCCGCAACCAATTGGTTCCTTTGTGCGTCTAATCAGTAGTGACCATACAAGAATGGCTGGGCGGCTTGCGTCTGGTCGTATTTTACAGCACCTTTACCGCAGTCGCACCTGCATAAACCGCCAGGAGGGAACGCAGATGAGCCAGCAGCCTAATGAGAATAGTAGCCAGCCGAACACCCAATTGTCGGGGTCAACCGTCCCCCCCCCACTGCCGCCAACCAGCACTAGCAATGGCACAGGAGGGGGCGGCTTCAACCCGCTGATCCTCGGTGTGGTCGCAGCGGTGCTGCTGATCAGCGCAGTCGGGGCCTTTGTCGTCCTCAACAACAATGGTAAGACGACCAGCAATCCCACCCCCCTCGCCCTCGCCAGCAGCCCTACCGCTGGCGGTAGCCCTGTGGTCACTAGCAGCCCAATTGCGGCAACCAACACGGCGGGTAGCACGACAGTAGCCCTACTGCCAACCAATACCCAGTCGCAGCCGACCGCTACCGACCGACCCCCCACGCAGGTAATTACTGGCGCGCCCAAAGTGTTGGGCATCAGCCCCGCGCCAACCAACGACCTGGTGCGCCCCCACCAGCCGATAGCGGTCAGCTTCAGCCAGGCTATGGATCGCATCTCCGCGCAGGCTGCCCTGAAGATCGAGCCAGCGGTCGAAGGCGACTACGAGTGGCGTACTGGCCTCGGTGGGGTCGAGACGATGCTGTTCACTCCCAGGGGCGCAGGCTTCGCCCGCAGCACCGCCTATAAGGTTAGTATTGGTGACGGCGCGAAGAACATTATTGCCGCTGCCGTCCTCAACCCCGGCCAGCAGCGCGACTTCCGCACCGTTGGCCTGCCGCAGGTGATCCGCAGCGGCCCCGCCAACAACGCCACCAATGTGCCGCTGGATGCTAGCCTCAGCCTGCAATTTGACTTGCAGATGGTCCCGCTTACTACCCTCAACCAGCAGCAAGACCCCAACGGCAAGATACTGATCGAGCCGCCCACCGAGGGCCAGTTCCTCTGGCTTGGCACCAGCAATCTTGTCTTCCAGCCAAAGAACGGTTTGCAGGGTGGAGCCACTTACCGCGTCACCGTTGGTCGCCAGCTAACCGACATCGACGGTGCTGGCCTCGCCGCCGATTACACCTTCAGCTTCAAGACCGCCAGCCCTCGCGTCGTCTACTACTATCCCAGCAGCACCTCTGCCGACGACAACAACCCCGATTACTACCCCCCAACTGACCAGAGCAGCTATTCACAGTCGGGCTACGGTGGCCCCGGCACCAGCTACTCTGGCAACGTGACTGCCGCCGCACCAGTGATCGCCGTCTTCAACCAGCCTATGGATCACCCCAGCACCGAGGCTGCCTTCAGCCTCAGCCCTAGCTCACCTGGTGGCTTCGCCTGGGGGCCAGGGGTAGGCAGCAGCGAAGTTATGACCTTCACCCCTTCCGTCTCGCTCACCCTGAATACGACCTACACTGTCGGCATTGCCACCAGTGCAAAGGCAGTCGGTGGCGGGCAAGGGCTGACCACCGCCAAGCAGTGGCAGTTCCGCACCTTCCCACCTCTGCAAGTGACCAATGTAGACTTCTCGCTCGGTGGCATCCGTGTTGACTTCAACAACCCGGTTCGCCCACGCACCATCAAAGGCAACTTCCAGGTCAGCCCTGGCCTCCCCTACTCGTCTACCAGCATCTATGGCACGGGCGATTATGGGGCCGATTACTTCCAGATTTCCTCGCGGCTAGACCCCTCGACCAAATACAGCCTCACCCTCAGTGGCGACATTGTAGACGTGGCTGGGCAGCGGTTGCAGACCCCATTCAACCAGAGCGGCACCACGCCCGCCTCACCGCCTGCCACCAACATCCTCGGCGCGACAGAGAAGGCTAGCTTCAATGCAGGCCAGCCGACCAGCATTTATGTCGGCAGCGTCAACGTCAAGAAGCTTAACTACACCCTCTACCAGTTGAACGGCGCGCAGATGAGCAGCCGCATCATCAACTACTCCGTAGACAACGCGGCCTCAGACCTCAAGCCGGTACGTAGCTGGAGCCAGCCAGTAGCCGCCGAACTGAACAAGGGCAAGGCAGCGAAACTCACCCTCTCGCTCGATGGCAAGGCCGACCGCCTCCCGCCTGGTTTCTACCTGTTCACCGTCAACGTCAACCCCGCCGACTCCCTTGTGCCGGTGCCGAAGGATAGCAGTGGCAGCCCGCTCCAGGATCGCCTGCTGATTGTGGTCAGCAATAACGCCCTGACGATGAAGATAAGCAACGGCCAGGCTCTCGTCTGGGCGGTCAACCAGAATACGGGCAAGCCGACTGCTGGTCTACCCATCGCCTTCTATCGCCCGGCTGACCAGAACAACCCCCAGCCCAAGCAGATCGGGGGTGGCAGCACCGACCAGGATGGCATCTTCCAGTTGCAGGCCGAAGAAATCCAGTCCTACGGTGGATTGGTGGCGATCAGTGAAGGCGGCGGCGACATGGCGGCAGTTAGCAGCTTCTGGAACGAGGGGCTGAACAGCAGCGAGTTTGTCCTCTACCGCTGGGATCTCGGCAGCAAGTACCCCTACCACTCTAACAGCGGCAAGTACAACGCCTACGTCTACTCCGACCGTCCGATCTACCGCCCCAACCAGGATGTAGACCTTAAGGCAATTCTGCGACTTGACAACGACGCAGTGTATAGCCTACCCCAGGGTGTCACGGCCAAGATGTTCGTCAACGACGGCAACAACGACGTATACAGCCAGACCATCGCCCTCAGCCCACAAGGGACGTGGGAGGGTAAGGTGACTCTCGGCAAAGACGCGAAGCTGGGCTACTATGTGGCCCGCCTGCAAGTGCAGGATAGCAGTGCCATCGGCAGCACCCGTCAGCAGGAATACTACTACAACTTCAGCGTGCAGGAATACCGCAAGCCAGAGTACGAGGTAACGGTCAAGAACGACAAGCGCGACTACCTCAATGGCGACACGATCCGCAGCACCGTGACGGCGGGCTACTTCTTTGGCGGCCCGGTCAAAGGCGCGAAGGTGACAACGCGGGTTACGGCCAGCGACTACTACTTTAGTTGGAGCGACCCTGACACTGGCGACAGCTACGACTTCAACGACTACGACGCGCTATACGCCCGCCGTCAGGGCAGCAGCGGCAACCAGATCGCCGCCCGCAACTTCAGCACTGACGCAAGCGGCAAGGTGGCTTTTGAGACGAAGGCCGACCTCAGCCAGGTGCCGGTCAGCCAGTTGTACAACATCGAGTCCTCAATCACTGATAGCAGCAACCAGGAAGTGACCAGCAGCGATCTGGTTACTGTCCACAAGGGGGCAGTCTATGTTGGCCTGCGCTCAGACACCTACATTGCCAGCCTCAACCAACCGTTCAGCATCACGATCCAGACGGTAGACACGGCGGGCAAGAAGGCGGGCAACCAGCAGGTGCAGCTTACCCTCGCCAGTCGCACCTACGAGAACAGCCAGGAGAAGGACGAGCAGGGGGTTAGCCAGTACGTCTACAAGCCGAAGGACACCCAGATCGAGCAGTTGACGGTCGGCACTGACGGCAGCGGCAAGGGCAGCCACCAGTTCACGGTCAAGAACGGCGGCGAGTACGTAGTCAAGGCACTAGTGCGCGATGCCGCTGGCAACGAGGTGAGCAGTGCGACCTATGTCTACGCTAGCGCAGGCGATGGCGGCTCTGTCTCCTGGCAGCGCGATAATAGCAACCGCGTGACCCTGGTCAACGACAAGAAGATGTACAACGTTGGCGACACGGCCAAAATCCTGGTCACTTCGCCCTACACCAGTGCAACTGCGCTGCTGACCACCGAACGCGGCACCATCCGCACCACTCGCGTCGTGCGCCTGACCAACAACAGCACAGTGTTGGAAGTGCCGCTGCCTGCCGACAGCGTACCCAACCTATTCGTCTCGCTCACTCTGGTCAACTCGCTAGCCGATGGCGGGGAAGCCCCCACCTTCAAGCAGGGCTACGTTGAATTGCGATTGGACAGCGCACTCAAGTCGCTCAAGATTGCTCTCACCCCCGACAAGCAGCAGTATGAACCTGGTCAGCCAGTGACCTACACTGTCAAGACTAGCGACAAGGATGGCAAGCCAGTAACAGCCGACCTCTCGCTAGCTGTGGTGGACAAGGCGATCTTCAGCCTGGCTGACGACACCAGTGGCGATATGCTCACAGCCTTCTACGGCCTGCGCCAACTGAGCATCAATACCAGCAGCAGCCTGGCAATCTTGCGGGCGCAAAACACTGCCTATGACCGCTATGCTGCACCGTCGGCGCAGGCTGCACTAGCCTCTGGCGGGGGCGGGGCGAAGGGCGGCGGGGGCGGCGAAGCCTCCACTACTGTCCGCACCAATCTGCAAGATACCGCTTACTGGCAAGGCACCGTTGCCACTGACGCTAGTGGCGAAGCAAAGGTCAGCTTCAAGCTGCCCGACAACCTGACTACCTGGCGAACTACAGTCAGAGGCGTAGGCGGCGATACGCTCGTCGGTGAGGCCCAGAACGAAATCCTCGTTACCAAGCCGCTGCTGGTGCGCCCGGTGCTACCTCGCTTCCTCACCGTGGGCGACATTGCCCAGCCGGGGATGATCATCCGCAACTCGACGACTAGCGAACTAACGGTGGATGCTAGCTTGCAAATCACCGGCACTACCTTTGCCGATGGCACCAGTGGCATGACTAGCAGCGGCGACAACAAGCAACAGACGGCCAGCCAGCAGGTACGCGTCCCCGCAGGCGGCGAAACCAAGCTGGAATGGGCGGTAAAGGCAACTGACACGCGCTCTGCTGGCTTCACCCTGATTGCTCGCAGCCAGAACAATGGGCCGAGCGACGCACTGCAAGTGGTGATCCCGATCAATCCCTTCGTTAGCGGTGAAGTGACCGCCGACTCTGGCGAGATCAGCAGCGAGATCAGCCGTACCGTCTTCATCCCCTTTGGCATCGACACCAGCATCGGGTCGCTCAAGGCGACGGTCAACGCCAGCCTCGCGGGGAGTGCGTTGGACGGCGCAGACTACACGATCTACTATCCCTACGACTCGACTGAGCAGACGGTCAGCCGCTTCCTACCCCTGCTCACCATCCAGGACACCTTCAAGGATGCTGGGCAGGCTGGCCCCTACGACAAGGTGTTGAGCGATGGTATGGGCCTCTGGGTGCAACGCCTCTACGCCCTGCAACACCAGGATGGGGGCTGGGGGATGTGGGAGGAGGAGAACTACTCACCCTCTTACCCCTTCCTCACCGCCTACGCCCTAGAAGGGCTACTCACCGCCAAGTCGCACGGCTATACTGTTGACCAGGGCGTGCTAGATCGGGCTGTCAAGTACCTGCGCGACAGCCTGGACGCGAAGGCCAGCACGAAGGACAGCCCCGACATCTACGGCGTGGGCGACCTCAACAGCCGTGCCTACATCCTCAGCACCTTGTTGCTGGTGGACGGCAAGGACGTAGGGCGGCTCAACCAACTTGCCGAGAGTGCAAGCGACCAGCTCAACACCTTTGGCCGCGCTAACCTGGTGATTGGCCTGGTGCGGGCGAAGGAGATGGATCGGGCGAAGGCCGCCCTCGCCACCCTCACTGCTGCGGCCAAGCTGCAAAGCGACACCGCGCACTGGGAGGATGATACCGCCAGCCGCTACTACTATCTCAACATGGACAGCGACGAGCGCAGCACAGCTATGGCAATTCGGGCCATCCTGGTGGTCAGCCCCGAAGACCAACTGGCGACCCAGGCCGTACGCTGGCTAATGCAGCACCGTAGCGAAGGCAGCCACTGGTCGTCCACCCAGGCTAGCAGCCAAGTGATCCGCGCCCTCGCCCGCTACGTGGCGGTAAAGAAGGAGCTAGCCGCCAACTACAACTACACCATTACCCTCAATGATAAGCCACGCAGCAGTGGTAGCTTCAGCAGCAGCAACCTGACCGCGACTCAGCAGCTAGAGGTCAAGATCAGCGATATGCTAGTCAACGCTGGCAACACCATCCTCCTCAGCCGTGACAAGCAGGAGGGCGCGATGTACTACTCCCTCAGCCTCAGTTACTACGAACCCGCCGCTGGGCTGGTGGCGCGCAGCAACGGGCTGGGGGTTAGCCGCGCCTACTACCCCGAAGCCTCCAACAGCCAGGTGGTCAGCACTACTGCCGCCAGCAACATCGTGCGCGTACGCCTCAACCTGACCGTGCCGCAGGACAGCTACTATGTGACCCTCGAAGACCCGCTACCGGCTGGCTTTGAAGCCCTCAACCCCGACCTGAATACTACCCGCTCGGTGGGCAGTGGTAGCGATGGTGGCTGCTTTGGCCCTGCGGCTCAGGGTAGCAGGCCAGTAGACTACTGTCGCAGCTACGATGGCAGCCAGGTGAAGGATGATAAAGTCGTCTACTTTGCCACTTTCCTGCCCGCTGGCACCTATCAATACGAATACTCGATGCGGGCTACCACCCCCGGCACCTACTTCGCGCTACCCGCCCGCGCCTACCTGCTCTACGCCCCCTCGACCTTCGGGCGCAGCGACGGCGGCCAGTTCACGATCAGCAAGTAAGCTACTCGCCAGCAACAATCGGGGGCGTGCCACCAGCACGCCTCCTCCTTTTGCCCCGGCCAGCCACATCCACCGCCCAGCGTGGCCCGTAATATGTTATAATTGCGGCAGATCGTGACTGATTACACAGACTCTTGTGGAGGATTAGCTTTGGCTCTGCAACTTGAAGAAGCACTGGTTGAGGCGACCAAGCGCGCCCTTGTTATCCGCCTGCGGAACATGGGCGAGTTCGTCCCTGGCAGCGAGATCATCGAAGTGCCAGGTGGCTACACCGTCGCCGAGGTGACAAAGGCCACTATCGAAATGGCAAAACGCGGCTACGTGCAGTTCTATGGCCCCTACGGTAACTACATCCTGCTCAAGAAGCTGGGCGACGAGTTCCGTGGTGCCAACTGGGAGAAGGATGCCCAGAGCCGCTGGAAGTTGGGCCAGTGAACAAGCTAGCGACTCTGTGCGCTGTCAGCCTGCTGCTCCTGCTGCTGGCCTGTGACAATGGCAGCCCCGCTCCCGCCCCTGCGCCCACAGTCCCCCGTGCCTCCAGCGGGCCGGGCAGCTTGACGATGGGGCCAGACGGCCCCGTAGGAGTTCGCAGCGGCACGCCGCAGGTGATGGTCGTGCTTGAGACGATCGGCCCTGGCGAGATGGCAACCAGCAGTGCAGTCGGCGAAGTGCCAGCCTACAACCACGTGCTGGCCCTCGACAAGCTCAGTTCGCTGGGCGGTAACTCGATGCTGCGCGAGAAGTACGCCACCGTCGTGGGTGTCAACTTTACCACCAACGACGACGCACAGACTGTCCATGATTGGTATAGCCAGACTCTAACCACCCAGGGCTGGCAGGCAGGTAATAGCAGCCTCAACATAATGCAGTTTAGCAAACAGGGTGGCTCGGCAATCATCAACATCCTGATCAGCAAGGGCAAGCTACATACCGTCGTGCGCGTAGACTACGCCAGTGGCCCCCTACCGACGAGTACCCCCGCCCGCTAGTCAGCCACCAAGCAGCTCCTCTGCACCTGGGGGGCTGTGCTTTTTGCGACTACCCTTCCAGTAACGAGAGCTAACCGTGCCAGGGGGCCGAAGCGTTCCTCCTGACCGAGGTCGGCTGCATTGTTGGCGTAGTAGATGCGTCGGGCTGGCTCCTGCACTATCTCCCGCTCCGGCCAGCGGAAGGAGGTTAGCCAGCCACCGAAGACGCAGCCCTGGTCAATATTGATCGTCTGGTTACGAATCTCTGGCACGCGGACTGGCGTGTGGCCGTAGACGACGAACCGCCAGCCGTGGTACTCTGCCGCCCAATCGCGGCGCACGGGCAGGCCGTTAGGCAGGGTCTCCCCTGTGGTATCGCCGTAGAGACACATGGAGATCACATCACCGTCGTAGCGGCCCACCATATGCTCCTTGATGCCACCATGACTGGCAACTATCTTGCCGCCGTCGAGGATCAGGTAGGAGGGAGCGTCACGTACCAGGCTGATCGTGGCCTGGCGCGTCTGTTCGCGCTCGGCGGGCGGCAGTGCATCGAACTCGGCAATGGTCACATCCAGGCCATAGCCTATCCGCACTTTGCGGCCCATCAGCCACCGCATCAGCTTGTTACAGTGGTTACCAGGGGTGTAGAGCGCGCTGCCCGCCGCCACCATGTTCTGCACGATAAGGAGTACATCGAGATTGCGCGGCCCCCTGTCTGTCAGATCGCCGAGGAAGACGGCCCGCCTGCCCAGCGGGTGAACCCAGGTCAGGTAGGCAGTCGGTTGGTAGCCGAGCCTGCCAAGCAAGGCTTCTAGTTCGTCGGCGCAGCCATGCACATCACCGATGAAGTCGAAGGAACCGCCCTCATCAACCTCATCATGGACGACGCGCAGTTCGGTGCTGTCCAGTTCGCCAGGGCCGATCACGTAGGCAGCGTCCATACCCTCCCCCTCAAGGGCGGCCAGCGAGTGGTGGAAGCTCTCTACCTGACGAGCGATCACCATACTACCAACGCTGCGCCCTTCGCGGGTGCGGTCATGCTGATTCAGGGTCGTCTCTGGCAGGTCGAAGGCAACCACCACCACAGGGGCGTTGTGCCGTAGCGCAATATCGCGCAATGTCGCCCGGTAGGTGGGATTGAGGGCGGTGCTGTCTGCCACCGTTGTGCGCCCCAGGCTGAGACGCTTGTCTATGATGTCGTAGAACAGGCTGAAGGCGAGGCCGCTGACCGCCTGATTGCTTTCGCTGTCGGAGAGCATCGCTCGGCAACGGTCGGAGGAGACAATAGCCGTCTCTACAAAGAAGCGGCGGGCGAAGGTAGACTTGCCGCTGCCGCTCGGCCCAGCGAGGATGATCAGGCTACCATCTGCTACATCAATAATCCTACCCATGGGTTAACTGGCTCCCTTTGCTTGGCAACTAACCAAAAGTTGTTTGTCATTGTACCACAATTCGTCCTGCTGCTGCCTGTCCAAACTGCTTGACAAGCCAGCAGGCTCGTGCTAGACTCGGCACACGGGCAGGCTGCGGCCTGCGCTGAAGGAGGAACCACTTGGACGAGAAGAAGCAGGCGCGCTGGGCCTTGATCCTGGGCGCAAGCAGCGGGTTTGGGGCGGCGACGGCTCGCACCCTGGCACACGAGGGCTATCATATCTGCGGCGTTCACCTCGACCGCCCTAGCACCATGCCCGACGTAGAGCAGGTGATCGCTGACATCAGGGCAACGGGGCAGGAAGCCCTCTACTTCAACATGAACGCGGCCAACGCTGAGAAGCGGGCGATAGTGCTGGACGAACTGGCGCAGCGCACCGCAGAAGGTGGCACCGTCGGCGTGCTGATGCACTCGTTGGCTTTTGGCACGCTCAAACCCTACATCACCGCCAACCCTGAGGAGGCGATCAGCCAGCAGAACATGGACATGACCCTTGATGTGATGGCCCATAGCCTGGTTTACTGGACACAAGACCTGTTTCGGCGGGGCTTGCTGTTGCAAGGCAGCCATATCTTCGCCATGACCAGCGCAGGCGGTCGACGCGTCTACCGTAGCTACGGTGCAGTCTCTGCTGCCAAAGCCGCCCTGGAGTCGCATATCCGCCAGCTTGCCCTGGAGCTTGGCCCGCATGGGGTGACCGCTAACTGTGTCGAGGCGGGCGTAACCGACACCGCCGCCCTACGCAAGATACCAGGTAGCGAGGTGATGGTTGAGAAGGCATTGGCGATGAACCCTGGTGGCCGCCTGACCACGCCCGACGATGTGGCCCGCGTGATTGCCACCCTCAGTCGTCCTGACCTCACCTGGTTGACCGGTGACATCATCCGTGTGGACGGCGGTGAGGGGATCGCAAGCTGAACACGCCCGCTACCCGCGTCCTCACCCTCGGCTGCTTTGCGGCCTACGCCTTCGTCTACGTCCCTGGACTGATAATGCAGGTGATCAACGCGCCACTGCTGGCCGACAGCTTGTGGGTCAGTGGCCTCCTACTGATCCTGGCGGGGCTGGCGGCCAGTGGCTGGGTGGTGATTAACCGTGGGCTGGGCATTGGCCTGCTGTTCGCCGCCGTGGTGCTTGCCGCCTCTTTCGGCGTAGAGTACGCAGGGGTACGCAGCGGCAGCATCTTTGGTCGCTATGCCTACACCAACGTACTCGCGCCGCTGATTGCCGACACGGTGCCGCTGGCAATCCCCTTCGCCTGGATCGTAGTAGTGCTGGGGTCGTGGGCAGTCGCCTCTGCGCTCCTACCTGGCCCGACAGCGGGCGACCCTGCCCTGCTACCCCTCAAAGGGCGTAGCATCCTGGGCCAGTGGCCGAGTGGCCGCCCACTATTGCTGTTGGCCGTTACTGCTGGCCTGCTGACCATGTTGCTAGACCTGCTGATCGAGCCAGTCGCCGTTTACCTGACCGGCTTCTGGCGGTGGTTGGAGGGCGGCCCTTACTACGGAGTGCCAACCGTCAATTTCGTGGCCTGGGCTGTCGTCGGCACCCTGCTCGGCGCGGCGGCAGGGCTGCTGATCGGGCGGCCCAAGCAGCCGCGCTACCCCTGGCTCCCTCCGCTCCTCTACACGATGAACGCGCTTCAGTTCGGCCTGGTTGCGGGCGTGCGCGGCTACCCTATCACTGGCGGCCTGGGGCTGCTGGCCGTCGCGCTCGGCCTCTACGCCCTCTTGCCAGCCGTGCGTGCTGGTTCGCGGCGGGCCTGAATGGAGAGCGTGTTGCCGCAGAGGGGTTCGCTCGTCCTTGACAAACCCGCCCTGTTACGGTATAATACAACGCAGCAAGCCGAAGTGGCGAAACGGCAGACGCGCTACGTTCAGGGCGTAGTGTCCTTACGGATGTGCGGGTTCAAATCCCGCCTTCGGCACCACAGAGTAGCAAGCGGTTGGGATTGTTCCAGCCGCTCCTCTTTTTGCCCAAAAATTACCGCTATTGTCGAAAGGAAGTGTCAGCACCCCTTTGCTATAATGAGCGCGAAGCAGAAAATCAAGACAGGAGGCTAGCCGATGATCGAGCAACCCGCAGCCGCGTCCCAACCGACCGCCGCTGACCGACCGCAGATGCCTGGCAGCTACGAGGTACCTGCTACCCCGCCCGACCCCACGAGGTTTGGCTGGCCGCAAGTCAGCGCGCAACTGGCCGCCGCCCGCAATTACTGGCTGTGCAGCACCTACCCCGATGGCAGGCCGCACGCCATGCCAGTCTGGGGGGTGTGGCTGGGCGGCGCACTCTACTTTGGGGCTGACCCCGCCTCGCGTAAGGGCAAGAACCTGGCGGCCAACCCCAACCTTGTCGTCCACCTGGAAAGCGGCGACAACGTGGTGATCCT
>JAYUUN010000081.1:0-33248 GCA_043754535.1 Chloroflexota bacterium | reverse complement strand
ATCCACGGTAAGGGCTACGTGGATTATAAGATCGCCAAGCTGCCGCTGCTGGAGGGCCACTTTGATGTTGCCGTTTCGATCTATGACAACGAACTGATCAACTGCCTCGACTACCACGACCACTGGTACACCTTCGACGTGCAGCCAGAACTGGGCGGTGAACGTTATGGCCTGATCCAGGTAGATGCCGCGTGGCAGCATTGCACCGAGGAAGCCCCACAGACGCACACCAAGCGCGAGTTTGACTTCCTGATCGGCGAGTTCACCGAACCGAGTGGCGTGGCTGCCGACTTCATTGGGCCGCCTGCTGCCTCGCCAGCCTTGAACGGCAACGGCAAGCACGACCTGCTCCAACCAGCTAGCAACGGCGTGGCTACGAATGGTACCACCAGCCACGAGCTAGCCAGTGCAGAGTACGCTGAGAGTAGCAGCGACCTGCTCTTGAGCGGTGAGGAATTGGCCGGGGCGCAGGCTAGTGCCGAGGCGCAGTCCCAGTTTGACCGCAGCCTGGCGCAGGACGAGGCGACGGCCAATCGCCCGCACAACGGGATCGGAGTCTGAGCCAGTGAAGGTACTGTTCATTGCTGGTTGGAGCGGCGACACCGAGCGTTACCGCGCCTGGCACCAGGCCGAGCAACTCTGGTTCGCAGGGGTGGCCGCTGCTGTGCGCTCCGCCGACGACCCGCTGCTGCTGGCCGACCTGGGCGACTACGACACCTTCATCTTCTGCCGGGCCAGCTACACCCCGACCGTGGCCGCCATGCTGGCGGTGATCCAGGATCGCGGCCAACTTGCGCTCTACGATACCGATGACCTTGTATTCCTGCCAGAGTTGGCCCAGCGGATCGACCTGCTCTACCAGATGCCGCCTGCGGACACCGCCCTGCACCTGCGCCAGTTCGCGGCCAACCGCGCCACCCTCGACCAGTGCGACTTCGCCCTGACCAGCACCCCCTACCTGGCCGCGCAGGTGACGGAGCAGACCGGCAAGCCTGCTTTTGTCAATCGCAACGCCCTCTACGACGACCAGATCATCTATGCTACCCAGCAGCAACCAGCTTTCGCCACCCAGCCTGCGGCAACCAGCGACCCAGCTACGATCACCATCTGCTACCTGAGCGGCTCGCCTAGCCACAGCCGCGACTTTGCTCTGGTCGTCCCTGCCCTGGCACGGGTGATGAGCGAGCGGCCAGAGGTGAGGCTACTGGTTGGCGGCTACCTGAGCCTGCCAGAGCCACTGTTCCAGTACGAAGGGACAGCACGGGTGCAGCGGTTCGGCTTCGTTCCCTGGCGGCAACTGCCCAGCATCCAGGCCCAGGCTGACATCAACCTCGCCCCCCTCGAACTGGACAACCCGTTCGCGATGGCAAAGAGCGAGCTGAAGTATTTTGAGGCCGGGGTGGTCGGCGTACCCACTATCGCCAGCCCCACTCCCGCCTTTCGGGAAGCGATCCGCGACGGCGAGAACGGCCTGCTAGCCAGCGGCGACGACGAGTGGGCGGCGGCGATCTATCGGCTGCTCGACCCTGCGGAGCGGGTGCGTATCGGCAGAGCGGCCTTCGACGACGTGTTTGTGCGCTACACGCCCGAAGCGCGGTCACAGCAGTTCCTTCCCCTGCTAGAGATGCTGACCGAGCGCAAGCGGCAGCAGACCGCCGCCCAGCCTGTGGTTGGTAGCGAACTGGCCTACCGCGAACACGAAGCCATTGCCCGCCTCAAACGCTTTGGTGCAGAGCAGGCCCGCCTGAGTGACGCTGAGTTGCTGGCCGCCCACCTGCCCGATTACGGGCAAGCGGCCTCGCCCATGAGCGGGGCGGCGCGGGTGCAGAACCTGGAGGACGAGATCGCCAACCTGCGCCAACAACTGGCTGTCATGCAGGCGCACCTGACCGCTGTGCAGAGTGGCCGCGTCATGCGAGTACTCAATCGACTGAGCGGCAAGCGGTTAGCAGCCAAAAGGGATGAGGTTAGCAGAATGCACTTCACGATTGATCAGGCGGTACTTGAACGGTTCCCCAACCTCTACCTCGGCGTGGTGGTCGCTCATGGGGTGGGGCAGGACTATGCCGATGACGAGGCGATAGACTTCCTCCTAGATCAGGCGATTACCGATCTGCGGGCGCAGTATGCCAGCCTCTCTGCCCTGCAAGCTAGCCCCGGCATTGCAGCCTGGCGGCAGGCGTTCACCGCCCTCGGTATCAACGCCAACAAGTACCCCGTCAGCATCGAGGCCCTAGCTGGCCGGGCGATTAAAGGCAAGCTGCCCCACATCAACCCGCTGGTAGACCTGGCAAACAGCGTCGCTCTCAAGTACCTGCTGCCGATTGGCGCACACGACCTGGATCGCACCGTCGGCGACATCACCCTGCGCCCCGCTCGTGAGGGCGACCTCTTTCAGCCTCTTGGCGGTGACGACGAGCCGGGCGAGCCGGAGCAACTGCCCGCTGGTGAGTTTGTCTACGTGGACGACAGCAACCAGGTGCGAACCCGCCGCTGGGTTTGGCGGCAGGGCAATGGAGCGAAGATACGTGAGGACAGCGTGGCCGTCTTTCTCCCTATTGACGGCTGGCTAGGGGTCAACGAGGAGCAGGTGCGCGCCGCCACTGACGAGCTGGCGAAGCTGGTGCATGAGCAACTGGGTGGGCAGGTGCGCACCTTCCACCTTGACCGCCAACACCCCCGCTGCTCCTGGCCGGACGACGACCTCGACCTCGCAGACCCGCTGATCAGCGACATGAGCGAGATCATCGGCGACCAGGCTAGCCAACCGCTACCAACCGCCCCGCCAGAGGCCGAGAAGATGCTGGCCCCCCCAAAGATCAGCACTGATGAGGTGGCGATCCAGGATATCCTGACGCGGGGAGTGGTGGATGTGATTGTGCGTGAGGATTTGGCAAAGCTGCTGCGGAGCGGGCGGCAACTGCGGGTCAAGCTCGGCATTGACCCAACCAGCAGCAAAATACACATCGGGCGGGCGGTAGCGATCCGCAAGCTGCGCCAGTTTCAGAAGCTGGGCCACCAGGCAGTGATTATCATCGGCGATGTGACCGGCCAGCTTGGTGATGCCAGCGACAAGGATGCTACCCGCCCAATGCTGACGGCAGCCCAGGTGGGCCAGAACATGGCGACCTATATTGACCAGATCAGGAGCATCCTCGATCAGGGTGAGGTGGAGTTCCGCTTCAATAGCGAGTGGCTAGGCCAGATGAACTTCGCAGCCCTGATCGGCCTTGCTAGCCAGTTCACCGTCGCACAGATGATCCAGCGCGAGAACTTCAAGCAGCGGTGGGAGGATGACAAGCCGATTGGCCTGCAAGAGTTCCTCTACCCGCTGATGCAAGGTTACGACAGCGTAGCAGTGCGCGCCGACATAGAGTTGGGTGGCACCGACCAGTTGTTCAACCTGACAGCGGGGCGGGTGATCCAGAAGGCTTACGGCCAAAACCCGCAGCAGATCATCACTAATATGATGATCATGGGTCTGGATGGGCGTAAGATGAGCAGCAGTTGGGGCAACACGATCAACATCATCGACGCGCCAGCTGATATGTACGGCAAGGTGATGAGCCTGAGTGACGAGCAGATCGTGGACTACTTTGTTGCTACCACTGAGGTGCCACTAGCTGAGATCGAGCAGATCAGGGTCGATCTCGCGGCAGGCCAGAACCCAATGCTGGCGAAGAAGCGGCTAGCCTCCGAGATTGTGCGCCTCTATCATGGCGATGTGGGGGCCGAGGCCGGGGCGCAACACTTCGCCACCGTGTTCCAAGACAAGGGGTTGCCCGATGAAATCCCCACGGCCCAGCTAGCCTGCGAATCGACCAACATTCTTGACCTGCTGCTCAAGTGTGGCCTCGCGCCCAGCCGCAAGGAGGCTCGCCGCCTGGTCGAGCAAGGTGGGGTCAGCCTGGATGAGCAGAAGGTGAGTGACCCCAATGCCAGCGTCAAGCCGGTAGCTGGGCTGATCGTACGGGCGGGCAAGCGTCGCTTCGTCAAGATCGAGTGCAGCTAATCCCCCTTGCACGGGAGCTAGATAGCCAGAAAGTACCTGCTCTGATACTAGAGGGGGTACTTTTGGTTTCGGCACTTGCGGTATGGCAAGTAGGACTTGCCAAATGGCAGGGGAGAGGCTATAATTGGATGAACTTGCGTAAACGCAAGCTACACCTGACCTCGCTCAATATTGGAGACTAACATGGAAATTAACCCCTCGTTTGCCCAGATCAGCAACAACCAGCCCCCGCTCAACATAGCTGCCAGCCTTCGCCCTGCCGCTGTGCGCCTCTACATCTGCGCGCTGCAATGTATTGCGCCAGAGCAGGGCGGAGGCTGCTACGAACTGCGTGACCTGGTGCCGGGGATGGTGGCTGCCCAGCTACGCAAGGGGGGGGTTGAGCAGATCAACCCGCTGATCGCCCTGGGGCCAGCCTTGAACGAGGAAGCAGCCGCCCGCCTGCTGGCAGCCGAGGTAGGGGCCGACCTGGTGTTGTGGGGGACAGTGCAGCCGGACGAGGACGCGCTACTAGCGGCGGCCAGCATTGTTACCCTGCAACTGACCAGCCGCGACGGGCGCACGCAGACCCTGCGCGGCCCTCTCTCCTGCATTGATGTGAGCAGCACGGGTAGCAGCCGCACGGCATTGCTGGGCAAGATGGCTGCCACCATCGAGTGGGCGGCCAGTTGTCTGCAAGCAGCCTGGTAGAGCCGAGAGCCGCCGCCGAAAGAGGGGGCGCAGCGTAGCAGGTGCGCCCCTGGGACTACTTGCTGCGGCTGAAGAACTTCCTGACCAGGGCCAGAAAGAAGGCGAAGAACACGGCGTAAAAGAGGGTAGTTGCCCTGCTCTGCTGTTGCTCGTTCATCAGTTAACCTTGCGCCCCATAATGCGGTTCACCAACGCCAGGGCGATGAACATGAGTATGGCAGCCCCAAGTCCCATGATCATGCCGTTCACATCCGAGTCCTTCATCTTGAACCTCCTTTTGCTCACCAAATACCGGTCGCCAATCCACTGCTGCTATTATAACACAGTGCTGCTGGTGAAGGTTGGAGGTTGCCCGCATCCTGGCAACCGTGGGCCGTTGCTGGCTAGCGGGCGGTCGCCAAACTCGTGCCAAACTACTGGCGTTAGGTGCTATGCAAGCCTGCTACAAAGTAGTATACTTACACCTGCTGAGAAGTTGTTCAGCCAGCCTGGGCAGGTCTGCTCCGGCTGGTAGGCAGTTGTGTGCTGGATCGCGCCTCGGCACAGCTACATCCACCGTTACAAGAAGGAAGGAACAAGGAAGAATGTACAAACCTCACCACCAGAAGCTCATGGCTTTGGTTCTACTGCTGACTATCAGCCTATCGCTGGCTGGCTGCGGCGGCGACTCCCCCCCGGCTACTGCGCCTGCTGCGGCCTCAACCGCGACGCTAGCCTCGGCTGCCGTTGCCCCAACCGGCACCAGCATCGCCAAGAATGATGCTGGCCCAACCGATGTGATGGTTGCTGCCCCCACCAACACAGTAGCAGGGGCGGCTGCTGTCCCAACCGACACGGTGGCGGCGGCTGTGCCTGGTGGGACGACTGCTGACATCGGCTTCCGCTCTCAGCCCAATGGCTTCAGCTTCCCCAACTACGGCGGCAAGTACCCAGAAACTCCTGCTGGTCTGACCATCACCGATACCCGCCAGATGTTTGGTGACAAGGCCGTGTGCGCGACCGGTAGCGGTGCCACTTGCGTGCCTGGCACGGCAGCCCTGCAATGGCTCGATCAGCAGAACAAGGGTATCAACGGCGGTAGTTGCGAAGGTTTTGCCGTCGCTACCTTGCTGATGTACGAGGGTAAGGCTAAGGCCGCCGACTATGGCGCGGACAGCCCCTTCGACCTCAAGCTGGAAGGGAACGACAAGCTCCGCAGCCTGATTTCGGTTGGCTGGGCCTACCAGGGAGTAGAGCCGGTCGCCAGCGAGTCGGCTGCCACCCGCCGCAAGTCGCCCAGCGAAATCCTCGATATGCTGATCGCCTCGTTCAAGCCTGGGGCTGCTGACCAATACACCCTCGGCTTCTACTTCAAGGGCGGCGGCCACGCCGTCACTCCCTACTCCATTGAGGACAAGGGCAACGGCCTCTACCTTATCCACGTCTACGACAACAACTACCCTGGCGTGGACAAGTACGTGGAGGTTGACCGCACCGCCAACACCTGGAAGTATGCATCTGCGGCCCTCAACCCCACGGAGGATGCTGCCCCCTGGTCTGGTGGTGTTGGTAGCTATCCAATGGACCTTACCAGCTTGCGGGTGCGGCAGGGGCCCCTGGTCTGCCCCTGGTGCAATGCTACCGACGGCAGCGCGGGCCAGCCCCGCCAGATGATCCTCAACGGCCCCGGCCACCTGATGATCACCGACAAGGCGGGCAACAAGCTCGGTATTGAGAACGGCAAGCTGGTCAACACTATCCCCGGCGCACACGAGGTGATCTTGCACGGTGGGGCTTTGGTCTCCGACCAGGAGCCGTACTACAACCTGCCCCAGGGTGTGGACTACACCGTGGTGGTGGATGGGCCGGACGGTACGGATATCAACGCGGAGGAGCTGTCCATCTTCGGTCAGGGCGTAGTTGCCAACATCAAGAACATGAAGTTGACTGCTGGGCAGCGGGACAACTTGACTGTCTCTGCTGACGGCCACAAGATTGCCTATGCACCAGGCGAGAACCAGTCGCCCAACATCACGCTGGCGATTGACCAGGAGGGTCACGACTACCTGATCAAGATCAACAACCTGGATGCTGGCAGAGGTGAGGAACTTGACTTCAGCATCGATGAGGCAACCGGCAAGTTGGCGGTCAAGGACTCTTCAGGCAGTCCTGACAAGTACGACATCGAACTGACCGAGATCGACGCGACTGGTTCGCACACCATCATGCACAAGGATGTTAAGATCAACGGTGGCGACACCGAGTACCTCAACTTCGGCGCATGGGACGCGGGCAAGCCACTGATGGTTGAGGTGGATCACGGCAGCGACGGAACGATTGACGCGACCGAAGCGGAGACCGCCCAGTAGCTCTATGCTCGCATGTAGCAAGGAAGCCCCCTCTGCTTGCGGAGGGGGCTTCTTGTGTCTGCCGCATTATGGCCCGCCTCCTGCTTATAGCAGCGTTAGCGAAGGTTGCGCTACTCTCCAACTAAAGGATGAGAGATAAGATTGCCTCACTGCTCGTTTTGCAGTTATAATAGCAAGGTCTTGTGTCACAAATCAGGGTAGTGGCTTTTGCACAAAAGTAGTAGGAGCAGCGTTCATGGCAATGCGGGTTGAAGCACGTGGACAGGTACGCACCCAGGTAGGTACGACCCTGCTAGCACTCTCTGGTACGGTGATGGCCCTGATCTTCCTCTTTTTCACCGCCAACTACCCGCTCTCTGCCTACTACACGACCCTGATCCCTGGCGGCCAACTAACAACCCCCCTGTTCAGCATGGTAGGCCACAACATCGTCTTCCTAGATAAGGGGGCGTATGTGGCGGTGATCGCCGTGCTGCACCTGTTCTACTTTGCGGCGGCGGGGGCAGCCTTGCGCCGAGCCTGGTCAGCCGAGTCTGCTGCCGACCCGCTGGCGAAGTGGCTGACCCTCGGCCTTGCCCTGGCTTTCGCCACCGTCCTCTTTTGGAGCTACCCCCTCTTTTCGCAAGATATCTTCGACTACCTGTTCCAGACGCGGGAGTGGACGACGTATGGGGCCAACCCCTTTACCCACACGCCAGAACAGTTTAGCCACGACCAGCTCTACAAATACATCGCCTGGACTAAGATGCCCAGTACCTACGGCCCACTCTGGATGATGCTCACTGCGCCCCTCAGTCTGCTGGCTGGTAGCAACCTGCTGGCTAATCTCTTTCTGTTCAAGGGGTTGACCTACCTTGCCTACCTCGGCACCGTCTGGCTGCTCTACCTCACCCTGGGTAAGGTGCAACCGCGCTACCAGTTGGCAGGCACCCTGATCTTCGCCTGGAATCCACTGGTGCTGTTCGAGTTTATTGGCAGTGGTCACAACGACATTGTCATGCTCTTTTTCGTCATGCTGGCAGTCTGGCTGCTGGTTGGTGGTCGCTACGGCCTCAGCTTGCTAGCCCTGACCGCCGCCAGCCTGATCAAGGTGGTGCCGATCTTCATCATCCCCCTCTTTCTAGTCTACATCTGGCGTGCGCAGGCAGAGCAGGAGAAGCGACGGTCGTTGCCGCCCAGCGGTCAGCAAATTGGGCTTGCCAACCTCCGCTTCACGCTGCTCAGTGGGGGGGCTTGCTTCGCCTTCGCCGCCCTCTGCTACGCCCCCTTGTGGGAGGGAACCGCCAGCCTCGCTTTCCTGCGCCTGGGTGACAAGTTGGGCGCGCCCATCCCTACTGCCCTGATCTATAGCCTGGAAGGGGCTGGCCTGGCCCGATCCACCGCCACCAGCCTGGTTAAGTCGCTCGGCTGGGGGGGGTTTGCCCTGTTCTACCTGCGCCAGTTGTGGGTGATCTGGCAAGGCAGCCCGCACATCCTGGCCGAGAGTGTGCCGCTACGTTGGCTGGCCGAGCGGTTGGAGTGGCTATTGGCTCGCTACCGCCCCGGTCGCCAACTGCTAGTCGCCTGGCAGAGCGCGCAGGCTGACGCAGAGTTCGAGGCCGAGGAGCAAACCCGCCGCCTTTTCCGAGCCTGCTATGGTGTTCTGCTTTTCTTCACCTTCCTCACCAGTCTCTACTACCAGCCCTGGTATATCAGTTGGAGCTTCCTCTGGCTGGGATTGCTGCTGCACCCACGCTACAAGCTGCACACCTGGCCGCTGCTCGGCTTCTGCTGTGCAGCGGTGATCGGCTACGTCTTCCAGGGCATCACTGGCTGGGGCAACTAAGCCAACCAGCGTGTGCTAAAGGATGCATAGTTGAATGTACAAGATTTAACAGCAAGGCAAGCCTCTAATGGTATATAATAGCAGGGTCAGGGCAACAGTATGCTGCCCACCCATGCAACTGCAACGTTCCACCAGCAGTAGGCGCATGAGTGGTAGGCAAGACCGTGTTGCCTTTGCAGCAAGTTCTTCGAGTAGCTGGGCGCAGGGCGCGCCTGGCTTCTGAATTACCCTCACCTGATCGGGTGGGGGTTACAACAAGGGAGGATAGTTAGTAATGGGTAGTTTCAAGCAGCGCATCAGTGTGCTAGCGATGGTAGCGATCATGAGCCTGATCCTGGCCGCCTGTGGCGACAGTGGCAGTGGCAGCCTTAGCAATGCCGACCTGCTCAAGAAGGCCGGGCCGAACATGAAGGCCCTCAAGAGTTACCGCCTCGATGTGACTGCCAGCCAGGCTGGCACAAACATTACGATGGGCGGCGACGTAGACGTTGCCAACAAGAAGGTCTCAGCGACCATGGGTGCAATGGGCATGAACATCAACTCCGTCTCTGTTGATGGAGCTAGCTACACCAGCATGGATGGCGGCAAGACCTTCACCAAGGATAGCACCACCAGCACTGGCCTGGACAGTTTCACCAAGATGTGGGACAGCTTCAAGCCTGAAGATGTGGACAAAGCGAAGGACTCGCTGAAGGACGGCGCGCCCGCCACCGAGAAGATCGACGGCGTTGACACCAAGCACATGACCGTCAATCTGAAGGACCTCAGCGGCCTTTCTGCTACGACCAGCAGCAGTACCAGTATGTCCTCTACTGAAGGCACGGCAGACCTCTGGATATCCACCGACGCAACCCCGCTGGTGCGCCAGATGAAAATCACTGGCAAGAGCGACGGCAAGGATGTTGTTGCCACCGTCAAGTGGAGCAAGATCAACCAGACCTTCGACATCAAGGTGCCGACCAACCTCAGCACCGGCGGCAGCCTGGGCGACAGCACCCCGACCGCTGGCACGATGATGGGCGACAGCACCCCAACCGCTGGCACGATGATGAGCGACGGCACCCCCACTGCCGCTTCTAGCAACGGCAACGGCGGCGGTAGTAGCAGCGGCAATGCCGAGATGTTCAAGAGCGCAGCAGCCAACATGAAGGCGCTCAAGAGCTACCGTCTGGAGGCTGACATTAACAGTGCGGGGCAGAGCATAACCATGACGGGCGACATAGACGTTGCCAACAACAAGATGTCCATGCAGATGAACGCGGCTGGTCGGAGTGCTGACGTGGTAGTGACCGACAAAGGTAGCTACATGAGTGCGGATGGTGGCAAGACCTACATCAAGAGTGCTAGCGGTTCCGCCAGCGGCCTGGACAGCTTTACCAAGATGTGGGATAACTTCAAGCCATCAGACATTGACAAGGCAGCCTCTGCGCTCAAGGACGGCAGCCCCGCCACTGAGAAGATCGACGGCGTTGACACCAAGCACATCGTAGCCGACGCAGCGGCACTGAGCAGCCTGGGAACCAGTGGCGGCAGCAGCAGCATGACTGGCAGCTACGACATCTGGATTTCGAACGACGGCACACCCACCATCCGCCAGATGAAGATCGATGGTACCAGTAGCGGTCAGAAGATCATGGCTACGCTCAAGTGGAGCAAGATCAACGAGCCGCTGACCATTGCAGAGCCGAGCAATGTCACCGACCCTGCTAGCGCAATGACCCCCATGACGGGCGATGCTACCCCAGCGATGGGCATGACCAGCGAAGCCACCCCCGACATGGAGATGGGCGCAACCGCTGCGGCCACCTCCGTGAGTGGCACTGGTGGCACTAGCGGCACTGGCGGCACCAGCGCAGGTACCCTCGACGTGGCTGACCTCTCCAACGTCAAGAGCTACCACCTTGCCCTTACCTCGGAAAGCACGACCAGTGGTACCACCACCACCTCCAAAGTAGAAGGTGACTTCATCCGCCCCGACAAGGCCAACATGGTGATCGAGAGTTCTGGCACCAAGATCAACTACGTGGTTATCGGTGAGGATGCCTACGTCAGCATGGACGGTAAGAGCTACACCAAGACCACTGGCGGCCAGGCTATCGTAGGTGCCTACGACAGTATCCTCAGCAACACCTTCTCCAGCCTCAAGGGCTTCAACGGCTACCAGAACAAAGGTAGCGAGGCCATCGGTGGCGAGGACTGCGACCACTACGCCTACGACGGTGCCGCCAACGGTACTGAAGGCAAGTACGAGGTCTGGGTTGCCAAGAGCGACAAGACCACCCGCCAGGTCAAGGCTTACAGCAAGACCGGTGCTACCGAGAGCAATGTCATCTACACCATCACCAAGGTCAACCAGGTCGGTGACATCACCGCTCCGTAAGTGGCCTTCGCCAGCGACAAGGACGCGCCCCTCTGTATACAGGGGGCGCGTTTTCTTGTCCGTAGTTCGACTAGACTAGCTCACGCAGGGTGGATAATCTCCTTTTTGGACAGTTGATTGCTCTACAAGCATCTCGCGTGCCAGCCTTAATTTTACCCGGCTAGCCTCGACGAAGCGGTTGGTGTAGAGGGTGCTGACATCTAGCTGCGTGCTGACCAGGCCGCTGGCTTGCAGGAACTTTGCGGTCGCGGCCCACACCGCCGGGTCGCTCGCCCCCAGCCTCTGGTTGCCACTCGGCTGCTGAAACTTCGCCGTCTCCTTCAGCACAGCCAGTTGCACTGCGCTGTTCGGCTGGTCAATGTTAGCGTACTCCTTCTTTGCCGCGATAGCATAGGCCGCGTCGGGGTCGGCGTTCATGTCGGCAATGCCGTGCAGGGTCGCGCTGACAAAGGCTTGTACGGTTGTGGGGTCTTGGGCCACCTTGTCCTGGCTGGTGATAATGCCGATGCTAGCGAGATTGTAGCTGTCGCTGGCCTGCAAGGTACGTAGCTTCACGCCCTGAGCCGCCAATGCTATCGGCTCGTTGACTGCATAGCCCACCGCAGCGTCTACCTGGCCGCTCTGCACCGCCTGGGCCTGGGTGTAACCAACCTCTTGCAGCCGCACATCCTGCTCTGTCATCTGGTTGGCGTAGAGCATAGCGAGCAGGCCGTTGTAGTTTGCGCCGTACTTACCAGGCAGGCCGATCCGCTTGCCCTTCAGGTCGGCTACCGTCTTGATCGGCGAGTCGGCCATAAAGAAGACCGCTACTGGGAAGCGTTGGTACTGGGCAAGGACGTAGACATCCTTCACTCCCTTGCTAGCTGCCACGATCAGTTCGTCGCCCTCTGAGTTGGCGAAGTCGAGCTTACCGACCGCAACCTGGGCCAGCAGATCGTCTGTGCTGCCATAATCGAAGCTGACATCGAGGCCCGCCTGTCGGTAGTAGCCTTTCTCCTGGGCAACGTAGTAGGCAGCAAACTGCACATTGGGGATGTAGCCCATGCCAATCCTAACCTTCTTCAACGCAGCAGCCGGGGTGTTAGCTGTCCCCCCACTGTCGCAGCCCGCTACCAACCCTACCATCGTTATTAGCAACAACAATCCTTTGAGCTTCTGCAATGCGCTAATCTCCTATGCAATCTTATGTGATGTGATGTATGCTGTAGTTGGTCTGTACAAAGTTGCTGATCGGCTACCAGTCCACCAAACGGCGTTCAAGGGCGGTCAGGCTGCGGTAGCCGAGGATAGCGAGGGCAACGAGGGTAAACAGCGCGACGAAACGCAACGGCGCATCCAGGCTGCTGCTGCTGAAGTTGAGCAGGTAGCCCAATCCGCGGCTGGGGGAGACGAACTCGCCCACCACTGCCCCGGTAACGGAGAGGGTGAGGCCGAGACGAAGGCCAGCGAAGATATTGTGGGCGGCCAGTGGCACCTCGACCAGCCGCAGCTTCTGCCAGCCGTTCGCCCCGAACAGGTCGGCCACCTCAACCAGGCTGCGCTCGATGCTCTTGAAGCCGACGACTGTGCTGATCGTGATTGGGAAGAAGACGATGATCGCGCAGATCAGCACCTTTGGCAACAGACCGTAGCCGAACCAGAGAACGAGCAGTGGGGCTATCGCTACCACTGGCAGAGCCTGGCTGGCGGCGATGTAGGGGGCGAGGATCGTTTCCAGCAACCGCGACTTGTAGAGCAGGTAGGCTAGCAGTAGCCCCCCGCTTGCCCCCAGGCCAAAGCCGAGGGCGATCTCGCCTAGCGTAACCAGCGTGTTATCCCACAGCAGCCCACTCTGGATCGCCTGACCGAAGCGGATCAGCACCGCCCAGGGGCCGGGTAGGATGAAGCTGGGGTAGCCGCCTAGCCAAACCACTGCCTGCCAGAGGGCAAGGAAGCTGGCAAAACTGAGCAGGTTGAGCCAGCCCTTGCCGCGGGCAGCACGCTTGCGCCGCCGCTTCACCGCCACTTCGTTGCCGTCCAATTCCGCCTGTCGTTCCGTCCCTGCTGTGCTGATCATCGCCCTACCTCCTGGGGCAACAAAAAGCCCCGCCACACATTCTTCAGGGCAGGGGGAACACGAAGCCAACAGGCACATTGCAGCACCCGGCTGGAGCCGACCCAGCCCAGTAGCACACAACAATCGTGCGGGGGATGGTTCGCGTGTGGTTCTCTTTCATCCAGACTGTAACTGTCGGCCCTGGCTTTGCACCAGGTCATGCCACATGGCTAATGCAGCTCGCGGGCTTGCCAATAATGGCTCACCGCCGGTCGGGGATTGCGCCCTGCCCTGAGAACCTATTCAGTTGTGATTATTATAACGAACCTGTTCGATGCTGTCAACCTGGCTTGACAACGAGATGTAAAAGGTGCTATGATCCAGCCAACGGGGACTGCCGTGGATGGGCCATAGCTTGGGGTGGAATATACAGAGTGGGGGGCAACGAGGCGTTCATGACGCACAGCAGATACAGGATCGAACTGCACGTACCTAGCGTGCTTGGCTTTGAGAAGGTGGCTATGGATGCCGCTAGTGCTGTTGCCCGCCAGATGGGTTTTGAGCCGACGCGGGTGGATGACCTCCGTACGGCAGTGGCCGAAGCCTGCCTCAACGCGATGGAGCATGGCAACCAGTTTGCTCAAGACAGCGAAGTAAACGTGCTGATGATCTGCGAAGATGATCGCCTCGATGTCAACGTTCTTGACGAGGGACGTGGCGAGACTGCCCCGCGCATTACAGAGCCACTGACTGTGGATAACCCACCGCTCGGTACCCATGGCAACATGGGGATGTTCCTGATCACCCAGTTGATGGATGAAGTCGAAGTGACTCGTCTGCCAGAGGGTAGCCTAGTACGGATGACGATCTACCTCAAGCACGCACTCGCTAGCCTTGCTAAGATGGGGCTGCAATAGCGACTTGTGACTACCAGCCACCGCTGAAATTGGAGAAGGGGTTAGAACAAAGTGAGTAACGAATTGCAAACGAACCTGCGCCACCTGGAAAACGCTAGTATAGTTGACCTGCTGGGGGATGTAACGGCCACCTCGGATGCGATCCTGACGACGGCTTACACTGCGGCCACCGATAGCGGCAAGCTGATCGTACTCAATTTTGAGGAAGCCAGCTACATCAACAGTGCAGGCATCGCCATCATCCTCAGCCTGCTCAACCGGGCGCGTACCAATGGCCGTCGGGTGGTGCTAACCAGCCTCAGTTCGCATTACCAAAAGATATTCCACATGGTTGGCCTGGATCAGTTCGCTACCATTTACGAGAGTGAACAAGCCGCCCTCTCTGCTGCTGTCTAGCCAGCACGGTCAGGACGACGTGGGTTGGCAGAGGGGAGATGCACAACGCATCTCCCTTCTGCTTGCCAGCACAAAGGTGGCTAAACCCAGCTTGCTGCCTACAAACTCCTGGTAGCCGTTGACGAAGGCCTTGATTGCTGTCGATCCCTTACCCTCAAGCTGCACCTCGTGCAGCAACAGGTCGCCCGTACCACAGCGTACTGCCACCTGCCCATCTGTGCGGCGATAGACTGCGCCTACTGCCTCCTCGCTAGCGGGCGCAGCCACGGCCACCCTGACCAGCTTCAGCCGCTTGCCTTGCCAGTGGGTGAAGGCCGCAGGCCAGGGGTCGTAGGCGCGCACCATCCGTTCGATCTGCGCGGCTGGCTGCGCCCAATCCACCTTACCGTCATCCTTTTGCAGTGGGCTGGTGTAAGTAGCCAGCGCATTGTCTTGCGCCTGGGGCTGGAGGGTGCCACCCAGGTAAGCAGGTAGGGTCGCCAGCAGCAACTCTGCGCCGAGGTCGGCCAGCTTCACCGTCAGGCTGGCAGTCGTCTCCGCCGCTGCTACAGGGATCGCCCGCTGGGCCAGCATTGGGCCAGTGTCCATCCCTGCATCCATCAGCATGATCGTCACCCCTGCCTGCTGGTCGCCAGCAAGGATCGCCGCGTTGATCGGGGCGGCTCCGCGCTGGCGAGGGAGCAGGGAGGCGTGGACATTGAGGTTGGCAAGGGGCGGGATTGCCAGCACGTTGGGCCGCAGGATTTCGCCATAGGCAGCCACCACTGCCAGATCGTAGCCGAGAGTTTGCAGTTCGGCGACGACCTCTGGCGAGCGTAGCTTTGGCGGTTGCAGCACTGGCAGGCCCAGTTCGTGGGCGGCTAGCTTGATCGGCGGTTGGGCCAACGCTCCCCCCCGCCCTGCTGGGCGATCCGGCTGGGTGACGACCGCCACTACCTTGTAGCCCGCCGCCACCAATGCCCGCAGGCTTGGCACCGCGAAGGCAGGCGTACCCATAAACAGCACCTTGATCGCACTGGCTTGTGTCTCTACTGTCATCTTTATCTCCTCATCACTTCGCCAGCAGGTCCAGTCCGAGCAGGGCGAAGTTGGCGGCTGGTTGGCCGCCGCCATAGTGCAAGGTGAAGTCACGCAGGTTGGCAGTGCCGCCAGGGGGTGCGCTGATGCGAAAGGTTAGCTGGCCGATCTGCTTTGCGTCCGCGGGGATCGGCAAGATTAGCGTGTCGTCCACCCCATCGCCTGTACCGTTGAAGGCAGCCTCCAGGATGCGGAACTGGCCGTCCACACTGGCTGAAACCTCCACTTGCGCGCCCAGGCTGAGGCGTAGGTGGAAGGCTATCGCCCGCTGCGCCCGCACGTCCAATGGCGTAGCGGCACTTTGCACCGTTGCGCTGATCGCTGGCAGTATGGGATTGCCATTGGCAAGCATATCTAGCTTCAGCGGAGCGGCAGTCTTCAGCGCGGCAGTTGGGGTCAGGGTACCAGTCAGCGCGAGGCTGATGCCGTCGGGCTGGAAGAACGGCTCTGGCACGAGGCTGGTGGTCAGCGGCACGCTGGCACCGAGCAGCGGGCGCGGAACGAGGGGGTTGCGAGTCAGCACCTCAAAGCTGATCGCCGCCGTGCCGTTCGTCGCCGACCAGGGCTTGAGGTCGATCACCTGGGTTAGGCCCAGCATCTGGCGCAGCTTCGAGGGAACGTTAGCCCGCCTGCCATCAACTGGGTAGACCGAATAATCGGCGGTCTCTAGCCTGCTCCCCCCCTCCCGCCTGAGGGCGACCGCCAGCGTAGCGGGATCGGTAGGCTGCACTGCGTCATCATCCTGGACGGTCAGCGGCGGTAGTGGTCGCGAGTGCCGATTGACGAGCAAGAGGGTGCAACTTGCTAGCCGCTGGCTGCTGAGACGATCCAGACCGTCGAGGCTCACCCAGCCCCACGCCCCCAGGCTGGTTAGGGGGTTTGCGCCATCATAGCCGAGGGTACACATATTCCCCTGAGAGCCGTCCATCGGGGGGTTGATGATCTTGCTCGCGTCCACCTGCGCCGTCGGCTCCGCATCCTTGCGGTAGGTGTACCAGCTACCCTGCACGTACTCCAGGTGCGTGTACTGTGTGCGCCCAGCCCACTCTGCGCCGAGGTCGAGCGGGGCCAGCGAGGTGGCTTCGCGGTTGTGGTTGAAGTAGCGGAAGTTGCCCGCATCCAGGCGTGCCTTGAAGTCGGCAGCGGTCTTCAGTTGCTCATAAGCCAGGAAGTTATCGCGGCCAGGGTCGCTAATCACGAAGTCGCGGTCGAGGTAGTAGAGTGGCACCAGGTCAACGAACAGCACTGCCTCTTGGGGCGTAGCCGCCCGATTGAGGTAACGCATTGTCTGCCACTGCTCGCCCCAGCGAATCGCCGCCCGATCCTGCACATAGCTAGCATCGTCAACCCTACCGTAGACAGAACTGAAGGCGCGGGCGTTGAAGCTCAGGTTCGCCAGGCTGGTGACCAGGATTGCCGCCACCAGAAAGAGGTTGAGCGGCAAGGCAGTCAGCGGCCACCTCCGTCGCAACCAGTCGTAGTTCCAGCCCGCCAGCAGCCCGAACAGCGGTAGGCTGAACAGCAGATAGCGCAACTGCCCCTGCACTACAAACCAGAAGACCAGGAAGGCCACGCTGTAGGCTACGCCCCAAAGGATGGGGGCTATCGCTGGTGCCTGGTAGCTTGGGGCTGCCACCGCCGCTAGCTTGCGCCCCCTCAATCTGCCCACCAGCCAGGTGCAGAGCGGGATAGTGCCAAGGGGCAGCAATGCAGTCAGCAGTGGGACTGTGCGCGGCGACAGCGGCCCCCCACGCGGGATCGGCAAGGTATTGGCTAGTGAGAAGTCCCAGCTGGCATAGCGGGCAAGGTTGCCGAGGGTGAAGGGCGCACCTTCGTTTGAGTAGAAGAAGATGCGCACGATCTGCTGATAGCTAGCCTCCGCCTGCTCGTTCCAGAACCAGCCCCCCAGCTTGAGGTTGGCGACCGGCCAGATGGGATTGCCCAGCACCATCCAGCTTACGATATACCAGTGCGAAGCGAACAGCCCGCCCACCACCGCTGCCACCAGCCCGGCTGCTAGATAGCCCCGCAGCGTCCGCGCTGGCCGAATACCCTCCCGGCGGCTAACCGTCCACCACTTGCCCAGCACTGCCACCGCGATCACTGGGAACAGCGTGACCGCAAAGAGCTTCACCTCGCTAGCCATACCCGCAAACAGAGCCGCCGCCACCAGCCAGCGGATCGCTAGCCCTGAATAGTGGCTGGCGGTGCAGTAGCGGTAGAGTGTCCAGAGGCAGAGGACACTGAAGTAGGCAGTGCCAACATCCACGTATGCAGTGCCGACCTCGCGACCAACCAGTGGCGTAACCAAGAAGCAGCAGGCAACGATCAGCCCGGCAGTGCGACTGAGGCCAAAGCGACGGGCCACGCCGTAGCTAAATACGGTGGTCAGGATGCCAATACTAAAGTGTAGCAGGCTGCTGGTGATCCCGCCACTGATGTTCTGCGCCCCAAACAGGCTCATCGGCCAGGCATAGAGCATCTCCATGCCCTCGGCCATCAGGATGAAGAAGGTATTGTAGACTGGCACGAAGCCGTTGTGTTGCAGATAGACCTTTGGCAGGGCGAGATGATAGAGCAGTGCGTCGTTCAGCACTGGCGGAGCCAACGCCGTCGCCAGGTTGAGCAGGGCCGTGACTAGCAGTACGCCCAGCAGGAACCAGTCCAATCCCCGCCACCGCTCCCTGGGGTGGTGGTGATGGGGGAGATGAGTGCGCCACCAGGCCCGCACTCTACTCCGCTCCCTTGCCAGCGTTAGCAGCGCGCCCGCCAGCAGCAGCCCTGTGAGGCTATAAGTAATCCAGGGGTAGAGCAGGTGGCCGAGTGTGAGCAGGGTGTAGACGGTGTACACGCCGCAGTAGCCCAGTCCCGCCAGCAATGGCAGCAGGATTAGTGGTGGGTCATCCAGTTGTAGGCGCAGCAACCGCGCCAGCCAGAGACCGAGCGCGAGGGTGAGCAACAACAGCCCGCCGCCCGCCAGCAGGTGGCCTGCTGCCCGCAGTAGCCCACCCACGGTTGGTAGCTGGAAGATATAGCCGAGGGAACCCCACCTTTCCGTGGTCAGCGTCCAACTGGCGAGGCTGGCAGTACCACTCTGCCGCAGCCAGGGCGCAGTGTTCAGCAAGCCACTGAAGGGCGAACTGCTCATGTAGCGCAGTTGGGCGAAATACTCTGGAGCCTGCCCCTTGCCTGCCGCGAACTCCTGGTCGAAGGCGACAAAGACAAAGACAAGCCAGGCAGCTAGCAGCCCCGCTAGTACAATGCCGACTGCTGCTTGCCGCCCGCTGGTGGCGGCCTGAGGGAGAGATTGTTCGCTGCTCATAGTGTGGGTGGTCACAATCATGGTTTATAACAGTAGTCGCTGATCGGCGGTTTGCTGCGCTGTTGCCAACGCACTGCGGCTCATTATAAGCGGCTGGGGCTAGCAGATCAACCTCGTGCGCAACTGCTCACGCTTAGCGAGGTTTATTCGCTAGCCCACTGCCTTCCCAAGAGCAAGCTCATGCCTGCTGCCACGACCCGTGGTGCAGTGTGGCATGACCTCAGAGCAGCCACTTGACAAAGCAGCCCGCTTGTAATATGATTGATCCACCGATAGTTTTAACCGCCATGTGCTGGTTGGAGAGGTTTTGGCAATGCCCACCGCCCTCAATGTTGGGGCGTGTGACCTGATAGTTCTGTTGCAACCTCACATGGCTGAAGCAAGGGTGCTTCCTCGCACCACAGAAAGGTGTATCGCAGATGGCTAGTGTCAACCTCGAACACGTGTTTAAGATTTACAACAACAAAGTAACCGCTGTCAACGACCTCAACATCGAAATCCGCGACAAGGAGTTTCTCGTCCTGGTCGGTCCTTCTGGCTGCGGCAAGACCACTGCTCTGCGCATGGTCGCTGGACTGGAGGAGATCAGCAAGGGCATCCTGCGCATCGGTGAGCGGGTAGTCAACGACGTAGCCCCCAAAGACCGCGACATCGCTATGGTCTTCCAGAGCTATGCCCTCTACCCGCACATGACCGTCTACGACAACATGGCTTTTGGCCTCAAGCTCCGCAAAGTGGTCAAGCCTGAGATCGAGCGGCGGGTGAAGGAGGCCTCCAATATGCTGGGCCTCAACCCCTACCTCGCCCGCAAGCCCCGCGAACTCTCCGGCGGCCAGCGGCAGCGCGTCGCCCTTGGTCGCGCCATCGTGCGTGAGCCGCAGGTGTTCCTTATGGACGAGCCACTCTCCAACCTCGATGCCAAGTTGCGGGTGCAGACCCGCGCCGAGATCAGCCGCCTGCACCAACGCCTGCAAACCACCACCATCTACGTCACCCACGACCAGGTAGAGGCGATGACGATGGGCGACCGCATTGCAGTAATGCGTGACGGCCTGTTGCAGCAGCTTGACACCCCCCAGCGGCTCTACAACCTGCCCGACAACAAGTTTGTCGCTGGCTTCATCGGCAGCCCCTCCATGAACTTCCTCAATGTCACGGTTGAGGGCAGCGGCGACAGTGTCTACATGACCGCGATGAATATGCGCCTGATGGTGCCGCGCAAGTACGCCAGCGCGATAGCCCCCTACAACGGCAAGCAGATCACCCTCGGCGTGCGCCCAGAGGACATCGCCAACGCTGTCTTCACTGGCGACCGCTTTGGCAGCAATAGCGAAAGCACTAAGAGCGAAGGCCGCACCATGACCGCCACTATCGACGTGGTAGAGCCGATGGGCAATGAGGTCTACATCTACGCCAACACTGGCGACCAGAGCCTCGTCGCTCGCCTCGACAACCGCACGGTAGCCCACCCTGGTGACCGCCTTGACCTCTACTTCAACATGGACAATATGCACGCCTTCGACCCACAGACTGAACTGAGCCTGCTGCGTGGTGACGCACTCAAGGCGAAGGAAGAAACCGTTGCCCAGGTTGCCCCCGGCATCATGCAGGCAGCGACTATCGCGGGCGGCGCGAGCAAGTAACCCCTTATCCGTATGCCCCGCTCCCCAACCAGGAGCGGGGCCTTTCGTTTGTCAATGCTGGAGATGCTCGGTTAGGCCTTTTCGTAGAACCTGAACCCCAACCAAGGCGAAGGCCCGTTGCGGGTGTATCAGGTTGCGCCGCAGAGCCGCCACGATGTTGGTCTCCCCTGTCCGCCGCAGCAAGCCGATAGTGGTGTTTCGCATCGCTGCCACTACCGCTGGCCTGCCCTTGCGTGCTTGGCTGTGGTCTTCACCCATCGTTGCGGCGCGCACATAGTGCAGTACATCCTCGATCTGCCAGTGGCCGCGTTTGTAGGCCAACAGCTTGGCTGCGCTGGCCGAGGCTAGACTGGTGATCAAGTAACCTCCCTGGTAGTGGCTGCGACCTCGCCTGTCCCACCACTCACGCTCGACCATAGCCGCCCCACATACGGCCAGTCCAGATAATCGTTCAGGTCGTGGCTGGTGGGCAGCGTGCGGACTTCCTCTGGATGTCGCTTGCCAAGGTTGGTTGTCTTTGACCACAAACAGGTAGCCGCCACCCTGGGCCACAATCTGGGCGCAGAGCTTAACTTGGGTAAACATGGTATCGCCTGTGACAACCTGGCCCTGCAAGTTGAGCCAGGCCAGCAATGGGGGTGCGGTACTGCTCTCGTTCTCGCGGCTGCCAATCGCCAGTTGACCCAGAACATAGCCGCTTTGGTAGGCGTAAGCAGCCAACAAGTAGGTGCGTCCGACATGGGGTGGGCTGCTGCCCTGTAGCTCCTCACCATCCAACGCAATGCCTCCGCCAGGCAGCAAGCCAGCTTGGCACCAGTCGGCTAGCACCTGCTCGAAGGCTGGGTGATCGCGAAAGATGGTTGAACCCCAGCGGAGGCTTGTTCAACAAAACTGCGGGCTCCATGAAAAGGCCCTGGTGCATTTGTTCTGTTTCCCTACCGAATTGGCTAGCTATTCAGGGTCAGGACGATCTGCTGGCAAAATGGTATGGTGAGCAGCCTGGATCAGCACGTTTGGAGCGGCCTGCCCCAGCCTACGCTACGCACTCGTCCGCGATTGAGCCGCCAATCGGCTCGCGCAAGTTCCCTGGCTGCCTGAACAGCCAACCTGGATCGAGCCAGATTGACACTGGAACTGGGCCTGTGCTATGCTGGGCGTGAAACTGGCCGCCAACGGGGCTGGTTGGGGTGGAAGATACATCCTCAGCCGCAGCTTTAGTCGCCTTCCAGCCTTGCACTCATCGCCATTGCCTACTACAATTAGGGGGTGCATTCTAGCCACCCCAGACAAGGAGTACCTTGATGAGTTTTACGATCTTCGACATTGTACTGCTGCTCCTCGGTTTTGGCTTCCTGGCCTTTGGCTTCGCTCAAGGTTTGGTCAAGATGGGGATTGGGGTGATCGGCTTTTATCTCGCCCTGCTAATCAGCGCGGTTGTCAGTGATCCCTTTGCTCGCTGGGCAGGTAATCTGCTGAAGGTGGAGCGGGTGGGCAGTGGTGGTTACCAAATCCTGATGTTCTTCCTGGTGCTGCTCACCCTCAGTCTGCTAATCATAGCTGCCCTGTTCTCCTCCGTGCGCGTCTCCAGCTTGCCGAAGGCTTTGCTAGCCCTCGACCAGGTGGGGGGGATGGTGCTAGGGGCGGTGTTTGGCCTGCTTGTCCTCATCATGCTCTCCACCCTGATCAAGTCTCTGGTTAACAACGCTGGCTCCAGTGCGTTGAGCGGCCTGCCGCTGTTTGGCTTTCTGTTCAATAACGCTGAGAACTCGATCACGGTCAATCTGCTTTACAACCTGACTGGTGTGGTGCAGCTCCTACTTTCCCCCATCCCCAACTCGCAAAACCTGTTTATCTTCCACTAATCAGCCTGCTTCACCAGGGGTGAGCAGGTGGCAACCATGCTAGCTACCTGGAGGAACCAGACCTTGAACCCGAAGACGCTTGTCACCCTCGAATATCCCAAAGTGTTGCAGAAGCTGGCCGCCTACACTGCGTTCTCCGCTAGCCGCGAACTGGCTCTTGCCCTTGAGCCAAGTAGCGACCTTGAAGTGGTGCGCGCTCGCCAGCAGATTACCAGCGAGGGGGTGCGCGTGCTGCAACTGCGACCCGACACGACGGTGGGGGCGGCCCACGACATCCGCGACCTGATCCGCCAGGGGGAGATTGGTGGCGCGATCCAGCCCGCTCAACTGTTGGACATCGAGTCTACCCTGGTCAGCAGCCGCACCCTGCGCGTCAGCCTGCTGCGCTTGAGCGAGGGCCGCGAGGACGAACTAGCAGCTGTCGCTCAGGTTGCGCGACGACTGGCTAACTTGCCGATGCTTGAGCAGGCGATCAATCGTACTATCTCGCCCAGTGGTGAAGTACTGGATACTGCCAGCCCGAAGCTGGCAAGCATCCGTAGCGGTATCAAAGAAGCGCATGGTAGGCTGATTGACCGCCTCAATACCTTGCTCTATTCTGAGCAGTGGAGCAGGGTGTTGCAGGAACCGATTATCACCACGCGCAACAACCGCTACGTTTTCCCAGTCAAGAGCGACTTCAAAGGTCAGGTACGTGGCATAATCCACGACCAATCTGGTAGTGGGGCGACCGTGTTCATGGAGCCACTGGCGACGGTAGAGCTGAACAACACCTGGCGGCAATTGCAGCTTGAGGAGCAGGATGAGATCGAGCGGGTACTGCGCGCCCTGGCGGCTCAAATTGGTGGCTACGGCAACGAGATTCGGCAGGCGGTTGAGGCTCTGGCTGAGATCGACCTCGCTTTGGCGAAGGCAAAGTACAGTGTAGACAGCCTCGCCAGCGAACCTGCCCTCTTGCTAGTGCAGCAGGCGGCGGCGGTGGGCAAGACCCCACGCGACTTTACTGCTACACCGGGGTTGCACTTCAAGAATGCACGCCACCCACTGATCCCTGGCAAAGTAGTGCCGATCACAATCGAGCTTGGCAACAGCTTCCGCGCCCTGGTGATCACTGGGCCAAACACTGGTGGCAAGACAGTCAGCCTCAAAACGGTCGGTCTCCTCAGCCTGATGGTCCAAGCAGGTCTGCATATCCCTGTTGATCAAGGTAGCACTGCCCTGATCTTCGATCAGATTTTTGCCGATATTGGCGATGAGCAAAGCATTGAGCAGTCACTTTCTACCTTCAGTTCGCACCTGACCAACATTGTGGCGATCCTACGCGAGGCCCGCACCGGTGCGCTAATCCTGCTGGACGAACTGGGAGCTGGCACCGACCCGCTAGAAGGCTCGGCTCTAGCCCGTGGCATCATTAACGACATGATGAGCCGTAACATCCTGTTGGTAGCTACTACCCACTACTCGGAACTGAAAAGCTATGCCTACAGCACACCAGGGGTAGAGAATGCTTCGGTTGAGTTTAATGTGGAGACCCTATCGCCCACCTATCGTCTGACCATCGGCTTGCCGGGTCGCAGCAACGCGCTGGCAATTGCCCGCCGTCTGGGTCTACCAGGCAACATCATTGAGGGGGCGCAAGAGCTAGTCAGCCCCCAGGCCGCCGAGGTCGAGTCGCTGCTGGCGGGCATCCGCATCGAGCGGGAGCAGGCCACCCACGCCCGCCTGGACGCTCAACAAAAGAGCCGCGATGTTGCCCAGTTGCAGCGCGACCTGCGCGCCCAGCTTCGCAATATTGAGCGGCTGCGTGAGAAGGCGGTGGAGGAGGCACGGGAGCAGGCCGAGGAGGAGTTGAAGGAGGCGCGCAGGCGGTTGCGCGAGGCTAGCAGCACGCTAGAGCAGGCCACCAGTCGGCAGGCTCTAGCCGACTCGCAGCGGCAGCTTGAGGAGACGCAGCGGCAGGTGCGCCAGGCACGCGGGGTAGAGGGCGGCCAGGCAACCAGCGTGGCGCAAATGCTGGCGACCAGCGAGACCGGCGTAATCCCCGCCGAGGCCCCTCAGCGGCAGGCGCGGCAGACTGGCCCTGTGGCTACCCCCACCCAGCCCGCAGCGAAGGAGCAGGCACCCCGCCCCTTGCAGCCAGGGGATCGCGTCTTCGTCGAATCGCTGGCAAGCGAGGGCGAGGTGGTCAGTGCGCCTGGGGTGGACGGTGAGGTAGAGGTAGCCCTTGGTGCCTTCAAGATGCGAGTGCCGGTCAAGGAGTTGCGGCGGATCGGTGGGCGGCAACAGGGTAGTGTCACCCTCAATATTGCTGCTCCGATGGGGGTAGCGGCCAGCCCCGGCCTTGAGTATGATATGCGAGGTTGGCGGGCCGAGGAGGTCGAACCTGCTCTGGATCGGTACCTCAACGATGCTAGCATGGCGGGTCTGCCTTACGTGCGGATCATCCACGGCAAGGGGACGGGTGTACTGCGGCAGGTAGTACGCGACTTGCTGGCAAAGAGTTCGCTGGTCGAGAGCTACGGTTCTGCTGCGCAGCAGGCGGGTGGTGATGGGGTAACGGTGGCGAAGCTGAGTGGGCGGTGAGGGTGCGCTTAGTTTAGTAGCTAGCACTTTCACCGCTGGTTGACGCACGTTGCAAGGGTGGAGTAGAATAAGATAGAGGATGCAAATGTGAGATGTGTAACCTGTGGAGATGAGAACAAGGAAGATGCACGAGCCTGTGCCACTTGTGGTGCATCGCTGCGTGTCGCCCACGTGCAATTCCATCTTGATCAGGCTGAGAGCAGTACGATCAGCAGCAACTTTGAGCAGGCTACCAAGAGGTTGGCAGCGGCTGACCTGGAGATGATTAGCCTCAGCCTGGCGCAGCGCAGCCAGCACTTCTTCAGCGCACGAGCCTTCTGGATCCAAGGACGCATCTATTTCGGCAAAGGGATGCTCAACGAAGCGGCTGCGGAGATGCTGTTGGCAGAGAGCGAACTGCGCGAACACCCTCTTGGCTCAAGACTTCTTGCCCAGGTACTCAACGGTCTCGGCACCATCAGCTATTACCAGAACCTTACAGATGAGGCAAGCGGCTACTTTCGGCGCAGCAGCAGCCTGGCCCTCGCCGTCGGCGAACACGCGGTAGCAGCTAAAGCCTTCAACAACCTGGGTAACATCTGCCTCAATACTGGTGAGGTAGAAAAAGCCATTGACTTCTACACTCAGGGTCTGGAACAAGCCGAGCTTGACGACGCACCCTCTGCCCTGGCCGACAACTACCGTACCCTCGCCTTGCTCTATGCCAGCTATGGCCCCTACAGCCTGGCACTGCGCTATGCAGCCAACGCCCTGGCCCTTCGTGAGAGGATCGAGAACCTTGATATGCGCTGCCTGATCACCGCCGAGGCCGCCAGCGTCTATGTCAGGCATGATGACCTGGCCGAGGCCGAGGTCTACTTGCGTGAAGCCCTGAAACTGGTTGGTCAGAGCGGTAATCTGATCGTCGAGGAAGCAGTTGCGCTGCACTTCGGCGATTTGATGTGGCGCAAGGGCGACAATCATGCCTGGCTCATTGGTACGATCAAGACGATCAGCGATGCTAGCAGCAAGGTCTTCCTCAAGGGGCCGAGTGCCGTGCAACTGGCCGCCTACTACATAGCTCAGGCGGACTGGGCTAAGGTAAGCCGCCACCTGCACTGGATCAGGAATCACGCCATCGAAGGGGTGGAGTTGCAGGAACTACCTCTGTTCCATCTGGCTCAGGCAATGATCTACTCTGCTCTAGAGCAGTGGGCCGAAGCCGAGGAGCAATTCAAGCTGGCTCTCTCCGACCACACCCTCCCACCCTACAATCAGGCTAACACCCTGGCCGAATACGCCAGAATGATGTTTCGCTATTCTGCTGCCAGTCCAGACAGTCCAGAACGGCAGGCTGAGGCCATCGCACTGGCCCAGCGGGCCGCCCACATCTTCCACGAGTTGGAGCTGCCAAAGCGCGCCACTGCGGTTGAGATGTTGCTGGCGGCTGGTTGAGTGCGATCCAACTACGCCTTGCCCAACTCCTGCCGCCCGCCCACACTCTGGTTCGCCTCATCCAGGGTCAGTTCCTCTAGCACGGCCCGCAACGCGTCCTGCCACTTGCTGCCGAGGGTACGACGGCTGAGGCGCACCAACCGCGCCCCCACCTTGAGATCGGGGAAGCGGCGGGCTACCCTGCTGTAGGGTAGCTTCGCCAACCGACCACCAGCAGCAGCTCGCTCGGAGAGGCGGATGGTGATCTCGTTCTCACTGGTCAGGATCGCATCTACCCCGGCGCGCAGAGCTAGACCCTTGACCTGCACGATGTAGAGCAAACTCTTGGCTGGGGCGGGCAGGGGGCCAAAGCGATCCTCCAACTCCTGGCTCACCTCGTGGCTCTGCAAGGGACTGAGCGGGCGGGCCAGCCGCTGGTACAGCTTAAGGCGCAAGGCAGCGTCTGGCACATAATCCTCTGGCAAGTAGGCCTGGATTGGCAAGTCGATGATCAGTGGTTGATCGTCTAGTTCAGCTTCGGCAGCCATCTCGCTCTGGGCCTGCATCTCGCCCAGGTCGGCGTTGCCACCCTCCACCTTCAGGCCGCCGCCGCTGGCACTCCGCATCTGCTGGCGGGCCTGTTCTACCGCGTGGGCTAGCAGGCGGGTGTAGAGGTCGAAGCCAACCTCGGTGATGTGGCCGCTCTGCTCCTGGCCTAGCAGGTTGCCCGCCCCGCGAATCTCCAGGTCGCGCATGGCAATGCGGAAGCCCGCGCCAAGCTCAGTTGCCCCCTGGATCGCGTGCAGCCGCTCCTGCGCGTCGGGGTTGAGGTGCTGACCCTTGTGGTAGAGGAAGTAGGCGTAGGCCCGCGTTGCGCCGCGCCCCACCCGTCCGCGCAACTGGTAGAGTTGAGCCAAGCCAAAGTTCTCTGCCTCGTCTACGATCAGCGTGTTGGCGTTGGGAATGTCCAGCCCCGACTCGATGATCGTGGTCGCCAGCAGCACATCAATCTCGCGGCCCACAAAGGCGTTCATCACCCGCTCTAGCTCATGCTCCTCCATCTGCCCATGCCCAATGCCAAAGCGCGCCTCTGGCACCAGAGCTTGTAGCTTGTTCAGCGTATGTCCGATACTCTGCACGCGATTGTGGACGAAGAAGACCTGCCCGCCACGCTGCAACTCACGCAGGATCACCTCGCGTACTAGAGTGCCGCTATAGGCAGTGACGTAGGTCTTGATTGGTAGGCGGTCGACTGGTGGGGTCTCGATCACGCTCATGTCGCGCACGCCAATCATCGCCATGTGCAGGGTGCGCGGGATCGGGGTGGCGGTCAGGGTCAGCACGTCCACCTCTGTCCGCATCTGCTTGAGTCGTTCCTTGTGCTTCACGCCGAAGCGTTGCTCCTCGTCAATGATGATCATGCCCAGGTTCTTGAAGCTAATGTCCTTCTGCAAGAGACGGTGGGTGCCGATCAGGATGTCTACCTTCCCGTCTCGCGTCGCCTCCACGATCTCCTTCTGCTCCTTCTTGCTACGATAGCGGCTGACCATCTCGATGTTGACTGGGAATGCGCCCATGCGGTTGCGGAAGTTGTCGAAGTGCTGCTGCGCCAGCAGGGTGGTTGGCACCAGCACTGCCACCTGCCGCCCACCCGTCACCGCCTTGAAGGCCGCCCGCATCGCCACCTCTGTCTTACCGTAGCCCACATCGCCGCAGATCAGGCGATCCATAGGCTTCTCCTCTACCATGTCGCTCTTGGTCTCGATGATCGCCCGCATCTGGTCTTCGGTCTCGGTGTAGGGGAAGCCCGCCTCCATCTCGTCCTGCCAGTTGGTGTCGGGGCCATAGCTGGGGCGGCTGGATAGCTCGCGGGCAGCATAGAGCTTGAGCAGTTCGCGCGCCAGTTCCTCTGTCGCGGCGCGCACCTTGCGCTTGGTGCGTCCCCATTCTGCTGTCCCCAGCTTGTTTAGCTGCGGCTCGGCCCCGCCAATGTTGGAGTAAGGCAGCACGCGGTCAGTCTGCTCGGCGGGGACGTAGAGGCGGTCACCAGCGGCGTATTCCAGCACCATGTACTCACGCTCACCCTCGCCAGTCGCCATCATCGTCAACCCACTGAAGCGACCCACGCCATGCTCGATATGCACGACGTACTGGCCCACCTTCAGTTCGGATAGGAAGGCGTTGCGGGTACGCGCCTCCTTCTCGCCCGCACTGCGGCGACTGGCCCGCCGCACTGGGGGCCGCCAGCCGAATATCTCGCTGTCGCTGAGGACGACGAGGGCGGGTTCGCGCAGGAAGAAGCCGCCAGGGATGTTGCCGGTCAGCATTTGCAGGCTACCAGCAGCGGGTGGGCCAAGCAAGTCCTCTGGTACTGTGGATTGCTGGCCGGGCGCACGCTTCGCCCCACCCTTGCGTACCGCCGGGTAGATGTCCTGCTCCTCAAGCAATTCGCGCAAGCGCGCGGTCTGTTGGCTGACGATCACTACCCGCGTAGCCTCGGCTCGAAAGCGGTGCAGGTCGGCTACCAGACGGCTGATGTTGCCTGCATAGGGGTTGGCAGCAATCACCTGCTCCGTCAGTCCCTCCTCGTCGGTAGCATCCACCTGGCCTTCCCCTAGAGTAGAGGAAACCAGGGGGATCAGGTTGCCCTCTGAGTCGGTGACGACCGAGGGGCCGATCTGCACCAGGGCGAAGTCTTGCAGGCGGGCGATCAGGCGGTCAATGGGGATGAAGGGTTCACGCAGGTTGGCGGGTAGTTCGTGCTGATTGGCTAGCTGCTGGCGATACTCTGTCGCCTGCCCCCCCATCTCTGCCGCTGACAGGCGGGTAGCCGCTACATCGTCAATCACAATCAGGTCGCCTGGCTCCAGGTAGTCCAGCGCACCTTGTGGCTGGCCGGGCGGGCTGAAGTAGGGCATGAACAACTCTACGCCCTCGAAGCTCTCACCCTGCTCGAACAGGTTGAGCAGGGTGCGCCACTCGTCGCGCACCTCCTCGCGCAGGTCGTCGATCTGCAACTCGCGTAGGGCAGGCAACGCGTCCGCCCGCCGCCAGAGCGGAACCTCCATTGCGGGGCTGATCTTCACGCTGGTTACTACCCCTGCGCTGCGCTGTGTTACCGGATCGAACAGGCGCAACGACTCGATCTCGTCGCCAAAGAGGTCAACGCGCACTGGCTGTCCTGCGGTGGCGGGGTAGATGTCCACGATCCCCCCGCGCCTGCTAAACTGGCCTGCTTCCTCAACTACGCTGGCGGGCTGGTAGCCGATAGCCACCAGTTGTGCGAGGATGCGTTGCGAGTCGAAGTGTTCGCCAGCAGTGAGGGTGATCGTTGCCTCCCGAAAGTCGGCTGGCGGCATGGTCGGCTGCATGAAGGCGCGGGCAGCCCCCACTACCATCAGCGGCAGACCACCAGTTGGCGGAGCGGCCATCGCCTCCAGCGTAGTTAGCCGCTGACTAACCAGCGTGCGATCCCAACCAACGCGCTCGTAGGGCATTGGGTCGGGGGTGGGGAAGTAGCTCAGGCGGGCCAGGTCGGGAACGTAAGCCAGCAAGCCTTCATAGATCGCCTGCGCCCGCTCTGGTCGCGCTGCGATCACGAAGATGCGATGTGGCGCATCCTGCCCGGCCAGGTCGTCTTGCAAGGCAGCCAGGAGCAGCGGCTTGGCAGCATCGGGCAAGGCACCAACGCGGGCCGAACCGCTGGTTGGTTCGCGCAAGGCACGGCCCACCTCGGCTAGCAAGTCAACATAGCGGCTATTTCCGCGCAAGAGAGGAAGCAGGGCAGCAAGGCTCATGTTTGTACATATCTTTCTGTGGTCAGGGGAGGCAAGGGGCAGATGAATAGGGGGGCTGGCCGTGGACCAGTCCCTTACAACTCCGTATATGAGATGCTATTATTGTACAAGCTAGCCACGCCCAGTGTCAACCTGCCAGCGCGGGTCATCGCTGCACGATTGCCATCACCTCGACCTCAAGCAGCAAGCCAGGGTGAGCTAGCTTGCTGACTTCCACGGCAGTGCTGGCCGGGAAGTTCTTGCTAATGTAGCGGTGACGAATCGTTGCCACCTCACCTATGCGGCTTATATCGGTGACGAAGAAGGTAGTTTTGACCACATCGGCAAAGGTGGCTCCGCAAGCTAGCAAGATACCATCGATCTGGGCAAACACAAACTCTGCTTGAGCTGTCATGCTATCTTCGCCAACCAGCTTGCCATCGTCATCTATCGCTACCTGACCAGCAATCATGATGATCGCAGCGGTGCCAATCTGGGTAATAACCGCATGGGTGTAGTTGCCAATGGGTCAGGCAACTGTCTCGGGGTTAAGGTATTGCTTTTGCACAGCTCATCCCTCCTGGCGCAATCTGCTGCTATCATATGTCAGGCGGGCCGTGCTGTCAATCTGGCGGGTAATGCAACTCGTAGCTCACTGTATACTCCCCCTGCGGCACATCGGGGAAGGTGACATCTACCTCCTCAGTCTCGCGGTCGCCAAGCTCGACCAGTTGTTGTTGCTCAGCTACGGTATGACCGCTCTGCTTGTCCACCAGCTTGACCACCAGCTTCGTCTGTCCGTCCCCTCGGCCCTGGTTCTCGATAGTAAAGGTAACCTTGTAGCTGGGGTTCTCACCTGGGTGCTGGGCTGCCTGGGGGGTCGGCTGCTGGCTAAACTCAACTACGTGTGGGTTGGGGCCGTTGCAGCTGGCAAAGGCCAGGATCAGCAGCCCAACCCCAATCAGGCTGGCAAGGATGGTGGGGATATTGCGCCTGATCAACTGACCCATTGCACTGGCTCCTTACTTGCCCGGCACCCAGGGCGGCAGGTAAATGAAGTAGAGTAGCAGGGCCGCCATGGCAATCACCACCACCATCGCGCAGCCCATCGTCGCAATAGGGTCTGCGCGCTTCTCATTGCGGCTGAGGCTGACGAAGCCGAGCGGCTCTGGGATGATTGGGATACGGTACTCTGCACTGTACTCCACGTCAGGCAGCAACGTTTCATCGCGCAGGGTGGGGATCACCTCGCGCAGGCGAGCCTTGAGGTACTCCACGTCGCCCTCGTGTAGGCGGATCGTCGGCCAAAACTGCTGCTCCTCATCTAGCTTGCGGGCCAAGCGGCGAAAGGCTTCCACCTGATGGTAGTACATCACCGCCTCCTCCTCATCCACCGACTGCCAGGCGACGATGTTGATCTCGATGGGTGCGCCCTCGTCGTCTTCCTCGTTGCTGTGCTGCTCCGCGCACTGGTTAACCGCCTGCTCAACCTGGTTAACAATATACTCGAAGATAGAATTGCTGATCCCCTCCACCTCTGCCTTGAGATAGAGGCGCACCCCGTTGATGCGCAATTCGCCGAGGCTGCCTGCTGCGTCACGCAGGGGGATGATGATTGGCCTTGCCTCGTCACCGTTGCGCACGATCTGCACATCGGTGTAGGCGCGACGGTGGCCCTCCTGATCGCAGGTGTGTAGGGCAGCCTGCTTTTCGCGCTCCAACTGCTCAGTGTTGCGGCCCAGCATCCGCTTTATGCCGTTGCGCCAGAATATACGCATGGCACCCCACGCTCCCCGAAAGCTGGTGATGTAGAGGTAAAGAAAGAGGACGAAGATGAAGGCGAAAGTTAGGGTCTCTACGTTGCTACGTTGCGAAATAGTGATCCACAGCTTGACGCGCCAGGCGACAATGAAAATCACCAGCAAGCAAACGAGGTTGAGGACAAAGTAGATGGCAGCCAGAGCCAGCACCCGCCGCCGATACTGCTCCTCGGTGCGCGCTCCCTGCTGCTTGATTAGCTGCTCAACGGCCATGTGACCCGCTTTCTAGACCATAGGCGACGATCTGGTGAGAAGTAGCCGTTAGCAAGAAGTATACCAGTTAGCTACTACCGCGTTGCGTTCTATGGTTCTAACAGCCTATACCCTCCTAGCCCCTAAAATGGCCCAGGAGCGTTTGGTGGAAACCAGATTAGAACACCAGGGCGGTAAGTCGCCGAAAGCTGGCATCCTGGGCCGTTTTAGGGTATAATACAACTAACAACAAACCTTGTTTGACCCCCGCAGTACCAGAGAGGAATAAGATTGCATGGAGATTGGCATAGTCCGTCCGATCAATATTGAGACGGAGATGAAGAACAGCTACCTAGACTACGCCATGAGCGTGATCGTCAGCCGGGCGCTGCCCGACGTGCGCGACGGGTTGAAGCCCGTGCACCGGCGCATCCTGTTTTCGATGGGCGAGCAGGGGCACACGCCCGACCGGTCCTACGTCAAATCCGCTCGCATCGTCGGTGACGTGATGGGCAAGTATCACCCGCACGGCGACGTCGCGATCTACGACACCCTGGTCCGCCTGGCCCAGCCGTTCTCGATGAGCCTGCTGCTGATCGACGGCCAGGGCAACTTCGGCTCGGTGGACAACGATCCGCCCGCCGCCATGCGCTATACTGAAAGCCGCATGACCAAGGCCGCCATGGCCATCCTGGCGGACCTCGACAAGGACACCGTCGACTTCAAGGACAACTACGACGGCTCCGAGAGTGAGCCGGTCGTGCTGCCGTCCCGCATTCCCAACCTGCTGGTCAACGGCGCCGGCGGCATCGCGGTCGGCATGGCCACCAATATCCCGCCCCACAATCTGGGCGAGATCGTCGACGCCTGCCTGGCCCTGGTCGACAATCCCGATATCGGGCTGGACGCAATCCTCGACATCGTGCCCGGTCCCGACTTCCCGACCGGCGGTGAGAT
>JAYUUN010000080.1:0-3593 GCA_043754535.1 Chloroflexota bacterium | reverse complement strand
CCCCACCACGTAGCAGGTAGACAACCGCACTCCGCACGTTGGTCGCCGCTTGCAGGCTGTAGCGGCCCTCCACCTCGGCATGAGCCGGGAGCAAGCTCTGGTTGCGGCCCAGTTGCAGCAACACTGTGCGCTTATCACCGGTTAGTAGCTCCGGTAGCAGCACTAGCAGGCGCAGTTCGTAGCGACTACCCTTGCTCGTTTGTGCTTGGACGGTTAGCGGCAGAGCCAGTAGCAAGATGCTCAGCAGGCAGACTAGCATCTTCATGGCTGCGGCTCCTCGCCAGGTGGCTCACCACGCAGGTGGGCGCGGCGGGCGTGCAGCACCTTCAGCCGGGCTGCCAGTTCGCTCAGCTCCACCGCGTCACGCTGTTCCTGCTCGACCTCGGCTAGCCGCAGCCGATAGGCGAGTGCCTGCGCGTACTCCGCCACGCTGTAGCCCAGGATCACCTCTCGCAACGCCGGGTCTAGCTCCGGTTGTGGCTGCCGTTCCGGTTGGTTACTCATGCCCCACCCCCTCAGCCATGCGCCGCTCGTCCTCGGCAGCACGACCTTCGACGAAGGTCTCGATGCGCCGTAGCTGCTGCGGGCTGATCGCGTAGACGATGTGCAGTACCTTGTTGTCTACCACTTCCAGGGTTTGTCCTGTCTCCAGGGCGGTTAGCTGCGCCGCCTGCCCCTGCCCCAGCCCCAGTTCAGCGGCGATCTCCTGGGTGTTGGCCTGCCCCCGACCCTGCCGCGCCAAGCGAAAGATGGAGGTGTTCTCCCACATCAGCCGTCCGTACTTGGAGCGGAAGGTGACCAGGTTCTGGTCGATCGCAATCAGCCGCAGTTGCAACGCCCGCGCCCGCTTGAACAACTCCGCCACCCACTGCCCGAAGGCCTCGTACTCCTGCATCAGCAGCAGCCCGATCTCGTCAATGACCAGCACCCGCCGTTGGGGCTTATCCACGATCTGTTGCCAGATGTGTTCAATAATCATGAACATCACTAGCGGACGCTGGTAGCGGTCTACATCGCGGATGTTGAACGAGACGAAGCGGTTACGCAGGTCAACATTGGTCGGGCCGTTGTAGCTGCGGCCCTCATAGCTGGGGTCAACGTAGAGCCGCAGCTTGTTGACCAGGTCTACCGCCCCCTGCTCAAGCAGATACGGCAGCAGGTCACTCAGGATCGGGGTACCACGCTTGTGTTCGACCGCTGCGTAGTTGGCGATGCGCTCGGCTACCGCCTGCCGTACCTGCCCGCCTGCCAGCCGGTTTAGCTGCGCCCCCCACTCTGCGCTGCCAGTACCTTCACGGTCAGCAACCAATCTCGCTACAGCCTGCTCGCGCTCCGGCGACCAACCTAGCTGCAGCTCGTGCAGGATCGCCCGACTGATCTCGCTGCTCGTGTTCAGGCCATCCTCGAAGTGGGCGTACATGGTCTTGAGCGCAGCAGGCAAAGTGTTGTTGCGGGTCAGGGCCGGTAGCTCCTCCCCGATCATTAGTTCAAACAGGCCAGCAATGAAGGTGCGCTTCTCTGGCAACGGCACTTTGTAGCCGCTCGGCGTGCTGCGGTCCAGGCAGTTGATCCGCGCCTCCCCTCGTGGCCCAAAGTTGATGATGCTACCGCCCACCGCCCGCACAAAGCTGGCTACCCCGTTCTGCGGGTCTATGTAGTAGTATTGCATGGCCGGGTCTACCAGCAGCCAGCGCAGGGCTTCGATCAGCACCCCCTGCGTCTTGCCACTGCCAGTGATGCCCGCTACTATGGTGTGCGGAGCCTTGCTGAACCGCCAGGGGTTGACCCGCAGCAGGCTGCCGTCCTGCACCTGCGTCCCCAGCATCACCCCGTCCTCGTGGTCGATACTCGCCACCACTTGCGGCACGGTGCAGGCGGTCACCCAGGTGGTCAGCGCGCGGCGGCTGTGTTCGCGCAACAGCTTGTTCTTCGGCACCAGGTTCTGGCCGAGCGGCAGCGTTGAGACGTAAGCCTGCCACTGGTCGAGCCGGGCCACGTAGGGGTCGAGTTGCATCGTTTGCAGCACGTGGCTGACTGTTTGTACACTCTCGCGCAACTTGCGCAGGCTACTGGCTGATACTGCCACGTACACCCCGGTGTGGAAGAAGCGACCTTCGCCCCTGGTCAGCATCTCACGGCCTGCTACCACGCTGTTGGCGACGTAGCCCAACTTGCGGTTGTAGGCATCCTGGGTCATGGCGTAGTCCAACACGAACTCGTAAGCCCGCAGGCTGCGCTCCGCTTCGGGGTTGGGGATCGGCTGGTAGTGAATGCTGACCTCAAGCTGTTCTACATCCTTGAGGCTGACCAGGGGATAGAGCCAGCCAAGCTCGACCTCGCGCGGGTAGCGGGTGGCATCGGCCACCAGCACGCAGATGTAGCGGTCGCCAAGTCTCAGGTGGTCGGGTCGTTCGACAAAGCTACTGGGGGCAAGGCCGTCGCGCCCGGCGTTGACGTGGCCGCCAAGCTGGGCGGCCAGCACTGCCAGCACCTCGTCCTGCTCGAGCAGCTTTGCCTCCATGCCAGCTGCCGCAAAGATGGAGGTGGCGGTCTGGCCGCGCTGCTTGCGGAGGTTCTGGATCGCGGCTGGCACCGGCTCCCCACTGCGGGCCTTGAGCCGGGCTTCGACCTGCTCCGGGGTTTCCAGCCCCAGCATCTCGTAGCTACTCAGCACTGCCATCTGGCGCAGCCGCTCACGGAAGGGTGGCACTTTGGGGCTACCATCATCAGCGAGGTCATCGCGACCGCTCATGCCCGCGATCCTGCTGTTGGCCTGTTTGGGGTAGGTCTGCACGAACAGGGTGCTGCGTTCAACAATGCCAGCAGTGCGGGCCTGGGTCAGGATGTAATCCTCCTCCTCGAAGAAGCGGGCTTCGAGCAGCTTGTTGAGACGAGCGGCCTTGCGGCGGTCGTACTGTTGCAAGATCGGAGCGATGTCGCGGCTCCTTATGCGGCAGTAGTACTGGAAGGGGTCAGGTTGCAGATCGTGCAATCTGCCGAGGGCAGCAACGACGGCAAGTTGATCGTCGGGGGCAAGCAGGGCGGTGTTGAGGCCGCCAACCTGCATCAGGCTGGCATAGCCAGAGCCGGTCACGAGGTAGCCGTCACGCACATCGGCGACCGGCACAAGGTCGGTGGTGGTTAGTTGTTTAGTGGTTTGGCTCATGGTCTGGTCTCCAAGTGGTTGAAGGTACAGCCATTGCCGCTGGCGTAGAGCAGCGGATGGCTGAGGTCGAGGTCGGGTACGGTAAAGGCTGGTTGGCCGTCAAGTTGCACCAGGCCGGTGTTGGTGATGCTGAGTTGATGTGGCACACCTGCGTAGCGGTCAGCCACCATTACGCTAGCCGATGGCGCGGCGAAGTTGCTGTCCTTGAACTCAAAGGCGCGTAGCAGGGTGGTGTTCGGCCCGCCAGTTGTCATCCGCAGCAGGGTAAAGCGGTCAGCGGTGCCGAAAGCTACGCCGCAGTCTTCCCCCTCGCTACTGCTTAGCCCAATGCTGAGGTTGGTGAGCGAAGCGGCAACGGGTAGGCTGCCCAGTCCTTCCCCTTCCAGCAGCCCTTCGGGTAGCAGGTAGATCAGGCTGCCATCCTGCA
>JAYUUN010000079.1:0-10914 GCA_043754535.1 Chloroflexota bacterium | reverse complement strand
GCAGCTAGCTGAAGGTGAGTGGGATTGCTGACAGTAAAGCGTTCTCTTGTCAAGGTAATCAGCGATCCAGACTGGCCCATCTCTTGTACTTGAATGTCATTGCCCAGTGATGGAATGGTACCATAACTCTTTGACAAGTAGGTAAGCCAGCCGATGTGCGCTGCCTGCTTAGATGACGGTTCAATCATTTGTCTGTAGTGACCAGATTGAACAATCCCCCACGTTGGATTCCAAGATGAAACCAAGCAGTTCATTATCGACGTTAGTACATCAGTGGTCAGAACTTCCGATCCTGTTCCGCTCCCATAAGGCAGATAGATAACGCAACAGCTAGGTACACCGTCTACTGAACACCCACAGGTGACCGAGATTGATGTTCCTGGCTCTTTGTTCAACGCATTCGCGAGGAAGACACTGAAGCCTAGTTCTTCAAGGACTCTCCCGTCGTCGTTGGTTAGTCTGTTAAGAAGCAAGCTCCTTATCTCATCTACATCGTTGATGCGGAGAACCCTTGTTACTCCAGCCTTACGGCCCTTATAGCCCTTTGCATAACCCTTAGCACGGACATCTAGCCATGTGCTAAACGAATGATGTAGTTTGGTGAAGCATTCCATGAAGTTGAACAGTCGCGATGTACACTGCTCCAGCGACTCCTCACGTGCGCCCCAGTAAGCGGCTGCAATGTAAGTTTCTATCATACCTGATCTCCCTCCGAATGTTTTAGTTGCCACAGAACTAGTCTGTACCGTCCCACGAAACGACACTTCAGCATCATCCGGCTTATCGTCGACTAGAACGTTACTTCTGCTCTTGGCACAGACACAAAGGCCTCACCAAGTGCTGTAGGCACGCTTATTCAAGTCTAAGATTTTGTTCATTCTTAAGCCCATCTCTGCTCAACTTGCACTGCTCGTCATCTAGAAGCCGCCAGCTGGCGGTGGAACGTAGACGCATCGGATGTTCATGCCTCTCCTATCGAACAGCTTTTGTGCTGCTGCTGCAGCTTCTGGGTTAGAGAAGTCCATTTCCACGTTAGCTCCAGTGCCTTTAGCAGCATCAAGTGCGCGCTGACCAGTCTCTAGAAAGTTACCCCTACCGAATTGGGTGAACTCTCCAGTGGTCTCATCGTCTGCAAGGCTCTCTTTTGTGGTGACTGCCTCCTTTCTTGCTTCTGTGCCAGGACCTAACTAAACCTTGCTCTGCTCTGCAGTATGTGTCCTCTATAATCTTGAGGTGTTCTTCGTCCAGCGACTCGGCGCACAGGAGAGCCTTGCTCCAACTCTCAATAGCATCTTCCTCACGTTCTGCCTTGCGATAGAGGTTGCCTAGTTGGAAGTGGTAAATTGGGTTGTCGGGACTTACCTTTAGCGCACGCTCCGTCCAGTCAACAGCTTCTGGCAAGCTAACTACTCCGCTAGCCTTATCATACAGCTCTGCTGCTGCAAACAGGGCTGAACCGAATACCGCATTAAGTTCAATTGCTCGCCGATACTTACTCGCAGCAAGCTGCAAGTTTGAGTGGCTTAGATACTTGCCTAGCATATAATGCAACCGTGCGTCGGTGTGAGCAATGGTAGCTGCTCGCTCCATAAGCCTCAAGGCTTCTTTGTAATGGAATCTGGGATCATTAACAGGTCGTGTGACATGGTAACTTTGTATGACTATCATTAGATCAGCACTGGTGTCTCCGTTCGCTACCATCTGTTCTACCCATTCAATGCCTCTCAACTGTCTAAAAGATTCAGAAGGATAAGCAAGAGCGTAGTGACAGTCAGCGAGTGCAGCCAATACATCAGGCTGTTCCCCTACTTTTCCTATAGCCCCATGGTACTTCTCAGCCGCAGCCTCATATTGACGGTAGTTACGAAGTAGACCAGCTATGTACAAAATATGTTCTACATTATCCTGTTTTACCGCTGACAGCAGATCGAGTCTTCTCTCTTCGGATGGGGTGGAGAGCAGGATTGATTTGCGCCAAGCCTGTCCTGCCTCAAATGCTCTATCAGCCTCTTGATACCTGTCTGACAGCCTTGCGAATGCAATCCAGTTGTCTGGTTCCAACTTTGTAGCACGTTCCAAAAGTTGAATGGATTCTTCCAAAGTAATAACGTCTTCTGGTACTCCATAAAGAACGCTAGCAACATTTACTAGGATACTTGCATAGTAAGGATTCAGCTCGATAGCTTTGTGCAACTCTACAAAAGCCTGCTCATAATCCAAGAGACCTAGCTCATAGCAGAGGCCTAGTAAGTAGTAAGTGCGTGTATCAAGGGGTTGTACTGTGGCTGCTCTGCGTAGCCAGTGAACTGCATCGCGAAACGCTTTGTGATTATGTACCTCCTGTATTGCCTGCTGAAAATACCAGGCACCTACAACGGTAAGAACATCAGCTCGCTCTTGAAGTTCAGCGTTTGCCTGTATGTAGTCATGTGCTGCATCCAAGCCAGCCGTAGATCGAAGCAGGCAAAGGTCCAGCAACTTGCAGATAGGAGTCTTATTCATGATGTGCATCCTTGCAACGAGAAAGTGCAGCAGCCTACACTCGTATAATAAGATGAGAGTACCGGTGTCTTGATGGTTCAAGAAAATGGTTAGGGTAGCAGTTAAGTGCCTGCTTACCATTGTGAGCAAGTCGCCACTTACCAAGCTGAGTGACAGCGCATATGAGATCGTTACTTGCCATGTTCTCCTCCGGGCCTATATTCGTAGTCAGGCAGACCTGCATCGATAATCACCGCAGGTTTGGGTTTCTGGGTAGTAAGCAACCTGAACCTGGGGGAACTGCGCTGCCAACAGCCGACCAACCAGCAACGCGTCGGTGTCCAGCTCATTGGCGTGCATTTTGGCAGGGCGCATCAGCATCTCCTTGACTTGGCGTTGGTTTAGGGTTATCTAGCCTAGACGTTGAACAGCACCTCGATCACATCGCCATCCTTGACCAGGTAGGTCTTGCCCTCGCTGCGGAGCGTTCCTCGCTTGCGCGCCTCGGCCAGGCTGCCAGCGGCCACCAGGTCGTCGAAGCTAACCACCTGGGCGCGGATGAAGCCCCGCTCAAGGTCGCTGTGGATCGTACCAGCCGCCTTCTGCGCGTTGGTGTTGTTGCGGATCGTCCAGGCGCGGCACTCGTCGGCCCCGGCGGTGAGGAAGCTGATCAGGCCAAGCAGCTTATAGGAGAGGCCGATCACCCGGTTGAGGCCCGACTGCTTGAGGCCGTACTCGCTGAGGAACACAGCAGCATCCTCATCGCTCAACTGGGTCAACTCCATCTCGATCTGCCCGGCGATGGCGGCCACCTCGGTGTTCTTGAAGGGCAGCTTGGCCCGCACCTCGGCGATCAACCACTCGCTCTCGGCCAACTGGCTCTCGTCTATATTGAGCAGCACCAGCATCGGCTTGGCAGTCAAGAACTGGAAGTTGCGGATTGCACGCTCCTCGTCCTCGCTCAGGTCAAGGTCGCGGATCGGCTTGCCAGCCTCTAGTTCGGGTAGCAGCCGTTCGAGGACGGCCAGTTCGCGTTCATTCACTTCGCGCTCTGGCCCCTTAATTTTGGCGATACCCTCGCGCAGCTTGGTGATCCGCTTCTCCATCACCGCCATGTCGCTGAAGGTGATCTCCAACTCCAACGTCTCCACGTCGCGCAGGGGATTGATCGTCTCCTCTGGGTGCGGCACGTCGGCGTTGCTGAAGGCACGGACGACGTGTACGAGAGTGTCCACCTTGCTGATGTAGTTGAGGAACTGGCGGCTGAAGGACTCGTTCTTGCCCGCGCCCTTGCTCAGGCCCGCCACGTCGGTGTACTGCACGTCGGCCTGAACCACGCGCTTGGGGCTGAAAATTGCTGCCAGGGTGTCGAGTCGCTCATCCGGCACCTTGACCATCGCCATATTCGGCTCCGAGCCAGAGTTGGCGTATGCGCTGGTTTGTGCCTCACTGCGGGTGAGGGCGTTGAATACGGTCGTCTTGCCGCTCTTGGACAAGCCAATAATACCGAGCGTGAGGGCCATGAGTTCTCCATCATTGTGAGTTGAACAGCGAGTAATCGGGGCTGGGCGGCCAGCTAGCAGTGGTTGGCAATGTAGTTTGTAGCTAATTATACCAAATTGAGCGGCAACTGGGGCAGCACTATGCTATAATCCAGCTATGCGTAGAAGAACGGCTGGCTCTAATCTACTACTTACTGTCACCCTCTGCTTGTTGCTGCTCGGTTGTGGCGCGGATGCCCCATTGCCCCTACCAGCGCACTATGGCTGCCTTGCCTTGCCCAGCAGCGGTGGGGCAGCGGTACTAGACTTGACTGTAGGCCAGGAGCGGCTGCTGGGTTATGTGCGTCCGGCGAAGCTGGCTGCCCCGGTAGTGGCCTGCGGCAATGGGCGGCTGCTGATCGCCAGCCGCGACAACAACAACCTCTACATCTACGATATCGCTGATGCACTAACGGTGGGCGAGGGCAAGCCGCTGGCCGCCCCCAACTCGTTCGGTCTCCGCACCGTTGCGGTGCTAGATGCGGGAGTGCGTGGGCTGGCCTACGACCGCGAACACGACAAGCTCTATGTCAGCAGCCACAGTGAGCGGGGAGAGGGCAGCTACGACCTGCTCACCGTCATCGAGCAGCGGCAGAAGCGACTCTCTCTGCAAGCGGGGGCCGAGCCAGACAGCAGCCTGTCACCCAGCCTCAACCCCGACGGTAGCCGCCTGGTGGTGCCAACAAAGGACGGCAGGCTGCTGACGATGGACACCGCTAGCTACCAGCTAAGCAGCAGACCCCTGCTGACCGCCACGGTGCCACCAACCCTAACGGTAGCCGGGGCAGAGAGCGGCAGCTACCGCGTCGATGGCAACACCATCCTACCGCGCTATGTAGCCCCCTCCACCGACGGTGCGTACTACTACCTCAGCGTAGCAGAAGGCGTAGCAGTGGTAGAGGGGGGCAGCGGGCGGCTGCTCCGCACGGTCAGGGTGATGGGTGCCGAGGGGGGGTTGGGGCTAGTGGTGGCGCGCTTAGTCCTGCACCAGCGGCTTGCACGGCAGCTTGCTGGCAGGCAGCAGTTGCAGCCGCTGCCCATCCTCCAACCGGCCAGGCTCGATCAGGTAGCGTATGTAGCTAACCAAGTCTCCAGCCTCGTCTTGGCCTGCTGGGTCGCCACCCGTGATCAGCCCGAGAAGGTGCAGCGTTGATGAAGCTGCCAGTCACAAGCCAGCCAGCAGCCCACGTAGCCGCTCGGCGTAGCGGTCGCGGGCATAATTGAGGCGGCCCGCCTCGTCCAGGTCGTTGCCCATCACAGCGGCAGCCATGTCAGCATGGCCGATCTGGAAGGCCAGGTAGCAGGCGGTGTAGAAGTTCAGCTTCTCCGCGTCTACCCTGTAGCCCGCGCGCTGCCCAATCTGGTGCAGCAGGGCGGCCTGCTCCGTGGGGTTCAGCCACAATTCCACCGTCGCCCCCGCAATATCCCAGGCTGGGTCTTGCGCGCCAACCAGGTCGTGGCTGGCATGGTGGTCGAGCGCGTCGGCCTTGAGCAAGCGACCATCATGCAGCACCAACCACTCCCATGCGTGCAGCTTGTTGTCGGTGGCGGTGCGCCGCTGGCTGGCTTGTAGGGTAGGTAGTTGCCCCTGCCAGCGATCCAACAGGCTCGCGTACTCTGCGCCGATGCTTTGCTCGCTATTGTGGCGCGCCATGTGCAGCAGTTGCGCGGGGGTGGCTCCCTGCCAGGCGTGGGGGGCTGGGAAGCTGCTCACCAGGTAGGCCAGGTAGCTGGCAACCTGCGCGATCAGGGCGGAGCGGTCGTAGTGGGTGACGGTGGGCAGCGGGCGGGCGGCGGCCAACCATTCCTGCACCAGGAAGCCGTGGCGCAGCCCTGTGGTTGGCGGGATGAAGCCAGCCCGCTGCAAGACCGTCGCCCGCTCTAGCTTCTCCTCACCGTAGCGACCAAGGCCCGCGAACTTGAGCAGCCAGGTGCGCCCATCCTGGGCCGTCAGCAGGTATTTGCGCCGCTCCTGCTGGCAGTTAACCCCCGGCCACATGCGTGCTTCGGGGTAGAGCTTTGCCCGCCACTGGCCGTAGCCAACATCCTCAAGCTCAGTAGCCAGTGGGCCAGTCAGGTCGGCTACCCAGTCGCTCAGGCGCATCTGCGGGGGGTTGCCCTGGATCAGCATCGCGTCGAAATCCGGCACATACTTGCGGGCAGCCTGCCAGCGATGGCGGTGGCGGTCGCTGGCGTGGATGCTCAGGGGGGAGTCGTGGCTGGGGAAGAAGTGCAGCCGCTCCGCTGCCACCCCGCGATCTTCCAACCAGTCGGCTGCCGCCCCAAACGAACTACCCGACAGCCCTGGTCCCTCATCTACGATGGCATAATTGGTAGCCGCCTGGTTGGTCAGCAGTCGGTCAGCCAGCATACTACTTAGCTTGATCTCGCGCTGGAAGGGGTGGCCGCCTGGACGCACTGTAGTTGGAGGCTCACTGCCCAGCACGGCGGCAACTGCTGCCCCTAGGCTGGCCCCGATGCTGCGAATACCGATCACCCGCGTGCAGGGGTGGCGTTCGGCCCGCAGCTGCTCGCTAGTGGCAAAGTACAGCTCTGGGTAGAGACTGTAGTAAGCGTAGCCCTCTGGCATCTTCAGCCCCAGGCGCGACGGTAGGGGCAGGCCGCGCAGGGTAGCGAGCAAGCTGCTGCCCAGGTAGAGGCGCGGGGTCTGCGGCTGGCAATAGGAGCGATAGAGGGCGGTTGCCAAATTGAAGGTAAGCTGGTTAGCGACCCGCACCGCTTCTGTCTCTGTCTCCACGCCCGCCTGTGCCGCATCGTCAGCCAGAGCCTGGGTTAGCTCACCAGCAGCGATTAGCAGTCCAACCAGCCCACTGTGTCGGGCAATCCCCGGCCCCGTCACCTCCAGCGCACTGGCTTGCGCGCTCAACTCTGGCAGCAGGTCGCTGGTCGCCGCCTGTCGCTGCCAATCGCCGTACACAAGCATTACCCGCCTCCAGCCTGCATATTCACCGCTGCTATGTGTATGGCATTGTAGCACAACAGCACAGGCCAGGACAACAGGTTGTGCAGTAGCACAGGTGCAATTGGTGGGCCAGTCTGCTATAATAGCAGCAACGGAGGAGCCTTGTTGGAAGACCCCATTGTAGCAGAAGAACAGTTGATGGCGGTACGGGATCGGCGGGTGCGCATCCTGCTCTACGTGGTTGGCGCAGTGCTAGTCTTGGGCATGGTCATCCTGCTACTCAACGAAATCTACCTGCACGCCCCCAAGGTAGCCAGCTACCGCACCCAGCGCATCGGTTGGATCGGGCTGGGTAGCGGGCTGCTGACCTTTGCGCTGGCCTACTGGCGGCTGGCCTGGGCTGGCTCCTTCTTCTGCCTCGCGCTGCCTGTGATCGTAGACCTCGCAGCTCAACTGGGCGGCACAGACAGAACCGCAGCTCACTACCTCCCCACTGGGGCAGCTAGCAAGGGGCAGGATTAGCTCTTTGGCTGAAGTTGAGAAGGAAAGCGTGGTAGAGTGATGAAAGCCGTCTTTGTGATCAACCCGATCAGCGGTGGTGGCCGTGGTCTGCGTTCGTGGCCGACCGCCGATGCCTTCCTGCGCGGCCATGAGGGCTTGCCCTTCGATTATAGCTACGCCTTCACCAATCGGCGCAACGATGCTTACCTTATTACTCGCCAGGCAGTGCAGGGCGGGGTTGACCTGGTGGTGGCAGTGGGCGGTGACGGCACGATCAACGAGGTAGTCAACGGTATCATGGCAGAGGCGGCGGGTAGCAGCGTGCAACTTGGCGTGGTGCAGGCTGGCACGGGTAGCGACTTTGGCCGCACCGTCGGGGTACCGAGCGACGTGCGCGAGTCGCTGGCCCGCCTGGTAGATGGCCGCGTGCAGACTATTGACGCGGGCCGCGCCAGTTATGAGCGGCGCGGGCGGGCGGCTGGCACCGGGACGCGCTACTTCGTCAATGTGGCCGGGGTCGGCTTCGACGCAGAGGTTGCCAACCGCGCTGATCGCAGCCGCCAGGGGATTGGCAAGGTGGTCGGCGGCAATCTCCCCTACCTCTCCGCCCTCTTTACTACCCTGCTGCGCTACCGCAACCAGTACGTGCAATTGGAGGTGGATGGCGAACCAATGGCTGTCCGCGATAAAGTCTACAGCGTAGTGGTCGCTAACTGCCAGTATTTTGGCGGTGGGATGCGGGTGGCCCCCGACGCAGACATGGCCGATGGCCTGTTCGACGTGGTGATCATGGGCAACTTCAGCAAGCTGGAGACCATCCGCAACGTGCCACGCCTGTACGACGGCAGCCACATCTACCTGGACAAGGTGCAGACCTTGCGCTGCCAGAGCCTGCGGGTTATGCCCCGCAACCCGCGCGCCCGCCTCTTTGTGCAGACTGAGGGTGAGATGATCGGCCTCGCCCCGGCCAGCTTCGAGATGGTCAGCGGCGCACTGCGGCTGCGGGTCTAGCCCTATAGAGCGGTTCGCAAAAAGAAGGAGGCCACCCCGTAAGTGAGGTGGCCTCCTTGCTGTTGAGCGGCTGATAGTTAACGGATGCTGCTAGTCGCAGCCAGACCGAGGGTTGCCAGTAGGCCGACGAAGACGACGAGGAGCAGGATGCCGATGACAAGGCCGATTACGAACAGCACGATCACAGTCGTCTGCGCACTCTGCTTGTTCATGTTGTGGGCGGGCTGCAACATCAGGTAGGTCAGGTAGAGGCTGTAGATGCTGAGGGCGATGCCGAGCAGGCTACCAACTACCGGTATGATGCCGAGAACGCTGCTGACGAGGCTGATCGGGATGCTAAAGAGCGAGTAGAGGTAGGTCTGTACCATGAAGTTGCCACGACCCTTGCCGATGGTGGTGGCGATCAGGTAGAGGATGCCAGAACCGATCAACAGGCCAATGACTGAGCCAATGAAGCCGCTGATGATACCGGTTGCTCCACCAACGCGGATGATCGAGAAGATGGCAGAGACCACAGCAGCGATACCCGCCCCAACCAGGATCGTCGTCCAGTTGGCGTTGGGCATTTCGCGGGCGAAGAAGTCGGTGGAGGGCTTGGTCAACGCCGTAAGCCACTTCTGGGGCAGAGCAGCAAGGTCGTTGCCAACGTTGACGGCAGCCTTGTTCATATCTGGTGCCTGGTAGTTGGTCTGCTGATAGCCCTGTGGCTGCTGGTAGCCAGCGGGGGGTGGTGTGCCGTAGCCGCTGGGGGGTGGCGTTCCGTAAGGCGGAGGCGCGCCATAGCCACCCTGCGGCTGCTGACCGTCTGCGGGCGGCTGGCCGTAGCCACCCTGGGGGTTGTTCGGGTTGTTCGGGTCGTAGTTCTGCGACATGAGTTGGCCTTAGACCTTCCTGTATTGCCGGTTCACTGCCGGTGCAGACGAGGCAGCATGGGGCGCGCTGCCAGCCATTGCCAATCTCTGGCTTCCACTATTCCTTCGGCTAATCTACGTGATTGTAGCACCAGAAGTTGCAAAAAGCAACAGGCTGCGTTGAGATGGTTGCTTTAGACTAAAACAGGATGCCGAGTAGCACGAGCAAGGCCGGTAGGATGATCAGGATACCTGCATTCTTCGCATCCAGGCGATGCACCGAGCGCAGCATCAACCAGGTAAGGAACACGACGTAGCCACCGAGTAGGCCACCAAGCAGGGTGAAGCCAATCCACTTGAAGCCAAGGATCAGCAGGGCGAGGCCAAAGGGGGGCATTAGCAGGCCAAGCATCTTCGTTTGTGGCCCGAATTGGCCCACGCCACCCAGCCGCTTTGCGCCGTAATAGAGCGCGCCGCTGATTGCGAAGAAGCCAACCAGGGTCATCACTGGGGTCATGATCAGGGCGATGGGCACATTAAAGGTGCCAAACAGTACGTTGCCGAAGATACCCCTGATCGCGTTGATGATGCCCATCACCAGGCCAGTCGCTAGCACCGAGGCGATAGCGGTTGTCCAGGTCGTGCTGTAAGCCATCTGGTCGAAGTTGCTGATGCGGGGGTTGAGCAGCAGGCGCACCCAGCTTTCCAACAGGTTGTTGGCGACCTCGCGGGCGGGCGGCACCTTGATGTTGGGCTGAGGAATGCTGACCTGCACGTTGTTGAGGCCGAGGCTATTCAGGTCTTGCAACACGTCACCAGCGTTCAGTGGATTGCGGTTGCGGGTGCGTGGCTTGTTTGGGTCTTGTTCCATGGTTCGCTAGTCTCCTCTGGATCGGCACGAGCCATCCTTGTCTGCCGGGTTAGACCGCCTACCGAAGGCAAATGTTGCAGGGAAATGGCTTGCAGTCCGCAGAACTTTATGTTATAATAGCATAGCAACGCAGGCAATGCAATCGCAAATGTGATCGTAGCTCAGTGGATAGAGCGTTGGGTTGCGGACCCAAAGGTCGTAGGTTCAAGTCCTATCGGTCACACCATAGCAAAGCAGCAGGAGCAGAATACGGAGATGAGGAAGTATCTCGTCCCCGTATTCTTTGATTTCAGGGGGTGTTTGGCAGCCAGCCTCGCCCCTGCCTCTGGAGAGGTGTCTGAGCGGTTGAAAGAGCTCGTCTCGAAAACGAGTAAGGGTCACACCTTCGTGGGTTCGAATCCCACCCTCTCCGCCCATATAGGATCACAGCGTGAGGGATTGCAGGGGTTACGCGCCCCTGATCTGCAATCCAGCCGTCTGCGATCTACCATTGTCCCTGGGGGAGGTGTCCGAGTGGCCGAAGGAGCTCGCCTGGAAAGCGGGTAGGCGGGTTAAACCGTCTCGTGGGTTCGAATCCCACCCTCTCCGCCCCCCACAAACGTCCGCTGCCCGGCGGGTCAATAGCAGCACAGCGTTGTGTCCAAAACCATGCTGGTCACTGGCGACTAGACTAGTCGTTTAGTGACCCTTTTTGTTTGGCGGGAACCCGCCCTCCCGCTGTTGCACTGCTGGTGG
>JAYUUN010000078.1:0-33969 GCA_043754535.1 Chloroflexota bacterium | reverse complement strand
CACCCGCACCTTCTGCCTGCGCCCGCTGAAGGTACTTAGCTGGCTAGAGAGCGATTTCCACGCGAGTGCAACCCGCTGGCACTTTGGCGCACAAGCGGCAGGGGAAGCAGTGGCTAGCAGATTAGGCAGGCTGCGGTGTAGGGTTGGTCGGCGCAAGCAGGTCCGCCCGCCACAAGTTCGCCAGCTGGCAAGTCAGCCCTTCCCTGCACTCCCTCTACTCTGGTATAATAGCCGCGCCTGCCGCACTGCCGCGTTGGGCCAACCGCACGCGGGCAGTGTTGCTCGCCCCAGAAAAGGAGAGGCATGGCCGAGACAATCGTGGTCGCGCTGGGAGGCAACGCGATCAAGAGCAGCAAGGAAGCGGGCGAGTTTAGTCAGCAGCTACACCACGTTCAGGAGAGCATGAACCAGGTGGCCGCCATTATCGAGGCGGGCTACCGTGTGGTGATCACCCACGGCAACGGCCCCCAGGTTGGCGATCTGCTGCTTCAGCAGGAGTTGGCGAAGGCCACAGTGCCGCCGATGCCAATGGATGTGTGTGGCGCAGAGAGCCAGGGTATGATCGGCTATATGATCCAACAGTCGCTCAGCAACGCCCTCGCTGCCAGGGGGATCAGGAAGCCGGTCGTTACCATCCTCACCCAGGTGTTGGTTGAGGCCGCCGACCCCGCCTTCCAGTCACCCAGCAAGCCGATTGGCCCCTTCTACAGCGAAGCCGAGGCTGACGACCTCAAGGCGAAGGGCTACGCGATGGTCGAAGATAGCGGGCGTGGCTACCGCCGCGTTGTCCCCTCGCCCACTCCCCACGAGATCATCGAGATCGGCCCTATCTTGCAGATGCTCCTTTATGGCGCAGTCGTGATCTGCTCTGGGGGTGGTGGCGTGCCAGTGCTGCGCGAAGCCGGGCAGCTACGTGGTATCGAAGCGGTGATCGACAAAGACCTCGTCGGGGCATTGCTTGCTGACCAGTTGGACGCAGACCGCCTGCTGATCCTCACGGACGTAGCCCATGCCGCGATCAACTTCCGCACCCCAGAGCAGCGCGATCTTGGTCGGCTTACCTCGGCCAAAGCACGCCAGTATGTGGAAGAAGGCCAGTTTGCGAAGGGCAGTATGCTGCCGAAGGTGCATGCTGCCATCCGCTTCGCCGAGTCTGGTCGCAGCCGCATTTCAGTCATTACCCGCATCGAAAACGCCCTCGCTGCCCTGGACGAACGCACTGGCACGATCATTGTCAAGAGCAACGACTAAGCTACGGCGGCAAGCAAATGGTAGTTGAAACGGGGGTATAGCTTGCTGCGCGCTATCGTCCGCTACTGCTCTTTGCAGCCCACACTTGCCGCCTTTTGCGGCCTCTTGTGGTATAATACAGCTATGCACAAAGAGACAAGGGACGCAGAGATGAACGACCGCCAGCACAGCCACGGACATACCAATGCCGACCAGGCGATCCAGAGTTGGGTGCAGATCGCTGGGCGCAACTATACCCTCCTGTTCGTTCCAGAGTACGACAGCGACTTCTATGGATACTACAACGCCAGCGTAGCCGAGGTACCCGGCTGCTTCAGCTATGGACACGGTCTGATGCAGGCCGAGGAGCGCATCGTCCGCGCCCTCGAGTCCCACCTCAACGACCCCAGCGAGACGCAGCAGGATTTGTTCGTTACCGTCCCCAACTTCGACGACGAACTGATCCCCCCTGGCACTCTCGCCAACATCGCTCACTCAGTCGGCCTCAGCCTGGACGAACTACTTACCCTGGCCGAGGATGATGAGCAGGCCGCCGAGGAAACCTGGGACGAGTTCTTCAACCAGGCCGACGTACCTCTCGCCGCCTAGCAGCAGTGCGCTCGTGGACAAGACAGCAGTTCAGCAAGCAGGGTGGGGCGTACAGCGGGTACGCCCTTGTTTGTGGCACAAAACCAGCATTATACAGGAGGAAGCAACAGCCGTGGCATTCAGCATGAAGGGGCGTAGCCTCGTATCCAGTGCCGACCTCAATGCAGAGCAGACGTGGGCCGTGTTCGACATGGCTACCGACCTCAAGCGACGCACCAAGGCGGGTGAAGCGCACGACATCCTCAAGGGCCGCGCTCTCGCCATGATCTTCGAGAAGCCCTCCGCCCGCACGCGCGTCAGCTTCGAGACGGGGATGTTCCAGCTTGGCGGCCACGCACTCTACCTCAGCCCCAACGACATCGGCCTCGGCAAGCGCGAGTCGGTCGCTGACATCGCCCGCGTCTTTGGTCGCATGGTGGACGGCATCATGGCCCGCGTCTTCGAGCATCAGAAGGTAGTGGACCTGGCCCGGTATGCGGGCGTGCCAGTGATTAACGGCCTCAGCAACGACGAACACCCTTGTCAGGCACTAGCCGACCTCTTTACTATCTACGAGAAGCGGCGCGCTCTACGTGGTCTCACCCTGGCCTTCGTCGGTGACGGCAACAACGTGGCCGCCAGCCTATTGCTCGCCTGCGCCACGATGGGTGTAAACATGAAGGTCGTCCACCCCGAAGGTTATGATCTGGAAATCAAGCTGGTTGAGGGCAAGGCACGGGAACTGGCCGCCACCACTGGTGCTAGCGTCGAGTTCAGCAACGACCCCGAAGCGGTGCGTGGCGTTGATGTGATATACACCGACGTGTGGGCCAGCATGGGCCAGGAGGACGAAGCCGCAGAGCGCGCCCGCATCTTCGCCCCCTACCAGATCAACAGGCAGCTAGTTGGCCTCGCCCACAAGGATGCGTTGGTGATGCACTGCCTGCCCGCCCATCGCGGTAGCGAGATCACCGACGAGGTGATCGACGGCCCGCAGAGCGTCGTCTTCGACGAAGCCGAGAACCGCCTGCACGCACAGAAGGGTTTGCTAGCTCTGCTGATGCACTGAGGCTGACTGGGCAGTACGGGTGGTGGGGCAATGAACAGCAGAGCTTCAAGCACTGACTGCCTAGCCATCTGCAGGGCGGGGCTGCGTTGCCATGCTGCTGAGGGTGCTGACCGTCATATCGATCTCACCTGCTGAGGCCGCTACCCCAGCCGCAGCTAGCTTGAGTTGCTGCATCGCCACTACACTCTGGCTGGCAGCACTACGTTGCTGTTGGGTTGCCATCGCAATCCCCTGCATCCGACTGGTAGTTTGGCCTACCCGCTCAATTGCCGCCAGGGTAGAGTCGGTAGCCGCCCTGGTACGTTGGCCCCCACTGTCCACATCCTTTAGCCCCTGTTCGGTTGCCATCACCGAGGCCGCATTAGCCCGCTGCACTTCCAGTACCAGTTCTCGGATGCTGTGTGCTTCTTGCTGTGAGCGACGAGCTAGCCGCTTGACCTGGACAGCGACCACCGCGAAACGCTCGCCCGCTGCTCCCGCCCCCGCTGCTTCAATAGCTGCGTTGAGGGCCAGCAGGTGAGTTTCTGCGGCAATGGCACTGACGGTACCAACGACCACGCTGATCTGTTGGATGCGCTCGTTGAGGGCAATAGTACGCCCTACTATCTGCTGCACCTGGCTGCGGATGCGTAGCATTGCAGCGGCACTGTCGCTTACCGCCTGCTGTGAGACGGCTAGCTCGTCGAGTGCCTGCTGCGCCTCCACCCCCACCAACATGGCTGTCTCGTCTATCGAGCGGGCAGTCTGGGCCAACTGCTCAATAGTAGTTGTCACCTGGCTGATGGCACTAACCTGCTGGCTGGCACTGTGTAGCTGCTGACCAGCGACGGCAGTGAGGCTGGTGACAACTTGCGCCACAGAAGTGTTCACCTGCTGCTCCACCTGCTGCTTCTGCCGGAGAGTTGCGTTGGAAAGTGCAAGATCGTCGCGTTGCTGGCCTACCTGAGCAAGAGCATCACGCACCACATAAGCAAAGAAGATGACTACGGCATAGACGACCAGGATGATGGTGAGGTTGATAGAGAAGCCGAAGATAAAGAGGCTGCGTGGGGTAGGGATATAGTTGGCAGGCAAAGGTAGCCAGTGGGCTGCTGTGGCCCACTCGCTGAGGGTGAGCAGCAATATAGCCCAAGTGGCAGTAAGTGTAGCCCCCAGGCCACCAAGGAGCAGGCCCGCGAGGGTGATATCGATCAAGACAGCGGGGTAGAAGGGAGTGGTGTTGAGGGCGTAACCTACCGCGCAGATGTAGGCGATCAGGCCAGTGTGGAAGAAGCAGAGGCTGAGGACAACGGCCACATAGTACCGCTCGATTAGCAGAATGGCTGCCAGCGAGGCGGCACTGAGCAGGAGGAGGAGGATCGTGGCAGTGCGCGAAAAGCCATTGATCACCAGGAGGCTCCAGCCCGCAGCCAGGTTGAAAGTGACGATAGCCCTTACCAGGCCGGGATAGCGCAGGAGGGTGAGGGCGAAGATAGCTTTGAGCATCCTTGAGGACTTCTCCTTCTAACTGCCAGGTGGTGGGTGACAATCCATATTATAACCGATCTAGCCCAGGCTTGCTGCTGCCACTTGAGCCTGCATAGCAACTATCCTCATCCTATTAGCGGACACGCAAAAAGCACTACGACACTGTGCCGTAGTGCTTCTGCTTTGGCTGTGGCTATGCTTAGCCCTGGCCCTTAGTCAGCAGTGCTGCTGCTCAAGGCGTACTCTCGACTGCCCGGCGCACCACTTTCGCCAGTTCGTCGCGGCGGATGTTGTCGTTCGGGCGGAAGCAGCTTGCTGGGCCACAAGCTGCACCGCTGAGGATGCCCTTGCTGACCAGCGTCTCGACATACGGGTAGGCAAAGCTGCCTGCGGGTACATCTTGGAAGCGGGCCTGGGTCGGGTTGAGTAGTGGATAGTGGCGGGCCAGGGTGACGATTTTGGCGACCTGGGCGCGGGTGACGAGAGCGTTGGGCCGGAACAGGCCGTCGGGGTAGCCGCTGATCACCCCAGCCCCGCTAGCTGCTTCGACATAGGGGTAGAAGACGGAGCCATACGGCACGTCGCCGAAGGTTGGGTTGCCAGTGCTGTGCAGCGGCAGGCCGAAGGAGAGGGTAGCGACCTTAGCGAACTGGCCGCGAGTGGCATTGGTACCCGGCTCGAAGCGGTAGCTGCCGCTGGGGTTGGCGTAACCGCTGATCAGCGTGCGGCAGGAGAGGTAACGAATGTCGCTGTAGAAGATGCTCGTGGATGGCACGTCGCTGAAGCTGGCGGTGCAAGTTGGGCCGCCCTCGAAGTCGCCCGCCAGGTAAGGTCGGGTTGCCGCCAGCACGCTGCCCAGGTAGCTACCGCTCGCTGAGTTCTGCACGCTGAGGTCAGCGACCCTATAGGGGCCGTCCAACCCACGCCTGCCGATAGCCGCTCCATCAAAGTTAACGGTCAGGGTGCTACCGCCAGCGGCAAGCTGCACCGCCCCTGCGCTGCTGCTGACTACCACGCTGCCATCGGGGGCAACGAGGTTTAGGCTAACATTGTAGCTGCCTGCCGAGCGCACATCAACTGGGATTGCTACCTGTAGTTGGTCATAACGCCCGTTGTTGTCGTTGTCTAGCGCACTCTCCCGCGCCGGGGCCGCGAGGATCACGTTGTTGCGCTGCCAGGCGTAGCGGCTATAGCTGCTGGTGGTGTAAGCGAGCGGCTGTTCGGCCAGGCCGAGGCCACCGCCTCCGAGATAGGAGAGGCTGAGGTCGCGTAGTTGGTAGGGGCCATCGGCCAGGGCTGCCGCGATCTCCTGCCCGCTAAAGGTGAGGCTGACCTGCTGGCTGCCCTGGGCCAGGGTGACATTGTTGCCGGTGCAAGCGATAGTGCTGCCGTCGGCTTTGGTCAGACAGCCATTGAGCAGGTAGCTGCCCTCGTTCACCACGGTGAGTCCGCTGGTCAGTACCAGGCGGTTGTAGAGGCCGTCGCTGTCGTCGTCGTAGGCCCGTTCGCTGTAGCTGCCACTGAAGGTAGCAGCAGAGCTAGCCTGGAACATGGTCGTGGTGATGCGGTCGAAGTTGTGGCCCTGCGGGTTGCGGCCAATAGCTTCTACGTACACCATGTAGTCGCCCGCGATGATCGGGATGTACTGCCCGCGATAGACCCCGCCACCGAGAGGGGCAAGTTGCAGGGTGGTGGTGGCTACATCTTCGCCCGGATAGTAGATAATGGCGGTGACCACTGCATTGCTGATCGGGCTGCCGAGGGTAGTGGTAATCGTTAGTGGCTGGCCGAGCCGACTGCTGTTGGTGCTAACCTGGGGGTTGACGCTGAGGCCACCCAGCAGCCCAACGCTAACCTTGTAAGGCTCGTACAAGGTGCCGCCAGCCCCAGTAGCGACTACCTGCCAGTCACCCGCCAGCGGATTTTCGATGCTAAAGCCTACTGTCGTCGTGCCAGTCAGGTAGGTAGCCCCAGGGTAGTTTGCGCCGACCAGCCTGCCAGCGGGGTCGCGTAGGGTAAACTGGACAGTAGCCGTCTCGTTGATCCAGCTGAGGTTGAAGAAGGCGTTCTGGGTGCCGTCGTCCAGGCTGACCGTGTGGCTGTAGCTCTCGTTGATCGAAAGCGAGCCATTGATCGTCGGGTAGCTATAGTAGTCGTCGGCTGGGTTGCTGGTTGTGGCCGCAAGGCTGCTCTTAGCCAGGCTGCTCTTAGCCGCGCCGCTACCAGCCAGCAGGCCGCCGCCGCCACCGCCGCCACCGCCGCCATTGCCAGCATTGCGAATCGAGTCGAGTTCGTAGTTGTTAGCCATATACCAGAAGGTTGGCAGCAGGGTGTTCCTGAAGATGCTATGCCCGTTAGGGTCAGCGGGGTCACGCAGGCTACGTGCTGGTGCGCCTACTGGTTCGTTCTCTTTCGTCAGTGCCTGATGCAGCGTATCCTGCTGCGCTAGCGTAAAGTTGACCAGGGAGGTAGCAATGTCAAGTGGTAGGCGGGGCCAGCCGTTGATCACGATAGGTGGCAGGGTCTTGGCAAGCACTGCCATGTTGCCACCATTGGCACTCGCCACCGTTACAATCTGGTCGTTGGGGCAACCGATGGTACTTGCGGGCCACACACAAGGCAAAGCACTGCCAGCCAGGGTGATGTATGTCACGGGCTTGCCATCACCAGCGGCGCGATGGGCGAGCTGCATTTCGGTCGGCAACAAGATGCGGTTGAATACAGTCATGTAGCCCGTCGTCAGGTTGGTAAGAGCAGCCTTCACTGCGTGGTAATGGAGGCAGAAGCTGACAGAATTACGCCACAGGATATGAGCTGGGGTTTCCACCCAGCCAACGAATATGCCCCCCCAGACGTAGGCAGGCCATGGCTCTCGCCGGGCAAACCCGCAAGCCCTCCGACCAGCCTGATCAAGGATGTCAGCCCAGGTACTACCATCATTAGGTGAACCAAGCAGCATCATCTTGTCTACTGGCGTGTTCTTGCCGCGCTGCATCTGGAAGAGGGCCGAGCGACCCCACAGCCCGCCCATCGAGTGGCCGAGGATGTTGACCTTGCCGACCGCCTTCTTCAGATTGTCGTTGGGGTTAGCATCATTGCGGTCGCGCAGGCCGTAGTCGGTCAGAGCCTTGTCAACCGCCTGAAGAATGTTAAGGCCGCCGTTAAAGAGGGGATCGTTCCCACCGCCCAGCAAGGAAGCATGGCCGTTACGTGCTGGGTACTCAACCATAAACCGCATCTCGTCGAACCGCCACAGCCAATAGCCACTGCTAGTTGCTTCCATGCACTGAGTGGTACCACAGTCCTGGACTCTAGCCAGGTTAAAGCCAGCCGAGGTGATCAGCGGGCGCATCCCAGCGAGGAGCAAGGTGGCCGACTTGATCGTGGTCGCCTTCTTCTCTAGCTTAATCACCAGGTCGTTGCTGGCGAGCGGCGGGAAGCCACCGTTGCCCTTGTTGGCAGGCAGATTGAGTTGCTTGACCTGGTCGTTGTTCACCTGTAGGCGGATGGTACGGTTGTTGCCCGCTTGCTCGGCAGGGTAGGTCTTGCCCGCGAAGGTGACAGTAATCAACCCTTGCGCCCCCGCCGTCTCAATGATCAGGTTGCCAGTCTGGTCGATGGTGATACCCAGTTGTTCAGGCTTGATCTTACCGTTCGCATTGGTTGGGCCATAGTAGCGACCAATCTTGAAGGTCAGCGTTAGCTCGCAGACGTTGGTCTTTGTGTTCTTCACCCGGTAGCTATCGTCACCCTGCTCGGTCTTCGGCTCCTGCGCGCCAGCAGCCGGGGTTGGCGTAGCGGTGGGGCAATCTTCTGGCGTGGCAGTAGCGGTTGGGGTAGGGGTATAGGTAGAGGTGTAGGTGGGGGTCGCGGTGTAAGTAGAGGTGTAGGTAGAGGTGGGGGTGTAGGTGGGGCTAGCACTAGCAGTGCCAGTGCTGGTGCTTGAAGCCACCCCCGTCCAGGTAGCAGACGGCTCAGGGGTGACAGTGCTAGACGGGCTAACCGACACGCTAGCTGATGGGTCGCTAGTCACGCTGACTGATGGCTCGCTAGTCACACTAACCGACGGCTCGCTAGTTACGCTAACCGAGGGTTCGCTAGTCACGCTAACCGAGGGCTGGCTAGTCACGCTAGTTGAAGGGCCAGGGCTGGGGCTGCCAGTGCCGCAGGTGGCGATGGCCGAAACGGACGGCTCGGCGGTCAGCACTGCTGTGCTGGTAGCTACCGCCCGTGCGGGGGTAGAACGCAAACTGGGGACGCAGGTAGTGGCAGTACCACTTACCACCCCCGTAGTGGTCGGCTCGACCGTACTACTCGCCAGTGCGGTGGGGCAGGCCTCGTCGCTGCGGGTGGGGCTAGCGCAGTTGATTGCGGTGACGATTGCGTTGGGGACGATAGCGGGCTGGCTTGCCGCCGCGCCGTAAGTGGCGGGAGCGGCTACCGCTGGCAACTGGGCCAGGCCAAGACTTAGGGTGACCAACAAAGCCAGGTAGACAGACCACCTCTTGAGCAGCTTGCTCATCGTAGTTCTCCTCTCCAAAAAGCACAAGTAGAACAAGGGCATCGAGCAGCACAACTGCCACGTGCTGCCTGCTTATTGTACTACCAGCCCTGGGCAGAAAAGCGGGGTTTGATGGGGTCTGGGCGACGAGTATGCCAGCAATTGGGGGGGTTGGTTGCTCAGGCGGCAGCAAAGGCGGGTGGCGGGAACACGCCCACATGGTCGAGGGCGTAGCGCACCGCCTGCTCCAGGTCGAACAGGCCGCCGCTCAACCAGGCAGTGTTGAAGCTCGCCACGGTCAGGTTGGAGCGGGCCTGGGCCAGCATCTGGTCACGCCGCTGCTGCTCCGAAGGCGGAAGCGGCGCGCCCAGACGAGCGTGCAGCCGCTCTGCTGCCGCAAAGAGGTATACTGCCTGCTCACTCTGCCCCACTGCGGCGGCCAGGTTCGCCAGGCTATCCAGCAGGTAGACGAGGCCGTAACGGTCGCTCAATTCCTGCCTGCTCGCCAGGCTTTCCAAGAAGTAGCGGCGGGCATTGGCGTAATCCTGCTCCAGGAAAGCGATGGTGCCACAACTCTGTAGCACAGCAGCGATGCCGTAGCGGTCGCCAAGCTCCTGCCGCAGGGTAAGGCTCTGCTCCTGCAACTGGCGAGCCGTCTGGTATTCGCCTAGTTCAGCCATCATATCACCAAGATTGTTGAGCAAGGTAGCAATGCCACGTTTGTTGTGCAACTCTTGGAAGATAGCCAGGCTCTCGGTAAATAGCAGTTGGGCGCGGCGCGGGTCGCCTAGTTTGGCTGCGACCGTGCCGAGGTTGTTGAGTGAGGCGGCGATGCCCTGCTGATCACCCAACGAGCGTTTGATCTGTAGCCCCTCGTCGTAGCAGGCATAGGCTTTGGCGAAGTCACCCTGGCTGGCAGCGACATTGCCGAAGCTGTTGAGGGCGAAAGCAACCCCCGATTGGTCATCCTGGGCGCGATGGATGTTCAGGCTCTCCTCGATCATGCGGGCAGCAGCCGGGTAGTCGCCCAGGCTCCAGGCGAGATTGCTAGCTCCATTGAGAGCATCACCGCGCAAGCTGCTCGCCCCTTCGCCGCTGCGGGCCAGGGCAGCTTCCAGCCAGCGGCGGCCTTCAGAAAGGTGGCCGCGCACGTACCAGAAACGCCAGAGGCGAGCTGCCAGGCGTAGGGCCAGTGTGCCGTCCTTTCGGCTAAGGGCGTGATTGAGGGCAGCCCGCAGGTTGCTATGCGCCTGCTCTAGCACCATCAACCAGTGGGTCTGCTGTTCGCCGCGCAACTCCTGCTCGGCCTGTTCAGCCAGCGAAAGATAGTAGGCGGCATGGCGATCTCGCAGTTCTTCTGCCGCTGCCACGCTCAAGTGCAGCAGGGCGAACTCGCGGATCGACTCTAGCATAGCATAATGTGCGCTGCCTGCCTGGTCGTTGACCAGCAGTGACTTGTCCAGCAGGCGGGCCAGCAAATCAAGCGTAGACTCCCCCTCTGCACTGGGGCAGACAGCCAGTACTGCCTCAAGGGTGCAGCTACCAACAAAGACTGCTAGCTGTGCGAAAAGTTGCTGCTCGGCTGGGGTGAGCAGTTCGTAGCTCCAGGCGATCAAGGCGGCCAGTGTCTGCTGGCGAGGGAGGACTGTGCGGGTGCCACTGGTGAGGAGCTTGAAGCGGTCATGCAGGAGGGTGCTAATCTGCTCGGCAGTGAGTAGGCTGACGCGGGCAGCGGCTAGTTCTAGGGCCAGGGGGATGCCGTCCAGCCGCTCACAGACTTCACGCACCGCCTGGGCGTTGGCATAGGTCAGGCGGAAGGCGGGATTGGCGGCAGTAGCCCTCTCCACAAACAGGCGCACAGCCTCATAGCGGGGGAGGGTGTGGGGATTGACCTTGGTTTGTGGGTTGGGCAGGGACAGGGCAGGTACGCGCCAAACTACTTCCCCCTCTGTGTTCAGCTTCTCGCGGCTGGTGGCTAGGATTCGCAGGGTAGGGCAGGCCCGCAGCAGTTGGTAGCTGAGGTCAGTCACAGCGGCCAGCAGATGCTCACAGTTGTCAAGTACCAGCAGCAGTTCCTTGTCGCTCACATAACGAACCAGCATATCTGCCACCGGCTGATTAGCCTGTTCGCCGAGGCCAAGTGCCTTCGCTACCGCTTGCGGCACCAGGCTAGGGTCAGTGAGGGTAGCTAGTTCTACCAGACAGACCCCAGCAGCGAACCTGCCACTAAGTTGCCGCGCCAGTTCGAGGGCCAGCCGCGTCTTACCAATACCGCCACTACCGACCAGGGTAAGCAGGCGCGAGTCGCTCAACAGGCGGCCTACTGCATCCAAATCATGCTTGCGCCCGATGAAGCTGGAGGTATAGGTGGGCAGGTTGCGGGCGGGCTGGCCCAGCGGCAGAGCCAACAGCGCAGTAGCACTGTTAGGCGCGAGGTCGCTAAGCGGAGGGACTTGCCACTCGGCAGCGGTGAACGAGGGACAGTCGAGCAGGGCCAGCAACTCGCTGGCCTCAGCCTGGCTGCTGATAGCCTCCCACTCGGCCAGAGCCAGCACAACAGCGCGGATGTCACGCTGGGTGAGCAGTGCGCCCTTTGTGCCATTTAGCCGGTTGCTCAACTCAGTAGGGTCAAGCCCGATGGCTTCAGCGAGGTCGCGCTGGGTAGGCCGCCTGGTTCCTTCGTAAGGGAGACTACGGCGGTAGAGTTCTCTTACTTTTTCCCGAAAGGTCTTCAAGTTGTACATAGAGTCTGGCATCAGGGAGTGGCCTATTTTGCATTGCTTGCTGTTGTTGTGCTACGCAGGTGATCTTGCAGTAGCCTAGTATTGGGCCTTGCCCGCCCGCCAGTTCTCCCCCTTGATTGTACCATCTCAGGGATGCGGGATCAAACTGTCCAGGTCTGCGATCAGCACATGATAGGCGGCTATCATGGCTGCCCACACCACCTACCTTCCCAACCACCAGCGTGGGTTGCGCCCCCCTGCTGGCCTGCTCACCCGTGATTTGGCGGGTACCCACCCTGACCGTACAGCCCACTGAAGAACTTTAGGCTTAACGTGCTATAATCTACAGAAGGAGGTAGCAATTATGGCTTACCGTACCGTTAATCTTGTGCTTGCTGGCACGCTTCTTATCCTCGTCCTCATCTTTAGCGCAGGCAGTCTACAACAACCCTCCGCTCCGCAAGCCACCACTGGGTCGTTGGGGGTTCACCCTGCCGCCCTCCATCCTCAGGTCTGTGGTATCACTTTCAGCGATGTAGCAGCCGGGAACATCTTCGCCACCTACATCTACGACCTGGCTTGTGCTGGGGTGGTGAATGGTATCGGCGGTGGTCGTTTTGGGCCGTCGCTACAAGCTACTCGCGGCCAATTCGCCCGTATGGTTGCGGTTGGCTTTGCCCTGCCCGCCTACACCCCTGCTAGCCCTAGCTTCAGCGATGTGCCGCCTGCCTACTTCGCCTACGGCTACATCGAAACGATGGTACACGCTGGGGTGAGCAGTGGCTATCAAACCCCCGCCCAGTGCGGCCCATCGGGGGTGGCCGCGCCCTGCTACCTGCCCAACCACAACATTAGTCGGGCCGAGGCAGTTGCGCTGATGATGCGGGCCGCTGGTTACAGCCTGACGACCCCCGCTACTCCCAGCTTCAGCGACGTGCCAGCCAGCTTCTTCGCCTATGCTCAGATTGAGACCGCCTACAACCTCGGCATCGTCGGTGGTTTGAATGGCAACTTCCGGCCTAACGCCCCCATTCGGCGCGACGAACTCAGCCGCGTACTCGATCTTGGTATCCTCTATCGCAGCGGCACCCCCACGCCGGGAGCCACTGCCACGCCGGGGGCTACTGCCACGCCCCTGCCTGGGGTCAGCTACTATCGGGGGGTAAACCTCTCTGGCGGCGAGTTTGGCGGCAACTATCCTGGCGTATACGGAGTGGATTACCGCTACCCGCTGGAAGCTGATTTCGCCTACTTCAGCAGCAAGGGTCTCAACTTCATCCGTTTGCCGCTGCAATGGGAGCGCGTTCAGCGTAGCTTGAATACAGCCCTCAATGCTGATGAGCTTACCCGGCTTGATGCCGTGGTTGGTTTCGCCCAGGCACGGGGGATGTCGGTCATGTTCGAGCCACAGAACTTCGACCGCTACCAGGTTGGCGGCGTAGATTACCTGGTTGGTAGCGCGCAGGTACCTGACAGCGCGTTTGCCGATTTCTGGCGGCGCATGACCCAGCACTTCGTAGGCTATCCAAACGTAAGCTATAACCTGATGAATGAACCCCACGACACGGGTGGTCACTGGCCGGTCAGCGCGCAGGCGGCAGTAGATGCTATTCGGTTGGTGGATACTACCCACACCATCTATATCCCTGGCGACTGCTGGCAGGGGGCATGGACCTGGCAGGATTGCAACGCTAACCTGAACATCAGCGACCCACAGAACAACATCGTCTACGACGCACACCAATACTTTGACAGCGACGGTAGCGGAGCCTATCTTGGCACTTATGAGAGTAATGGTGGCTATCCCAACGTGGGGGCGGATCGGCTACAACCCTTCACCGCCTGGCTCACCCTGCACAACTTCAAGGGCTTCGTCAGCGAGTACGGCGTACCGCGCACTGACCCACGCTGGTTTGTGGTGCTAGACAACTTCCTCGGTGCAATGGACGCAGCCAACCTAGGCGGCACCTACTGGTCAGCAGGCTGGTGGGAAGACAGCTATCTACTATCGGTTCAGCCCTGGGCGAACACTGGCACCGACAAACCCCAGCTACCAACCTTGCTGCAACACCTCGGTAGGCAGCGATAAACAGGACTACTATTGGCTGTGGCCGCCTCTGGTACCGGCCTCCAACTCAAGAAGCATCTTGCTCAGCCCTCTGCTAGCCAACTACCAGGTCAGCGGCATACCCAGCCCTGACCTGGATTGGCTGGGCTGGCGGCTGGTGGGCGTTGCCGCCTACGAACCTACTGGCTGCCAGTCCAGAGCCTGACGATCCCAGTTTGCTAGCTCGGCTCCAGCCTCGTAGGTACTTTGCAAGAACTCTAGTAGCATAGCGCGGGGGTCGCTAGCCTTGCGTACATCCTCGTACCGTAGGAGGAACTCTCCTAGCTGGTCGTCGTAGTACGCACTACTGGGTCGTACCTGAGCAGCACTCAACCCGGCTGGCACTGGTGCGGTGTAGCAGTAGTAGACTGGCTCAACCTGACTGTTGCCCGGCCAGAAACCGGCACTGATACACTCGTGCGAGTATGCCTCGCGCTGCACCCGGTCGGCACCTGGCCGCGGTGCTACCCGCCGCCCAGAGAAGCGGGTCACTGCCAGATCCAAAGCTCCCCACCAGAGATGCACCGGGCTGCTCTTGCCGACGAAGCGACCACGAAACTGCTTGAACACCGTATCCGTCTGCACCAGGATGCGCCAGAAGCGGTTGGCGTAATCCTGGTCGTAAGACTTGTGCGTGGTGTCAAGGTCGTAGTTGATCGGCTCAGCTACTTCTTGGGGGATCGGCGTGATGTTTACGTTGATGCCAAGCGAGCGCAATAGAGCCAGCAATTCTCCGTAGAAGTCGGCTACAGTGCGTGGGTACAGGCCCATGTAGCGGCTCTGTCCAGCACTGGTTTGGATGTTCAGATGGTGATCTATAAAGTCGAAGTTTATCTCAAAGGTGCGGTTCTCGTAGGCTATCGCCGAGGTAGTCAGGCCACGCGGTGCAACATAGAGGGCAGTCTGCCACCAATGGTTGAGCATGGGGCTGAGGGCGAGCCGCGTCTTACCAACAATCTGCATCCACATATGCAGGGTTGCGTAGGTGTCCTTCCACCGCTCATAATCCAGACTCGGCCAAATACCTGCGCCGCTGCTTTCTTGTAGGCCAACATCCTGCTCCGACTCCACACTTGCTAGAGGGGTACTCACCTGCTTCGCTCCTTCCGTTGGCTGCCTCGGCTATCTTGTCGTACAAAGCGCGTTCGTCCGACCCGCATCAGATCAGCAGATCGCTTCTATCATACAACATTTTGCAGGCTTCGCCAATCATGACATTACCGCTACAACTACGTCTTACTAATGAGACGTAGCTTTTGCGTCTACATAGGCAGCGTAGGAGCAGCGATGTGCCAGCCTGGTTGAGGCCAAAGCCTGACGATCAGCAGGTGGAGGAAGTTGAGGTGGCGGATGGAGCCTTGCTGCAAGCGGCCCGCCACGACCACCACAGCTTCAATCTGCTCTATCAACGCTACCTCACACCGATCTACGGTTATTGTTACGTGCGCCTCGGCAGCAAGGAGGCAGCAGAGGATGCGACCAGCGAGACCTTCCTCAAGGCATTGGCGGGGCTGGACAGCTACCAGGGCGGCAAGGTAGCAGCCTGGCTGTTCCGCATTGCCCATAACATCGTAGTGGACAGCTACCGCAAGCGCAGGCCGCAAGGTTCGCTGACCGAAGCCGCCGCCCTATCTGATCCCACCCCCACGCCAGAGGAGCGCATGATGGCAAAGGTAGAGCGGGCAGAAGTGCAGGCGGCCATAGGGATGCTGAAGGAGGAGCAGCGCACTGTGCTGGAACTGTACTTTAGCGGCTGGACGGGCGAACAGATAGCGGCGGTGCTAGGCCGTAGCGCGGGCGCGGTCAGGATGCTGCACCTGAGGGCGGTCGAGCGGGTGCGGCAGATCATATTGGACAACGCTAGAGGTGAGGGGAGGCAAAGATGAGCGCAGGTGAGGAGCAACAAGCGCAACTGCTGAGTGAGTACAGCCTGGCCTTGCGCGCTGGTGAGGGGCAGCCACCCGCTGGTCTTGAGCCGAGACTGGCTGCCACCGTGCGGCAAATCCAGGCGGTAGTGCAGCCCCCTGCTCCCTCTGCCGACTTCGCCAACCTGTTGCAACAACGGCTGGCAGTCGAGATCGCCAGCGAAAATCGGGTGGGCGTAGCCAGCCCGCTGACCGGGCAGCCAGGGGGCCAGCCCCAACGCGCCACTATCTGGCTGGTCAACCGGCTGGCTACCGCTGGGTTGCTGCTACTGCTGGTAGTCGGCGGCCTGTGGTTTGCGGGGGCGTTGGCGGATCGGGCGCAGCGGCTTGGCCCTGTCCCCCAGGCGATGCCCACCCTGCCCGCCTACCCCGAAGCGAAGGACGTAGCAGAAGTGCTTGCTCGCGCCAAAGTGCTGCTCGACAGCGAGCAAGTGCCAGCTTTTGCTCTCACGCGGCGGCAGTCTAGTTGGTCGCTCAACCCGGTGCAGCTAAACCATGCCGACGAAACCCGCCTCTGGTATCAGCCGCCCAACCGCTGGCGGCGCGAAACACCCAACCGCCAGCAGTCTACCTTCCCTGGCCGGGGTAATTACGGCCAGCCCCAAGACCTCAGCTACCTCAATCTTAGCGACGGCAGCCACCAATGGTGGTTCAGCCCACCGGCTGGCGAGGTATACGTGGAGGCCTTGTCAGCGCAGCAGAGTATAGTTGGCAGCCTACTGGATATTGGCAGTAGCCAGACGATCCTCAACGCCAGTGGTTGCTACGTACCGACCCTGCACGGGGTTGAGACGGTAGCTGGCCGCGAGGCGTATGTGGTGGAGATTGGCTCGCTCTCTAGCCGTAGCGATTGTAGCTGGTCTGCCCCAGTCGGGCAATCAGGTAGCGCACCAACCAACATAGCGAGGGTGTGGTACTGGTTCGACCATGATAGCTACTTCCCGCTCAAGTACGAGGTGCGCGACCAGCGTACTGGCGGCAAGATGTATACTGACGAAGTAACCGCAATCAGCTACAACGCGCCACTTGCTGCCCAGTTGTTCAGCTTCACGATGCCCGCAAACAGCGTGGCGATCAACTTCAATCTGCCGCCCAACCCCGCCACCGCCGCTCCCCAGCCCGACCCGCTGGTGGTCAGCAGCCGCGAGTTCGCCATCTACCTGCCGAGCTACATACCTGCTGCACTGGTGCCGCCTGCCTCGCTCTACAATGACGGTAGCCGTGGCCCTTTGACCCTCAGCTATCTAACCAAAGAGGAATCCAGCAAACGCAATAGGTACAGTCGTGTACTGGGTGCGGCGGTAATGCCACCCCTTGATAATCGCAACTGGCTGACGATCAGCCAGTACCGGGTCAGCCAGAACGACCGCGACGGTCTGCAAGCGGCAGAGAAGGTTGCTGTGGCAGACGCGCAAGGCTGGCTGGTACGTACGCAGAGCGGCGCAGAGCAGCAAACCTCGCTGATCATGGTACGCGACAACACCCTGATTGATGTTAACAGCGCGGTCTACCCCGACGCAGTGTTGGTGCAGGTGGCGGCTTCGCTCAAGCAGGTAGCGGCTAGTGGCCCGCCTGCTTCTGCGCCAACGATCACCCCTACTGCCACCGAAGTGCCGCCTGCCGCCCTGACCAGCATGGCTAGCGACTATGCCACCGCTGATGCGGGCCTGCCCTCGCCAGTCGCCACCGATGTACAGTCTGCTCCAGGGGTCAATGCCACCGTGTTCCCTCCAAACAGCGATGTCCCTGCCCCCACCGCGCTGGGCTATATGCGGGCTATCCAGATGGTGACGGCAGACGAAGGCTGGGCGGTGGGTGGCGGCATCCTCCACTACCAGCATGGTCGCTGGACAAAGGTCGAGGGGCTGGACAGCAGCTACACCTTCAACGCTATCTACATGGTAGATAAAGACGAGGGCTGGGTGGTAGGGCAGACCAGCAGCAACAGCTTTAAGGGCCTGATCCTGCACTACCAGCACGGCCAGTGGCAGCGCGAGAGCCTACCCGCCAACAGCTACATCCTCCACGACGTGCAGATGACTTCGGCTAGTGAGGGCTGGGCAGTCGGTGGTATGGCCGAGGGTGGCACACACTTCGGCCAGTTGCTCCGCTACAGTGGCGGTAAGTGGGCGGCGGTGGATTGCCCAGCCGATGTGCCGCTGCGGGCTATCCAGATGCTAGCAGTGGATGAAGGCTGGGCGGTCGGTGATGCTGGTACTATCCTACACTACCAGGCGGGCCGCTGGCAGATCGTCGCTGGCTACGGCGGGGTGAATGGCAGCAACGCGCCGCTGCTCGGCCCCACCCAGGCTGACCTGAACGATGTAGTGATGGTGTCGGCTAGCAACGGCTGGGTCGTCGGCACTGAGCGCGACAAAGATGGGCGGCAGCATGGTATTGTCCTGCACTATGACGGCAAGGACTGGCAGGTGGCGGCTAAAGCCGCGAGTGGGGGGCTGAACAGCATCTCCATGAGCTGGGCGGACGAGGGCTGGATTGTGGGCAACGCCGCTGCTGGCAGCGAACAGGCCAGCATCCTGCACTACCAGGCTGGCAAGTTGACCGCCCAGGACAGCCCTGTTCCTGGCAAGTTGCGGGCTGTGCGGCTAGACGCGGCTGGCGGCGGTTGGATCGTCGGGGACAAAGCGATCCTGCACTACCAGGATGGTCGCTGGCTTGAAGCGCAAAGCTACAACAACGCCGACCTGTTCGCGGTGCAGATGAGCAGCCCAGCTGAGGGTTGGGCCAGCGGTCGCTACGGCACCATCTTGCACTACCAGGCGGGTGCGTGGTCGGTGGCAGCCAGCCCAACCCAGGCCAACCTGAACAGCATCGCTCTGGTCGGTAACGAGGGTTGGATCGTGGGTAGCGGCGGCACCATCCTGCACCTCGAAGCTGGCAAGTGGGTGGTGAGCGATAGCCCCAGCCATAGCCACCTTAACAAAGTGTTGTTGCGCTCTCCTACTGACGGTTGGATCGTGGGCGAGAATGGTACTATCCTGCACTACCAGGCCGGTAAATGGCAGGCGGTGGCTACCGACAGCAGCGACACCCTCTACGACATCGCTATGCCCACCGCCGACGAGGGCTGGGCGGTCGGTGGCTACGGTAGCATCGCCAACTACTACGGCATCAACACCCGCCTGCACCCCACCATCCTGCACTACCAGGCTGGTCGCTGGACGAAGTATGCGCTGCCCGACCTCAACAGCTATCTGACCAGCGTCTACCTGACTTCGGCGGCAGAAGGATGGGCAGTTGGCACCTACGGCACCCTCTTGCGCTACGAGCAGGGTAGCTGGCGGCAGGTTGCCAGCCCGACCAACGCGCACCTGGGCAGCCTGCTACTGACTTCAGCCCAGGAAGGCTGGGCGGTTAGCAGCGGTAGCTTTGCTAGCAGCGATGGCCTGTTGCACAATCCCCTGCTGCACTACGTGGCTGGCAACTGGCAGCCAGTGGAGTTTGGGGTGAACACCAACCTCCATGCCCTGACTATGCTCTCTGCCAGGGAGGGTTGGGCTGTCGGCGGGTTCGGGCTGATCCTGCACTACCAGGGTGGGCAGTGGAGCAAAGACTGAAGCATCCTCCCACATCCGCTCTGCGCCAACTCGTCGCTACCTTGCAAGCACTGCTATCGAGGAGACATAACGCATTAGATGAGCTACCCAGCACGGGGTAGCTCATTCCATTTGGCGAGCTGTTGAAGCAAAGCGGCTGCGGATGTACATCAAGTAAGATGTGTTAGTGCGAAACACTATGGAGGAGCAATCATGTCCAGCAACCGTTCCAGTGGGCTAATAGCCCTGCTCGTCGTAGCGATGCTGCTGATTGGTAGCAGCCAGGCCGCCGCCAGCAATGGCCCAGCCAGCGATCAACCAGCCAGCCCCGCCAGCAAGCAGGAGGGCAGCCTACCCGTGGCTGCACCGACCACCGACTAGCCTAAGTCAGCAGCCACGCCGCCCACCACCGACCAAAGCAAACCCACTGCTCAACCCACAACCCAGCAGCCACAGCAGGTGCCAAACAAGTTTGCCGCTGGCAACCCATTCGCCGCCCCAGCAGTAGCAGAGCCTTCGGCCTGGCAGATCGCCTACCCCAGCTACTACGGGGTCAAGATGGTACGGCCAGCAGCGGGTGGATCGTAGGTCAGGTTGGCACCATCAAGCGGTTCTACAATAGCAGTTGGGGTAGTTACCCCTCCCCAGTCAGCACTACCCTCTACACCGTAGATGCGACCGCCAGCGAGGGTTGGGCCGTGGGGAAGGGCAATACTATCTTGCGGCTGAGCGGTAGTGATTGGCTGCGTTCAACCAGCCCCCTCTCTGCAACCAGCAGCCTGTACGACGTAGACATTGTGGGGCCAGGTGAGGCGCGGGCTGTTGGCCGGGTCTATACCGATAGCCAGCACTCGCGCGCCAGCCTGCTGCACTATACGGGCAACAGTTGGCAGGAGGTTGCCACCCCAATCACGCCCACTGTCACTATCTACCAAATGTCGTGGGTCAGCCCGACCGAGGGTTGGCTGGTTGGTAATGCCTGGTCTATCTTCCACTACAACAATGGTACCTGGACGCAGGCAGTGCTGCCAGCGATGAACAATGATCTCACTGTTGACACCATCTATATGCTCAATGCCACCGAAGGCTGGGCAGGTACGGGAGGTTTCAACAGTCCCTCTGTTCTGCACTACACTGCTGGCACCTGGCAGCGGATAGTGGCCGCCAGTCAGCCCATGCAGCCAGCTGGGAACTGCAACCCTTTCACACGTAGTCATTCTATCTTTAGTGCTGCTAGCAACGACTACTTCCATAGCAGCATCACTGGAGACTCTAACTGTGGTAGTAACATCGGCGGCATCTCCCTCAGGCACAACAACACGCAGGTTGGGGACGGCTACGAAATCTACGCGCTCTCTGGCAGTGCTACCAACGATGTATGGGCGGTGGGTCTGAACGCAGAGATCGCGCACTGGAACGGTACTGCTACCTCCACCATCATGCCCTCGCAACCCGGTGGCGACAGGATACAGATGGTTAGTGCCAGTGAAGGTTGGCTCAGTCACCGCTTCCCCAGTTGGCCCAGTCCACTAACCACCCCCTACCACTACACTGACAGTCTCTGGTTGCGGTCGCCCTGCCAACCAGAGCAGGTGGGACTTACATACCTGAAGTGACAGCTTTCGATTTCCTTAACCCGAACGACGGCTGGGCAATTGGGGTTACTGCCCTTGTCTCGCCCACTGCGCTTCCCCTCATCTACCACTACGACGGTACTAGTTGGCTGGCAGTTACATCCCCCAACAGCATCATCCGCCTGGCCGCTGTCCATGCCCGTGCTGCCAACGATGTCTGGATCGGTGGCTACAACCCCAGCAGTTCGGGCAACCTGCTGCATTAGGATGGTAGCAGTTGGACCCAAATCCGCGTGCCACTCCTCTATCCGCGATATCCAGATGCTCTCCGCCACCGAAGGCTGGGCTAGCGGTAGCGGGCCGCTGTTGCATTATCAGAATGGCACTTGGCAGGAGGTCAACAATCCTACTGGCTCCTCCCTCCCCAGCATCAGCTTTGTCAGCCCAACCGAGGGCTGGGCGGCGGGTAGCAGCTTGCTGCACTACAGTGCGGAGTGTCTCGACTACTACACCGACGTGCCAGCGGGCTACTTCGCGGCGGGGCCAATCCGCTACCTCTCCTGCGCTGGGATCGTCGGCGGCACTGGCAACCACGTCTTCAGCCCCAATGCCAACGCCAGCCGCTCCCAGTTCGCCAAGATGATCAGCCTGGCGCGGGGCTGGGCTATCGTCAACCCGACCACGCCGACCTTCAACGACGTGCCAACCAGCAACATCCTCTACCGCTACATCGAGACCGCCGCCGCCAACGGAGCAGTTACCGGTTACGCGCAGGCGGTCCAATGTGGGGGAACTACGCCACCCTGCTTCAAGCCCAACGACCAGATCAGTCGGGGCCAAACCACGATCATCGTGGGCCGGGCCTTTGGCTGGGCGACGAACGTGGTGGGTGGGCCGCACTTCAGCGACGTGCCAGCCAGCAGTTTCTTCTACGACGCAGTGGAGACCGCCTACAACCGAGGCGTGGTCAACGGCACTGACCTCACCCACTTTGAGCCAAACAGCAGCGTCACGCGCGGCCAGATTAGCAAGATACTCTACCTCGGCCTAATGTCAAACTGACAGTGTAGGCTACCCTGCAACTGTACCACCTTCGTCTTCGCTCGCGCGTGGCCCAGGTCTGCCCCTTCTGGAAGTTGATGAGAGCCGCTTGCTTGTCATCCTTCTTGTAGCGGTGGACCTGGGTGCGTCTGTAATAACCGCTGCCGCTGGCTGGGTCAAGCTCACTCGCCCCCAGCGTCAACCGCCACCCTCTACTATCCAGCCGCAGGCAAGTTAGTGTATAATAAATCTGCACATTGTGCTTAGAGAGGAGTGGCGGTTATGGCTTGGCTACCTTATGAGGCACCAGAGACTTTCGTGACTGAGGACGGCAGCAAGCTGGCGATCCTCGTCGAGCAGGACGGCACGAAGAAGCCGGGGCTGTTCGACCGACAGGCAGGCAGCTTCCAGGTTGAGGGGGCTGAGCCGCTCCCTCTCTACCAGATCGCCCAGGTGGAGACGACGATGGCTGGCGGGCGCAGCCTGGTCGCGCTCGGCAGCAGCATGGGAACGGCCCCGCTGCGTAGCTACGCCGATCCCCAGGCGGCCCGTCAGTTCGCCACTGCCCTGGCTCGCTTCCTGGGAGTACCTGCTACAGAGACGGCAGATACAGCCCCGCCTGCCCCCTTCCAGCCCAGCAGCTACCAGCAGCCAATTTATCAGCAGCCAATTTACCAGCAACCAAGCTATCAACCACCAGCGCAGCCAGCCTACCAGCCGCCCGCCCAGCCCCCTGCGGCCCTCAACTTCGCGCAACCAGTACTGCCCCGCTACTACGGCGCAGGCTCACAAGCGGCAGAAAATACACCTCCCCGCTACTACGCTGCGACCGCGCAAGTGGAGGCTGCGGCAGAACCCGCCCAGAACTATGCCGACTGGCAGGGAACAGTTCGCAGTGGAGCCGAAGGCGAGTCAGCCGCGCAGAGCGGTCGGCCAAGCTGGGACTTGTCGCAGGACTATGGTGCATCCTCGGCTGGGGGGGCGAGCGATAGCCCTACCTCTACCCTCTGGCAGGTGATCAAGGGCGAGAGCGACGAGAACCGCCTGACCATCCAGCGCAAGCGACCGAAGCTGGCTGACCGCTTCAACAAACGCTTTGGTACCTGGATTGGCGGCATGGTTGTCATGGGTGGGGGGCTATACTTTGCCTCCCGCTACCTCGCTCTATCCGGTGGCATCTGGTCGGCGATTCGGCTGGGCGGCGCATTGCTGGCAGGACTGGGCGTGTTGATCTTCGGCGCAATCACCCTCTATGAATATTACCTCAAGAGCGGTGACGATGGTCTGGAGACTGCCGTGTTCGACCGGGCGAAGGGTAGCCTCAGCTACGATGGCAAGCCGCTCTGTGACCTCAGCGAGATCGCCGCTGTTGAGGCGCGGGACAGCTTCGACCGCTACAGCCACAAGCACATCCACGACTTGCTCCTGCGCAGCAAGGATCGCAAGTCGCTGACCGATTGGCTAGAGTACCTGCACGCTCCCGCCCTCGGCCCCGACCTCGGTGAGCGGCTGGGCGAGTTCCTTGCTGTGCCAGTGCAACGCAGCGAACGGATGGTTGACAACACCCCGCGTGGGCGGATGTAACACCCCTACTTGACCAGTTGCTAGAGCAGCGACTTGTTGAGGATCGTTTGGCTGCCGAACTCGTCGAGCCGCTGTACGTAGTAGACGTGTTCGAGGTAGCGTGAGTGGGCGATAACCACCCGATTGCCAGTGTGGACGGCTTCGTAGGCCGGGCGGTCTACGCGGAAGCGGATCAGTTGGCGGCTGTGGGCTGCCCGATTGGCAAGGACGAGGCGGAGATCGTCGCTGGTGGGTGGGTCAGGCTCTTTGCGCTCAGAGCCGGGTTGCTCCATGGCTGCTTCGCTGACTCCAAAAACCCGACGGGTGCTGGGGGCAACTGACTGGCTGGCTGGTGGTGAGGGAGGCGGGGTGGCTGATCCGAGGCGGCTACCCAGGTCGGGGTCGATCACCAACCAGAAGGGCGGACTCTGGCGGCGGCTGCCTTTGTCGCCACTAAGGGCATTGGGGGCGGCATTGCGCCGGAAGCTAGGCGTGGTGGGCATCATCTGCGGCACGTCCTGCCCGCGATTGTTGAGGCCGACTACGGTGCCAGCGATAGTTTGCAGGGGGGTAAAGAGGTCGCGCACGCCCTTGAAGGTAGCGACGGCGAAGAAGCAGCCAGCGACCAGAAAGAGGATCGCCCCCAGGCCGCAAATCAGCAGCAGCCCTCCCTCGCTGGTGTTGAGGGCGTTGCTCACGCTTAGATAGAGCAGTAGCATGGTGAGCAGTAGCAGGAAGCTACTGCTGAGGATAGCGGCCACAAGCGGGGCGGCATAGTTGATACGCGGTTGTTGGCTGCTGTGGGTGTTCTCCATCATAGTACCTTTCAAGGTGGCGTGCTGCCAGCGGTGGTGTGGTCGCTGCGCTGCTATTATAGCAGATATACGGCACCGCCCGCTTTTTGGTTCAGCGGGCCACTTGCGAAGATGGAGAACTTGACATATAATGTGCGCCAGAGCGGATGGCATAAGGGGTGGCATATGCTGGTCAATCCATTGCTGGCGATGAGTGTGATGGTCGGTCTGGCAACCGGCGGGATGTTTGTTTTCTACTTGATCACCGACCACGAACGGACGAGGCGGCTGTTCAGCTTGCTCACTCTCTGCTTCACGGCCTTGAGCTTCACCATCCTGCTGCTCGGTACTGACTTTGCCGAATGGGGCAGGGCCAGCCTCCAGGTGCTGCTTGGCGCGACCAGCCTGCTGCTCTCTTTCTTCCTCGGTTACGCTGTCACCGCCTATTTTGTGCTGGGCCGCCGCGAGGATGAGCGCAACACAGCCCGCTCCGACCTTGACCGCCCCGCCGCGCGCCCGCAGGTTGATCAGCTTGGCAAGCTGCGCCCTGCTGTGATCTACTATGCGACGGCAGAGCCAGAGGGATACCAGACCCGCCAGCAGACCAGCTTCTACAATCAGCGGCAGGCCCAGGGCTTGCCTACCCCCCTCACTCTCCTGCGCCCCTTCGCCATGAGCCGCCTACGCGACCGCTATGCTGCCCTCGGCCAGTCCCCCCAGCGTCACATCCAGACGAAGGTAGCGCAGAAGGTGCAGGAGAGGCTGGGCCGCCGCTATCGTGTCTATCTGGCATTCAGCGACGACCACCCCTGGTTGGAGGAGATCGCAGCGACGGCAGTGGCTGACGGCTACCAGCACCTGATCGTAGTGCGCCCGCGCCTTGCAGCGGCTAGTGGCGGCGAACGCACTGCAATCCTCTTGCGCGGCCTCAACCTGGAGGAGCATGGGGTGGCAGTGCGGGATGCCCCCCCGCTGGCGAACGCCGAGCCATTGCTGCGTGGCCTTGTGCGGCGCATTAGCGAGAGCGCACACCCGCAGCAGGGTGGGGGAGTGTTGCTGCTGACACAGGCGCACCCAGAGGAGCAGGAGTTCGAGCAGTTGTTGTGTGCGATGTTGATCGAGAGCGGCTACCAGCCAGCACGGGTTGCCACCGCCATGCTGCATCAGCTAGAGAGCATCACCGCTGCCTGTCGTCAACTGGCTGCCGCTGGGGCGACGCACATAGTTGCCCTGCCGGTCGCTAGCAGCAGCGACAGCCTGACTACCCTCTACGACATACCACGCCAGATTACGGCCACCCAACAGCGGGCAGCACTGACCGCCAGCCTGACTACCCTCGGTGGCTGGAACGACGACGAGGGGGTTATCACCGCTATCGTAGACGCGATCAAGGCGGTCATGGGAGAGAACGATGGCTCAACCAGCAAACCTGACGTACAACCAGTATATCGAGCAAGCCAGGTCTGAGTACGCCCAGGCCCGCGAACTCTTTCGCGCCCAGCAGCTAACCGCCTGCCTGCCTGCCTTGCAAGATGCGTTGGAGAACCTGCTGCGCGCCCAGATCGCCCAATTGCGCCCCAACAGTATGGCTGCTGCCTTCGCCACCTGGAAGGAGTTGCTAGACCACCTGCGGATCAGCGGCAGCGACGAGCGGGTAATACAGAAGGTAGCCCAGGTCAACGAACTGGTGTTGCGTCTGCGCCAGGACAGCGCACCGAGCTTCGACCAGGCTTTCGTCGCCAGCTACGAACTGACGGTGCGCGACCTGTTCAAGCGGTTCGCCCCGACCAGCAGCCCAGCTACCCATACCCTCCCAACGGCTGCGCAACCCAGCCCTGGGCAAGCGATGCCCCAGCCCGTGGTGCAGCCGTTGGTGCAATCGATGCCCCAACCGCCCCCCCCTGCCTCTCCCCAACCTGTCACCGCCAGCCAATCTCGTGCGGCCACTGGCCCGCAGCGGGCAGCCACGGGTCAGCAGCGCACCGCCACAGTGCAGCGCACCGCCAGCAACGAGCGGCTCTCTACTGGCGGCAATAAGACGCAGGGAGCAGAGCCAGCCCGCAGCCGCCTGGTGGCTCTGCCATTGCCAGAGCAGACTCCCCCGCCTGCCTCTCCTACCCGATCCAGCACTGGCAACCTGAGCCGCCTGCCTCCCCCGCTGCCACCAGGCATGAAGCCGCCGCAGGCCGCCAAAGCCAGTCGCCCACGTCAACCGCTGCCCCGGCCCAGTATGCGCCTCAAGCTCGGCACCCTCGGCAATCCTGCTGCCCAGTCTGCCGCAGACCACCGAGTTGTGCGCTGGGTAGGGCCAGTGCTGCTGTTCCTCGTCGGCGCGCTGTTGATCTTCGCGCTCGCTGCCCTGCTTGGCTTGACTGCCAACCCGACTGGGCTGTTCGCCACCGTGCTACTTGCCCTTGTAGTTGGAGCCGCCCTCGGCTTCACCCTGGGTGGCCGCCTCAGCAAGCTGCTGGGCTAGCACGCGGGTTGGCTCTAACCTCCCATCCACTCGGATGCTGTCAACCTGCACCCCCAGGCGGCGCGGGTCGTCGCTGGGCTGCCAGGGGCTAGCGGCCAGGTTGAGGCGCAGCCACTGCTCGTGGTTGGCAGGCAGTTGCACCGTCCCTGTCAGGGTGTAGAAGCTAGTGATCCCCACCCCCGCCGAGGCTGGGGTCAGGGCGAGGCTGCTGCTGATCACTGGCGTGCCGTCGGCCAGGGTCAGGCGCAGAGCGGCTGGTGTGTTGCGCTCTGCTGGGCCGGGTGACACCCGCATGGTGATTGTAATGCTGCTGGCGGCGAGAGGGATAGGCAGGCGCAAACTCGTGCGCGCATCGCTCATCGTCGCGTCGCTGCTGCTGTTCACCCAGCGATAGCTATTGCCCGCCTTGTCGCTCTCCTTCTCGCTCCAGCCCGCGATCTGGTACTGGTAGTCATGCGCACCGCCTACGTCTATCGTCAGCGGTAGGGTGGGGGTGATGCTGCCACGCGGTACCAGCCGATAGATGCCATAGTTGAGCCGTGAACTGAGCGTCACATTCAGCGGTTTGTCAGCGTAGCGTTGCTGCAACTCTGGTACCTGGTAGCTCCACTCACCTACTGGTTGGTAGTCGAAGCCTGGTAGGTCGAGTTGCCCCCCGTTCGCCCCCAGCAACAGGTAAAGATTGCGCGGTGACTTCTGCTTGCAGAGCGCGAGTTTGTCGGGGTTGGCAATCTGCCTCGGCTGGGCCAGCCAGCAGTAGATCGCGTCCTGCACGGTGGCTGGACTGATCTGCGCGGGCGATTGGGCGAGTGCGAGTGCGTCGTGGCCGTAGAAGTATTCGAGCGGGGTCGCTACCACCGCATCCTGCCCCCACTGCCCGCTGAATAGCAGGAGGCTGTGTGGCTCAAAGCGGCCCGCCAGTTCGCTCACCTGCTCAATCGCCCCTCTTTCTTCCACGTGGCTGAAGATGGGCAGCAGGGTGTAGACAAAGAAGGATAGCAGCAGCAGATAGCTAGCGACCGCCACTAGTGACTTTAGCGGTTGCAGCCTGGCCCATCTGCTGGGGGCGGCTGCTACTGGCAGTTTGCGCCTAAGCCAGAAGCCGAAGTCGTAAATCCAGAAGCCGATCAGCAAGCTGAAGGCTGGCACGATGATTGGAATGTAACGACGGGCTGTGTAGATGTAGTGTGGATCGGTGTAGCTCTGGCCGATGAAGATGAGTAGGGTGATCGCCAGCATCAGGAAGAAGGGCGCACTTTGTAGCCGCAGCCTGCGGTAGAGAGCTAGCATCAGCCCGCCGCCCGCCATCACGATGCCCAGCGGCGAGAAGTACCAGCCGAGCTTGACCATGTTGAAGTCTGGGTCGTGGGGGATGCCGTCCTTGAAGGCCATGCGGTCGAGAGGCAGCGACGCGCCGATGTAGGTACTCTGGCCTGGCTTCGTCAGCAGCTTGAGCAGTTCGCCGAACAGGTGAGGCTGGATCAGATACACATAACCCAGGTAACCTCCAGCCACCAGAGCAACAGCCAGCAATATGATGCGCTGCCCCCGCTGCCAGCGGCGCACCGCCCACTCGCGCAACCCCTGCGTCCGTGCGCTTCGCAGTAGCACGACTAGCAGTAGCAGGAGACCCAGCCCGCCATACAGGAGCAGGAAGATGCGCCCCGAACTGCGTCTGAGACCCTGGATTATGCCATAGAACAGGTCAAAGGTGTACGGGTAGGTGAAGAAGAAGATGTGCAGTAGGGTAACGGCTAGCGTGAGTAGGAAGGGAACGAAGAACCACCAATGTTCCGCCCGCCATCGCCGCGCCAGCAGCAGCCAGCCAACGTAGAGCGGTAGTGGCAGGATGTAAAATAGAAACTCCGGGTGCAGCCAGCCGATCTGACCCAGACAGACTGCCGCCAGCACCGCGAACGCGCGTGTTGCTCCTCGTAGCCGAGCAAGGCGAGCGCGTGGGGGTGGAATGGCCTGGCTGCGGGCGCGTTCGAGCCGCCGCTGCATAGTGACAAAGACTGCAAAGGCGTAGAAGGCAGCGAAGCCCAACCACTGGCGGGGAGTCTCCGTTACCGGATAGCGGGCGAACCAGACCTCGGTGGTGTTTACCGCCAGCAGCGATGCGCCTACTAGTGCGGGCCAGCCGCCGAACAGCCGCTTGCCCGCGAAGTAGACCGCCAGCAACCCTAGCAGCATCAAGTAGGGCGTGGCGTAGAACTCTCCGCGTTCGCCAGCCACCGCGTAGAAAATCGCCAGCCAGACAGGATAGAGCGAGTAGTGCTGTGGGTCAACCAGAGCCACCCCCTGGCGGTCATTCTTGTCGAAGATGTAGAAACCAGGAAAGCGTTGGCGGTTCAGGCTGTAGCGAGCGGGGTTGAGGCCCGCGAAGAACTGCCGTATCTCGCCGTCGCTCATGTTCAGCAGGATCGGGTCTTTGATCAGTACGCTGCCATGCTGGGCAATGTGCGCCCCGCTGTTGGCGTAGACCCCCGCATCCAGCGTCCCACGGATCATCTCTGCTGGGCGCATGAACAGGCTCAGCCCCAGCAGCAAGAGGGCCGCCAGCAGCAGTGGCTCCCATCGCGGGGGGATGTCCGCCCTGCCCACCCCGCTCTCTCGCTGCTTCCGTATGGAGGTTGAGCGGAGGGTGTGGCGATAGCGATAGAGCAGCAGGGCGGCAGGCAGCACGCAGGCCACCAGCAGCGCAGGCAGGCTGAACAGCCCAATCTCGGCCAGCCCAAAGCCAACCGCCCCTGCGTAGAGGCCGCCCAGGGTGAACTGTACGAAGACCGCCTCGGCAAGCGAACCGCCCCAGACACGGCGGCGGGGCAGAGCCGCAATATAGATTGCTAGCCCAGGCAGGTAGAGGATGAAGGGGAACAGCAGCAGCTTCAGGTAAGTCAAACGGTTTATCTCTCTTTGCGGATCGCCGCCGGAATATCGGGCCACCAACAGGTTAGACGGTTGGCAGGCCTCCAGGTGACGAGCGGACTGCTGGCGGGGCTAGGCAGCCAGCAACTCGGCGTAGAGGGCCACGGTCTGGCGAGCCACGGCGGGCCAGGTGTAGCGCTCGAGCATCAGCCTGCGCCCGGCTGCGCCCATCTCGTGGCGGGCCAGCGAACTTGCCGCCGCCATTATAGCACGCGCCAGCCCCTCAATGTCGTCAGGGGCAACTAGCCAGCCAGTCTCCCGCTCCCGCACCTTGTCGGGGATGCCACCCACGTTGGTTGCTACTACTGGCAGGCCGTGCAACATCGCCTCCATCACCACAAGCGCACTGCCCTCATAGAGGGTGGGGTGAACAAAGAGGTCGGCAAGGGGATAGAGGTTGCTCAACTCTGCGTCGGGCAGTGCGCCGAGGAAGCTGACGTGGCTTGCCAGGCCAAGCACCTGCACGATAGTTTCTAGCCGGGCCAACTCGCCACCGCTGCCAACCAGCAGCCACCGCCACTCGGCTGGCAACTCCCTGCGGGCCAGGTGCAAAGCCTTGAGCAGCCCGTCGAAGCCCTTGTTCGCCTCTACCCGCCCGACGCTGAGCAGCACAAACTGGCCGTCGAGGGCAAGCCGCTGGCGCAGTGTCGCCTGTATTGCTGGGTCGAGTCGGGCGGTGGCCTCCTCCTCGTCAACCGCATTGGGCAGCACAACCACACGACGAGCAGGCAGATGCAGGTAGTCGCGCACCTCCTCTACCATCGCCATGTCGGTGGCTATCACCCGCTGGGCGGCCTGCGCCCCCCGACGATAGAGGGTGCGGAAGGGGGCGTAGGCCAGCCACTTGCGCCAATCGCGCACCTTGAAGTCTTCCAGGCCGTGGGGGTTCATCACCAGTGGCACGCGCAGGCCATGCCGTGCCGCAGCGTAACCCTCCGCGCAGAGGCCGTGAGCGTGGACGACCTCTGCGCCACCCGCTGCGACCAGGGCAGCCACTTCACGCCCCATCGCCCGCGCAAAGAGGGGATAGTTAGTTACGCGGTCGGCCACCGAGTTACGGCGCAGGGGCAGGCGGCTGTAGGGTAGATAGTGCAGCTTCAGCGGCGCGCCCGCACAGCCAGGGCCGAAGTCGGGGGGGAGGTTGGCTGAAGCCTGCACGAACAACTCAACCTCGTGGCCGAGCAGCAGCAGGTGGCGGGTCAGGTGATAGACGTGCCGCTCTAGACCGCCAGTGCCACTTTGCGGGTAGACGGCGCGGGCGAGGTGGGCAATCTTCATGGCGCAGCGATCTCGTCTAGCAAGGCAGTCAGGTTGGCAGCAATCAGGGTAATTTCGCCCCTAGCGGTCACCACGTAGTTGCTGAAGTTGCTGGGCAATACGCCGCGACAGCGCACACAGGTGTTGGCAGCCCGTGGCCTGTCTGCCCCGCAACGTGGACACTGCACCGCTGGTTCGCTCATCGGCTCACTGCCGTGACATCTACGCTGGTGATCTGATCACCATCTGCCAAGCGGTCTACCAGGCTGGCGTTGCTGGTTAGCTGGCCGACGATCAGGTAGCCGTTGCAGATGCTCAAGTCATCGCGCTTCGACCAAAAGAGAGTGGTACTGTTTACCTCGCCACCGGCTGTGTCTAGCATCAGACTACCCACCTTGCAGGGCAGAAAGTTCCTTTCAAGTGAGCTGTACTTCCCAATGTGACCAACTGGAGCAAAGTCTATGTTGACGTTTTTCTTGATAGACCCAGCTAGTTGGCTGCTGTTGCCGATCAGGTTGGCGACACTGACTGGAGCGGCATTGGCATAGAGTTCACCGATTATTGCCCCCTTGTTGGTGTTGATCGTGATCTGGTGGGTGGGGGAAGTACTGCTATCCACGCTGGGTGTACCAGTTATCAGCGTGATCGGAGCGGGTGTGTAGAGCGGGACGAGCGGCTGACTGCCGTCCGCCAGGGTCACCTTCAGGGCCAACACCTGGTCGCTTCGGTCCAGTAGAGCGAGCAACTGTGAGTTCTCCGTCACCGATCCAATCACGTAGTAGCCGCTGGGGTTGCTAGGTACGGCTCTAAGGAGAACGAGGCTGTCCACGTCCAATGCACCGGGTTGGTCTGTCACCACGGCGAAGGCAATGCTGCCACTCTGGACGGGCCGCTGGCTCCGCTTGGGCAAGCCACGCATCACTGTTCCCGGCTGTTCGACGGCTACATAGTCGTTCGCGATTGTCAGCGGCCCTTTGAAGGCGGCCTGGTCAGCTTCCAGCATGGCGATCTGCTCTTGTGCCTCGCTGCTGTAGAGGATACCACGCAGCACCCCCTTCGTAGTAGTGACAGTCAGGCTGCGGGTCAAGCTTGCCTCTGCGGTCAGCGTGGGAGCCAGCAGGCTGTTGGCTGTCGCGGTGGCCTGGGCTTGCGCAGTCTGGGTGGGGATGGCAATCTCGGTAGCCCGCGCCCGCGCCTGCGCCGTCTGCGTCCCTGGCAGGTTGGGGCTGGGTGTGCTGCTCGGTGGGCTGGTGGGCAGGAAGGGGGACTTCACTGGCACATCATCGTAGTTGTGCCTGTCCATCAAGCTAATGCTCAAAAGGACGGCAAGGAGGAGCAGCAGCGCAGGGATGGCGCGAATGAGGAAGCGACGGGTCTTCTGTTGCCGCCTAATACGCTCTACATCCAGCGGGCGACCAACGCTGGCGGTGGCTGGAGCAGGCGCACTGACCACCGAATAGCGCGAGTAGCCAGTAGGTGATAGTACACCGCGACAGCGCACGCAGTTTGTAGCAGCACGGGGGTTGGTCATCCCACAGCGGGGGCAAGTGATCTCAGGCTGGTTCATCATTTGTTCCAAAAGTGTCTAAAGCTGCGTGGTGGTTGTAGAGTTGCAGCCCATTATACCAGATCAGGGCAGTATGTTCAGGTGCAAGGGTGTGTCGTCTAGTGAGCAGCGAGCGATGGGCGGGTGAGCAGGCTAATCTCATCGTAGTGCCGCAGCGTCTTGACCGAAGCCCGGCTGAAGCGGGCGAAGTCGCCAATCTTGATCATCTGTACCCTCCCTACCTGGCTGGTTGTGCGCGCAAGAGTACTGTACAGCATCCCCTAACTGGAGAGTCAAGGGGTTGGGCGAGCCAAATAGTAGGGATTTGCAAAGATTGGGATCGGTGAATGTGGCAGACATTCCTCAAGTACCTACGCCTGGGTAGAGCCAAAAAGTCTGCTGCACTTACCAATCCTAGGGTTGGGCAAGTTGGCAAATTAGCTGTAGAATACAGTGCGTGGCTGGCTGCTCAATCAGCTAATCCTAGTCACAGGTGCTTGAGGATGCAGAGAGCGATTAAGATAGTTGACTTGCTAGCTGCCGACTGGCAGGCGGTGGAGCAGACCGCTACCGTGTTGCTGGCAGCCTTCGCGGGCGACCCGACCGGCTGGCCCGACCTTGCGGCTGGGCTGGAAGAAGTGCGCGAGTCGCTTGGGCCGGAGCGGATCAGCCGGATCGCGCTAGACGAGGGCGACAAGGTGCTGGGTTGGATTGCTGGGCGCAGCGATTATGATGGTAATGTCTGGGAACTGCACCCTCTCGCAGTACATCCGAATGTGCAAGGTCAGGGGATCGGCAGCCTGCTGGTGGCCGACTTTGAGCAGCAGGTACGGCAGCGTGGCGGCCTAACCGTCTGGCTCGGCACCGATGACCTGAGCAGCAGTACCAGCGTCGGCGCGGTTGACCTCTACCCGGATGTACTCGGCCACGCTGCTCGCATCCGTAATCTTGACCGCCACCCCTTTGCATTCTACCAAAAATGTGGCTACGTGGTTGCGGGCCTGCTACCCGACGCTAACGGCTTTGGCAAGCCAGATATATTCATGGCGAAGCGGGTAGGCGGACTGGGGGTGGATGGGGATGTGGTATAATGAAGTGGAACGACAGCAAACCGCCGCCGAAGTCTGACCTGTTCAGCTACAAGGATTGGTTTGGGGATGATTAAGGAGCAAGCTAACACAAATGGCTAAAACTGACCCGAACCGCTACGTGCTGAACCAGCAGAACACTCGCGGCAACTTCACCCCGCTACGCATCGTGCTGCTGGCTTTGCTAATTATGGTCATCGTGGGTGTGCTGTCATTGCTGCTAATTGGCGCGGCAGTGGGTAACATTCGCATCCGCTCACTGGCAAGCATTCACATGGTCACTGCCAATGAAGGTTGGCTGGTTGGTCATAATACTAGTCTCAGCCAGCCCATGTTTAAGAGTATCGTGCAGCACTACAAGGACGGCAAGTGGCAGGACGAGCCACACCCTGAAGCTGGGCTTGTGGAGGATATCGATATGCTGTCAGCTAGCGAGGGTTGGATAATCAGTGATGGGGACACCATACTCCACTATCGCAACGGCCAGTGGTCGTCTGTGCCTGCACCTGTTGGTGAGCTATATAGCCTTGATATG
>JAYUUN010000077.1:0-11042 GCA_043754535.1 Chloroflexota bacterium | reverse complement strand
TCTGGCGCGAACACGTGACCTACGCCTTCGTGCCGCCACCCAGCAGCACAATGAAGCTACTACAGACCGCTATTTCACAGAGTGGTGTCGGTGGCTACGACGAGTGCATTGGCTACAAGCTGGCGCGCTACACGACCGTGTTGGTAATAGACACCACCATTGAGCCAGAAGACAAGGACACGCTCACTGGTCAACTGGTCGCTAGAACCCGCGACAGCATTACCCTCGACAAGGCTGCGGACTACCAGGCCCAGCCCATCTATAAGCTGACGCTCAGTGGCTTCGACTTCTTCGTGGTGATGCGTGGCAAGGACGCAATCGTGACCATGGATCGTGACCTGCTTTACCTTGTGTTGGACGCAAGCAAGGACAAGAACCAGGCACTCGACCTTGATCAAGACTACCAGGACACGGTAAACAAGCTGCCCGCCAACCGAATGTTCACGGTCTACGAGAACTTGGATAAGACTGCGGCCTTCTATAAGCAGATGAGCAGTAACGGCTACCTCAGCAGCATGGACATAAGCGGCACCATAGGCCTGAGCATGGTGGCCCAAGACAATGGCATCCAGGTGGACATTGCCTCCGCAATCAATTCGCACTTCCTCGACTTCAAGCAGAAGGCGTTGCCTTTTGACAACCGCACCCTACCTGGCAAGGCTCCCGCCGACTTGCTGGGGCTGCTTGCCTCGCAAGACCTCAAGGGCTTGATCAACGCAGCGCAAAGCTCTAGTCTGTCCAGTTTGCTTGGTATGTCCTACGGAGACAGTGCCGATTTCGACAAAGCCAAGCAGCAGTTCAAGACCGAAACCGGCCTCGACTTCGACAACGATGTGCTGGCGTGGATGGGCGGCGAGTGGATGGCCTACGCTACCAACGAGGGTCCAGGCAAAGATGGCGGCCTCCCGCAGATCGGTGGTGGTGGCGCAATCAAGCTGAACAGCGACGGCGACAAGCAGAAGGCACAAAACTTCGTGGACAAGATCACCGAGTACGCCCGCAAGCAGGCTGCTGCCCCCGTTGATGCGGTCGCAACTCCCAGCGGTGGCGAGAGCCAGGGTAATCCAGGGTTCAAGACGGGAGTAACAGTTAGTGACGAGAGCGTGAACGGCAGTAAGTTCTACGTGATCAAGATCGTGAGCAGCATCGGCGGCAGCTACACTAGCACAACCGAGATACACTATGGCATCAGCGGCGATGCGTTTGTAGTTGCCAGTAGCAAGGCCGCCGCTGAGGGCTACGGCAAGGACAATGCTCTAGCTGGCGCACCAATCTACCAGGCTAGCATCAAGCACATTGACCAGCGCAACGGCGGCCAACTTTACTTCAACCTCGACCTGATCCGCCAGATGTACGAGCAGTACGAATACAAGAACAACCCTGACCACAAGGCGAGTTACGAGCAGGAAGTGCAGCCCTACATTGCGCCGCTCAAAGGCATGGCCTTGACAAACACGCAGACTGATGACCGTTTCACCAACATCCGCTTGCACTTCTACATCAGCAAGTAGCAAGCAGCACAACAACCTGGTTTGATCCAACGCGAGCTGGGGATTGGTGAGTGTAGGAGGCTTTCTAGCTGTGCCTATAAGAGCGGAGTGTCTGCTACATCTACCGACCCTTGAACGTACAACTATGACACGCAGCAAGAAAGGGCGCGATCCACCTGGATCGCGCCCTTTGGCGTAAGCTCTCTTTGAGATGGGAGTCGGATGGCTTAGGCTGTTACCTCTATCTTGTGCTACAATACGACGAACAAATCTGCCGCAGTATTGTATCTAAGGCGTGAGTCCTAAACTAAAGAGCAAGCAAGGAGATGGTCTGATGGCAAACGAACGATGGGACGTGCGGGGCAAGGTCTGCCTCGTCACCGGGGCTAACTCTGGGATGGGCTTCGTCACTGCCCGCGAACTGGCCCGGCTGGGGGCCACTGTGGTGATGGTCAGCCGCGACCAGGTGAAGGGCGAAGCAGCGCAGGCGGCGGTCAAGGCGCAGAGTGGCAACGCCAATGTTGAACTACTACTAGCCGACCTCTCCTGGCAGCAGTCAATCCGCGAACTGGCCGCCACTTTTCAGCAGCGGCACGACCGCTTGCACGTGCTAGTCAACAACGCAGGCTCGGCAGTGGGGCAGCGCGAGTTGACGCGTGACAACCTGGAACGCACCTTCGCTACCAACCACCTGGCCTACTTTCTGTTGACTAACCTGCTGCTCGATACGATCAAGGCCAGCGCACCAGCACGCATCATCAACGTCAGTTCTGCGGCCCAGTCGTTTGGCAAACTCGACTTCGACGACTTGCAGTCGGTCAAAGGCTACAACTCTGGGCTGGCCTATGGTCGCTCGAAGCTAGCGAACGTGCTGTTTACCTACGAACTGGCCCGTAAACTGATGGGAACGGGTGTTACCGTCAACTGCCTGCACCCCGGTGGGGTTCGCACCAACTTTGGGGTGGACACGGGTGGCGTGTTGGGCCTGCTAGTAAAGGTGGGATCACGCTTCATGCGCACACCAGAGAAGGGCGCAGAGACAGCAATCTGGCTAGCGACCGACCCCGCCGTGGCGAGTGTAAGCGGCAAGTATTTCGCTGATAAGAAGGAAAAACGCTCGGCGGCGCAATCCTACGATGAGGCCGCCTGCCAGCGGTTGTGGTCGATCAGCGCGCAACTGACCGGGCTGGCCGCCGCTTTAGGGCCTATAAGCTACACCTGAGGCTGGGTTTATCTGGCGGACAGCATCGGCTGCTCCGCCGCTACTTTGCCTACCGCCAACCGCAGTTGGTATAATGAGCAGTACGCATCCCACAGGGGTCTGTAAGCAGAGCAAGGAAGTGGCGCAGCATGGCAACTACACAGCAGCAGCCGCCAAAGGTAGAGGGTGGTTCACCGGAATTGGCGGTCGAGCAAGGGCGGCAAGTCGGTTTTGGCGTGGTGGACTTTCTCCTCCTGCTGGTCGTCAGCTTCTGGGGTATCAACTTTAGTGCGACCAAGATCGCCCTCGAAGATATGCAGCCGCTTACTTTCAGTGCGTTGCGGACGGGGCTGGCCCTGGTCTTCTTCCTTGTCGTCCTCTGGCGGCGCGAGGGTAAAGCAGGCTACCAACTGCCGCTGGCAGACTGGCGACGGGTGGCGGTACTCGGCTTCTTTGGCAACTTCCTGTTCATCATCTGCTTCGTGATCGGCCTGAGCAGCACTGCCGTTGGGGTCGCCAGCCTGATCCAGGCACTCACCCCTCTGGTCGTTGCGGTGCTAGCCCTCCTTTTCTTCGGCCAGCGGCTCAAGGGCAGCGCGTGGCTGGGGATCGCAGTTAGCCTGGGCGGCCTCCTGCTAGTCATCTTTGGGAGCGCAGGCGTGGTGGCAGCGGGCGACTGGAGCGGCATCCTGCTAGTGGTTGCCAGCATGGTTAGCTGGGCCGTTTACACCCTGTTCTCTGGTCCCCTGCTCGCCCGCTACTCACCCTACAAGATGACGACGCTGGCGGGGCTGGTGGGTATCCCACCGATCATCCTGGTTGCCATGCCCAGCCTGTTGAGCGAGAATTGGGCGGCCATCGGCTGGCAGGCGTGGCTGGCGACCGTCTACTCTGGCCTCTGCTCAATAGGAGTCGCCTATCTTCTTTGGTACTACGCGATCAGCAGGGTGGGCGGCACCCGCACAGCGGTCTACGCCAATCTTGTGCCAGTAGTGGCGATCCTGTTCGCCTGGTTGGTGCGTGGTGAAGCCTTGACCGCCTGGGAGTTGCTCGGTGGCGCAGTCGTACTGGTGGGTATCGCGCTGACTCGCCGCAAGTAGCGGGGGATGGTGCGTGCTGGGATGTGCTATAATCGGCTGATAGAAGGCTAGGGGGAACGATTATGCGTGTATTGGTTGTGGATGACGACCCGGAAATCCTGCGCCTGCTCAAAAGCGGGCTGGCCCTCGAAGGCTACATTGTTGACCTTGCGCCCGACGGCAACAAAGCACTGGCGGCAGCCCGTGACAACCCGCCCGATGTTGTGATCCTGGATGTGATGATGCCGGGCATGGACGGCCTAGAAGTCTGCCGCCGCCTGCGCCAGGTCAACAGCGTGCCGATCCTGATGCTAACCGCCCGCAGTGCAGTGAGCGACAAGGTGGCGGGGCTGGACAGCGGGGCTGACGATTATCTGGTCAAGCCCTTCAGCCTCGACGAGTTGCTGGCCCGCGTGCGCGCCCTCTTGCGGCGGCGCGTAGAGCCGGGCGGGGACGTGCTGAAGTTCTCTGATCTCCAGATGGACGTGGCCGCCCGCGAAGTGAAGTGGGGCGAAACGCTGATCGAACTCTCTACCAAAGAGTTCGACCTGCTAGAGTTGTTCATGCGCCACCCCCGCCAAGTGCTAACCCGCGAGACCTTCTACGACCGCATCTGGGGCTACAACTTTGGCGGTGAGAGCAACATCCTCGATGTCTACATCCGCTACCTGCGGGCCAAGCTCGAACCATTCGCAGCGGCGCGGCTGATCCAGACCGTGCGCGGGGTGGGCTACGTGCTGAAGGACTCCTGAGCGCAGCCGCAGGCTAAACGCTTCGTTTCGTCTGCTGGGTGGGGGGCTGACTTAGCAACAACCGATGCTTTGCGCCCACCATCTGCCTGCTCTGTCATGCGGGCGTGTAGCTCCTTCTGGCTGAGGGGGCGGTCGCTGGGGTAGAGGCGGCGGGTAGCCCGGTTGAGCAGCACTACGCTGACCAGCAGCGCGAAGATGCAGAAGATCAGCCAGGGTTGCAGGAAGTACAGGTTGCTGCCGAATGGTAGTTTGGCAATGAACAGGTCGCTGTTGCCGCTGTCCAGCGCGATAATGCCAAACGAGGTGATGAAGGCCGCACCTGGACTGAGCGAGATCAGTGTCCAAGTTACTATCCAGGTTGCGTTATCACCGCCATAGAACCTGGTGACAGAGGTAAAGAGGCTGACCAGCAGCGGCCAGAACAGCGAGATGAAGAAGACAAAGCCAATCGCTGCGCCATTCGCCCCACCGCTAGTGCGGAAGACCGCCGAGCAGTAGAGGCCGATTACCCCATAGAAGATGCTCATCATCGCCAGCGCAACGTTGCCAACTAGCACCTCATCCAGGCCCACACCACCGATCATCACGGCCACCACTTCGAGCGGCACTGCAACGAGGATCAGCAGGAAGCAGTACGCGAGAGCAGCAGTCAGCTTGCCGAGGATAATCTGGCGTGGGCTGAGTAGGGTGACGAGCAGCACGTCGTAGGTTTGCTTCTCCCGCTCGCTGCTGATCGACGAGGTGGTACTGGTTACACTGATCACGGTGAGGGTCAGCAGTTGCACCCCCATGATTACATAGTAGAGGATGCGCCCGCTCGTCCCCGACTGGTTGAGAAACTGGCTGCTGTAGATGCTGGCGTAGGTGAGCATCATGATCACAGCAATGGCGATCAGGTGGATGCTGATCGTGATCGTTGCTCGCGCCCCACGCATCCGCCCGCGCAATTCCTTGACTATAATCGGATTGATCTCCATATTTCCCCCTTACTGGCTCCCACAAGGGGGAGGCTGCTAGTCTACCAGACCCTTCGTTACCTGCAAGAAGATATCTTCCAGGTTGCTAACTTCCTCGCTGAAGGAGTAGACTGGCAGACCCGTCTGCACCAGCCTCCAGAGCAGTAGCCCCATCGCCCGCTCATCGCCGTCGAAGCGCACTCGCAGGCTAAGTGGTGGCCTATTAGCTGCTCCCTCCGCAGGGGCAGGCTGGGCTGGGCTGGCTGGCTCATCTACCACTTCCACCCCAACTACACCTGGCACCGCCTGCACAGTGGCTGCCGCCGTACCAGGGTCGGCCAACAGGCGCAGTAGCAGTACACGGATCGGCTGCACCCGCTGCAAGATTTCCTGCACGCTGCCGCTTGCTAGCAGCACCCCGCGTTCGATGATCCCGATGTGCGTACACATCTCTGCCAGTTCGCTGAGGATGTGCGAGGAGATCAGGATCGTCTTGCCCAGCCGCCCCAACTCCTTGAGCAGTTCGCGCAGTTCTATGCGGGCGCGGGGGTCGAGGCCACTGGCTGGCTCGTCGAGGATCAGCAAAGTCGGTTCGCTAACCAGGGTGCGGGCGATACTGAGCCGCTGCTTCATCCCCCGCGAGAGGGCATCCACGTAGTCGTTCTTCTTGTGGCTGAGGTCAACCAGGTTGAGCAGGTCGTCGATCATGCCCACCCGACGGTTGGCTGGCACCTTATAGCTGGCGGCAAAGAAGTCGAGGTACTCCCAAGTCTTCATGTTGTCATACACACCGAAGAAGTCGGGCATATAGCCGATCTGCCGCTTGACCGCCTTTGGATCGCTGACCACGGAGTAGCCGCCCACCCGCGCATCGCCACCGCTGGGCCGCAGCAGAGTCGCCAGCATCCGCATGGTCGTGGTCTTGCCTGCACCGTTCGGCCCAATGAAGCCGTAGATGCTGCCTGCTGCAATGTTCATGTTCAGGTCGCGCACGGCCAGGAAGGGGCCGTAGGTCTTGCTCAGGTGGCTCGTCTCTACCACCAGCCCTGTTGCCGTCTGGCTCATGGCCGTACCCTCCCCAGGCGTGTGGTGTAGAGGTCGAAGCTGCTGTCCGTGCGTGCGCCTCCCTGCTCTAGTTCGCTGCTGCCCCGTGCTTTGTCGCTCCAAGCCGTCAGGTAGATGGGGGCAAAGGTCGCTTCGTTGTAGCTGCCAAAGTCGCGGTTGGTCAGGGTTGTCTGCGCCATTTGGTAGCGCAGGCCATCTGTGCGCTCCTCCTTTGTCAACTGGCTGTTGCTATAGCTGTAGCCAGTGTAGCGAGCAATCGACTCGCCAGTATGGGCCAGGTAGCGCACGAACTCCTCGTTACCGCCAGGCACCTGATTGAGTGACACTTCTTTGCTCTCGCCAGGGGCCAGGTCGAAGCGGTCGCTGCGGTGGTCAGCTTCAAACAGCACGATATCCCGGTAGGGGCGGTCGCCCACATTCTTGAGCGTCAGGCGCAGGTTGCTGCTGCTGGGCAGGCTGCTGACCGCAAACTGGGGGGCCAGGTTGGCCGCCTCTTGCACGCTGATGTTGCCCTGCGCCCAGTTGCCGATGTTTAGCCCCTCGAAGCGGTTGGGCGTGCCGAGATGTAGGCCGCCTCCAGCACTGCCGAACGAGCCGTTGCTATCCGCCACCGCCAACCCGTTACCTAGCCGCAGGTCGTAGCTGGTCCTGTTGGGCGAGAAGATGCTGACGATGCTGCTGATAAGTGCCTCGTTCCCCTCCACCTGCCCAAAGGTAACACTGGCGCGGTTGAGCAGAATGGTGCTGCCCTTTGTCTGGTAGCCAATCAGGAAGAATAGCAGGCCGAAGGCGACCACGCAGGCCGGGATCGTCAGCCAGGAGAGTTCACGCCGCCGCAGCCGCCCCAGGATGATGAAGTTGAGCGGGCCGATCACCATGACGTAGGCGAACAGCAGGATGGCTAGCAGCCCTGGGTTGGGCAAATCGAATTGCGGTAGGGCAAAGCCGAAGTTGCCGCCCTGATTGGTGTGAGCAAGGGCCGCACTGTCCGGCCCGCTCCTGTGATTTGCCAGCAGCAATTGCCACAGCCGTGGGTAGTCGTCCCAGCCGCGCAGGGTGCTGAGGGTGGGATCGAAGGCGAAGTATAGCAGGCGACCGCGCCCGTACTCGCGCTGGGCGATCAGCGGTTGGCTGCTCTGTGCCTGGTCGGGGCTGATCGCCACCAGCGTGCTGCCCTGCTTGAGCGGCCCACTACTGACCACTACCTGCTCCGCGGGCGGGGCCGTGGTAGCAGTGATGTAAGTGCCGAGCGGTGCGAGACCGTCGATAGAGCGCGGTTCACCGACCTCAACTGGCAGCAGGTCGCCGAAGGCAGCGGCGTTGGCGCGGGCATTGCGCCCCCCACCGATCACCAGGTCGCCGCCTGCTGCCAGCCAGCTACGCACCGCCGCCACCTGCCCCGCGCTCAACTTTGCCGTGTCGCCGTCAGCGATCACTAGCACGTCGAGGGTAGCCAGGGCGAGCGCATTGGCTGGCAGTTCGTCGAGCTTGGGGTGGATGATCGTGGATTGCACACCCTGCTGCGTCGTCTGCGAGCTGCTGATGTAGCCGAAGGTCGCCCCAGTGAGGGTGCTGAGGGCGGTGCTGTCGCCCCCGACCACCCCGATGATGAAGCTGGGGTCTTGCTGGTACTTGAGCGTTAGCGGCTGCTCGGCATACACCTTGTCGCCCTCGGCAAAGCGGAGGACGGCAGTGGAGTTGATCCGACTGCTGGCAGTGTAGAGGGTGTATGACTGGCGTGCCTGGGAGGGTAGGTCAACGGCAATGTAGTTGGCGGCATAGCTGTCGCCCTCCAGCCAGAGCCGCCCATTGAGGCTGGGTCCGCTGTTCTCTAGTGTCACCTGTACGGGGAACCAGTTACCGACCCGATAGTAGCCGTCAATTCCTGGCTTGACGGTCATCCGCAGGCCATCCGCCGTCTGCGCCGCCACGCTGCCTGGCCCAGCCCCCAGCCCTAGCAGCAGCACGATCAGCCCAACAAGTCGTATCTTTGCCATCACACCCCCTCTACGCCCACCTAACTAGTCAGCATAAGTCGCTGCTTATAGAATAACACAGTTCAGCCTAAAATACAAGTACCTGTTTATGCGAGTTATCGTGGTTGTCAGCAAAAAGAGCGACTTGCGCCGCCCTCAGCCACCTATCTCCACTTCAACTCTCTGCTGGCCGCTCAATATGCGTCGTCGCGGCCCCGTGCTGCGGGTGTGGTCAGGCGTGGCTCGCTGCTACTTGGCCGTGGTAGAGCAGGGTTGGCGCGGGTAGTTGGCAACTCTGGCACAGAGGGGCGATTAGAGCGGTTCAGCACTTCATGATAGACGTTCAGCCAGTCCACAATGTCGTTGTCCCAGGAGGCTTGTTCGCGGGTACGGTGCTTCTCCAGGCGAGTCATGATCTCCTGCTGCACCCCACGTGGGTTCGGCACATCGTTGAAGGAGAAGACGGTTGCCTCGCCAGGGGTTTTGATCTCCACCGTGCCATAGTTGAAGATCATGGCGAAGGGGGAGGGTAGGCTGTAGCTAACATCGGTGATACGGTTGAACAGCGTCTCCTTGACCGAGGTGCGGAAGCCAAGCGGCTTCTTGTCGATGTCGATCACCCGGTCGTGGGTCAGGCTGTAGCGGTCATTGCGCCAGTCCTCCCATTGGTACCAGATGATAAAGAGGACGACGATGTAGGCAAGGATGAAGAACCCTGCGACCAGCCCACCCGCCCCCACTAGCGTGCCGACGAAGCCGCTGGGCGGTGGGTAGCTGTTGGGGTCATATCCGGCTATCGCCCCCAGATAGAATACGAGCAGTACGGTAAGCAGGGTAAAGAGAGCGATTGGCAGCAGTTCATGGCTGACAAGGAAGGCCCAGTGGCGGTGCCAGATGATTGTCTCCCCCTGCTGTTGGGGGGTAAAGGGAAAGATGCGGTTGAAGGTGCCGAGGCCACGTTCGCGGGGGCGGCTGTAGGGGGCGGAGGGTGGCAGGTCGGTGGGGTCTTGTTGGCCGAGGACGATCTTCTGCAAGACCTTGCGCCGTCGTTCGCCGCGGCTTTGGCCGACAGACTCAGTCAACCCCTTGCGCTGCTCCATAATCAGCCGCTCCACTTCCTTTGGCCGGGGAATCATGTCGAAGGACAGTACCCCCACCCCTGCGGTGTCGAGCGAAAGCGTGCCGTAGTTGAGGCTACTGGCTAGGGGGCTGAGGATGTCGTAGCGGACGTTATGTACCTTATTGAGGGGAGCTTCACTGCGCGTCTCATGCACCCCAATAGTTTTGTCGAGGAAGATCACCCGCTGGTTGGTGAGGATGAAGAAGTCGTTGGTCCAGTCGAGGATGTACCAGGCGGTTGCCAGGGTGCCGATCAGCACTGCTACGCCCACGCCGATCACCAGGTAGCTACTGGGTGGCCCTCCAGCACTGCTGAGGAACAAGGCAAGCGTGGCGATCAGGCTGGCGAGGAAGAACAGGATCGCGGGCCAACCGTGCTGCACGATCCACAATGGGTGCCGCCGCCGCTCCAGGATCACCCGCTCGTTGGGGCGCAGGTCACCGACGTGCGAACGGCGGATCGCCCGGTCTAGCTCCTCGGTTTGCATCGTACTCATTGGCTACTCCCCTTGTGACGCGTGAGCCGCGAACTTCCCCCTTTATGTTACAACATTATGTCTGGTTAGTCAATATGCTGGCACAAGAAAGCCCCCTCCACTTTGCAGGGGAGGGGGCTGCTGAACCACTAGTGCAGTCTACTGCTCGTGGCGGAGTTCTGTCTGCACGCTGTCCACGATGGGCAGCACGGTGAGGGCGGGGGTGCCGCCGAAGACACCCTGGGCCAGGAAGGTGTAAACCTTGCCGGTCTGGATGTTGTAGTTGGGGATGGTCAGTACTGGCGTGGTCGTCCCTGCCGCCGAAACGGTCAGGGTGTAGCTGCCAGCTGGCACGATGACATAGCCGCTGGCATTGCCATAGGCGAGGTTGCCGAAGACCAAAGCACCGTTGGCACGAATGTCCACGTTCGGTGCGCCGGTGCCAGCGTGTACTGCGCGGATGCGGGCCTGGCCGGTAGCAGATACGCTGAGGTCGTCGGTCAGCACCAGGGCGGCAACAGTGCCGCTCACGCCGTTGATGGCGTAGATGCTGTAGTTGACCCCGCTGGTGAGGCTGAGGGTGGCCGAGATAGCCGCTGCCGAGCCGCCTGCTGCCGTCACTTGCACCAGGTGGTTACCAGTAGAGACGGAGAGGAAGGAGCTAACGGCGGCGAGGGTAGTAGTGTAGGGGAGGCTGCCGACGGCAACTGCGCCATCAACCTTGACATCCACGCTGGCTGGGGCGTTGCTGGAGGCATGGATTGCCCGTACGTAGGAGCGGTTGCCGGGGCCGACGCTCTCGATAGCGCGACGCACGACCTTGCTCAGTTCACCGCGGCGGATGTTGTCGTTCGGGCGGAAGCACTGGCCGACCTGGGGGGCGACACAGGCTGCCCCGTTGATGATATTGCGGGCGGCCAGGGTCTCA
>JAYUUN010000076.1:0-34263 GCA_043754535.1 Chloroflexota bacterium | reverse complement strand
GCGCGCCCGCGCTCGCAGCTTCGTAATCGAGGGCGGCTACGTCTTCGCCGAGATCGAACGCTTCAACCAGCACGAGACGGTGCGGGCGAAGGTCGTGGTCGGGGCTGACGGTGTGATGTCGCAGGTCGGTTTGTGGGCGGGGCTACGCCCTGCTATCAAGCTGGGCGACATGGCTAGCTGCCTACAATATATCGTAGACAACGTAGAGACTGAGGGGCTGCTGGAGATCGTCGTTGGCTACGCGAACGCCCCTGGTGGCTACGCCTGGGTCTTCCCGAAGGGCGGTGGCTACGCCGAAGTTGGCCTCGGCGTAATCCGCACCATGACCGACCACGACGCGGCCTGGCACCTGCGCTACTTTCTTGAGCAGTCCTTCATGCGCGACCGCTTCAGCAAGATGAACATCCTTGAAGTCCAGGGTGGCGGCGTATCCCTGGCGGCCCCGCTCAAGAGGCTGGTGGCAGACCATGTGCTGCTGGTCGGCGATGCGGGCCGCCACGTCAACCCCCTGACTGGCGGCGGCCTCCACACAGCCTTGCGCGGCGGCAGGCTGGCGGGCGAGTTCCTGGGCCGCGCCCTGCATGACGGGGCAGACGGCTCGGCAGCCAGCCTGCTCCCCTATCAGCAGCATTGGTACGCCGACCAGGGCGACGCACTAACCAGCCTCTATAACGAGCGTATCAGCATCTTCGCCGCGCAGGATCGCAGCGTGCAGGATGCGCGCCTTTACCAGACGCTCGGCGGCTACTTCCACCCCAGTTCCCCCTACCGGAAAGTGTGACGATCATGGTAAGCACCCTGGCGAAGCAACAGCGAGCGGTCAAGTTCAACGTGATTTGGCAGGCCTGCATTGGCTGTAGCGCGTGCGTGGGGGTCTGCCCCCAGCCCCGCCCGTTCGTTTCTGCCTTCGATACCATCGCGGTGGAGACCCCCTGCGAGATAGCCTGTATGCGCTGCGTCGAGGTCTGCCCGACCAGCGCAATCACCTTCCAGAAGCTACAGCACGAGGCGCAGGCGGTCGAGGAAGCGCAGAACTAGGGGCAGTGGCACCCTTGACAGCAGCCCTGACCGGCCCTTATAATTACACGGTAATTCACATATCATCCTACCATAAGGTGGGGGAACACATCACATAGGAGCGTATAAGATGGAGATTCCAGAGCAGTACGCAGCCTTGCTGCAATCAAATGCTGTCGCCAACATCGCTAGCCTCGGCCCTGATGGCGCGCCGCAGAACAACCCGGTCTGGTTCGAGTGGGACGGCGAGTACCTCAAGTTCAGCAACACGAAGGGGCGGCAGAAGTACAAGAACCTCCAGCGCGACCCCCGCGTATCGGTCAGCATTGTTGACCCCACCAACCCCTACCTCTACATCGAGCTTCGCGGCAAGGTAGAGAAGTTCGAGGACGATCCCGATCTCGCCTTCATCAACAAGATGGCGAAGAAGTACATCAACCAGGACACCTACCCCTACCACCAGCCGGGCGACGAGCGCGTGACCCTCTACGTCAGGCCCGAACACATCCCCGCCCGCTAAGCTGCCGCGCAGCCAAACCGCCCCTGCTCCTCTACCGTAATCGGCAAAGGAGCAGGGGTTTGCCTATCTCTAGGCAGCCACTGCGCCACTGACTAGCTGGCGTAGGACGTATTGTAGGATGCCGCCGTGTCGGTAGTAGAGAACTTCCTGTGGGGTGTCGATCCGCAGGGTGGTGGTGAAGATGAAGGCTACGCCGTCGGCGCGGCGGGCAATCACCTTGAGGTGCTGACCAGCCTTGAAGCTGGCTGGCTCGGCCAGCACCTCCCCCAGGCCCACCACCTCATAGCTCTCGGTGCCGTCCAGCCCCAGCAAGGCCGCCGACTCCTCCTGCTCGAACTGCAAGGGGAGAATGCCCATGCCAATCAAGTTAGAGCGGTGGATGCGCTCGTAACCCTCGGCGATCACCACGCGTACCCCCAGCAGGTACGGCCCCTTCGCCGCCCAGTCGCGGCTGCTGCCCGAACCATATTCCTTGCCCGCAAGGATCGCCAGCGGCGTACCCTCGGCCTGGTAGCGCAGCGAAGCCTCGTAGATGCTGGTTACTTCGCCGCTTGGCAGGTAGGTAGTGAAGCCTCCCTCCGTCCCCGGTGCCAGCTTGTTGCGGAGGCGCACGTTGGCGAAGGTGCCGCGCACCATCACCTCATGGTTGCCCCGCCGTGAGCCGTAGCTGTTGAAGTCCTTGTACTCCACCCCATGTTCGCTCAGGTACAGCCCCGCCGGGGAGGTCTTGCGGATGTTGCCAGCGGGGGAGATGTGGTCGGTGGTGATGCTGTCGCCCAGTACCGCCAGCACTCGTGCGCCGCTGATTTCGGCCACCGTTGCCGCTGCTTCCCTGCTCATCCCCTCGAAGTAGGGCGGGTGCTGCACATAGGTGGAGTCCGCCGCCCACTGGTAGAGGTCGCCCTCTGGCGTGTCCAGCGCGTTCCAGTGTTCGTTGCCCTTGAACACGTCGGCGTAGCTGTTGCGGTACATATCAGACTTAATCGCCTGGTGGATGGTCATCTGCACCTCGCGCTGGCTGGGCCAAAGGTCGCGCAGGTAGACGGGCTGGCCCGCTGCGTCCTCACCCAGCGGCTCCGTGGTCAGGTCAATGTCCATCCTCCCGGCCAGGGCGTAGGCGACGACCAGCGGCGGCGACATCAGATAGTTGGCCTTCACCTCAGAGTTAATCCGCCCCTCAAAGTTGCGGTTGCCAGAGAGGACGCTGGCGACCACCAGGTTGCCATCCACTACCGCCGCCGAAATCTCGCTGGGCAGCGGGCCGCTGTTGCCGATGCAAGTGGTGCAGCCATAGCCCACCGTATTGAAGCGCAACTTGTCGAGGTAGGTGCTGAGGCCGCTGGCGTTCAGGTACTCGCTGACCACTTTGGAGCCGGGGGCGAGCGAAGTCTTGACCCAGGGCTTCACTTGCAAGCCATGCTCCACCGCCTTCTTCGCCAGCAGCCCCGCGCCGATCATCACGGAGGGGTTGGAGGTGTTGGTGCAACTGGTGATTGCGGCAATCACGACCGAGCCATGATCGAGGCTGAACTCGCCGTTCTCCAATGCAACCCGTACAGCGGTTGGCGGGGCGACCAGTTCCTCCTGCGCCTGCATCGCCGGGTTGCCACCCTCCCCCTCCCACCGCTTGACCTGCAACTGTGGGTTCTTCGGCCCACCAGGGTTGAGAATCATCTGCAAAGCGTCGTTGAACTGCAGCTTGACCTCGCCCAGTAGCACGCGGTCTTGCGGACGCTTCGGCCCAGCTACGCTCGGCTGCACCGTGCTGAGGTCGAGGCTGAGGCTATCGCTGTAGGTGGCTTCCGGCGTGTCAGCAGAGTAGAACAAGCCCTGCGCCTTGCAATACGCCTCCACAATGGCGATCTGCTCCTCGCTACGCCCGCTAAAGCGCAAGTAGCGCAGGCTCTCCTCGTCCACCGGGAAGATGCCACAGGTTGCGCCATACTCTGGGGCCATGTTCGCAATGGTGGCGCGGTCGGCTAGCGGCAGGGCAGGCAGGCCAGGGCCGTAGAACTCGACGAACTTACCGACTACCCCCTTGTTGCGGAGCATCTCGGTGACGGTCAGCACCAGGTCAGTGGCGGTCGCCCCCTCTGGCAAGGCTCCCTCAAGGCGGAAGCCGACCACCTGCGGCACCAGCATGGCGACCGGCTGCCCCAGCATGGCCGCCTCTGCCTCAATGCCGCCCACGCCCCAGCCCAGCACCCCCAGGCCATTGATCATCGTGGTGTGCGAGTCGGTACCCACCAGCGTGTCAGGGTAGACCTGCGCCAGCCCGCTCTCGCTGCCTGCCAGTGGGCCATCAGTGACAAAGACGACGCGGGCCAGGTATTCGAGGTTGACCTGGTGGACGATGCCGGTCTCTGGCGGCACTACCTTGAAGTTGGCGAAGGCGGTCTGGCCCCAGCGCAGGAAGGAATAGCGTTCGCGGTTGCGCTCGTATTCCAGCGTAGAGTTGAGCATCAGGGCGGCGGCAGAGCCGTAAGCGTCCACCTGCACCGAGTGGTCAATCACCAGTTCGACGGGTTGCAGCGGGTTAATCTTGTTCGGGTCGCCACCCAGGGCGGCCATTGCGTCGCGCATGGCGGCCAAGTCAACCACGCACGGCACGCCAGTGAAGTCCTGCAAGAGGACGCGGGCGGGGGTGAAGGCTACCTCGGTGTCGGGCGCGGCCTTCGCTTGCCAGTTCGCCAGGTAGCGGATGTCGTCCGCCGTCACTGCTAGACCGTCTTCACAGCGCAGCAGGTTCTCCAGCAGCACCTTGAGGGCGTAGGGCAGGTGGGTAAGGTCGTAGCCCTGGGCGGCAAGGGCAGGCAGGCTGTACATCTCAAACTGGCGGTCGCCAACCGTCAGCGTAGTGCGGGTATTAAAGCTATTCAACAGCGATCATCGGCCACGTTGCCGCTGGGCGGGAGGAAATGGCCGCCTCCTTGTGCCAAACCTCGGACAGTCACTTCCTCGTGCGCCTGCCAGAGCATAACCAGCAAATAACCGGGTGGATCATGTGCGCTTCTGCGCGATCCATACTGCTCTTACAATGTACATCTTGTGCGGGCGGTTGTCAAGCCAGGCTGCACCAACTGGCGCAAGGCTCGCAAAGTCCTTCTTCTGCGTAGGTCAGGCGGTGCCGCCCAGCTCACATACCACTGGCAGTAGCGGCAACTTCGCAACGGCCTCTGCCCTCCTTTGCTGCCATGTGTTACAATATAGCAGCCAACAAAGGAGCGCAGCCGCCAATGGTGACCAGCCCGACCGATATCAACCAGCTAGCTACCAACCGCCAGCAACCGGGCTGGCTGGACACGCTCGACCTCGACCTTGATGGAGAGACGCGCGCGCGCCTGGTGGCTGGGGCGATGCCGCCAGGTGCTAACCAGCCTGGTCGGGCGGTTGCCGCCACGCCGCTCGAACTGCCGAAGCGTCGCTTTGGCTGGGTGCGCTTGCAGATGAGGCGCAATCTTGTCCTCACGATCCTTACTTTCCTCAGCCTGCTCTACCTCTACCCCTTTCTCGTCGGCGAAGTTGAGGGCATTGGTAAGCTGACCGTGGCGGTCATCTTGGCATTCACCCTTCTGCTGTTCGGCACTGCTTTCCTCTGGCAACGGCTGGGCGAGTGGCTGCCCTTCTTCGGTCGCTCGTTCGCCCAACTGCGCCCGGCGGGGGTGCGGTTGTACCTGTTCTATGGACGGCAGCTGCGGGCCAAAGATGTGTTCAGTTCTGACTGGCGCGACATCAGCTTCAACTTCCCGCATTGGACGACGATCCCCTGGGCCGAGGTGGAGCGGCTGGCTCTCTACACCGTCATCTATGAGCCGGGCCGCTCCCTACTCCCCTACCCGCAGCTATACTGGGTCAAGCTTTGGCGCGCGGATGGGCGTGGCTACCACATCCTGGTCAGCACACGCGACGAGGATGCCCGCCAGTTGAGCGAAGCTATCGCCGCCCGTGCAGGCCTGCGCCAGTGGGCTTTGCTCAACGAGCGTGGCTTCAGCCCGCTGCAAGGCAGCAGCGAGCCGCTCGACCAGCGCATGGACGTGATTTGGCAACTTGACCGCGAACGGATGACCGCCAACCTGCCCGCGCAGGTCAGTGCGCTGCTCTGGAAGGGCAGGCCTACCCTCAGCGAACGCCCGCCCCGCTCCTTCCCGCTTGCCGCCCGGCTGCTGCTGGTTGGGTTGGCTGTGCTGCTGGTCGCCAGCCTCGCCCCCTACTTCGGCAATCAGCCAGTCTGGTCGCCCAGCACGGTTGGCAGCGACTCCACCTGGCTGGGCGCGGCCCACGACGCGGGCAACAGCAACGCCAGCGGCCAGACCCTCATCCCCCCGCTGCACGAAGCCTGGCAGACCAACCTTTTGAGCGGATACGGCAGCAATACACTGATTAGCGTAGCGAATGGCCGCGTGCTGGTAGGTGATAACAATTACATCACTATTTTTGATGCAGCCAGCGGCAAGCAGCAGGCAGCCTACCAGCTTAGTGGCCTCGGCGCAGACTTGCATGTGCATGGAACCGACCCCACTCTCAGCAGCGATGGTCGCTTCCTCTACTATCTCAGCAACCAGTATGTGGCTAGTGACAAGCCCAACGACAGCTATAGCTCTGATGTTGAGGCTGCTCCCCACCTGATTGCGCTCGATCTGAACGCCAACGCCATTGCCTGGGAGCATCCAGTCGGTACTACCGCCCGCTTCCGCGAGACCAGCCAGCCGCGCCAACTGGTGGCCGTCTATGACTTGCCCAACAGCCCTACCCACACGATAGTAGAGGCGATTGACGCGCAGAGCGGGGCTAGCCGCTGGCGCAAGGACACTGAGTTTGGTGGCGACCACCAGTTGCTCGCTAATGCCAGCACCATTTATCTCTACTTGACTGGCCGCGTGGTCGAAGCCGACCCCGACACTGGCCGCGTGGTCGCCTTCGACCCCAGCGAGGGGGTGCAACGCTGGCAGCAGCCCGTCGATAAGGGGCGGATGCTGGTTGACGATCAGCATCTCTACGTTGTCACCCAGAAGACGGTCGTTAGCTACAGCGCGAAGGACGGGACGAAGATAAACGAGTACCAGGACGATAGTCCCAGCGACTACAATTCTAGTATACAAGCCTTTCCCTATCTCGCCCTGGCCGACGGCCAACTCTACGCTGTCAATAAGCGCAGCAGGTATGTCTACAACAATACTCATGACAGTCGCGTGCTGGGGTTGAAGGACGGTAGTATCGCCTGGCAGACGGACTTCCTCTACAAACTGGCAAGCGATTATAACGACCCCTCCCATGGCGGCATGGTCGCCAGCAAGGGGCTGCTCTACCTGCTTGGCGTGGATAAGAGCTTCTTTGGCAAGCGTGTCTACCGCCTCTACGCCCTCGACCCGGCCCAGGGTGGGCGGCAGGTCTGGCAATCCGCGCCGATCCGGATGCAATATAGCAGCTTTAGCAACCTGGTGATCGCGGGCAACACCCTCTACCTGACCTACGACGGCCAACTCCACGCCTACAGTGGGGCGAAGTTAGCGGCAGCCCTCGCCTCTGGCAGATAGCCCTTTGGTACTAGTTACCTATCATCATGCTCCTTTGCCTGCTATAATAGAGCAAACAGGTAGAGGAGGAAGCCCCATGCCCCGTATCCGCCCGATCAACCGTGAAGAAGCCGACGCACAGACCGGCGCGTTGTTCGACAACTTCCAGCAGGCCCGTGGCAATGTGCCAAATATGTACCGCACCCTCGCGCACCGCCCAGAGATCGCCAGCACCCTCGCGGCCCAGCAGGCGGCAGTGATGAGTAGAGGGACAGTGCCAGCCCTGCTCAAGGAGTTGATCGCCGTGCGCGTTTCGCAGCTAAACCAGTGTGCTTACTGTATTGCCTCACACTCTGCGCTGGTAGAGCGGCTGGGCGGCAGCAAGGCGCAACTGGCGGCTCTGGCCGATTTTGAGCAGAGCGCAGAGTTCGACGCGGCGGCGAAGGCTGCCCTGCGCCTGGCCGAGCAGATCACCCGCCAGCCGGAGACGCACATGGACGACCAGACCTGGCAGGCGTTGAGCCAGCACTACGACGCGGGGCAGATCGTGGAGATCGTCTGCGCCGCCGCCATCTTCAATTACTTCAATCGAATCAACAACTACCTGGACATCGAAATCACGCGCTGAGAGAGAGAAGAACCATGCGGAGAGACCCACGCTTTAGTACCCTCCTGCTGCTGCTTGGCGGGCTGGCGGCTCTGTTGTTGACCGTCGGCTATGCCCAGGCCACCAGCAGCACCCGCTTCGGCCCGACGGTGCAGACCGACGACTGGCCCGCCTACATGAATGGTGGGGCGCACCAGTCGTTCAACCTCGCTGAAGCGACGATCAACCAGACCACCGCCAGCAGCCTGCGCCCGCTCTGGATCAGCGACACCACCGCTGGCACCGGCTACGCCCCCATCGTCGCTGCACCTGCCCTGGCCGACGGTGCGCTGTACATTGGCAACTGGATCAGCAGCACCACCCAGCCCAACTTCTTCAAGCTCGACGCAAACACCGGGCAGACCCTCGCCAGTACCAACCTCGGCTACCTGAACACCGGCACTAGCGGCTGCAATCCTAGCCGCAGTGGGGTTAGCAGCGGGGCGGCGGTGGCAGGCAACACAGTGTACGTGGGCGGGGCCGACAACTGGTTCTACGCCCTCAATACCGCCGACCTCTCGCTGCGCTGGAAGTGGAACACCGCCTACATGACCTCGACCCAGTACCCGACCAGCACCACCTACAATGGTAACTACAACTGGTCGTCACCAGTAGTCTACAGCGGCTCGGTCTACGTCGGGGTGGCCTCCTACGGCGACTGCCCGCTGGTGCGTGGTCGCCTGCTCAAGCTGGATGCAAACAGCGGCGCACTCCAGGATCAGTTCGCCGTACCCGACACCACGCCACCTAGCGCAGTCGGCGGTGGCATCTGGACTTCACCCTCGATTGAGACGGCCACCAACTCCATCGTCGTCGTCACTGGCAACCGCGATGAGACGGTGATTTCGCGCACCGGAGCGGCCAGGCTCTACTACACCGAAGCCATCCTCAAGTTCAGCATCAGCGATATCAGCACGCCCACCGCCCATTGGAAGCTGCCTTTCGCCGACCTCACTTACGACCCCGACTTTGGCACCAGCGTAGACCTGTTCAGCAAGAATGGGCGCAACTATGCTGCCACGATCAACAAGAACGGCAAGCTCTACATCTTCGACACGGCGGACATCGCGGCTGGGCCAATCAGCACCACCCAGATCTCACGGCCCAATGGCCCGCCGCAGGGTGGCTATGGCGATCTCAGCAGCGCAGGCTTCTACAATGGCCGCCTCTACGTGGCTGGGCCGAAGACGGCACTCGACGGCCTCAATGTTGGCGGCTCGCTCGGCGCGCTCGACGTGCCGACCGCCACCGACTTCCTCTGGCGCAAGGGTACTGCCCCCGACCTCTACCCGGCTGCCAACTGTGAGCCAGACAGTCAGGGTAACTGCCTGCGAACTGCGGGCATGGTTCTCGCCCCAGTGACGGGCGCGCCCGGTGTGGTGCAGGTGGGGGCTGCCTGGGAGACGCAACTACGCGACAGCGAAACTGGCGAACTGCTCTACACTAGCAAGGTTGTAACTAACACCAGCCTGGGCTGGCAGACGATCTACGGCGGGGCGGCGATTGGCGCAGGCAAGATGTACATCCCAGCGACGAGCGGCAAGCTGTTCGCCTACGCCCCCGGCTTTACCCGTAGCGACCAGTTTGGCTTGCCTGGCCTCGGCAGCCACTGGTATGTGCGTAACCCACTGCCCAGCAACTACAGCCTCTCGGCGGGCGCGCTGCATATCACCACCACTAACCAGCCCAGCAATACGCTCGGCTATGCCGCCAACTTCCTTGCCCAGTGGCCGCTCGGTGGCGACGCGGCGGCCTGGACGATTACCACCTCGCTCAGCTTCAACCCGACCGCAGCCCAGCAGCAAGCTGGCCTAGCCGCCTACCAGGACGCAAGTAACAACTTCACCTTCGCTCGCGTCTATAGCGGTGGCAACTACCTGATGCTCCGCAGCGTGCTGACCGGCACCGAACTACAGAACGTACTGATCGCCGACAATCCTACCCTCAGCCCCACTGTCTACCTGCAACTAAGCAAGGGGCGACAACTGCTGGAGCCTGCGGCTGGTACGCCCACCGAAACCTTCCTCACTAGCGTCTATACTGCTGCCTACAGCTACGACGGCGCAACCTGGACGACAGTGCCTGTAACCCGCAGCGCATACCTCGGCCAGGTACAGGTTGGCCTCTACGCCAACAGCGGCCTCGCTTCTGCCCCCGCAGTGCGTGCCGACTTCGACTACTTCTTGATCAGCCCGAACAACGGCTTGGTTAGCAACCCCACCCCCACCCCGACCAGCACCGCCACCGTCCCACCGACCAATACCCCCAGCGTCACACCCACTGCCAGCCGCACTGCTACTGGCGTACCGACCAACACACCGCTGGCAACTGGCACAGCCAGCAGCACTGCCACTGCCAGCCCAACCAGCACGCCGACCACCAGCACGCCAACTGCTACCGCCACCACCTGCACTTCGCGTTTCACCGACGTGCCGACGAATAGCATCTTCTACGGCGACATCCAGTACCTGGCCTGTCGTGGGCTAGTGGGCGGCTTCCCCAACCTCACCCCGCCTGGCAGCTACCGCTACGAGCCGAATACCAACACTACGCGTGGTCAGTTCGCCAAAGTGGCTACGCTGGCCTTCGCCCTACCCGCCTACACCCCGCCCACGCCCAGCTTCACCGACGTGGCGAGTGGTAGCATCTTCTACGCCTACATCGAGGCCGCCAGCCATGCAGGGGCGGTCAACGGGCTGGCGGCTGGCCAGTGTGTGGCCCTCGGCGTGCAGCCACCCTGCTACGGGCCGAACGTGCTGATCACCAGGGCGCAGGTGGCGGTGATCACCAAACGGGCGCGCAACTACCCCGACTTTACGCCCGCCAGTCCCAGCTTCAGCGACGTGCCAGCCAATAACTTCGCCTACCTGGCTATCGAAACCCTCTACCAGCGGGCGATCATCAGCGGCGCAACTTGCAGTGGGGGTAGCACCCTCTGCTTCCGGCCCAACGACAACATCAAGCGCGGCGAACTCGCCAAGGTTGTCCGCCGCGCCATCGAGAGCAACTAGCGGCTAATATAGCGTAGGGGGGGAGAGGGAGGCAGGCTGCGGCTTGCCTCTCCCTCTTGCCCTGCCCGCCACCATAATCGGCTACAAAAGGTCATGCCCCTGGCATGGTACTTGTTGGCTATGCTATAATAAGCCAGCAGCTACAGCAGAACAAAAGTTGAGAGGTGCTTCATGTCCAAAAAGGTGTTGGTGACTGGTGGGGCGGGGTTTATTGGTTCGCACATCGTAGATGCGCTGGTGCAGCGGGGCTATGAGGTGCGAGTGCTGGATGCCCTGATCGAGCAGGTGCATGGCAAAGAAGCTGTGCCGCAGTACTTGCCTGCCGGGGTCGAGTTCATGCGCGGCGACGTGCGCCAGCGCGAGGATATGCGTCGCGCTCTGGACGGGGTGGCCGTGGTCTTTCATGAAGCCGCCGAGGTGGGCGTAGGCCAGTCCATGTACGAGATCACCCGCTATACCGACACCAACGTGATGGGGACAGCCCTGCTGCTAGAGTTGCTGGCGAACGAGCCGCATAGTGTGGAGAAGCTGATCGTGGCCTCCTCCATGTCCATCTATGGCGAGGGCCGCTATCTCTGCCCCCATTGCGGGCCAATTAACGCCCGCTTGCGGCCAGAGCAGCAGCTTGAGGAGCATCGTTGGGAGATGCGCTGCACCCACTGTGGCCGCGAACTAGTCTCTCGCCCGACCAACGAGGAGAAGCCGCTCTACCCCACCTCGGTCTACGCGATCAACAAGCGCGACCAGGAGGAGATGTGTCTGGCGGTGGGCCGTGCCTACAACCTGCCCACCGTCGCCCTGCGCTACTTCAACGCCTATGGCCCACGCCAGGCTCTCTCCAACCCCTACACCGGGGTGGCAGCGATCTTCAGTGGGCGGCTGCTCAACGGCAACCAACCGCTGATCTACGAGGATGGACAGCAGATGCGCGACTTCATCCACATCAGCGACATTGTGCAGGCCAATATGCTGGCTTTGGAGAAGCCAGAGGCGAACTACGAGGTCTTCAATGTTGGCACGGGCCGCCCGCTAACCATCGTCGAGGTGGCTCAGAAGCTGGCGGTGGGGTTGGGGGTGGAGACCACGCCGGTGATCACCGGCAAGTTCCGGGCTGGCGACATTCGCCACTGCTACGCTGACATCAGCAAGATACGCCAAACGCTCGGCTTCCGCCCTGGAGTGCGCTTCGAGGAGGGAGTTGATGAACTGCTAGCCTGGGTGCGCCAGCAGCAGCCGGTGGACGCTGCCGAGCAAGCCCACGCCGAGTTGGCCGCCCATAAGCTGACGAAGTGACAGTCGCTGGAGATGCTTGGGTGAGGATAATGGCAGAACTAGCACTGCAAGCAGACAAACAGCCCGCCCGCCGATCTACGATCTACGATCTACAATCTGCCATCACCCTGTTGCTGCTGTTGCTTGCCAGCGTAGCGATCAGCGTGGCGGCGGCGGTCAAGTTCAATACGATGGGCTTCGACCTCGCCTTCTACCAGCAGGCCGTCTGGAATACGCTGCACGGCCAGCCCTGGGCGGTCTCAGCGACGGAGTTCAGCAGTACATTGCTTGGCACCGACCTGATCATCTCGCCGATCATCCTCAGTCTGCCCTTCTACGCCCTCTTTCCCTCACCGCTTACCCTGCTTGTCTTGCAGGCGGTCGTCACCTGCCTGGGCGGCCTAGCCGTCTACCTGATCGCCCGCCGCAGCCTGGGCGGTTGGTGGGGGTTGGGGTTGGCGATCCTCTACCTGCTCTACCTGCCGGTGCAGAACGCCGCCCTGACCGAGTCTGCCTTCCGCCCCTTTGCCGCGACTGGATTGCTGTTCTGCATCTACTTCTTTGAGGGACGACGCTGGCGGTTGTTCTGGCTGGCTGCGATCTTTACTTTGTTGGTACGCAGCGAACTGGGGCTGGTGCTGGCCGCCTACGGCCTCTACACCTTGCTAGAACGCGAACCGCCCCCGACAGGGCGGCTGAACCTGATCGACAGTGCTAATAGTGGTCTACCTGCCTTCCTGCCAGTAGAGCGGTGGCGGCACTCGCTTGGCCTGTTTGTGGTTGGCCTGGCCTGGTTCTTCGCCGCCAGCCTGCTGATCGTGCCAGCCTTCGCAGGTGGTAGGCTGGTCGTGGCGCAGGACGCTTACGGTGCGCTGGGTAGCAGCCTGGGAGCGGTGGCAGGCAGCCTGATCAGCAACCCGCTCAACCTCTTTGCCAACCACTCGCTGGCGGAGGTGGTGACTTATCTGCTACAGTTGTTGCTGCCGCTAGCCTTCCTGCCCTTGCTGCGCCCGTTGCGGTTGCTGCCCGCTCTGCCTGCCCTGCTACTCAACATCCTCTCGCGCCGCTCGGTGCAGTTGCGCGCCTGGCACTCCTACTATCAGGTGTTCATCGCCGTCTTCTTCATCTACGCCCTGATTGGGGTGCTGGCCGACCTGCGCGAGGGGCGTGGTTGGTGGCGGCGGCTGCCTCCCGACCGGCGACCCCACCTGGCGGTAGCCGGGCTTGCCATAGCGTTTATAATAACTGTAGGTCTGAACGTCGGTCTTGGGGTGACGCAGGAGAGCGAGGTGCTGGCGAACCTGCGTGGGCTGAACGCGACCGCGAAGTGGCAGGCTGCCAGCCCGCTGATCGCGCAAGTGCCTGCGGATGCGCCGCTGGCGGTGGGCAACGCCCTGGCTCCCCACGTCGCGCCACGGGCTGGCCTCTGGCTGGCTCAGAGCGACCAGCACTACGCCCTTGACCCGCTAGCGAAGGCGGATTACCTGCTGTTGGATACGAACTACGGGGAGCCAAAGCAGCAAACGGTGCTGGCCCAGGCGAAGGCCGACCCCGCCTGGCAACTGCTGGATCAGCGGGCTGGCTACGCGCTGTACAAGCGCAAGTGAAGTAACCTCTCTTACATGGGGGGCAGCCCTAGTGGAAGGCAGATACGAGGATCAGGTTGAACGAGCCGTCGAGCGGAACAGTGACATTCCTTTTCACCGACATCGAGGGTAGCACCCGTCTCTGGGAGCAGTACCCGAATGAGATGCGCCTCGCGCTGGCCCGCCACGATGCAATCCTGCGCGAGCAGATCGAGGCGCACGGCGGCTACGTGTTCAAGACGATTGGCGACGCTTTCTGTGCCTCCTTTGCAGCCACGCCCGACGCATTGGCTGCCGTTCTCGCTTGCCAGCGGGGGTTGCTAACCGAGCCATGGGGGACAGTGGGGGCGATCAAGGCTCGTATGGCCCTGCATTGCGGCTCGGCAGAGTGGCAGGGGGGCGACTACTTCGCGCCCAGCACCCTCAATCGGCTCAACCGCCTGCTCACTATTGGGCATGGCGGGCAGGTGTTGCTCTCGCTAGCAGCCCAGCAACTGGTGCGCGACTACCTGCCAGCGGGAGTCTCTCTGCGCGACCTGGGCGAACGCAGACTGCGCGACCTCAATGGGGCCGAGCGCATCTACCAGCTATTGGCTGCCGACCTGCCCGCCGAGTTCCCCCCGCTCCGCACCCTGGACGACCGGCCCAACAACCTGCCCGCCCAGTCCACCTCGTTCATCGGTAGAGAGGAGGAGGTGGCAACCAACCTTGCCTTGCTGCGCCGCCCTGATGTGCGCTTGCTCACCCTCAGCGGGCCGGGCGGCACTGGCAAGACGCGCCTTAGCCTGCAAGTGGCCGCCGACGCTTTCGAGGCGTTCGAGCATGGCGTGTACTTTGTGCCATTGGCGGCGGTCAGCGATCCTGGGCTGGTGGCCGCCAGCATTGTGCAGGCGGTGGGCATGAAGGAGGGGTTGGGGCAGTCGGTAGCCGACGACCTGCGCGAGTTTCTGCGCAACCGTAACATCCTGCTGGTGCTGGACAACTTCGAGCAGGTGGTCTCCGCCGCGACACTGGTGGCCGACCTGCTTGCCAGTGCGCCACGCCTGAAGGTGATCGTCAGCAGCCGCGAAGCTCTGCGTATCTATGGCGAGTACGAGTATGCCGTGCCGCCCCTGGTTCTGCCCAGTCTGCAACCGCTGCCGCCGCTGGCAGAGTTGGCCGCCTATCCAACAGTCGCCCTGTTCGTCAGCCGCGCGACTGCCGCCCGCTCTAGCTTCGCCTTGACTGCGGAGAACGCCGCGACCGTGGCCGAAATCTGTGTGCGGTTGGACGGCCTGCCACTGGCTATTGAACTGGCCGCCGCCCGCATCAAGCTGTTCAGCCCGTCCACCCTGCTTGCCCGCCTGGACAGCCGCCTGGTCGTGCTGACCAGTGGCGCACGCGACCTGCCCGACCGTCAGCGCAGCCTGCGAGGGGCAATAGATTGGAGCTATGACCTGCTGGGTGAGGAGGAGCGGCGGCTGTTTGCACGGCTGGCGGTGTTTGCCGAGGGCTGGCGGATCGAGGCTGCCGAGACGGTCTGTGCGGGCGAAGACTTGCCCGACGTGTTTGGCGACACCGCTTCGCTGCTGGACAAAAGCCTGATCCGCCAGTCCATCCAGGTGGGTGGCGAGAACTTGCGCTTCAGTATGCTGGCGACGATCCGTGAGTACGCGCAGGAGAAGCTAGCCCAGAGCGGTGAGGCGGAGATGCTGCGCGACCGCCACGCCGACTACTACGTGGCCCTGGCCGAGCAAGCCGAGGGGCAACTAAGTGGTGGCGAGCAGGTAGCCTGGCTCAACCGCCTGGAGGAGGAGCATGACAACATCCGTGCTGTCCTCGGCTGGCTGCTAGGCCGTGGCGATAGCCAGCGCGCCCTGCGCCTGAGCAGCGCGACCTGGCGGTTCTGGAGTACGCGTGGCTATCTAACCCAGGGGCAAGGCTGGCTGATGGCGGCCCTGGCCCTGGGTGGCGAGGAGGACAGCCCCTTGCGGGCCAAAGCCCTCAACGGCGCAGGCGTGTTGGCGATGCTGCGCGGCAGGTATGCCGAAGCTCGCGAGTGCCACGAACGCAGCCTGGTCACGCGCCAGTTGTTGCAAGACCTGCGCGGTACCGCTGGCTCGCTCAACAACCTGGGGGTGCTGGCGCGTGTCGAGGGCGACTTCGAAGCCTCCAGCTTCTACCACGAGGAGAGTCTGATGATCAAGCGCGAACTAAACGACGAGCATGGCATCGCCAGTTCGCTCAACAACCTCGGCGTGATCGCCCGTGACCTGCACAACTACAGCTATGCCCGGCGGCTGTTTGAGGAGAGCATTATAATCGAACGCCGCGTGAGCAACAAGGCGGGGATCGCTGACGGCTACAGCAACCTCGGCCTGATCGCCACCGACGAGGGCGATTACGCGCAGGCGACCGACTTCTATCACCAGAGCATGGCGATCCAGTTGGAGTTGGGCGAGAAGGAGGGGGTGGCCCTGTCCTTCGAGGGGCTGGCGGGCATAGCCGCTCTGGTCGGCCAGCCCCTGCGGGCGGCCCACCTCTATGGCGCAGCGGAAGTGCTGCGCGAGGAGATCAACGTTCCTATCGCCCCTTCAGATTACGCAGAGTACGTGCGGAAGATCACCACCGCGCGCACTGGGCTGGTGGATACCGCCTTTGGCGAAGCATGGATGGCTGGCCGTGCGCTCACCTTCGACAAGGCGGTAGCCTTCGCGTTGGAGCAGGGTGCTACCGATCTGGTATAATGCCCCCCTTCACCATACCACAGGACGGACGATGCTGCAAGTAGATGATGCTATAGAGGGCGAGCTGATCGCCGCGATTGACCCGTGGCTGGCGCACATGACCTGGCGCAAGGACTACGCTGCCTGGCGCGAACGCCGCCTGCACCTGGAAGACTACCAGCAGCCCTACCTGCGCGACATTGAGAGCTTCGCGGGGGTGGCCTTGCGCGGCGGGCGGGTGCTAGACCTGGGGGCGGGCATGGGCGGCCTCGTTGTCGCCCTGGCGAAGGCTGGGCTGGCTGTCACCGCCGCCGAGTACAATCCCGCCTACTGCCAGATTATTGCCCTGCGCGGCAAACGCTATGGCCTGCGCCTGCCAGTCGCCAACGCTGCGGGCGAGAGTCTCCCCTTTGCCGACCGTAGCTTCAGCCTGATCACCGCCTGGGACACGCTCGAACACGTGCAGGACGTACCAGCCACCCTGCGCGAGTTGTGCCGTCTGCTGCAACCCGATGGGCGCGCCCTGGTTACCATAACGAACCGCTTTGGCTTCCGCGACCCGCACTATCATCTGCCACTGGTCAACTGGCTGCCCCGCCCGCTGGCCGAGTGGTACATTCGGCGCAAGGGGCGCAGCAAGCAGGCTAGTGCCGTGCAGTTTAGCGACAAGCAGAGCCTCAGCGAGATGCACTACTATACCTACGCCCGCTTTGCCCGCGCCTGCCAGCGAGCCGGGTTTGCTGCTCAGGATGTGGGCCAAGCCCGGCTGCGAGCGGGCCAGAGCAGCGGCGGCGGTGGTCTGGCCCAGCGGTTGCTGCCGATTTTGCGGTGGCTCGGCCTCACGCTGCCCGCCTACCGCCTCTACCGCTTCCTCTTTCAGGGAACGCACACCATTTTGCTCACGCCATTGGCGAAGGACTCCTTTTGACCTCACCAGGGCCACTGCTGCCAGATGCCGCGCCGCTAGAGCGCACCCAGTCCCTCCCACCCTCCGACGAGGAGCAGGAGATGCAGGCGGGCGGCGACCCTACCCAACCGAGCGGCGCACCGCCACCCCCCACGGTCGCTGAAGCTGGTGAACCTGCGCTAGAGGATATGGGTGGTGCAGCAGGTGGGAGCGAAGGTAGCAGCCTGGGGCGCACTGCGTCGCGGGCGGTCTTCTGGAACGCCGCCCTCTTTCCTCTGCGCCTGGTCGCCAGCCTGGTCAGCAGCGTACTGATCACCAGCCTGCTGCAACCGCGTTCGCAGTTCGGCCTGATCGTGCTGATCAGCGGGGCAGCAGCCACTATCGGGTTGTATGGCGACTTCGGCATCGAGCGTAGCCTCCCGCGCTTCATGCCAGAGGTCGAGCGGGCGGGCGGCGGCAGGCTGGTACGTCGCTTCCTCGGCCAATTGATTGGCTTCAAGCTGCTCGCGATGGCCGTGCTGATTACCGTGCTGCTGGCCTTGAGCGGCCCACTACTCAACCTGGTGGCCGACAAGCAAACCCCGCTGGTAGTAGATCAGTTGCAGCGCAATGGCGGCCTGTTTATCGCGGCAATCTGCGCCATGCTGCTGCTCGGTGCGCTGTTCGACACTTCTATGCAGTTCCTCAGCAGCTACTTCAAGCAACGCGCCTGGAACGTGATCACCATCGCCAGTGGGGTGCTGCAACCGCTGCTGATCATCAGCTTCTTCGGGCTGGGCGGGGCGCAGGTGGAGATGGTTGTGCTGGCGATGGTGGTCAGCCCGTTGGTCAGCGTGCTGCTGGCGGGTTGGCAGGCTCTGCGCCTGGCCTACAACGCGGCGGCGATGCGCGAGGGCGGTGGAGAGAGCGCAGTGGGTGCAGCGCGGCAGTTGCCCACTGGCTTCCTCACCCGCTTCACCCGCTACTCTGCCCTCTCCTACTTCATGAACATCAGCGTCTACTTCTACACCCTGCCCTTCATCAGTTTGGTGCTGAACGGCTACTATCGGGCCGACGGCATTGCTATCTTTGCCGTCGCCTACAACTTCGTCAACACGGTGTTGACCGCGCTCTGGTCGCCGCTCAGTGGCGTGCAAATCCCCCTCTTTTCGCGCATCTACACGGCGGACAGGGCGGCAGGCAGGCTGGATGAACCGTCGGCGCAATTGCAGGGCAGCTACGACCTGTTGAGTAGGTTCCTCGCCCTGGTGCTGATCCCCAGCGGGATTGGTCTCGCGCTGCTAAGTGCCAGCCTGGTCGCTAACCTCTTTCCCAGCTACCGCGAAGCAACCCTGGCGGCGGTGCTGCTGATCCTGTTCCTCTTTGCCGAAGCCCTGATTAGTATCCCCAACAACATCCTGATCGTCTACGAACGGTTCGGGCCGGTGCTGCTCTCGCGGGGGATCGCCCTGATTTCGATCCCCCTGCTGTTCCTGCTGGTGCCAGTGATCGGCGGCGGCGGCAATGCGGCGGGTGGGGCGACAGCGGCGGCGTTGGCGACCGGCCTGGCTCGCCTGCTCTCGCGGGCGGCGATCATGTACCATGCGAGCAGGCATATGCACCTGCGCTACCCCTGGCGGTTCAGCCTCAAGGTGGGGGGTGCCACCCTGGTGATGGGGGTGGCAGTGGGCCTGCTGGCCTGGCTGCTTGGCACCAGCCCCTTCGCCCTCGACAAGGCCGACCCCACAGCAGTGGAGAAGGTGCTGGCTCTGCTCCTCGACATCGGGATCAGCGTCGGTGGCGGCGCAATGTTCCTGCTCGCATTCAAGCGGCTGGGCGGCCTCGGTGATGAGGAGAAGCGGCGGCTGGCCCGCCTCAAGCTGCCACTACCGGGCTGGGCCTGGCGGTGGCTGTAGCTGTTCTTGGCAATCTCTAACCTTGAGTGCCAAAATCCCCTTGCAATCTGTGTCCCAGATTTGTTATCATAAGGGTGGAGTTAGCACTCAAGAACGTAGAGTGCCAAGCAAGCCAATATCGGCCAATGCGCCCACAACCATCAGCAACCGTAAGGAGGATCGAGGAATCAATGGCAAATCTGCGCCCGCTCGGTAGCCGCGTCGTCATCCAGGCCATCGCCCGCGAAGAAACGACCAAGACCGGCATTTACCTGCCCGATACCGCAAAGGAAAAGCCCCAGGAGGGCAAGGTTATCTCTGTTGGTAGCGGCACCCGCACCGACAAGGGTGATCTCACCCCGGTAGAAGTCAAGGTTGGCGAACGCATCCTGTTCGCTAAGTACGCTGGCACCGAGTTCAAGCTCGACGGCGAGGAGTACATCATCCTCAGCGAGAAGGATATTCTCGCCATCATCGAGGGCTAGACCCTTACACCTGCTGCACCCACCTGGGTGATGACACACATGGAGGAAATGAACTAGTAATGGCAAAGCAGATCATTTTTAGCGAGCAGGCCCGCGCCCGGCTCAAGGCTGGCGTAGATACCCTCGCCAACGCAGTCAAGACCACCCTCGGCCCAAAGGGGCGCAATGTTGCCCTGGACAAGCGTTACGGCGCACCAACCGTCACCCACGACGGCGTAACTGTAGCCCGCGACATCGAACTGAAGGACCCGTTCGAGAACATGGGCGCGCAAATCCTCAAGGAAGCGGCGACCAAGACTGGCGACGTGGCCGGTGACGGCACCACCACCAGCATCGTCCTCGCCCAGGCCATTGTCACCGAAGGCCTCCGCAATGTTGCTGCTGGCGCAAACCCAATGCAACTGCGGCGCGGCATCGAGATGGCTGTTGAAGCAGTCGTCGCCAGCATCCGCAGCATGGCGAAGGAAGTCGGCACCAGCCGCGTCGAGATCGCCCAGGTCGCCACTGTCTCCGCCAACGACACCGAGATCGGCAATATGATCGCCGAAGTGATGGAGAAGGTCGGCAAGGATGGCGTAATCACGGTCGAGGAGAGCAAGGGTCTCAACTTCGAGCGCGAGTTCACCGAGGGTATGCAGATCGACCGTGGCTACCTCTCCCAGTATTTCGTCACCAGCCCAGAGCGGATGGAAGCAATCCTGGACGAGCCGTACATCCTGATCACCGACAAGAAGATCAGCAGCCTCAACGAAATCCTGCCTGTGTTGGAGAAGGTGCTGGGGGTCAGCAAGAACCTGGTCATCATCGCTGAGGACGTAGACGGTGAGGCTCTTGCCACTCTGGTCGTCAACAAGCTGCGTGGCACGATCAACGTCCTCGCGGTCAAGGCTCCTGGTTTCGGCGACCGTCGTAAAGAAATGCTGCGCGACATCGCCATCCTGACCGGTGGTCAGGTGATCAGCGAAGAAGTTGGCCGCAAGCTGGACGGGGCCACCATCGCCGACCTGGGCCGCGCCCGCCGCATCGTCAGCACAAAGGATGACACCACCATCGTCGAGGGTCGCGGCAGTGATGCTGAGATCAGCGGTCGCGTCAGCGAAATCCGCGCGCAGATGGAAACCACTACCTCCGACTTCGACCGCGAGAAGCTCAACGAGCGGTTGGCGAAGCTGGCAGGCGGCGTGGCGATCATCAAGGTCGGGGCTGCAACCGAGACCGAACTGAAGGAAAAGAAGCACCGCGTTGAGGATGCTCTGGCTGCCGCTCGCGCTGCTGTCGAAGAAGGTATCGTCCCTGGTGGCGGCGTAGCTCTGCTCAACGCTGCTCTTGCCCTGGACGGCCTCAAGGCTGAAGGCGACATCGCCACTGGCATCCTGATCGTGCGCCGCGCTCTTGAGGAGCCAATGCGCCAGATCGCCATCAACGGCGGCCAGGATGGCGGCGTGATCGTAGAGAACGTGCGTCGCCATATGCAGGGCGGTAGCAGCAATATTGGCTACAACGTCCTCACCAACGAGTACGTAGACCTGCTCTCCGTCTCGCCCGACCCGGCGAAGGTGACGCGCACCGCAGTGCAGAACGCCGCCAGCGTCGCCATCATGGTGCTGACCACCGAAGCCCTGGTCACCGACCTGCCAGAGGAGAAGAACTCTGCCCCCGCCATGCCTGGCGGCGGTATGGACTACTAAGCCCCACCGCCAGCAGAACCAGAAGCCCCCGCCCCGCAAAGGTGGGGGTTTCTGCTAGCTGAAACAGCGGTGGCACTCTGACTGTCTATCATGGTGACGGCACGAATGTTGATTTACACAGCCCGACTGCCAACAATTAAGGAGACAAACCATGAACCGCAACACTGGCTTTAGCCTCGGCGGCCTGATCATCGCCGTAATCGTCATCCTGATCGCCCTCCGCGTCCTCAGTTGGGTCTTCTCCCTGGTCCCCCTGCTGATCATCATCGCCCTCGTGTGGTACTTCTTCCTGGGTGGCAACAGAGGCACCCGCCGCTAGTAACCTGGTTGGTCGAATAGGCAGGGTTGGGGGCGCAATGATTTGCGCCCCCTTCGCTGTTGTAGCCAAACCGCCTGCCTTGTTAAGCTGTATAATGGTTAGCAGCAAATTACCAGCGGTCGGGCCAACGCCCTGAAGTTGAGGGCAGAGCCGCGATCTGGTATAATAAGCCCGCGACCAGGCAAGTGAGGGAGTGATGCAGCGTAAGCCGCCGTTTGACAGGAGCATAGACCTGAGCAGGTTCGCCGCCAAGCGGCACCTCTACCTGCTGGCGGCCAGCTTCCTGTTCTTGATCCCCCTGCTGCTATCGTGGCCGGGTAAGAGCGCGGGCAACCCTGCGCCTAGCCCTAGCCCCCGCCTTGTTGCCAGTACGCCCCAACTACTGGCGAATGTGCGTGCAGGAGATCAGGCCGAGAGTGGCACGCCAGCGAGCCAGTTGGCGAACGCTCTGCTCCCTGCCAGCCCTACCCACCGCCCCACCTACACTCCCCTGCCCGACGACGCTGATGCGCTGCCTCCTACGCTGACCAATACGGCGACGGGAACCGCTAGCCCAACAGCGACTGCCAGCCCTAGCCCCACGCAGACCCCTACTGTCACCCCCACGCCCGACATTGGACGCGAGATCGACACCACCGCTGTTATCCTCGCCAACGGTCTGCCCACTCCTACTGGCACTCTTGGCCCCCGCCGCGTGCCTAGCCCTACGATCACCGCTACAGCCACCCGCACTGCGACGGTGACGCGCACAGCCACCAGCACGTCGGTGCCAACCGAAACCCCTACCCTTGCCCCTGTACAGATCGAGTACATTGCCACTGTGGAACTGGGCCTGATGGGGCCTGATGACCTGAGGGAGACCGCCACCACGACTGCGACTGCGACCGCTACGCAGCGGCCCACCATCACCCCGACTGCCAGCGCGACTGTGGTTGCCCGCCGGGTGGCAATCCAGGCGGGGCATTGGCAGCAGGACAAGCTGCCGCTTGCGCTCGACTATCTGCGCCAGAACGGAGCGGCCTGGGGCGGCGTGGCTGAGTGGCAGATCAACCTGGCGGTTGCCAATGCTACGGCGGCCTTGCTGCGCGAGCGCGGCTACGTGGTGGATGTGCTGTCGGCAACGGTGGCGACTGGCTATAAGACCGACCTCTTTCTCGCTCTACACTCCGATAGTTCGGCCAACGAGCGAGCGCGGGGCTTCAAGGCGGCAGTGCCACGTGGTGAGATCAGCAAGGACGACATGAAGTTGCTAACCGCGATCTACACCGAATACGAGGCTGCCACTGGTATCCCCCGCGACGACAACATCACCCGTAATATGACCGAGTATTATTCCTTCGCTGGTCGCTTCTTCAAGTACGCCGCCGATCTGGACACCCCACAGGCGATCATCGAGATGGGCTTCCTTAGCAGCCCGATTGACCGTAAGTGGCTGCTAGAGATGGAGGATAGCTGCGCCCTCGGCGTTGCCAACTCGGTGGACAGCTACTTCGCCCCCGAACCTACCCCCACCGCCCCCCCTGGCCCCAAGCGGGCAGCGAAGAAAGCGAAGCGGTAGCGGCTGTCAGCTACCAAACTGCTGCCACGCCCAGGCTGTGGTATAATAGTGGCGGCTAAGGCAGTTCCCCCACTGCCTGGGCTAAGTTACATTTGGCAGGAGCGGCGGTATGGAGGAGAATGTAGAGCAACAGGTTGCTTTCCTCAGCCCAGAGCGGATCAAGGCGTTCGCCGACGGCGTGTTCGCGGTGGCAATCACCCTGCTGGTCAGGTTCCCCAAACGCAACCCACTCCACCCTGAGCTAGTGGCAACGCAAGAGCAAGGAGTAGCTGACAGGCAATGAAAGCAGAAATCCTCTCCATTGGCACCGAACTATTGCTCGGCACGATCACCGACACCAACGCTAGCTGGCTGGCCCAACGTCTGGCTGACCTGGGCATCGACCTGTTCTACGTTTCGCAAGTAGGCGACAATCTTGGCCGCTTGGCGGAGACGCTACGGCGGGCGATCAGCCGTTCGGACATCGTGATCACCACGGGCGGAGTTGGTCCTACCGAAGACGACCTGACGCGCGAGGCGATCAGCGCGGTGCTGGGCGAACAGATGGCGGTGCAGCCAGAAGTGGAAGCCCAACTGCGTGCCTTCTTTGAGCGGCGCGGGGTGCGGATGCCAGAGCGCAACGTCAAACAAGCGACCCTGATCCCCTCGGCCCGCGCCCTCAGCAACCCCATCGGCACAGCACCCGGCTGGTGGGCGCAACCAACCCAGGGCGAGTTCGCGGGCAAGATTGTTGTCACCATGCCCGGCGTGCCGCACGAGATGAAGCGGATGTGGACGGAGGAGGTTGAACCAGCCCTGGGCAAGCTCAGTGGCGGCGGCTTGATCTACTCGATCAACGCCAAAGTGGTAGGCGTGGGTGAGTCTACGGTGGAGGAGTCGCTGGGCGACCTGATCCACAGCGACAACCCAACCCTGGCGACCTACGCCAAGCAAGACGGCGTACACGTGCGTGTCACCGCGAAGGCCAGCACCCGCGAGCAGGCCGAGCGGCTGACAAAGGAGATGGTGGAGCGGGTGCAGGCCATCTTCGGCTCTGCGATCTACGGCTACAACGACGACACCCTCGAACAGGCACTCGTCACCCTGTTGATCAGCCGCAAGCTCACCCTGGCAACGATGGAGTCGGTCACTGGCGGCCTTGTTGCCCACAACCTGACCAACGTTCCCGGCGCAAGCGACTGCTTCCTTAGCGGCCTCGTCAGCTATTCGCCAGCGATGAAGGTTAAGGCGGGCGTGCCACAGGCGGTGATCGATGAGTACGGCGTGGTTAGCGAACAGTGTGCGCTGGCGATGGCGACTGCCGCCCGCGCATACACCGGGGCCGAGATTGGTATCAGCACAACTGGCGTGGCCGGGCCGAGCGAGCTAGAGGGGCAGCCGGTTGGCACCGTCTGGCTGGGGATCGACTACCAGGGCGAGCGGCGAGCGGTAAAGCTGTACTACCGCTCCACCCGCCCAGAGATCAAGCGACTAGCGGCGATGGCTGCCGTCAACCTCGCGCGGCTAGCCTTGCTGAAGGGCTTAGGCCGCTGCTACTGACGCACCCTGGCGATAAAGCTGTCTACGTTGTAGGCAGTCCCACCCCAGGGCCGCTTGAAGAACAAAATTGGGTCGAGCCCGCCCGTGCCGGGGTTGTTCACCCCCGCCAACTCCCAGCCATCCTCACCGAGGATCGCCAGTGCATTGGCTAGCAAGATGCTTTTCCATTCGGGTAGGTCGTGACCGTTGATAGACTTCGTCTTCGCGTCCACCTGGTTTTGTTGGCCGATGGTCGCGGTCAGGTACTCCCACTTTTCCATGCTAGTTACCTTTCTGAGCCTGTTGTAGCTGATGGATCGTCTCCAGCTTGCTGATAAAGGTTTGCACGTCGTACTTGCCGCCCTGCCAGGCCCGCTTGAGGATCAGCGCGCCGTTGTACATAAGCGCGCTGATGTCTGCCTGTACCAGTTCCCAGCCTTCTTCCCCCAACAGGCCGACTACTTCCTCCAGCGTGCTGCGCTTCGGCAGCTTGATGCTGGCTAGCTTGTCCACGGTCAACTCGCCACGCATGGTGTAGCTCATATTGCCGAACAGGTACTCCCACTTTTCCATTGCTATCCTCCCTACGTATTCATCAGCGTGCTGATCCTGACCAGCAGGCTATCCATGTTGTAGGCCGCCCCGCCCCATGGTCGCTTGAAGACGTAGAGCGGGTCGTTAGTGTTGCTGTAGCCGTCGGGGCTGGTGCCAGTGACCAGTTCCCAGCCATCTTCGCCGAGGATGCGCAAGGCGTGCCGGAAGGGAAGGGTCTTCCAGTCTGGCATCTCGCGGCCATCCACCGACTTGAGCTTCGGTTCGTTCATCTGCGTGTAGCCGATGATCACCGTCAGATATTCCCACTTCTCCATCTTACGTGTCCCTATCTGCTGCCTTGCAGCTTGCTAACCAGATTCATCACGTCGTAGCGGTTGCCAGTCCAGGCTCGCTTGAAGATCAATTTGGTGGTGTGTTCGCCGAAATGGGCTAGCTCCCAGCCGTCCTCACCCAGCAGGCTAATCACGAACTCAAGTGGGATGGACTTCCACTGTGGCAAATCAACCCCATCAACTGCTCTAATCACCTGACCATTCGGTGTTGTGTCCTGCCACTCGGCAAACAGGTATTCCCACTTCTCCACCGCTGCGTCTCCTTGCTGAGCAAAGTGCATCTCTACCCACAGCTATTATACGCAGCGGTAGGCCAGAATGTAACAAAGATGCGCTAGCTGGCGTAGGATTGGGGATGAAAGGCCCCGCCCGCTGCAACTCCGCTGGGCTGCTAGCTGTCTGATTGTAGCAGTGCAACTCATGTGGTATGATAGGCGTAGATAATAGTTGAGACAGACCCTACTTTGCCTCCGCAGGGAGCAAGGTCAATTGAGGAGAGCATATGGCTAACGAGCTAAACTTGCGGGTGCAGCCCAACACCCCCGCCGTCCCCGCCGACAGCGGCATCCGCCTGGTCTACCTGCTGATCAGCACCAGCCCGGCGGTGAAGCTGGGTCAGGCGCAGGTGCCGATCAACCTTGCTATCGTCGTAGACAAGAGCGAGAGCATGACCATCCCCGTCCTGTCGCAGGAGCAATTCGAGGAGTTGCGGCGCATGGGCCAGGTCAAGGAGGTGGTCAGCGACGGTATCCCCGTCTATTCGTTCAAGAAGATACCGGATCACATCCGCCGTGCCGCGCCCAGCAACCTGGAGATGGTCAAGAAGGCGTTGCAGGTGGCAGCAGACAACCTGGAGCCGCACGACCGCTTCAGCGTGGTTGCCTTCGCCAGCCGCGCCAACGTGCTAGCCAGTGGGCAGTCTGGCAACAACCGCCAGGCGATCCAGGCGGTGATCGACACCATAGACAGTGTGGCTGTGGGCGACGAAACCGCGATGGCCGAGGGTATCGCGGTTGGTCTGGCGGAGGTACGCAAGGGGGCGGGGGCGAACGTGATCAACCGCCTGATTGTCCTCACCGACGGCTACACCCTTGCGCCAGAGCGGGTGCAGGAGCTTGCGGGCGAGGCTGCGAGCCAGAACATATCGGTCAGCACGATGGGTATTGGCAGCGACTTCAACGAAAACCTGCTAGTCGGGATCGCCGACAAGAGCGGCGGCAATGCCTACTTCGCCAAGAACCCAGCCGACATCCCGCCCGCCTTTCAGCAGGAGCTATCCGCCGTGCAATCGGTCAGCATCATGGGGATCAACCTCAGCATCAAGCTAGCGAGTGGGGTGGAGTTGCGCCGCGCCCACCGCGTGCGTCCGGTGATCAGCGACCTCGGCGCGTTGCCGCTGGACAACCGCAGCGTGGCGATCCCGCTTGGCAACCTCGAAGCGGAGAACCCACCCGCTGCCCTGCTGGAACTGCTTGTCCCCGCCCGCCCTGCTGGTAGCTATCGCGTGGCCGAGGTGACGGCTAGCTACACCATGCCAGGGCTGGGCGAACAGAGCAGCAAGGTAGATGCCCTGCTCAACTACTCTGCCGACCAGAGCCAGGTAGCCCAGCAAGACCCCCAGGTGATGAATATCGTAGAGCGGGTCAGCGCGTTCAAGTTGCAGACCCGCGCCCTGAACGAGGCGGAGATGGGCAACATCCAGGCTGCCACCAGCAAGTTGCAGCAGGCTGCTACCCGCTTCTTGGAGATGGGCGAGGTGGAGCTAGCCACCGCCGCCAGCCGCGAGGCCGCCAACCTGGAGCAGGGCGGCGCGCTCAGTTCGGGCGGCGCGAAGGAACTAAAGTACGCCACCCGCCGCCTCACCCAGCGGCTAGATCGGCTGCCAGATTGAGCAGAGGGGGGAGAGCAAGTGGCCGCGCCCAGCTACAAGCGCATCGTCATCCTCGGTAAGTCAGGGTCGGGCAAGACGACGCTGGCTCGCCAGATCAGCCAGCAGTTGGCCCTACCGCACATCGAGCTTGATGCGCTGAATTGGGAGCCGCACTGGACGGAAGCACCTGCCGTGGTGTTCCGCGCCCGCGTCGCTGCTGCCCTTTCGCAGCCGCTCTGGGTGGTGGACGGCAACTACAGTCGGGTGCGCGACCTCGTGTGGGCGCAGGCTGATACGCTGCTCTGGCTGGACTACCCGCTGGCCCTCACCCTGCGCCGCCTGTTCCGCCGCACCCTACGCCGCCTGTTTCGCCGCGAGGTGCTGTGGGGCAACAACCACGAACGTTGGAGTAGTTACCTGAGCCTGAAGCCAGAAAACAACCTGTTCCTCTGGTCGATCAAGAGTCACGCTAAGCAGCGGCGCGAGTATCCGCTGCTGCTTGAGCAGCCAGAGCATCGCCACCTGCACGTCCTTCGGCTACATAACCCGCGAGAAACAACAGAGTGGTTGCGCTCACTGACCGCCAGCCCAGCATCACGTAATGAAGGATGAACCAGCACAGATGACTAGCCCCATTGAGGTAACGATCCGCAAAGCACAGCCTGGCGACGGCCCCCGCATCCTGACCCTGATTGTGGCTCTCGCTGAGTTCGAGAAGCTACCCCCGCCCGACGAGGCCGCCCAGCAACGGCTGCTAGCCGACGCTTTCGCCGAGCGGCCCCGCTTCGAGGTGTTTCTAGCCGAGGTGGGCGGGCTGGCAGTCGGCTACGCCTTCCTGTTCGAGACCTACTCTACCTTCCTGGCGAAGCCGAGCCTCTACCTGGAAGACCTGTTCGTGCTGCCAGAGTACCGCAGCCTGAAGGTTGGCTATACGCTCTTTCAGCACTGCCTGACCGAGGCCCAGCGGCGTGGTTGCGGGCGGCTGGAATGGGTAGTGCTGGACTGGAACCAACCCGCGATTGACTTCTACCAGCGGCAGGGCGCAACCCGCCTGCACGATTGGCTACCCTACCGCATCACATTGTAGACTAACCCCTCACCCTACCTCCCCCTGCGCTGGGGCGGCGAAGAAGGCATGGCGACAGAGAGCAGCGACATTACAATCTATTGCCCCCATTGCGGTAAACCCAACCGGGACACCGCTGCTTTCTGCGCCTTCTGCGGCACCTCGTTGAGCGGCGAACATCGCCTGCGCCGCTGCCCCAACTGCAAGGAGTCGGTAGCAGTCACCGACACCTTCTGTGCCAACTGCGGCTACGCCCTGGATGCTGGGTTGCTGGCGGGTGAGAATGGCACGCAGGCTCGGCTCGGCGGTGGCACCGGCCAGCTTGCCAGCAATACTACCCTGCGTGACCGCTATATGGTGCAGCGGCGCATTGCCAAAGGCGGCATGGGGGCGGTCTATGAGGCGATTGACCTGCAAGGGGGCAAGCGGTGGGCGATCAAGGAGATGAGTCAGGCCTCATTGCTGCCAGAGGAGCGCGAACAGGCGGTGGCCGACTTCGAGCGCGAGGCGAAGCTGCTGCAAACTCTCAACCACCCCAATCTGCCGAAGGTACAGGAGTTGTTCGCCATTGGCCCGCGCTACTACATGGTGATGGAGTTCGTCGCGGGGCGCACCTTGCAGCAGGTGATCGAGGATGCGCCGAAGCCCCTGACCCAGCAGCAGGTTCTGGTCTGGTCTGGGCAATTGTGCGACGTGCTTGGCTACCTCCACCGCCAGCAACCGCCGATCATCTACCGCGACCTCAAGCCGGGCAACGTGATGGTTCTCCTACGAGGCCGCGAAAGCGATCTGGTCAAGCTGATCGACTTCGGCATCGCTCGCTTCCACCAACCGGGCAAGACGCGGGACACCACCACCTTTGGCACGGCTGGCTACTCGCCGCCAGAGCAGTATGGCCGCGAGCAGACCGATGCCCGCAGCGACATCTACGCCCTGGGTGCGACCCTGCATCACCTGCTCACCCACCGCGACCCTGGCCTCAACCCCTTCAACTTCGGCCCGATCACGCCGATCAACCCTGCGGTCAGCAACGAGGTGGAGGAGGCTATCCTGCGGGCGGTTGCGCTCGACCCCGCCGAACGCTGGCAGAGTGTAAGCGACTTCAAGGCGGCGTTGCAAGGCAAAGCAGTTGGCAGCCCGCGCCCCACGCCAGCGCGGGTTGGCGCAGCAGAGAAGAACCCGACCCCAGCCGCCCCTGCAAAGCAGGCGACCCCGGCCCGCTCCACCACCCGCCCAGCCGAGGCCGCCCCCCGCAAGAAGACTGCCGCACTGGCTGTCCCCGGTGAGGAGCGGGCAATTGCCAAACCCTTCCTGCGCCTGGCCGCTGAGGAGGTAGACCTGGGCATCGTGCGACCTGCCACACTCGCCCGCACTGGTGGACTGACGAAGGCGATCCCTGTTGGCAACACTGGTGGCGGAGCCTTGCGTGGCACCGTCCGCAGCCGCACTGCTTGGCTGGTCGCCGAGCCACCGATCCTCGATCAGGAGCAGGAGGGGGCGAACACCAACCTGCGCCTCAGCCTGCTGCCGCGGCTGCTGCCCACCAGCCGCCGCACCATCAGCTTGCCCAACCTCTACCGACCCCTCGCCCGCTTCCTGCGCTTTAGTGTAGAGAAGAAGGAGTTTGGCGCACTGGGGGCGGCAGTTGGGCTGCTGGCGATCCTGCTGCTAGTCGCTAGCTGGCTGCTCGGCCCGGCAATCACCTTCGTTGCCCTGGCCGTGCTGCTGGTTGTGCCGCAGGCGGTGGCGATGTGGGTTGCTGTCCACCTGTTCATCTTCGTGCCAGTGGCCCAGACCTTGCTCGGTCGCGTGTTGGTCAGCAGCAATGGCGGCGAGAAGGAGCTACGGGTGAAGGTGCAGGCTGCGCCGACCCGCTGGCAGCAGGTGCGTGGTGTTGCTCTGCTAGTTACCGCCTTCGCCCTCGAAGTGGCGGCGGCTGGGCTGGCGGGCTGGTGGTATGCCGCCACCTACGGTTGGCTGCCCGACCCGGCAGCGACCCTACGTGGGCTGTTTGGTGGTTGAGTGTTGACAGCAAGGCGATCTACCTATACAATAGCAAATAGGAAACAAGTTTGCCGGGCTAACGGTTTAAGCAGCAGACAATCTGACAAATAACAGGAGGATCGGCATGGACGAGCAGAACACGGCTGGTAGCATGAGCAACGAAGCAACAAGTGGCGGCACTGCCCCCGCTGCCCCCGACCGCATCGCCAGCGAAATGGCAGCAGATGATGCAGCCCAGCACGGCAGCAACGTTTCGGCAGGCGAGATGCAGGGCGCGCAGATGAGTATGAACATTGGCGGCAGCAGCTACGCCGTAGGCAACAAGAGCAGCCATCCGCGCATCCCCCAGGAAGCATTGCAAGCCCTGGCCGCCCAGCTTTCGGCTGGTGGTCAAAGCATCAGTGCCGATGACCTGGGAGCGGCCTTGCTGCAAGCTGGCCTCACTGTTAGCCCCGACCACTGGGCAAGCTGGGGGGGAGGGCAGGCGGCTGCTCTTGGCACGCTGCAAGGTAGTAGCAACATCTCTGGCGGCTTGCCGAATGTGGCGCAGGCGGCTCTGGCTGACCGCATAGAGCAGATCGCTTCTTCGGCCCAGACAGGCTTCGTTACCCTCGGCCCCATGAGCCAGCCCACCGTGCAGGCTTACACCACTGGCACGGCAGATGCAGTAGCCGCCCTGACCGATGAGCGCGAAGTGCCGAGTGCGGCGGTCGCTGGCGAGCGTGAAGTGCCAACTGAGGCTGGCATAGCAGTGCAGCCGAGCGGCGACATTAGCAGCGACCTGACCCCCGCCGACTACGATGCGCCCACCGGCAGCATGGATGCCGAGATGGTTGGCAGCAGTAGCAGTGCCGACGAGGCTGGCTCTAGCCCAACGGCTGAGAGTGGGGCAAGCAACCAGTCGCACCCCCTTGACCAGACTATTGGCAGCGATGCGACCGAGCCAGAGGTGGGCGAGATCAGCGGCGACGCGATCAGCATGGCTGAAGCTGGGGTTGGTTCGGCCCTCACCGCCGACGAAGCTAGCCCCAGCAGCAAGCACGAAGGGGTGATCACCGGGGCGGACGAGGTGATGGTGGTTAGCCCAGCCAGCACCGAGGAGGCAACCAGTAGCCCCACCAGCGCGACCGCCGCTGCAATCACTATTGCCCCAACCATGAACGAGCAGGAGCAGCAGGGCGATCAGCACATGGCCGAGAGCAGTGCGCTGGAGAGTAGCGCGGCTGTCACCCCGGAGACTAGCAGCCCAATGGCGGGCGACGACCTGGCAGGTGGGGCTGGCACTGCCGCTGAGGAGCAGCCAACCATTGCCATGCCTCCAGCCAGCACCCAGGGCGGCCAGCAGGCTGGACAGGCGGCCACTGCGGTCAGCGCACCCCGCATCATCCTGCGGAGCGGGGTCGAGTTCAGCCTGGACAAGGAGGAGATGATCGTGGGCCGCGAAGACCCAGTCAGCGACATCTTCCCCGACATCGACCTCACTAGTCATGGTGGCGAGGAAGGTGGAGTCAGCCGCCGCCACGCCCGCATCATCCGCGATGGTGACACCTTCCTGCTGGAGGACTTGAACAGCACCAACTACACCAAGCTCAACGGCGTGAAGCTGATCCCCAAGGTGCCGCAGGCTATGCGCGACGGCGACACGATCTCCTTCGGGCGGGTCGAAGCTCGCTTCAGCGGCAACCGCTAGTTCCTCAGGCAGCGTCCAACAGCAGCCCCTACCATCTCTGGTAGGGGCTTTTGCTTGCCACGGGACTGATACCATTGTGCTTAGCTGGACAGTATGTTAGTGTCGTCAGGAGGTGACGACATGGCTCGTAGTAAAACGTTCAAGGTCAAGTGGCAAGACGATGCGGCCACGCTCAAGCAGGCTCATCCGCCAAGCCGCCAGGCAGTGGGTGGGCGGCTGCCTTTGACAGCACGGTTAAATCTGCATTAGAAAGCCGCTGCCCTTTTTGCCCGTCCCCCCCACTTCAGGTATAATTGTAGCAGAGAACAAACTTCCGTCTGCTAAGATTGTGCCTAAAGAGGGGTATCTCCATTGGCAAAACATCTGCCCAACCGCTGGGCCGTCAGCCGCCTGCTCGTCCTTGCCCTTACTGCCCTGCTACTGGTGGCGGTTGCCTGCGACCAGGGCAGTAGTGTCAGCAACCCGATCTACGTGCCGCCCAGTGGGGGTAGGCCGGTCAACACGGTGCCGGTTGTCGGCCAAAGCACGCCAATCCGCATCGTAGACTTGCAGCCAACCGCCGCTGGTACCCTCGACCTCGCGGCCCCCACCCCCCCACTCGCGCAAGCCGGGGTGGAGGCTGCCGAGTTGCGCTTTGAGCCAACTGGTGACTACTACACTGCCAGCCCGCTCAAGGTGTTGGTCAGGTTGGCAGGCGAACATAGCAGCGACATCCTCTCTGCCAGCCTCAGCGTCTACGACGAGCAGGGCAAGCCCGCCCTCTACGGTGGCGAGCCGCTCAACCCCTACGCAATGTTCCCCAGCATGGAGCCGGGCTGGTGGCAGGCGCAACTCTCCACCCCCTCACAGGCGGGCCGCTACTACTTTGTGCTGGACACCATGAACTACCAGAAGCAGCAGCAGCACTTTGTTCTGCTAGCCAAACCGCTGGCAGTTGCCGAAGACCCCAGCCCGCTGAGCAGTGGCCTCATCATTGCCCGCAACAGTAATATCTGGCTGACCACCCTCGACGGCAAACGCCAGCGCAAACTCACCTTCTACCCAGAACTGCGCTCCTGGGCGAAAGACCCGGTGTGGTCGCCCGACGGTAAGCAGATCGTCTACACCTACGCCGCCGAGCCGCGCGACCCGATGGCCGACCAACTGAGCGAACTGTGGATTATGAACGCCGACGGCAGCGGCAAGCAGCAGCTAGCCGCTCACGTAGCGGATGAGAACCTGGAGGCGGCGCAGTGGTCGCCCGACAGCAAGCAGATTTACTATCATGCGATGAAGTGGCAGTACGACGCGCAGGGCAACTTTACTGGGCAGAAGTGGGATGTGCGCCGCCTCGATCTGGCTAGCGGCAAGAGCGTGTCGCTGATCGCCAACGCCCAGTTGCCCCGGCTGGACGGCCAGCACTTGTTCTATGTAGAGACGCTGCCAGAGGACGAGGGTATGGCTGCCACCGTTGCCGCTCTGCCCACCCGCCCTGGCAATGTGCCGACCACCCCAATCCCCACCACCACCCAGCGGCTGATGATCGCCGACCTGGACGGCAAGAACGCAAAGCAAGTGTTGGGCAGCGAGTTCATCGCTATCTATGCCCCCGCCGTTGCGCCCGGCGGCCAGCGGGTAGTCTTTGCGGCGATTGGTGGGCCGCAGACCCCCCCGCAGGCCAGCTTGTGGGATGGCATCGTTGGCTTCTTCGGCCCTACCGCAGCCTCGGCGCACGGCCTGCCCTGGGACTTGTGGATCGTCAACAGCGACGGTAGCGGCCTACGTCGCCTGACCAGCCTGAACGAGGATATGCCTTACCCGGTCTGGTCGAAGGACGGCACGCGGCTAATCTTCGTCGGTGCAACTGGTCTCTACCAGCTTGATCCTGCCACTGCCGCTCTCACCCAGTTCCAGAAGTACGAGAACGGCAGCCACACCGAGCTATCCTGGCATGAGTAATTTTGGGGTCTGGCAGCTAGCTGGGGGCGTGGCGGCGGCGCAGAGTCGGATGGTAGGCTTATATGCAAAACTTTCGCAAAATTGGTCTTGCCCTCTTGGCCGCTCTGCTGCTCAGCTTCGCAGTCAGCGGGGTTAGTTTGGCGCACTCGCGGCTGACGGGTTCGACCCCAGCGGCAGGAGCGCGGCTGG
>JAYUUN010000075.1:0-3742 GCA_043754535.1 Chloroflexota bacterium | reverse complement strand
GGGTAGAGTTCGACCCGTACCATGTTTGGCTTGACCTCAACCACCGTGCCAACCACCAGCCGCCCGCGCACAATCTCAGCCTCGCTCGTGATGCGTTGCGCTCCGCCCTGGCGTTGTGGTCGCTCGGCTGGCACAAACTGGTTGCTGCGAACAGGAGCGTCGCGGCGGTCGCCACGCGGCGGCAACGACTGCTGCACTACCGCACGCGGCAGTAGCTTGACTTCGACATTTCTCACCTGCACCGGCTGCAAGCGCGGCAAAGCTACCACCGCATCGGTTGGGGTCAGCCGCACCCAGCCCAGTGGCAACTCCTGACTGCCCTCCCGCGCCATCCAATGGCTGGTCGGGAAGGTGTCCGCGCTAATCACCACCTCGCGCTTGCCCATCTGCAAATAGTTGGCCGTCTGCTCGAAGAAGTCCGGCATCTGCCCCTTCAGCCGTACACCTATTGGAGCCTTGCCCGCCCAGCCACCACCCCAGCCCAGCAGCAGACTGAAGCTGGCCGCGTCCTCACTCTCCTGCCAGTTTGGGCGGTAAAACTTGCGCTGCTCCTGCACCACCGTCGCGCTGAACTCCCGACAGGCCGCTGCCAGTTCGTCGCGCAGGATAGCTACCTGCTGGCTGCTCCAACCCAGCGTGCGGAAGTGCGCCTCCAACAAGCCATCATCCACCCGCAGCTTGACCACCGTCGCCGCCCCTGCCCGCAGCACCTCGACAAAGGTCAACATCCCGCCTGTGCCATCGAAGTTGCGTCCCCGCCTAACCTCGACCACTCGTACATCATCCAGCGCAAAGGGGTCGCTGTCGCTAACCTGCAAGGCGCGGAACAGGTCGTGGTTAGGGTCTCTACCCAGCAGCGTTTGCTCAAGCTGCCCAGCAGCGAACTCCTTGCGACCTCGGCCAACCTTGCCGCCAAGCTCGTTGTTGCTTACCCCCGGCAACAGCCGCGCTACCACCGCCGAACGGATTGCCCCCTTGATGCTGCTCCCCGGTATGTAAGGCTGGCGGTTAGCGTTACGGGCAATGACCCGCACCTCACCGCCACGCTGCCCCCGCCTACCCGTGCTATCAACTGCCGGGTCGCCTGCTGCTGGAATGGCGTAGTCGGCCACGCTAGCCGCTGCAACCCCGGCCTGCTGCAATAGCCGGTTCCAGCTAAAGGTAGCGTCCTTCATCCACTCGACCAGCTCGCCGACGCTGATCACCCCGCTGCGGGTAAGTGCCTGACTAACCCGGCCAATATCCAGCACATACAGCTTGCCGCCCTCATACACGTAGTCCAGCCACATATAGCTGTCGCCACTGCCGACATGGGTGGGGGTCAGGATTTCAAGCCGGTAGTTAGTTGTTGTCATTGTTCACATCCTCTACCAAGTTAGAGCTTTGCTCTGCTTGCTTGGCGGCTGTATTAACTGCACGCTGTAGACTTTGAACTTTACGCTCGCTTGCTTCTTCTTCTTGTGGCTCTGCAATCAATTTCCTTACAATCTTATTAACCTGCCTGAACAGTAGATGAGTTGTAGATTCGTTATCCTCCAAAAAGACTATCGGCATACCATGCACTCCGTAGTCACCAGTAAGCTTAACGTAGTCTAGCTTCTTCCGAGTTTCTTCATCAATATGTCCGTGACGGCTCATTTGGCTGATGTTATGTTTCAAGGTACCCACACCTTCAGAGTGTAGTTCACATTGTCTGTAACGTTCTAGCCCAGCAAAGTACCTAAACAACTCCTCCATAGCTAGTCTAAGAAGTGCCGCAGCAGCACGTGGAGATGCAGTAGCCACCCTACGTGCTTCTTCATAATATTTCTTGACGGATTTCGGCATACTACGCTCCGCAAAGGGGTGTCCACCTGTTGGTGGGTACAATACCTTGTAGCCCTCCCAGATGGATATTTTACCGCATTTCTTTGATCTGGGACACTGAAGAATACTAAGACCGTAGGGAGCAGCACTCCCATCAGTCTGACCAGTTAGAGCCAACCCAATAGGCATACCAAAAGAAGCGCAGAAAGGACATTGAAAGTCCTCTGGGTCGTATGAGTCGTCGTCTGCGTCTTCCTCGAAGTAGTCTTGCTCGTTCATTGCGCTTCTCCTTAAGGCAAATTAAGGCTCACACTCAACCCACAACCAAACCGATAAACAGGGTGAGAGCCAGCCTTCCCCTCTGCCCCTTGCGGCGTGACCTCGACCAACGCGCCCTGCGGTCGGCTAGCCAGTACCGAGCCGGGGCTGAACAGCGTCACCGCCCGGCTACGCAGCACGCTCATCTCGCCGCTATCCGAGTCCACCCAGCCGCGTCGTTGCAGCAGCCGGTAGGCCGGTGGCCGGTCAGTAGTTATGTCCTTCAGCAAGTCGCCAAGCTCCATCGCACTGCGCGGCGCAACCAAGCCGAGGTTGAGCCAGCGACCGCCGTCACCACGCTGCCCCGCCTCAACTAGCTTCAGCAGCAGCGCAGCGTTGCCATCTTGCTCGACAACAACGGGATCAGTTGGTTTAGGGCGACGGCCACGATCAGCTTTGCCCTCCGCCCCAAAGAAGGTCGGCGTGAACAGCCCATGCCCCGACGTGCGCCTGCCGCCCAGCCCGGTGTCGCCTACCAACCGCACCGCTTGCTGGAACTGCACTAGCGTGTCATCCATCACCTCGGCGATGAAGTAAAGGCCGGTCTGCTCGGCATAGCGCACACTACCGACATGATAAAGAGCCGGGGCAGTGGTCTGGCGGTCAATCGTCACGTGCGGCACTGCCATATTATCGTAGAGCGACCGCCGCACCTCTTGCTTGTCAAGCTGCCAGAGCGGGAGGCTGCGCTGGTTGCCGCCCAGTTGCTCGGCCTCGCTCGTGCTGGGCGGCAGATTACTGCGCTCCTCCGCACTCAACCAGATTGTACCATCCTGGATCGTGGCAGGGTCGCTGACGTTGAGCAACGGCCAGCTAGCCGCAGCCGGTCGGAACTGGCTAAAGCTGGCACAGGCTATCTTCTTCAGCTTCTTGACATCGCCCTCATAGTCGAAGCCGAGCGGCAGTGGCAGGGTGTAGACGCTGCTGCCATCCACCAGCCGCACATAGGGGAACAGCGAACTGAGACACAGCGGTGGCGCGCCCTCACCTTCGAAATAGTTGGCCGACTCGCCCCCTTCCACGGCCTCCTTACCCATCATCAGTCGGGGGAAACTGTTCAGCCAGTTTTGTAGGCCTATCCCATACTTGCTGTCGTGCAGGCCGAACAGCCGCCGCCAGGCATGGCAGATCGCGCCGAACAGCGTGTCAGCCTGAATAGCAGCCGTCGCCCCTTCGAGGCCAACGCCACGCTCACCGACGTGGAAGGGGGTTTGTAGCTTGAGGCGTACCAGTTGCAGGGTCATGGGTGTTCGGCCTTGATCTGATCGTTAATGTATGCAACTACCTTGCTCAAACGCTCACTAGTCAAGTCAGAGAGGCGCGGTAGCTTACGCTTTAGGTTGGTGTCAGCAGGCGGCCAGAGCTTCTGCGCCTCAACAATGTCATTCTCCACCACAACACCCTCGTAGAACTTACGTGAACGCCAGTTAAGCCGTAGGTTGGTGAACGCCACCTGCCCCGAACCACGCGAACCGAGGCCGCCAAGATAGTCATCTTCGAGCAGGCGCAAGCCTTCCAGCACGACGATGAAGTTGTCAGCATCCGCTCGCGTTAGCACGCTATAGGCAATATTGAAGCGGAAGCGTGCGCCCGCCGGAACGCGCTCCATCTGGCGCGG
>JAYUUN010000074.1:0-11611 GCA_043754535.1 Chloroflexota bacterium | reverse complement strand
TGTAGCTAGTGGTACGCACCATATTGCCGAAGGTGTCGTAGGCGAAGCTGCTGTCGGTGCCAGTGTAAGTAGCAGGGTTGATAGCAGTGCCGCTCAGGTTAGCAAACTTGAAGACCTTGCTCAACTCGCCCTTCGTACCCAGGTTGTAGAGGTCACCATCGTAGGCATAGAGGCTGCCCGCCAGGTAGTTCCCCTGCCCACCGCGGATAAACTCCTGGGTACGGCGGTCAACGATGTAGGTGCCAGTTGCGGCAGTGGGGTTGCTGGCGAAGTCGTCTCGGCTGGCGTAGGCATAACTGACTTTCCGCAGCAGCTCGTCGCCACCGGGTTTGGCATCGTACTCACGCATCTCGGTCATATTGCCATACTGGTTGAGGGCAGTGGCATAGTCGTACTGCGTCTTCTTGCTGCGGTAGGCGGCGGGGTTAGCGGGGTCATAGGTGATCTCCCGCGTCTGCGTCATGTAGCTGAAGCCGTGCCACAGTCCGCTGGTGCCGGTGATGTAGTCGCTACCCAGTTCGAGATGGTAGCCGCCATAATCGTAGAAGGCGAGGGCGTAGTCGCTGTAGGACTCGCTTAGCGGGTTGCTGGCCGCGTTTGCACCACGCGTGATCGTGTGGTACTCGCGGCCCAGGTTGAACTCCTGCCGCCGCATCTCGATGAAGCAGGCATCCGTGGTCGGCAGCGTATTGGTGATTACTGCTGGGCTACAACCAGCGTTACCCTGGTAGAAGTAGTGTTCGCTCTGGTAGCCGCGCGTGTCGGTCATCACTACCTTGCTGTGACCACGGAACTCGGTGTTCTCTGGCCTAACCAGGTAGTCTGACAGGCCAAACTTGCTGCTGAGTAGCAGGCGGTCTGAGTTGGGATAACCACCAGCTAGTGGGTCTGATGACGTATTGTAGGCGGGATTGCTGTAGCTATAGGTGGTGGTATAGACGTGGGCCGCGCCATCGTTGACGATGCCAGTCATGCCATCGTTCAGGCTCTGGTACTGAATCCGCAGGTTGTTGCGGAACTTCCTGGCATCACCGTTGTTAGTGCCAATAGTATCTGAGACTACTTTGCCGATGTTCTCATAGATAAAGCTAACGGTGCCACCGTAGCCATTGCTGGTACTCTGCAAGCGATTCCAGCCGGGGTTAGGGTAGTAGCCAGTGCCACGCGCCACGGTGCCAGAATTGTAGGCGAAAACCATTGGCGGCAGAGAGTAGCTAGGAACACCAAGGCCAATCCCAGCATTCTTGTCGGTGCGCTCGATCTGCTTGAGGGTCAACTTGGCGGTGTCGATGAAGGGGGCATAGTAATAATCATTGATGTTGCGGGGGTCGCAGTTGTTAGGGTCGATACAGGTACCCTTGCTTGCATCGGAGAACAACTCGCTCGTATAGCTAAGGTTGTACTGATGCATGAGCTGCCAGGAAGTGTTGACGTAGCTCTCTACCCGAACATCGTTAAGCTGCTGACTCTGGCGCGTGCCTCTGCCGAGGACACCTGACGCATGCTCGTTGAACTGGTCGAGGGTACGATCAGTGGAGTCGAAGACGACCCGGTAACGGTCGCTATTACCAGCGTTGGTGTTGCCACCCCAAGTTACGCTTGAGGGCCAGCTATCATTGTCCACCGTACCACTAGCGATGCGGTTGCAGCCAACAGGGGTTGATACTGGTTCCGTCTTACGCCCGTATTGGTATGTGATGCCATTGCCGTGGGTGTCGCGCACCAGGGACAGATTCCACTTGTAAGTCTGCAGGAAGTCATCGGAAATGCTGCTACCAACTGAGCAGTCCCAGCCCCACCAGAGATCCTCAGCGAACTCAAAGTAGGTACCATCTTTCGCCCACACCTGCCACTTAGTCCGGTTGATGAAAACGGTGTCTCCAGAACCAGGAGGCACAAAGTAGCTTCCACCTCTACCCGGGTAAGATAGCCCATTGTTGACCACCCGCACCTTGACGAAGGACTCGTCGGTACTAGTCCAGTACCACTTGGTAACATCGGTATTGTTGCAGTCACCAGCCGTAATACAAGCACCCCGCACCACATCAAAGGAGCGTCCGTTGAAGGCCAGGCTGTAGTAGCCGACTGCATTGCCACCTTCCTGGTGCTGGATGTTCAGGTTGACGGAGCCAGTATCCAGACTCCAGCCGCGTCCCACCCAGTTAGATTGCAACTGCTGCCGCTGCCCACCTTTACCATCGGTCGCGGAGCTGTTGTAGCTCAGGGCAAGGTCAGGCTTGATCCCTGTTGGCCCCGCTGGTACCTCGATGGGGTAGGAATAGCTAGCCGCTCCAGTGTAAAGGTTGGTCTGCCAGCTTTGCAGGCTGGGGATGAAGTCGGTTGAGACTGTCGAATTATCACCGAAGCTAAAGTTGCTGAAGTGATTCACTTGCGCCGTTGCAGTACCAGCAGCCTGATCTACGGTCGTGGGGATTGCCTGCCACTGCCCACTCTGCGGCTCGTGCCAGTAGAGGGTCAGGTCGTCAGGTAGAATGCCGAGCGCGTCAAGCTGGGTTAGCGAGTAGTGGTAGGTGATCGTTACAGGCTGACTGAACTGGTGGACTGGCTGCCCCTGGTCATTAGTGGCATCCAGGGAGAAGCCGCCCAAGCCACGTCGGGAGTTAGCCAAGCCTACGGTGCCAGTGGTATAGGTGTGGCGCAGGTTGAGGTTACGGTTGGAGACCCCAGCGGGCAGAGCTACGCTGAGGTGCTGATCGACGCTGCGCAGCATAGCGGCCCGCCCAGGGATGAAGGCGGCGGTAGCTGGCTGCATCGTGCGGTTCTCGACTAGTGCGCCCGCTTGAGCCACCAGCGGCGTGGTCAGGCCATCAGCCAGCACGCTGGGCCGGAACAGCACAGCGTCCAGCGTGCCAGATACCAGGCGCAAGCTGGCGGTCAGGGTGATGGCACTGCCGCCTGCGATTAGCCCTGGCCGCCAGGTGATGGTCTGCTGCGTCGTGGGCAAGGATAGGGTGCCGCTTGGTACGGCCATTGTGACTACCGTGTTGCTGGCGTTGTAGCGGGCCTGGTTGAAGATGACTACCGTGACCGTGAAGGTCTCACCAACCCCGATAAGGTCAGGCGCAACCTTGCTGTTGAGGATCAGGCTGGGCAGTTGGGGGTCAACATAGGGGCTAGCCAACCGCTGCACGGGCGTTGACACAGGGTGCGGCTTGGGCGTAAGATGGTGACGGTTGCCAGTTGATAAAAGGGAGGCGGTGCAATGTACCTGCTAATTGGTGATAAAGCGGATAGTTGCTGCGTGGCGGTTGCGGCTGCCCTGCACAAGCTAGATCAGCCGATGGCGCATACCGCCAACCCCTTCGCTGCCCCTAGCACACTTAGCTGGCGACTGGGCAGCGAACAGAGCGCGAGCAGCTTGCGGCTGGCCGATGGCTGCCTCGTCAGCGACAGGCAGCTAGCCGGTGGTAGCAGCAAGAGGCTGGTGACAGCGCGAACGATGATGCGCCGCAGCAACTCACCGCCATCTCGTGCTGCAGCTTGGCTAAGGTGCTTACGCCCTTGACCAGTAAACAGAGCAACCATCAGAATCAGGTCGGGCAGCGGGCTGGGGTAGTTCAGCCAGGAGCTTTTGCTGCGCCAGGCCTGCTTGTAGCGTTTGGCTAGGGTGTAGGCAATGAGGCTCGGTAGGCCTACTGTAACACTGTAGAGTGCAAGCATCAACAGAGCGGCAGGCGTGTATTCTTGCTTGCCTCTAGTCTCAAGTAGCAGTGCCGCTAGCCCACCGCTCATAAAGCCAAGACCTCTAGTCAGGGCGAGAGCCGTTGCCGAGCGGAAGCGCTACCAGCCATTGAGACCATAGCCGGCTGGTAAGCACCGCCTCGCTGCGAAGGGGGTGGCCAGTGACCTCAAGCTGACCGCACCACGGGGGGTCGTCCACTTGCACGGCTATGGCCCCATCACGGTGTTCAGGCTAGTCGCCCCAGACGGCGACATTGAACACTGGGCTACTGACTGGGCGGTGATCGACGAAGGCAAGCTGGCAGTGGTGAGCCACCAAGTATGGAAGATCGAGCAGTACCATCGTGCGTTCAAGCAGCTATGTGTCGAGCGCAGTCAAGCGGTGGGCCGACCGCCAACGCAACCGTATTGGGATGAACATCCGCGCCTTCTTGGGCTTGGAAGTGGAATGGCTCAAAGGTGGGCAGAGTTGGTATGAGAGCAAGCGGGCGATCATCCGCAATGCGTTGCAGGCGTACCTACACGAGCCGGTGTTTACGCTGCTGGCTAATACTAAGCTCCTTGCGTTGCAAACACTGAGGGCCAACCCACCTACTACCTTGCTATGTGCGTAAGTCCTATCTAACTTTCGGTCTCAATTCTGAGCCAGTTGCTAACGCTGCGGTGGCTGACCGCCAGTTCGCGGGCGATGGCGCGTATACCCTTCCCCTCGCGGTGCATTATACGGGCTTGCTGGCGCAGATGCTCAGCGTGACCGTGTGCCTTGCGCTCGACCGTGAAGTAGCGTTGGCAAGCTGTACAACGATAGCGTTGGTTGCCACTGCCATTGCTCCCTGCCCGCTGCACGGCGGTGCTGCGCTGGCAGTAGCGGCAGGCAGGTAGCACCTCCTCGGTCACGCCCTCTGGCAGCTTTGCCCATGCAGGCCAGACCCCGCGCTCGTAAGCGTTGAGGATGGCAGAGTGGAAGAACTTACCTTCATAGTAGGTGTGCCATTGCTGATCGGCTATCCCCCCAAAAACTGCCTTAGCAGAGCTAACTTTCTGCTGGAAGCCAGCATAGGCTTGATTTAGATGGGCAGCCACTACGAGCCGATTGCCAGCGGCTCGCTCAACGCAGGCAGCCAGGAAATGAACAAAGAACTCATCAACCTCGTAGTCACTTTGCTCGAACATCTCGGCCACCAACCACGTTGCTGCTTCCAGTTGGCTGTCAGCAAGGTAAGCTGCTGTGAGGTAGGGCAGTATCTCCCCCAAATCGGTGTTGTTGTGCAGCGGGCGGCAGAGGGCAACAGCCTCAGCCAGATGGACAACCGCTGCTGGATCGCCCAAATCCAGTTCAGCCGTGCCGAGGTTGCAGAGGAGGGTAGCGTGGTAAAAAGCACTGCCGGTAGTCGCTACTAGTGCCAGACCATGCAGGGCTGCCACCTGCGCCTCGCTGGCCCAGCGTTGGTTGTTCGCTATGTGAGATAGGTTGATTGCCGCCACCACTTGCGCGTTGATGTCGCCTAGCTGCTGGAAAATAGCATCAACCTGCTGTATAGCATCCAATGCTTCACGGCTGCGACCCAGTCGGGCGCGCACCATAGCAAAATTGCCCAGCACCCAAGCCTCCTCGCGCTGCATACCGAGGTTGGCAAACAAGCTCCGCGCCCGCTGGTACTGAGCCAGACAGTCCTCGTAGTAGCCAGCGTTCAGGCTAAGGCTACCCAGCACATTACAAGCATAAGCCTCAAGCACAAGGTCATGGGTGGCCTCGGCCAGGGTCAGAGCTTCCTTGCCGAAGTGGATACCAGCTTGATGTTGCAACTGACGGTTGGCACTAAGAGCCGCCCGCCGCAGGATGTCGCCCAGCAGGTGTTGATCGTTCGGCCCGGCGCGTTGCAAAGCCTTAGCAGTGATGTGACGCACTTCATCAAAATAACCCATGTCAACCCCACAACTAGCCTGCAAGCAGTAAGCCTGCACCTCTCCCAACCGATCATCCGTCATCTGGTACAGCCCCACCGCCGCCTCGCTCAACTCTTTGGCACGGGGAAGTTCGCCGCAGGCGAAATGATAATAGGCGCGGGCCAGCATAGCCGTTGCCTGCCAGTGAAGTTCGTCGCCAGCTTGCGCTTCCAGTTGGCTAATGATGGTGGCCTCGATTTCACGCCGATTGGTCAGGTGATAGAAGCTGATCTCACGTTGCAGCAGTTCGCGCTCCCACCTTGCGTTGCCCGGCTCACCCACCATTCGCCGCAGTTCGGCTAGTACGGCGGCTTGCTCCTCCCGCCGCCCCAGCCGATCCAGAATCCCCTCGCGTAGCAACAGCAGGTTGAAGCACGCGCTCCCCTCCTCAGTCAGGCTCAGGGCGGCGGTGAGTGCGGTCAGTGCGTCCTCGTCGGCATAGAGGCTACGGGCGTAAGCTGCGGCTCGCTGGTAGTAGCTGATTGCCAATGCTGTGTCGCCACCGAGTTCGCAATGGCGGGCCAAAGTTGCCGCCATTGCGTCCACCTCGGTAGGGTACAACTCGGCCAGTACCTGCCCCAGACGACGGTGGCGGCGGCTCCGCACAGTGGGATCGAGGGCGGCATAGATCGCCGACTGGATCAGATGGTGGCTGAAGCTGTACGCGCCCGCCAGCCCTTCGTACAGCAGGTTGACATCAAGCAACTCAAAAATCGCCGCCAGTATTTCGGCCTCGGAGCGGCCCGTCAATTCCAGCATGACTTCCACGTTGAAGCTACTACCCACCACAGCAGCGGCTTCGGCGATCAGCCGGGTATTAGCCTGCAAGCGGTGCAGCCGGTCACCAATCAACATCGAGATCATCAGGGCTGTCGGTCGGTTGGCTGCACGCCCCCCGCGATGATCCGCAAGGTTGGCAACAAGTTCGTTGAGGATAAAGGGATTGCCTTCGCTCTCCTGGTAGAAACGCTGTTCAAGCCCGGCTTCGGCCAATTGCAGGCTGTCACACAAGGCGGCAACAGCAACCGCATCCAGCCGGGGCAGCGGCAGGTGGTGAACAGTTGCTTGCGGCAGACTGCGCCGCAGGTTACGCAGCGGATGGTCACGGCCTACCTCTGCCTCGCGGTAGGTTATGACAACCAGCAGGGGCAAGGTCGTCAGGCGTTCGCTAAGGAACCGCAGCCAGTCAATCGTGGCAGCGTCGGACAGGTGCAGGTCCTCCATGATCAGCAGGAGTGGACGGCTAGCGGCAAGCTGGCTCAGGCAAGCACGCAAGGCCCGGTAGAGACGGTCACGTTCCTGCGCCGGTTCAAGGCTGGCTGGTGGGTGGAGGTCAGGCCGGTAGCGGGCAAGGTCGGGCAGCAGCGGCAGGAGCGTCTCAAGCTCGGTGCGGTTGGCATGGCTGGCAGCCAACAGCGGCAAGACCGGGCGCAAGGCGGTCACAACAGTGTGATATGGAACAGTGATGCCGATCTCGCTCTGTCCACGCAACACTCGCCCACCCATACGCTCAGCCGTGTGGCTGGCAACGGTCGCCAGCCGCGATTTGCCGATACCGGCTTCGCCACTGACCAGCACCAGGCTACCGCGTCCCTGACCTGCCTGTACCCAGGCCTGCTCCAACGTCGCCAACTCACTAGTGCGCCCAACGAAGGGCAATTCGGGTTGGCTCGCTCGCTCTGGGTTGAGGCTGAGGTGGGCGGTTGGCTGGGGTAGGGGTGCGCCTGCCCTGATCGCAGCGTAGAGGGCCGTTGTGTCCACCATCGGCGGCGTATCAAGCTCGGCCTGTAGGCGGCTGACGAAGCGTTGGTACTCGGCAGTCGCCCCTGCCCCGTCCCCAGCCTCGTAACGTACCGACATTAGCAGTCGCACGGCGGTTTCATGCAACGGCTCAACGCTCAACAAGCGGCTGGCATAGCTAATAGCACGGGGGTAGTCTCGCTCAGCCCGGCATTTGCGTATCAGTAGCTCAAGGTTGGTCAGGTAGAGGTTGCGCCAGCGTTCGCGCTCATGCAACACCCAGTCGTCGTAGCAACCGAGTAGCAGTTCGCCCCGGTAGAGGTCGCAGGCCTCGGCCAGCTGGTCAGGGCTGGTACTGCCTTGCTCAAAGGCAGCGATGTCCAGCCAGTAAGCGGCCTGCGGCTGCCACTGGATCGTCGTATTGTCGGCTAGCACCCAATCGGGATCGCTCAACGGTGGCAAGCTCGCTCGCAAGCGGTGTAGCCCCCGACGCAGCTTGGCACGAGCAACCGTGTCGTGAACTTCCGGCCAAAGGGCGGCGGCCACTATGTCACGCGGCAAGGGTATGTTGCGATGCAGCAGCAGATAGCCGAGCAGTGGTTGCAGAACCGGCGGTACTATCGTCCACTCGCCCTTGTCCCTGCGCCAGCTGGGGCTACCAAATAGCCGGATAGCGAGCATTGGCGTACTCCTTGTTAGTCCCCTTGTTGGTTTACATGAGCCTTGTCTGTTGAGCTTGCTGCATCTTACCACAAAGGGCGGCGACACTCCAAAGCGCACCTCTCTTTTGTTACCCACACCACCCCTTTCGTCTCCACACCGCTTGTAGCCGTCCAGAAAGCACCTCTACTTAGTCGCCACCCAGTTCTCTGCTGTATTTCCGGCCCGGTTTTGAGCAGAGACCCAGCCTATTGCTGCTCGCTCCCAGCTGCGACGGCTGGGGGACGGCTCCCCAGCTATAATGGCTTTGACAATGGAATGCGCCTAGCAAGCCGCCTGTCTTTGAGGTTGAGGCAACAGAAAGGTGCAAGCAGCGTGCAAGCACAATATCTCTTTATCGTCCGCCTCTGGCTGGAGCCGGATGGCAACCTACCGGTCTGGCGCGGCTCAGTCGAACACACACCCAGCGGCCAGCGTACCTACTTCCAGTCGCTCGAAGGCCTCTGCCAATTCATCAGCCTACGCCTGGAACAACCCGGCCTCGCTACCCAAACGACCCACACCTAATTGAGCCGCCTAGCGGCGTTTAGCCAGAAAGGACTTTAGTAATGCGCAACCCCAGACTCACAAGCCAGCGGATGCTGGCCCTGATCCTCGCCTTGGCCCTGATCTTCGGCGGCACGGTCAGCACGCAGGCGCACGACCTCCGTGCGCCCAACAGTAGCGTCGCCAGCAGCATTCCCTTCGTCCCACCCGCCCAGCCAGCCGCGACCGAGACCCCCTGCTTCGGGCCGGGTGGCAGCGCGACCTGCACCCCTACTGCCGCCTCACCAACCGCGACCTCTTGCATCAGCTCGACCGGCGCGACCTGCACCCCTACGACCATAGCTACCAGCATTCCCACCCGTACGCCGACCCGCACGCCGGTCAGCAGCACGCCCACCGCCACGCCAACTGACTTCCCCATCGGCAACCCGACTGCTACGCCAACTGACTTCCCCATCGGCAACCCGACTGCTACGCCGACGCGCACCAACACGCCCCTACCTATCGGCTTCCCGACCAGCACCCCAACCCCCGTCAACTGCGTGCCTGGCGGCACGATCCCACCGACTCGCGACCTTGACGGTGACGCACTGCCAGACATCTGGGAGATCAACGGTCACAACGGCGTGAACCTGCCTGCAATGGGAGCCAGCCCCTGCCACAAAGACCTCTTTGTGGAAGTGGACTACTTTGTGGACGCGGACTACATGGTTGCTAACGATCACAGCCACAAGCCGAAGGCCGAAGCGCTGGCTGCTTTGATGATCGCCTTCAACAATGCGCCGCTCACCAATCTCGACGGCCAGACCGGAATCAGGCTGCACATTGATGCTGGTCCGAACACCTTCATGAATGCAGGGCCAGGCGTGAAGTGGGGCAGCCTCTCAGGTTCTACCTCGATTGTTGAGACGAACAAACTCCTGATCTGGAGCGGCTTTGATGCCTATGCCAACACCTTCTTCACCTCCGCCCGCCGCGATGTTTTCTACTACACGATCTTCGCCCACCAGCTAAAGACCTCGACGCAAGGCCTGGGAAACACGAGTGGCTACTCGCGGGGTCTAGCTGCCAGCAACTTCGTCGTCAGCCTCGGCGGCTGGACGGATAACGTCGGTACTGTGCCGGAGCAGGCCGGGACGTTCATGCACGAGTTCGGTCACGCCCTCGGCCTCGGTCACGGTGGGGCTGACGGATTCAACTACAAGCCTAACTACTTCAGCGTGATGAACTATATGTTCCAGAAGGGGGTGCTGACCAACAAGCCCAGCGGCACTAGCTGGCTCGACTACTCACGCTTCAACAACATACCGGGGCTGAACGAAACAGGGGGCTTGATTGAGCCGATCGGCATCAACGGTGGCGCGGCCATCAACGGTTACAGCACTCGCCGCAAGCTCGGCCCCAATGGCCCTGGAATGATCGTCGCCAACGCTAATGGCCCGATTGACTGGAACCTTGACGGTACTATTAGCCCCTTCCAGCTTAACTTTGCTGTTGACATCAATGCTGACCTCCTGGCTAACTTCCTGACTAGCCAGAATGATTGGGTGAACCTGACCTTCGGCGGCGGCAGTATCGGCAATGGCACCCTGTTGGAAGGGCGCGACCACGCCGCGCCTAACCATGCCGATCACGAACACCCGGCAATGGAAGAACACAGCGACATAACCTTTGAAGAAGCCGAGTCGTACCCCGATGCTTATCGTGTGACGCTGACCGGCGGCAACGACTTGACCGTGCAGCCGGGCGGCAGCTATACTACCAGCCTTGTCATCACCAACCGGGGCGAACAGCCTGACCGCTACGACCTGATCGCCAGCAGCGACCTGCCCTGGGCTGACCTCCGCCAAGTACCGAACCAGCTTGACCTGGCGGCGGGCAGCAGCATCACCTTCACCATCCCAATCAACGTGCCGACGGTCGTCACCCCCGGTCAAACCGTTAACCTCACCTTCAATGTAAGCAACGAGGATGTTGAGGGTCATCAGGAGACGACCGACAGCCGCGAGGTGCGCGTCGTGGTTGCTGGTGGGCCGTCTCTCTGCACGGTTAGATACAGCGACGTACTGACCAGCAACATATTCTACAACGACATCCTGTTCCTCGGTTGCCGCAGCGTGATCAGCGGCTTGCCCAACGGCGACGGCACGTTCAGGTTTGAGCCGAACCGCAACACCACTCGCGGCCAGTTCGCTAAGATTGCTACGCTCGGCTTTGCCCTGCCGGATTACTCGTCGCAGACAGACCTGTTCCGCGATGTGAATCGGGCCAATATCTTCTACAATTATATTCAGGCCGCTGGTCACGCCGGGGTGATTAACGGCCTCAGCCCGCAACAGTGTGTCGCCCTCGGTCTGCAATCGCCCTGCTTCGGCCCGAACCTCAACATCAGCCGGGTGCAAGTGGTCGTCATCGTCCGCCGTGCGCTGGACAGTGCGCTCACCACCCCAACCACACCGACCTTCGCCGACCTGCCTGCTAACGCCTTCGGCTACGCCGAGGTCGAGACGCTGGTCGCCCGCAGCATCGTCAACGGCGCGCTGTGCAGCAGTGGCTCAGGCCAGTGCTTCCGGCCTAACGACAACATTCGGCGCGGGGAGTTGAGCAAAGTCGTGCGCCGGGCCATCGAGTCCCTACCCTGAATTGCAACGGTGTGGGGTTAGTGGTGCTAGCCTTAGGTTAAACACAAACAAAGCCAGCCGCTTCAGCATCAAGGTGAGGCGGCTGGTTTTTGCGGCGGATGAGGTGTGGTCTACTGTAGGACTTAAGGGTTGCTCTTAACAGCCCAGCGTATTACCTTCGACAACTCCCCGCGTCGGATGTTGTCGTTGGGCCGGAAACAGTGACCCTAAGAGTGACCCTGTCATGGCACGGGGCAGCCACACTTGTAACTAGCCCTTTGCCACCAGTACTGTGTGTCCATTGCGGATGCGGAAATCCGTGCGGCTGAAGCTGGCATCTTCGTCGGCAAGCAGTTGCTCGATCACACCTCCACCAGGGTGTGGTAGACGTACTC
>JAYUUN010000073.1:0-36610 GCA_043754535.1 Chloroflexota bacterium | reverse complement strand
CGGCAGACGACGAGGGCATGATCAGCGAACTGGAGAGTGAACTGACCGCCCTCAGCAAGCAACTTGTGCAGGACGAGATGGAGTTGCTGCTTGGCGGTGATTACGACGACCACAACGTGATTGTCTCCGTCTATGCCCGCGAGGGCGGCACCGAAGCCCAAGAATGGGCGCGCATGGTAATGCGAATGTACGTCCGCTGGGCCGAACGCCACCGCTACGATGTTGAGATCAGCGACATGAGCGAGGGTGAGGAGGCGGGCATCAAGAGTGCCACCCTGACGATCAAGGGGCGCAATGCCTACGGCTACCTGCGAGGCGAGGCGGGCCAGCACCGCATGGTGCGTATCTCACCCTACGACTCACAACACCGCCGCCAGACTTCCTTCGCCCTCGTCGAAGTGCTACCAGAGATCGACAACTCGATCAACATTGACGTGCGCGATGAGGACTTGAAGATTGATGTCTACCGCTCGGCAGGCGCGGGCGGCCAGAACGTGCAGAAGACCTCGACCGCAATCCGCATCACCCACCTGCCCAGTGGCACGGTCGTCACCTGTCAGAACGAGCGCAGCCAACTACAGAACCGCGAGACTGCGATGAAAATCCTGCTCTCCAAGCTCTGGGAGATGGAGCGTCGCAAGAAGGAGGAGGAGACGGCGGGCCTGCGCGGCGAACACGTCCACGTTGGCTGGGGGACGCAGATTCGCTCCTACGTCTACCAACCCTACCAGCAAGTCAAGGACCTGCGTACCGGCTACGAGACCAGCGCGATCTTCAACCTGGTGGACGGTGAACTGGACGAGGTGATCACCTCCGTTCTACACTGGCGCGCCGATCAAGCCGTTGCTGTAGACTAAGCCACCCAATACTGTGCGGGCCGACAAGCGGCGGCACGCTGTATGCAAGAGAGTCAGCATCCTACAGGGCGTGAGCGATCACGCCCTTGCCCTTAAACCTGAAATGATCACAAGAGGAGAACAAGTATGTTTGGTCTATTCAAGATACTGCTGCGGGTGCTGGTTGGCGTGCAAGGGGTGGTGATTGGTGCGATCAGCAGCCAGATGCTCAAAGCCGCCCAGGACGGCAAGGATGCGGCGAAGGTGACGGTCAACGTCAAGCCGTCGCAGCTGCTGTTTGGGGTAGCCTCGTCGCTACTGTTGGCCCCCCTGTTCCCCAGCAAGCTGCTTGGCGCGCTCTTTAGCGGAATTGGCACCGGCTTCGCCACCGACATCGCTTACGGGGATATCAGTGACGAGGAGTTGCTCAAGCGGTTGCAAGGCAAGTAGCCCACCTCCGCGCCCGCCTCCTACCCTCTCCCACAGCAGGTGAGGGTTCTGCTTGTCAGTTGTTGTTTACGCCGAGCAGGACGATCTTGCTGATCTCGTCGCGGCGGATGCTACGCAGCGGCTCAAAGTAGCCACCCGCGCCACTGATTACCTCGTGGTAGTAAGCCGCTTCTACGTAGACGTAGGCCCAGTGGTCGGGGCGCACGTCGGCGAAGCTATATCCAGCCTGTGGGCTGAGGTAGACCCAGCCGCGGGCCTTGACGATCACCTTGACCGCCTCCGCTCTGCTGACGGTGCGGTTGGGCTGGAAGCAGGGCGTACTCACCCCCGCTGCCGTGCAGGGGCCGCCACTGTAGCCGTCAAGCACCCCAGGGTGGAGGCGTAGTGCCTCGACATAGGGGAAGGCGAAGCTGTTAGCTGGTACATCGCTGAAGCTGGGGCTGGTGGGGGTGGCCGGGCTGAGACCGAGGCCGCGCGCCAGTATCTTGGCGAACTGCCCTCGGCTGGCAGTCAGCGACGGCCCGAAGTGGGTTGCGTCATAGCCGCTCACGACACCGGCGCAAGCAAGGGCCAGCACGTAGCGGTAGAGCGGGTTCGTCGCATCAATGTCCACAAAGGGATTGGCGCAATAGGTGGGCGTGGGCGTGGAGAGTTGGGGCGGGGGCGTAGCCGTCTCTGCTACCACGCTGACCGTGCTGGTTGGGGTTGCGCCGCCTGCTGGTTCGCTCGCCTGCGCCAGCCAATGCGCGCTAGCAAGCAGCCCTGCCAGCAGCAGACTAAGAGCGAGGGTGTTCGTGATCCGCATCCGACTTCTTCCTTCTAGCCAGGTTTGTTCTCTCCCCTATTATAGCAGAAAGCACGACTGCCCGCCCTCAACTCGCCCAATTCGCTGGCATAGTAGCCCAGTTTTGCCCTCCCCCGCTAGCTTGCGCCTACTTCCCTGTGCCAACCACGTCAATGATCGTCACCTCTGGTGGGGCGAGGAAGCGGATACGCGGCGCACCGTTGCCCTCCATCCCAATACCTCGATTGACATAGAAGTAGGTGTTACCCTCATGATACAGCCCCTGCTCGTACTTCTTGCCGTACTTGGAGAGAGTGGTCAGCGCGCCGTAGAAAGGTAGCGCAATCTGGCCGCCATGCGTGTGGCCTGCGAGATAAAGGTCATAGCCGTCGCTCTGGGCCACATCCATGTCCTCTGGCTTGTGGGTCAGCAGGATGCGGTAGTTGGCTAGCGTGCCACCCTGGGCTGCGATGCTGCGGCGCACGGCGGCAAACATCGGATCGCGGCTGGGGGTTGCGCCGATCACGATCCGCTGACCGCGAATCTCCTTCACCTCAGCCCTGTTGATCATTACGTCCACATCGGTGCCAGCGAACAGCCGCTTGAGCGTGTTCACGTCCCACTCGACCGTGCCAGCAATGACAACCGTGCCGTACTGGGCGTGCATCTGGCGGAAGACCGAGCGCACATCCTCGTGGGTGATCGGGTCGGTAATGAAAGAGGTGTTGAGGTAATCGCCAGTGGTGAGCAGCAAATCCGCACTCGCATCGTTGACCAGCTTAACCATCGCCCGTTCACGGTCTGTAATCCGCTCCATGTGCAAGTCCGATAGCTGCACGATCCGCAGACGGTAGCCCACTGGCAGCTTGTCGCTCTGCAAGGTGACGCGGCTAACTTGCAGGTTGAACGGCTCGATGACGGTGCCGTAGACCAGCAGGCCGCTAAGGAACAGGTTGCAGACGATCAGGAGGATTAGGCCCACCCGCAACCGCCGTCCGTTGCGGGCTAGCACCAGCACACCCGCCGCCATCACGCTGCGCCCCATAAAGCTGGCGAGGATTATGGTCAGCAGTGGGCCAAAGTAGATGCCAGCTGTCTTGATGCCGACCAGCCAGAGAATATCGCCTAGCCAGGCCAGCAGGGTAATGGCGAAAGGTAGAGCTGCCAACCGCCAGTTGCGCTCCTGCCCGGCTCGCATCCGTAGATAGCCAACCCCCACCGCCATTACCCCGCCGACGATAGCGACCGAGAAGGATATTAGCAGGCTGGGGTACTCCACAAAGCGCGCAAGGTCGAAGATCAGCACTGCGCCTAGCAGCATAGTGAGTACGAGGTAGAGCAAGCTGAATAGGCGCGAGATGGCCGCCCAGTCAGGCTTGATTGGCTTGCGTGGCCGCTGTTCCGTACCGGCTGCATTCATCTAGTCAGGCTCCTTCTAAGGGCATTTTGCTTGTAATAGTCACTGATATTATAAACGCTTCAGCAAGATGGATGGTTGCGACGGGCTTTTTACTGAAACGTTAAGGTGGCACAACACGTGCGAAGTTGCTATAGAGGCGAGTCAATTGCTATAATCGGAGTCGGTGGTATCTCAGCCACCAGCCAGGGGGATCACGGAGATGGCGCAAGTGCAACATAATGGTGGGCTGGCAGGTAAGCCAGCAGCCGCCAGCCAGCGGGTACTGATCATTGGCGGTGGCTATGGTGGCCTGCGCGCCGCCCTCAAGCTGGCCCAGTTGAAGCGGCGCACGGCAGCAGTGCCGCTCGAAATCGTTCTGCTCGATGTGAACGACTACCATCAGGTGATCACCGAACTGCACCAGGTTGCTGGTGGCCGAGCGACAGCAGAGAGCGTGCGCGTGCCGTTCGCCAAAATCTTGCGTAGCACGGGGGTGCGCTTCGTCCAGGCCCGCGTGGTGCAGTTCGACTTCGCTCAGCAGCGGGTGATCGTGGAGACAAAGGCAGATGGGGTAACGAGCAAGGGAGCGATTCCCTACCGCTGGCTGCTGCTAGCCCTCGGCAGCACCACTGCCTTCTTCGGCATCCCTGGCCTTAAGGAACACGCCTTCACGATCAAGTCGGCGGGGGAGGCGAGCCGGGTAGCGGCGCAGATGCTCACCAACTTCCAGGCCGCCACCGCTCTACCTGTGGGCGAGCAGCGGCAAGGGTTGCTCACCTTCGTAGTGGGCGGCGGTGGCTTCAGCGGGGTGGAGCTTGCGGGCGAGTTCGCCGAGCGGATCGCCAGCCTCTGCCAGCAGTTCAGCATCCCCCGCGCCGAGGTAAAGCTGCTGATCATCGAAGCACAGAGCCAGGTGCTGCCCGGCTACCCTGATTGGATGGTGCAATATGCTGCCCAATCACTGGCGAAGTTGGGGGTGACAGTGGTCACCGGCGACCCGGTAGCTGCGGTACAGGCAGATAGCTTTAGCCTCAAGTCGGGCCGCACCATCCCTAATGGCCTGCTGGTTTGGACAGGTGGGGTGGAGGCGGTCAGCGAGGCACGGCAGGCGGGGGCCGCTACTGGCCGCGGCGGGCGCGTGGTGGTCAACGAGTACCTGGAGGCAACCGACTATCCCGGCGTGTTCGCTATTGGCGACAATGGCATCGCGGCGGACAGTAGCCGCGCTTTGCCGCCCTCGGCGCAGATCGCCCTGCAACAGGCAGAGACGGTAGCCGCCAACATCTTCGCCCAGGCGGGTGGGCAGCAACGACGCGAGGAGTTCAGGCCGAACGTGGTTGGCGAGGTAATCTCCATCGGCAGCCGCGACGCTATCGCCAACCTGGAGAGCGGGGTGAAGCTAACTGGCATCCCCGCCACCGTGCTAAAGAACTTGATCGAGCAACGCTACCGCCTCAGCCTCAGCAAAGGGCCACTGGGCGACCTGGCAATGATCAGCAACTTTATTTAACCAACTATTACGCAAAGGATCATATGATCGGAAGGGGTTCGCAATGGTAAACTTCGTCGTCTCGCTGGTCGCCCTTGCCTTCACGCTCGTTTTCGCTGGGTTCGTCCTCAATCGCTGGCAGCACAAGCACCTGCCGCACCTGCTGCTCTGGGGCATCGGCCTCGTCCTCTACGGCATTGGCACCCTGGCCCAGGCCTACCTCACTGCCTTCAACTGGCGACCAGGCGACAGCGGCCACGACCTAGCCTTCCGCGCCTGGTACCTGACCGGTGCGATCCTCACCTCGGCCTGGTTGGGGCAGGGGTCGGTCTACCTGCTCGCCCCCCGCCGCTTCGCGCACATCGCCATGATCGTACTCGGCCTGATGTCGCTCGGCGCAGTCGTCTTCATGTTCACCACTACCTTCCAGGAGCCGAACTACAGCAACATGATCGGTGGGCTGCAACAGGGTGGCACCTTGACGGGCAAGAAGATCGTCGAGGGTGGCGCGATCTTCACCGTCCCCTTCAACATCTATGGTACGATCACCCTCGGTGGCGGCGCGTTGTGGAGTGCCTACCAGTTCTGGCGCAAGAAGGTGATGGCGAACCGCATGATCGGCAACCTGTTCATCGCGGTGGGTGCCTTCTTCCCCGCCGTCGGTGGGGTTCTCAGCGACTTGCACGCTGAAGGCTTCCTCTACTGGGGCATCCTCGGTGGGGCGATCCTGATGTTCGTCGGCTTTATGAAGGCTTCTGCCCCAGCGACCGCCTCCGCTAAGATCGAGCAGCAGCTGGCGGTCAAGGCTTGAGCGTAGCAGTTAAAGCGCAGGAGGCGGCCCAGCAAGTTGCTGGGCCGCTTCGCTTTGCTAGCTGTTGGCAAGGAGCAGCTAGCCCCCCACGCCCTCGGCTGGCGGGGTGGCGATAGCAAAGGCGTGATGTTCAACCACCGCTTCCTCGTAGCGGGCAAGGACGAAGATCAGCGAGGAGAGGCGGTTGAGGTAGGCGAGCAGATGCTCGTTCTTGACCAAATCCTGGTGGGCTAGCTCCACCACGCTACGTTCGGCCCGGCGCACCACCGTGCGGGCGAGGTCGAGGTGGGCCGAGGCGAGGGTCTCCCCTGGGATGATGAACTTGTTGGGTAGCTTCACTTCTTCCTGCAAGTCGTCAATCAGCTTCTCCACCGCTGCCACCTGCTCTGCCTGCACTGTGTATTGGGCATCCAATTCGCCACCAGGGGTGGCAATCTCAGCCATCAGCGTGTATAGCTGTTGCTGGCTACTGTAGACGATCTCGCGCACCCGTGCTGACTGGCTAGCTGCCCGCGCCACGCCCAGAGCCGACGAAGCCTCGTCCAGATCGCCCAGCGTGTCGATCCGCAGGTTGTACTTAGGCACCCGCTCCCCGCCGCCAAACAGACCAGTGTACCCACTATCACCCTTGCCTGAAAACTTCATGGTTGCGCCCTCCTTTGCCCTATTATACAGCTAAACCCGCCGATCAAACTCGCGACGAGCGATGTAGACCAGGAAGCCGCCGATCACGATGCCCATCAGCAGCAGGGCGGCCAGCTTGGATGCGCTGTTGGGCAGCAACAGGCCGAGCGCGCCGAAGCCCGCGCAGAGGCCGTAGAACAGCAGCGCAACCTGCCGTTGGCTGAGGCCAATATCGAGCAGGCGGTGGTGCAGATGGCTACGACCCGCCCGCGTGGGGTTGCCGCCACGGATGATGCGGTAGATGATCAGCCACGCCATGTCGATCAGCGGCACGCCGAGGACAAGCAGGGCGGTCGCCAGCTTCGCCCCGCCAATGAAGCTGATCACTGCCAGCACGTAGCCGAGGAACATTGCCCCGTTGTCGCCCATGAAGATGCGGGCCGGGTGCCAGTTGTGGGGCAGGAAGCCGAGAGCAGCCGCCCCCAGCACGGCGGGCAGGAAGGCGAGCATCTCCTGTCCCAGACCGAAAGTACGCAGAAAGAGGACAAGGCTGCTGATCAGCGTTACCCCAGCGGCGAGGCCGTCCATACCGTCGATCCAGTTTAGCGCGTTGGTGATACCCACCACCCACACGAAGGTCGCGGGCAGAGCAAGGATCAAGGGGATGACGATAGTGGCCGTACCGCCAGCAATTGGGGCGGCCAGCGGCAGGTTGAGCAGGTGTTGGAAGAAAAGCGGCACGTTGATCGTGTCGATTAGGATGCCACTGCTGCCCAACTTGAGGCCGCTAGCGGGATCGCTAGTGCCAGTGAACAGGTAGGGTAGGATTACTATCCCGGCGGCAATGAATTGCAGCAGCAGGCGGGGCAGAGCAGGCAAGGGGCGCAAGTCATCTAGCAGGGCGACGACGAAGATGATCGTTGCGCCAAAGATGAGCAACAGCACCTTCGCACGATCCTCCCCCTGCCAGCCGCTGTAGCAGGGCAAAGGCAGAAAGGTGAGAGCGAGGCCGAACAGGAAGGCGATGTACATCGCAATGCCACCCAGTTGTGCGGTCGGTTGGCGGTGGATGCGCCGCTCGTCGTCGGGCTGCACCAACAGGCCGTGCCGCTGCGCGAAGCGATCGATCGGCCAGATTAGCAGGTACGCGCAGGCAAAGGTAGCGACAGCAATGCCAGCCATGTAGAGATAGCTTACGCTGCTGCCTACCCCACAGACCACCTGCGCCAGTACCATCCCTCCTCCTCTACCCAATGCTCAGCCCGATTATACCATAGTTGGCAGATGCGCCCGATTGGGGTATAATGGGCGGCAAGTCTAACCACTAAAACGGAGGAATGATGGCGCATCCGGTGCTGAAGAACGAAAGGACGCTGCTCAACCAGGCTTTGGAGATCGCTGGGATCGATATGAGCGACCGTTCGGGGGCTGGTATCCTGAACAAAGCGTTCGGCGTGCTGCTGATCTTCGTGCCGGTCGCCCTGATCGCCTCCCTGCTATTCCACGTTGCTGGGGTGCCAATGTTCATCCTCAGCGCGTTGGGCATCATCCCGCTGGCGAAGGTGCTGGGGACAGCCACCGAGGAGCTATCCAGCCGGGTCGGGAGCGGCATTGGCGGCCTGATCAATTCCACCTTTGGCAACGCCACCGAACTGATCATCTCCTTTTTTGCCTTGCAGAAGGGGCTGACAGAGGTGGTCAAGGCCAGCTTGACTGGCTCGATCTTGGGTAATCTCCTATTCGTCCTCGGCCTCTCTCTCTTTCTTGGCGGTCTCAAGCGCGAGAAGCAGACCTTCAACCGCACGGCGATCAGTGCCAGTGCAACCCAGATGACCGTAGCGGTGATCGGCCTGCTCGTCCCCGCCGCCTTCTTCTACACCAGCCCGAAGCTGGGTCAGAGCAGCAACGAGGTAGAGGGAATCAGCGTGCTGATGGCTATCGTGCTGGTCGTAGCCTACGTCGCGCAACTGATCTTTTCGCTTCGCACCCACGCCAACAACTATCGTGAGGAGCAGGAGGAGGCGTTGGGCGAGTCGTGGCCGATCCGCAAGTCGGTGGTAGTGCTGGCGGGGACAGCAGTGATGATTGGTGTGCTGGCCGAGTTGCTGGTCAGCAGCGTGGAGTCGCTAACCACCCAGTTTGGCTGGTCAGAGTTGTTCGTCGGCGTGATCCTGGTCGCTCTAATCGGCAACGCCGCCGAGAACATGACCGCCGTCACCGTCGCCCTGAAAGACAAGATGAACCTGTCGCTGGGTATCGCGCTGGGCAGTAGCCTACAACTGGCTCTGTTCGTCGCCCCCTTCCTCGTCTTCGCTGGGGCAATCATGGGTGGAGCCAGCCGCCTGACCTTGCTGTTCAACCCCTTTGAACTAATCTCCATCGTCTTTGCCGTGCTGATCGTCAACCTGATTACCCAGGATGGCGAGAGCAACTGGTTCGAGGGGGTACAGCTACTGGTGGTTTACGCTATGCTGGGGGTGGCCTTCTTCTTGCATGACTAGGGCGGGGCGTAACTTTCGGCAAGTGGGGGAGAGTAAGTAGAAATGCAAAAGACACAGGTAGAAGTACACAAGCTGAGTTGGGGCGCAGAGATGCTGACCATCGCGGGGATCGACCCTGACAACAAAGGTGGAGCGGGCTGGTTGAACAAGATCATCGCTGGGCTGCTGATCTTCGTACCAATCGCCTTCATTGCCGAGTTCGCCCACCTACCAGGGACGTGGATATTCATCCTCTGCGCCCTGGCGATCATGCCACTGGCGAAAGTGCTAGGCACTGCAACTGAGGAGTTGGCGGCAAGGGCGGGGGCGGGTGTCGGTGGTCTGCTCAACGCCACCTTCGGCAACGCAGTTGAGTTGATCATCGCCTTCTTCGCCTTGCAGAAGGGGTTGACCGAGGTGGTCAAGGCCAGCATTACTGGCTCGATCATCGGCAACATCCTCTTTGTTCTTGGCCTGTCGATCCTGCTTGGTGGGGCGCGCCGCGACAAGCAGGAGTTCAACCGCATGGGAGCCTCGGCCAGCGCAACCCAGATGACCGTCGGTGTGATCGGCCTGATCGCCCCCGCTGCCTTCTTCTACACCAGCCCCGGCCTGACCGAGAGCAGCGACACCCTGGAGGGCCTCAGCCTGCTGGTCTCTGCTATCCTGATCCTGTCCTACGCCGCGCAGTTGCTCTTTTCGCTCCGCACCCACGCCCAACTCTACAGCGAGGAGGAGGAGGAAGCGATGCACGGCCCGGTCTGGCCGGTGCGTAAGTCGCTGCTGGTGCTGGGGGGGGCGACGGTGATCGTCGGCTTCCTCTCCGAGTTCCTGGTCGGCAGCCTGGAGGAGCTTGGCAACCAGTTTAACCTGACCGACCTCTTTATTGGCGTAATCCTGGTGGCGATCATCGGCAACGCCGCCGAACACCTGACCGCTGTCACGGTGGCAATGAAGGGCAAGATGAACCTGGCCCTGGGCATCGCGCTGGGCAGCAGCCTGCAAATCGCCCTCTTTGTTGCGCCCTTGCTCGTCTTCATCGGCTTCATCATGGGTGGAGCCAGCCGCATCACCCTGCTGTTCAATCCCTTCGAGCTGGCCGCGATCATCGTCTCAGTGGTGATCGTCAACCTGGTGACCAACGACGGGGAGAGCAACTGGTTCGAGGGGCTGCAACTGCTGGCGGTCTATGCGATCCTGGCGGTCGCCTTCTTCTTGCATCCATGAGCAGTGTAGAGCCAGCAGGCGAGCAGGTGGCGGCAGGCGAAGACATCCTGCTCGCGGGGACACGAGGCAGCCTGCTGATCATCGGTGGTCATGAGGATCGTACAGAAGCACTGCTGATCCTGCGGCGGTTCGTGGCGGCAGCGGGCGGGTCTGCGGCGCGCATTGTTCTGCTTAGCAACGCCTCTGCCTTGCCCGAACTCTACGTGCCAGTCTATACCGCCGCCTTCCAGCAGATTGGGGTGCAATCCTTCCAGGCGGTGGGTGCAGAGACGCGCGCACAGGCCAATGACCCCGCTCTGGCGGCGATGATCGGCCAGGCGACGGGCTTGATGATCAGCGGCGGTGAGCAGCTACGGCTGGTCAGTGAGATTGGCGGCACGCTGGTCGAGCGGGCCATCCACAACCTCTACCAACTCGGCGGGGTAGTGGCTGGTACCAGTGCCGGGGCGGCAGCGATGGGCGAGACGATCATCCTGCAAGGGCCAAGTACGCCGATGGTGCGGCGCGGGCTGGTCGAGCTTGGCCCAGGGCTAGACCTGATCAACAACCTGCTGATCGACCAGCACTTCGATCAACGTCAGCGGCTCTACCGCCTGATCAGTGCGCTGGCCCTCAATCCAGGCCAACTGGCGGTCGGCATTGACGAGGACACCGCCCTGTTTGTCGGCCCAGATGGGGTAGCCGAGGTGATTGGCGCAGGGGCGGTGACGATCCTGGACGGCAGTGCTGTCAGCTACACCAATGTAGCCGAGGCGCACAGCAACCAGCCGGTGGCGATTGTTGGGCTAACCCTGCACATCCTCACTGCTGGGCTGCGCTTCGACCTGAGTGGGCGCAAGCCGCTAACTGGGCCTTGACGACGCAGCCTGCTGCTTGCACGGCGATCTAGAAAGAAGGAGTGTGGTTTGGATAACCAGTTGGACGTAGCCCAAATCTTCCGCCAGGCCGGGGCGATCCAGGATGGTCACTTCCTGCTCACCTCCGGACTACACAGCAATATGTACATCGAGAAGTTCGCAGTACTACAATACCCGCGCTACACCGACCTGCTCTGCGGCGCACTGGCCGACCACTTCCGCAGCCTCGGTGCGACGGTGGTGGCTGGGCCGACGGTAGGCGGTGTGCTGCTGGCTTACGCGGCGGCACGGGCGTTGGGCGAGAACATCCGCAGCATCTTCGCCGAACGGGCTAGCGGTGATGAGAATGCCAGGCTGGGCGAACGCATCTTCCGGCGGGGCTTCACGATCAAGCCGGGCGAGAAGGTGCTGGTATTGGACGACATCCTCACTACCGGCCTCAGCCTGCGCGAGGTGCTGGCGGCGGTAGAGCAGCTTGAGGGCCAGATCGTGGGCATAGGGGTGCTGGTTGACCGCAGTATGGGCCGCGTAGACTTTGGCTACCCCATGCACGCCCTTGCCCGCCTGGACATCCCCACCTACCGCGCCGACGAATGCCCGATGTGCCGCCAGCACATCCCACTGGTCAAGCCAGGCAGCCGCTAACTGCACTGACCCGTCAAAGAGAGCAAGGGGGAGTGTGGGGCAATGGCAAGTACAATCTACGGAGAGAACGGCGCAGTGGCGGGCCAGGTTGACGCGGCTGATGGTAGCGTCCAGGACGCAGCGGGGCTGCGCGTGGGCAGCGTCACCTCCAATGGCTCGGTAGCGATCCTGCGTGATAGGGAGGGCGTAATGCTCGGCAATATCAACAATGGGGGCAGCGTCCACGATGCGGCGGGGCGGCTGCGGGGGCTGTTGGACAACGGCCAGTACAGCGCGACGGTCTACGATGCAGCGGGGGGTGCGGTTGGCAGTGTAGCCCTGGGCGATGTCCACCATCGGCTGCTGGAACGCGGCGGGGCAGCCTTGCTGCTGCTGCTGGGAGGGGGCTAGGTGGAGATCGCGGCTGACATTGGCTACCCACTCACCCCCGCTAGCGAGATCGGAGATCGCATCCGCCGCTTGCAGGCCCAACTTGCCACTGCCGACCTCGACGGCGTGTTGGTGGTGCAGAACGTAGACCTGCTCTACTTTACTGGCACGATGCAGAACGCCCACCTCTACGTCCCCCGCGAAGGTGAAGCGGCCATGTTCGTGTTCAAGACGCTGAGCAGGGCGCAGGCCGAGTCGCCGCTGCGCGATATTGTGCCGCTGCGTAGCCCAAAGGAGCTACCAGCATTGCTAGCCGAACGCGGCCACCGCCCAATGCGACTGGGGCTAGAGATGGATGTGCTGCCTGCCAGCAGCTACCTCAACTACCAGCGCATCTTCAGTGGCCTACAACTGGCCGATGGCTGGCCCGCAATCCGCGCAACCCGCATGGTCAAGAGCGGGTGGGAGGTAGCCTGTCTGGAGCGAGCGGCGGCTATCAGCGACGCAATGATTGCCGCAGTGCAGGGGGTGCTGAAGCCTGGGGTGAGCGAGTTGGCGGCGGCGGCGGCGGGCGAGTATGCTGGGCGGCTGGCGGGCCACGGCTACAACGTGCGGATGCGCGGCCTAAACAACGAACTGGCCGCCGCCTTCGTCAGCAGCGGGCCGAACGGGGCAATCCCCACTGCCTTCCTCACCTGCAATGGCGGCCTGGGCCTCAGCCCTGCTTATGGGCAAGGGGCAAGCAACCGCCTGATCCAAGCGAATGAGCCAATCCTGACCGACTACGTGGGTCTCTATAACGGCTATATCGCTGACCAGACGCGCACTCTCGTGCTTGATCACCTGCCCGCCGACTTGCAGCGGGCTTATCAGGCGACGGTGCAGGTGCAAGAGGCGATGGTGGCGGTGCTGAAGCTGGGGGTGTTGGCTAGCGAAGTTTATCGGGTGGGGCTAGCCGCCGCCAGCGAACTGGGTTATGCAGCACACTTGCAGGGCTTTGGCGAACAGCAGGTGGCTTTCATCGGCCACGCCGTTGGCCTGGAACTGAACGAGTGGCCCGCGATTGCGAAGGGGGTAGACGAGCCGTTGCAGGCAGGCATGGTGATCGCCCTTGAGCCGAAGCTGGCCTTCGTCGGGCGCGGCATGGTAGGGGTGGAGAATAGCTGGCTGCTCACCGATGGTGCGCCCCGTCGCCTGACCAACCTCAGCGAGACAGTAGGCGACATTGCGGGCTAGATCGCTGGGGGTCGCCCTGGTTGCCGCCGCCCTGGTTGCCGCTTGCCTGCTGCTGGCTGCTGGCTGGCGCAGCGAGAGGGTGGACTACGATCAGCATCGGCCCGACGACACAGCCCCACCCGCGATCACCTTTGCAGGGGTAGCTGGGCAGAGCGTGGGCCAGAGCTTCCGCCCGCACCTGCCAGTGACCGCTATTACTCTGCGGATCGGCAATGCACGAGCGACGGCGGAGGGCAAGCTGCGCTTCGTGCTGCGCGAAGGGGGCGTGGCAGGCCGCACGATCAGCGACCTCCCAATCCAGCCAAGCAGCGCGACTCGCCTCTACTTTCCGCTTGGCCCACTCACCGCCGAGCGTGACTACTACTTTGCGCTCGAAGGCGATAGAGCAACCCTCAGCAGCCTGGCAATCAGCTACTACCCCGCTGACAGCTACTCTGGCGGCGCGATGTACGTGGACGGTAAGCAGCAGAGCGGCGACCTGACCGTGCGCTGGCTAGCGCGTTACGATGGGCTGGCCGCCCTCGGCGACACGGTGGCGGGACTGCTAGGCAACCTCTGGCTGGCGGTCTGCGTCCTCCTGCTCTACCTGCTGCCGGGGAGGGCAGCCCTCGCGCTGCTGCCAACAGGGGTGCTGAACGCAGCGCAGAAGTTGGTTGCCGCCCCCGCTCTGACCCTGGCGATGCTGCCAGTGCTGCTGCTCTGGTTGCAGCCAACAGGATTGCGGCTGGGCGGTTGGCAGGCCTGGCTGCTGCTGGCGATCTGTGCTGCCGTCGTTGGCGGGGACGAGTGGCGCAGGCGGGGGGTAGAGGGGCTGCGGCAGGTGCAGGGCTGGGGCCGCTACGCCCTACTTGGCGGCTACCTGCTGGTCGGCGGGGCCATGCGCCTGCTCACCGCGGCCCCGATGCAGGCTGGGTCGGGCATCGACGGCTACCACCACAGCCTGATCACCCAAATGATCGGCGAACGCGGCGTATTGCCGACCGACTACCAGCCCTATGCTCCCCTCGCCAGTTTCACCTACCATTACGGCTTCCACACGTTGGCTGCCGCCCTCGGCTGGCTGACGGGCCTGGGCAGCGTACCGCTCACGCTACTCACCGGCCAGCTACTTAGCGTATTGGTCGCCGCCAGCCTTTACCTCGTGGTCGAGAAGCTGGTCGGCAACAGCCTGATGGCCCTGGCCGCCGCCTTCACGGTTAGCATCCTGACCATCTTCCCCGCCTTCTACGTCAACTGGAGCCGCTTCACCCAGCTAGCCGGGTTGGAGTTGCTACCGGTCGCCCTGCTGCTGCTGGTGCTGGCGGCGACCCCTGACCAGGTCACCCCGCAGCGCGGGGGGTGGCTGGCTGGCAGGTGGAGGCTAACCGCCCTGGCGGTGCTGGCGGGTGGGGGGCTGTTCGTCGTTCACTACCGCATCTGGATCGTCTACGCCACCTTCGCTGCGATCCTGAGCGTCGCCAACCTGCTTGCTCCGCTAGCCGCTGGCCGCAGCCTACGCGCTGCAAGCTATCGGCTGTTGGCTACCAGCTTGCCAGTCGCGCTGGGGCTGCTACTGGTGCTACCCTGGGCGATCAATCTGCTCCGCAACTTCAGCGTGCAGGTGGTCAACAAGACAGACGGCAGCAACGCCGCCTTCTACGACCTCATTACTCTGATCGGCGATCAGCCGCTACGCTACTTCAGCACGTGGCCTTTGCTGGGGCTGGCAGTGGGCGGCGGACTGCTGTCGCTGCTGCGGAGAGAACGGTGGGCGATAGTGCTGCTGCTTTGGTGCGAACTGCACGTGCTACTCTCCAACCCCTACTGGGTGCGGCTGCCCTTCGCCGGGCTGGTGGACAACGTGACGCTGGTGCAGTGTAGCTTCATACCAGTCGCAATCTTCGCCGCCTACGCTGTCGCCGCACTACTGAGCTGGGTAGGGAGCATGGTTGCTGGGCAGCTTGATGCTAGCGGTAGGAGCACACTAGCTGCTGGCTGCGCGGCAGTGACGCTGGCAGCGGGCGTGGCAGGCGGCCTGCCGCAACTGGACATCCTCGACCTCAAGCCGTATGTGGCAAGTCAGGACGTGGCGGCCATGCGCTGGATCGCGGCCAACACGCCCCAGGATGCGCGCTTCCTGGTCTCCGACTTCGCCTTCACCTGGGCTAGCAATCTCGCGCAGGGCAGCGATGCGGGCCTCTGGCTGCCGCTCCTCTCCCGCCCGACAGGGAGCGAACCGCCCACTACCGTTCGTACCTCGACGGCCCCGCCGCAGCCGAGCTACAACGAGCGGCTAGCCGACCCCGCCTACCTGACGATGACGGTGGAGACCACCCTGGCGGCGGTGGCTCTGACCAACGCAGCAACTACTGATGAGCGTAGCGTGATCGCCGCCTGGCAGACCTTGCGCGAATATGGGGTGGGCTACATCTATGTTGGCTCACGCGGCGGTATCCTCAGCCCGCTAACCCTCGACCGCTACCCGCAGGCGGTGCCGCTCTACCACGCCGACGGCGTGTGGGTATACGCGATCAGGTAGCAAAGGTGGCATTCTGCACTGCTAATCCCAGCGCGTTAGGAAGAAGAACTCTAGCACGGCGAAGGCGGCCAGCACCAGGATGGCGTTGAGCGGATTGAAGACCTGGAGGGCGGCCAGCAGCAACCAGGCTACGATGCAGAGCGAGAGCAGGATCGCCTGTCGCCGCGCCCGGCCCATGTCCTTGCGCTGCATCCGCAACGAGTAGAAGCGGTAGCCGATCAGGTAGGTGATCGGGGTAAGGATGGTGGTCAGCACCGCAAACAAGAGGCTGAGGATGATCAGGTACCAGGTTGGCCCCGCCTGCGCCCGTGAGGGAGGCTGCACAAATATGTAGGTATAGCCAAACAGTGACCAACTGAGGACGGCGAACAACCAGAAGTAGCGGAGGTTGAGTGCCTGGCTGATCGGCAGGAAGATCAGCAGCGGCGCAACCAGCAGCAGGGCGTAGGTGACGAGCCTCAAGGTCGCCTGCTCTGGCAGGAAGCCGACCCCGACCGAGAGTACCAGGTAGGCAAGCAGGCCGAGGCCGATCAGCCCCAACCCGAACGAGATCGCCTGGAACCGCCTCCTAGCCATACTCCCCCTCTCCCAGCCATCGGCGGCAGGTCAGCCCAATACCACCTCTACGCTGGAACCGCTAACCCCGTTGATTCCTGCTCGCACCTCGATGCGGGCAGGGAAACTTTCCTTTAGCTCCTCGATGTGGGTGATCACAAAGATGCATTCGAAGTCCTCCTTGATCGCCTGGATCGCCTGCACCACCCGCTCCCGGCCATCGCCATCCTGGGTGCCAAAGCCTTCATCAATGATCAGGGTTTGCAGGCGTGCGCCCGCGCGGTGAGCCAGCAGCTTGCTCATCGCAATGCGAATGGCAAAGTTGATGCGGAAGGCCTCGCCACCGCTGTACAGTTCGTAGCTGCGATAGTTGCCGTTGTGGGCCACCTCAAGATCAAGCGTCTCCACCGTGCTGTCACCGCGGCGGGTGTCGCGCTGGGTGATGAACTTAACCTGCATCTTCCCATCGGTCATGCGGCCCAGCAGATCGTTGCTTTCGTCCTCCAACTCTGGGATCGCCGACTCGATGATCATCGCCTGCACCCCCTTCTTGCCAAAGGCCGTCACCAGTTCCTCGTAGATAGTGCGTTCGTGGGCAGCCGCGTCGCGCTCGGCCACCTTCTCGACGCGGCTGGCGCGGATGTCGTAGAGGCGGCTGATCGCCGACTCCATCTGGGTGTGTTCACGCAGGGCCATTTCACGCTGGCGGCGGAGGGCTTCCAGGTCGTAGCGGGCGCGCTCAAGCTCGCTCTTGCGTGCCTCATAGTCGCTCAGTTGGCTGGCAAGGTGCTGGTGGTTCTTCTCGCGTTCGGCGATAGCGGCCTGCTTGTTGTTGCGCTCGGCTTGCACCTGGATGTAGCCAAGCTGGGCCACCTGCTCCTCGCCCTCGGCCTTGCGGAGGCGGTCGTAGGCAGCCTCGTACTGGCGCAGGCCCTGCAATTGGGCGCGGAGGGCGGCATAGGCGGCGGCATCGTAGCCCAACGCAGCAATAGCGGCTTGCAGGCGGGCCTGGGCGACGCGGGCGGCCTGAGCGTACTCCTTCTCGCGCAGCCGCTGCTCCAGGCGGTCAACCTGGGCCGTGAGGTCGGCAAGCTGCCTGCCCGCATCGGTGGCCTCGCGCAGGCGCAACTCGGCGGCGGCGGCCTGCTTCTCGGCCAGGCGGCGGCCACCAATGCGGCGGCTCAGTTCGTTCGCCTCCTGCTCACTCTGCGCGATCAAGCTCTCGAACTCGGCCACCTGCTGCTCATGAGCGGTGACGGCCCGTTTGCGGCTGACCCCCTCGGTGGTGTAGTGCTGCTCGATCCGATCCAGGTCGCCCGCTTGCAGGGCGTTGCCGCAGACGGGGCATTGCTGATGATCGCTAGCCTTGATTAGCCTGACCGTTTCGCGCAGGCGATCCATCTCGGCCTTGAGCGTCTTGATCTCAGTGCGCGCCTCAGTCAGCAGCCGCTGCAACTCCTGCCGCCGCTGGTCGGCAGCGGCCTGCTGCTGCTCAAGCAGTTCGAAGTCGGCTAGAAGCTGCTGCTGCTGCTCAAGCTCCTGGGTCAGCCGCCCGATGCTAGCCGCCTTGCGCTCAACCTCGTTGGCTCGTTCGTGGGCCGACTTCAGATCGCGCTCAAGCTCCTTGCGCTCATTGGCAAGGTCGAACTCGGTCTGCTGCAACTGGCGGCTGAGGTCTGCATAGCGGCTCTGCAAGTCGCTGCCCGCCTCTACCTCATCCTGCACCCGCCGCAGGTCGGTGTAGCCCCGCTGCACGGCATCGCGGTTGCGCAGCGTCTCGCGGGCGGCGGTCAGCCGTTGCTCGTAGCCACGCAGTTGACTCTCGGCGGCTTCGCGCTCGGCTTGCAGGTGGTGGATCGCCTGGGCCAGGGCGACCAGTTCCTCGTGCTTGCCCTCTAGCGTCTCAAAGCGGCGGCGCAACTGCTCAAAACCCGCGCTCCTGCCCTCAAGCTGCTCGTCCAGGTCGAGCAGACGGCTGGTGGCCGCGTCGAAGTTCTGCTCAAGGGCGGGCAGGGTGGCTAGCTCCTGATCGAGGCGGGCCAGCCAGCCGTCAGCCTCCTTGACCTGCTCGTTGCAGGCGGCAAACTCGCGCTTGGCCTTCTCCTGTAGCTTGTCGTAGTAGTCCAGGCCGAGGATGTTGGCTAGCACATTCTTGCGCTCACCAGGAGCCTTGCGGGTAAACTCGTCGGCGCGGCCTTGCACCAGGAAGGCTGAGTTGATGAAGGTCTCGTAATCCATGTGCAGGATTTCGATGATCCGACTCTGCGTCTCGCGCACCCCCCGCTCGTTGAGGCTGCGCCAGGAATTGGTCGGCTCGTCGAAGATTTGCAAGCTGATCGTAGTACGGCTATTGAACTTGCGGGTGTGGGTACGTAGCACCTTGTACTGCTGGCGGCCAAGCTGGAAGGCGAAGTCTGCGCTCATGTCAATCGCGCCGCTGCCCACCAAGTCGTCGTCAGCCACCTTATCGCGAGCCTTCCCCCACAACGCCCAGGTGATCCCTGCGAGCAGCGCACTCTTGCCGCTGCCATTACTGCCAGAGAGACAGGTTAGGTGTAGGCCAGCAAAGTCTACCGTCACATCCTGGTAGCACATGAAGTTCTTGAGGGTAAGCTGTTGGGGGATCATCGCGTCTCCACTCTAATCTAGGCACAAGCTGCGCCGCCCAGGTTTGGAGCGGCGCAGGGATATTATACCAAATCGGGGGACAGGTGTGCTAAACCAGCCCCAGCCGCAGCTTCCAGACCATCCACATCGCCTCGACGAAGATGTTGCGCGACATCTTCGACTGCCCGACGCGGCGATCTACAAAGGTGATCGGCACCTCTCTAATCTCGCAGCCGCGCTTGTAGATGCGGTAAGTCATCTCGATCTGGAAGGAGTAGCCATTAGACTTGATCCTGTCCAGGTCTATGCTCTCCAGCGTGCTACGCTTGAAGGCTTTGAAGCCACCAGTGAGGTCGTTGATCGGCACGCCGAGGATCAGGCGGGCATAGAGCGATCCGCCGCGGCTGATGATCTTGCGGGCCACCCCCCAGTTGACCGTGCCGCCCCCACGCACGTAGCGCGAACCGAGGGCCAGGTCTGCGCCCTGCTCCAACGCCTTGAACAGGCGCGGCAGGTAGCGCGGGTCGTGGGAGAAGTCGGCATCCATCTCGCAGATCGCCTCGAAGTCGTGGCTCAGGCCGTGCTTGAAGCCCGCGATGTAGGCCGTGCCGAGGCCCAGCTTAGTCGGGCGGTGCAGCACAGTCACGCGGTCAGGGTAGAGGGCGCAGAGGTCGTCGGCCACCTCACCAGTACCGTCCGGCGAGTTGTCATCTACTACCAGGATGTGCAGGTAGTCGGCGGCAGCCAACACCTGCGCGACTAGGGTAGGCAGGTTGTCACGCTCGTTGTAGGTCGGGATGATCACCAGTGCTCGTATCAAGTTCTTCACTTTCTTCAACTGTAGATTTACGCTGCTGCCAGCGGTCGTAGGCGAACCAACCGACGGTAAGTAGCAGAGGGATGGGGTAGACGAAGGCGGCGGAGGTGTACTGTATCTCGGCGGTAAAGTCTCGGCCCCGGCTCTGCGGGATGAAGACCCAGAAGTAGAGCATGTCCCACACCACGTAGTTAGCCATGCCGCTGATGCAGAAGACGATGGTGCGGCTGGCGACCCCCCAATGGGGGATGATCGCAGCGAGCGGGATGATCCAGAGGAGGTACCAGGGCTGGAACCAGAGGCAGCAGAGCAGCAGGTAGAAGAACAGCAACTCGAAGCTGGCCCGTTGCAAACTGGTATGGCCTCGCCAGATTTGCCACATCTGAAAGAGGCCGATTAGGCCAAAGAGCAGCACGGCGGTGTAGAGGGCAATGGCACTCGCCAGCGGTCTGTCTAGCCCGAACTCGGCCAGCAGCAGGCGCAGGGTATTGGGCAGGCTAGCCGTGAACATATCAGCCCGCCGCCCTACGCCCAGTGGGTCTGACCCCTGCCAGAAGGGTATGTAGAACAGGAGGACGGTGAGGGCAGTGAGCAGCACGCTGACTGCCAGCACTAGCCAGCGGCGGGGCCAGCGTTGGCTTACATCGCGCAGGCCCGCCACCCAGAACAGGGGGAGGAGTGGGGCGGCCAGAAACTTGATCAGCAAGCCGATTGCCAGTCCGAAGCTGGCGATGGGCCGCCCCCACCAGGCCCGACTACGATCTAGCAGCAGGAAGGCGGCCAGTACCGGGGTGATCATCAGCAGGTCGTTGTGGGCATTAGTGGCGATCTCGAACAACACCAGCGGGTTCCAGAGGTAGAGTACCAGCCCGCGCCAGGCCCACTGCGGGTGCCGCTCGCCGACGATCAGCAGGATCAGCACGCCATTGGCGAAGTAGGAGAAGATAGCCAGACCCTTGAATAGGATGATGTTACGCCACAGTTGCTCACCGCCCAGGCTGGTCACTCCTGCCGCCAGCAACTCCCAGATCGGCCCGTAAGCCGAGGTCGCCTGATCCCAGGCTGCATAGGGGAAGAACGGGTCGTTGGGGAAGGCGGCAGGGGTGACGGCGAAGGGGCTGGCCCCATGCACGGCGAAGATGCGCGCCCGTAGGATGTAGTCGAACACGTCGGCGGCCCCGACCGGGTAGGCGATGGCGAGGGTGGCGCAGAAGACGGCGGGCAGAAAGAGGATCGCCGTTGGCACGGCCACCCCCGCGCTCAGCCGTCGGGGGGCGAGCAGGTAGGCGACGATGTAGATGACGAACAGGGCAGACCAGCCGCCGATCAGGTTCCAGCCAGAGGTAACAGTGTGCTGGCTAATCTTGGCAAGGTCGAGCAGCGGCTCTGCGTAGTATTGTTGCAGCGAGTAAGGGATGCTCATCGTGCCATAGTAGAGGGCTGCCGCCCCGATCCCCAGTAGCCAGAAGATCAGGCCGCGCTCCCAGCCGCCCAACCGCTCCTCAACCATGTTGCTGTCACTTGCTGCTGCGCTCACGCTCTCGCCTCTCTAAACCGAACGCCCGCGTTCGTACTCGCGTGCGTCGCTGACGATCACCATGCCTACGTTCTTGGGCGAAGCAGCCAGCACGCGGCCTACTACCGCTGCCCTGCTGTCGCCCGCTTCTCGCAAAGCCGCAACCAGGCCAGCGGCACTGGCAAGCGGCACCGCAGCCAGCAGTCCACCGCTGGTCTCTGGGTCGAACAACAAAGATTGCCAGATCGCGTTCACCCCAGCAGTGAAGCCGACCACCGGACCGCCTGCTGCCGTCTCGCCTAGCAGGAACTGGCGGTTGCGGCCCATGCCACCAGGCAGGCAGTCTTGGGCCGCCAACTCGTAGGCCTCTGGCAAGAGCGGTAGGCGGTCGGCCCAAAACTCGATCATCACCCCTGCACTCTGGCGGCACATCTCGCTGGCGTGGCCGAGCAGCCCGAAGCCGGTAATATCAGTGGCAGCGTGAACGAGGGTGCTGTCGCGGCCCAGCACGCGGGCGGCATCCAGGTTGAGGCGCAGCATACTGGCAACTGCCGCCGCGACCGCGGGATCGTCCTCTGTGCGGAGATTGCGCTTGAGGGCAGTAGTCAGCACGCCCACACCCAGTGGCTTGCTCAGGATCAGCACGTCACCCGCCTGCGCCCCCCCTTTGGTGAAGATGCGGGCGGGGTCGACGATGCCAGTGATGCAGAGGCCATACTTTGGCTCCGGGTCGCTGATCGTATGGCCGCCTGCGATCACGCCGCCGCCCTCAGCTACCTTGTCGGCTCCACCCTGGAAGATGGCAGCTACCACGTCCTTGTCCAGCCCAAAGGGGATGGCCGCGATGTTGAGGGCGAACAACACGCGCCCACCCATCGCGTAAACGTCGCTCATCGCGTTGGCGGCGGCAATGGCCCCAAAGGTGTAGGGGTCATCCACCACCGGGGGGAAGAAGTCTAGCGTCTGCACAATCGCCTGGTTGGGGTTAAGCTGGTAGACCGCTGCATCGTCGCCCACGCTAGTCAACAAGGCCGGGTGCGTGGTGCCGTCGCCATGCAGTCGCTGCAAGACCTGCAACAGGTCGCCCGGCCCCATCTTGGCCGCACAGCCCGCTGAGGCAGATAGGCTGGTCAGGCGCAACTTCTCTGGCGCATCCATCGTTCTTCTCCTTCTCCCTGGCAAAGCAAGACGCTAGCGCACTGCTGGCTAGCGTCTATTGTACCATACGCCGATGATCAGTTGACAGGTGGACTAGCCGATAAACTTGCGTAGCTCGTCGTTAAACTTCGCCATTTCGTCGTAGACCAGACCGTGGCCGCTATGCTCGAAGGCTACAAGTTGCGACCCCTTGATCTGCTGGTGGGTGTACTCGCCCAACTCGAAGGGTACGATCTTGTCCTTCTTGCCATGCAGGATCAGGGTTGGCACAGTGATCTTCTCCAGGTCGGCACGCAGGTCGCTGTCGCGCAGGTTGCGGGCGGCAGAGATGGTGCCGTGAGCAGAGGCTTCCATGTTGATGCCCTGGAACTGATCGGCTAGCTCGCTGCTGATGCTGCTACCGAAGAAGTTCTTGCCAAAATCGGCGATGGTCTTGGCCCGGTCAGCCTGGATGCCGGTAATCAGGCCATCCACTGCCGCGGTAGGCACCCCGTGGTCGAAGCCAGAGCGTTTGGTGTAGCTGGGCGTAGCCGGGCCAGCCAGCACCAGGCGGGCGATGTGCTGCTGGTTGTAGCGGGCCATATAGTGGAGGGCCACCCCACCACCCATAGAGAAGCCAACCAGGGTCGCGTTCTCTACGTTGAGCTTGTCCAGCACCGCCTTGAGGTCGCTGGCGAAGGTGTCGTAGGTGTAGTTCTCATCACCCCAGGGGCTGTCGGAGAGGCCGAAGCCGCGCAGGTCGGGGCTGATGCAGCGGTAGCCGAAGGCAGGAAGGGAGGTCTGCTGGTACTCCCACATCTTGTGGTTGAGCGGCCAGCCGTGGACGAAAACAATCGGCTTGCCCTTACCCAGGTCTTGCACGTACAGCTTAACATCCGATCCTACTTCTATATAGGACATTCACATCCTCCTGATTGTTGGACACTATCACACGCCAACAGCTAAGCAGCACAAGGCGTGCCAACAGGCCAGCCTGCATAGTTCAGGGCCGCTCTACCAACTGCACTTGCACATCCCGCGCCCGCCCACCCCGGATCAGGTGAACGGTCACTTGCTGGTTGATGGCAAACTTGCTTAGTACCTGGCTGATCGTATGGTCAGCATCAAGTGGAAACTCGTTGATGCGGGTGATGATGTCGCCACGCTGGAGGCCCGCTTGCGCCGCTGGGCTGCCAGCAGTGACGCTCTGCACGTAGATGCCACCATCGAGCGGCTGGCCGTTCTCGTCGTTGAGGTCGTAAGCCGAGGCTACCTGGCGCGTGATCGCCCGGCTCCGTACGCCGAGCAGGGGGCGCACCACCTTGCCTTTGGCGATCAGTTGGCTACTAATATCGCGCACTGTATTGCTGGGGATGGCGAAGCCCAACCCTTCGGCCACATCGCCGCTGCTGCCTGCGTCGCGCAGCACAGCAGTATTCACCCCTACTACCTCAGCATCCATGTTGATCAGCGGGCCGCCACTGTTGCCGTGATTGATCGCCGCGTCGGTCTGGATCATGTCGTCTTCGGTGCCGCTCTGCCCCTCAAGGTTGCGGTGCAGGCCGCTGATCACCCCGACAGTCACGGTATTGCGGAAGTCGCCAAGGGCCGAACCGATAGCAACGACCGTCTCGCCCGCCTTCAGCGAGTCGGAGTCGCCGAGGGTGGCAACTGCTGGCACGTCGCCCTGCACCTTGAGGACGGCCAGATCGCTGAGGGGGTCGGTGCCAACCAACTCGACCTGATCCTCGCTCAACTTGCGTCCATCGGCGTAGATCACCTCAAGACCCTGCTGCCCTTCGACCACGTGGTTGTTGGTGATGATGTAGCCCCGGCGGTCAATGATGATACCAGTGCCGAGGGCTTCGCCGCCCAGACCTGCGCTGTCGCTGGCCGCCAGCTTGCTCACCACCGTCACAGTGGCCGGGCCAACCTTGTCTACGGCGCGGGTCACGTCGGTCTGGCGACCCATCCCCTGTGGCAGGGTGACATTGCCGCTGCCAGGGTTAGGCGTAGAGTCGGTGCTGCTGCGGTCGGCCTGGGCGAGGGCGGTGGCGGTTGCCTTGAGCGGCGCGGCGGCGGCCTCGTTCTTCGCAGCGGTCGGGTCGGTCTGCGCCTGGGTAGTAGCGGTCGGCTGCCCACTACTACCTTCGGGCATGAGGTTGCAGCCCGCGAGGCTGAGGCTGAGGACAAGCAGGAGGGTAAGCAGGGCGGTGGGTCGGGTTAGGGCGCGCATGGCAAGCTCCTTCTAAGCGGGACGAGGATAGCTACGTAATTATACACTGCTCTGGCGCATTATGCGTGCTGCGAGAGTGGCGGCCAGCTTTAGGGACTGGTTAGCGTTTGCCCTGGCAGCCAGCAGCAAGCGGCTCACCTTGCTAAGTGTAAAGCACTTGGCGGCTAAGTGTACTGAGCTTAACCCAACTCTGCGCCAGAGCCTGCCTAATATAGTTGCAACGCTGCTGAATAAGCGCATAGCAGATGGACAGCACGTTGAGCGACAAGCACAAGCATCAACCAATAGAAGGAGTTACCAATCATGAACCATGTACAGAGCCAACACGTAGAAGCTAGCACCGATTTCCTCGAACTGTGGAAGGCGATCCACGGTGGTTGCTGGCCCGGCCCGCAGCCCGACCCTCGCCTCAGCGAAGTAGTGCGCGAAGTATTGCTCGGCCTCGACCTATACAGCCAGGCCGCTGGCTTCCAGAACAAGCAGGTCGCAGGTCAGGCCCGCAAGCTGGCGGCAGCCAGCCTGCACGAGTCGCTTGCTAAGCTGCAAGAGCATATCAGTGGGGAGCTACGCTGAAGCCACCGCTTACCAATAGCTAACCAAACAGTAGAAGACGGCCCCACACTGCTAAACGCCGGTGGGGCCGTCGCCGTGTGGGCTAGACCTCCTCCATCAAGCAGGAGCCAGAACCGCTGCCATCATCCCACTGCCACTGATCCACTATTTGCAGCCTGCCATCCTCGGTCAGGCGCAGTTGATCTACACCACGCCCGCTCTGGAACTGGCCCTGCTGGTTGATCTGGGTGTAGGCATGGTGCATACTGTCACCCTCAAGCAGGCCGACCAGCTTGTCGTAGCGCACACCGCCGCCCTCATAGTCGGCGTGAACGAGGTTGCCGACCTGCCAGAACTGGAAGATCGTCGCGGTTGTCACCTCTGCACTGGGGCCGTCGTTTTGCACCACGCGGAAGGTCTTGTTGTCGAAGTCGTACATAATACTCCTAAGCAGTACCGAACTGGCGGTCGCCCGCATCACCGAGGCCAGGGACGATATAGCCAAGCTCGTTGAGGTGGCTGTCTACGGCGGCGACATGGATGGGTACGTTGGGGTGGGCGTTGGCGAGGTGGCGGACACCTTCGGGCGCGGCGATCAGGCCAATAAACTTAATCGTGCGTGCGCCCCAACGTTTGAGGATGTCGATAGTGGCGATAGCCGAGCCGCCCGTCGCCAGCATCGGGTCTAGCACCAGGCAGAGGTCGGTAGTCGGCTGCACCGGTAGTTTGTTGTAATACTCGATTGGTTCTAGCGTGCTGTGGTCGCGGTAGAGGCCGATGTGCCAGACCTGGGCATAGGGGAGAGTGTTCAGCACTGGCTCAATCATGCCCAACCCTGCTCGCAAGATCGGCACCAGGCCAACGCGAGTCTCGATCCGCTCGCATTCGGCGGTCGCCATTGGGGTCTCGACCAGCACCCGCTCGGTTGGTAGGTCGCGGGTGGCCTCGTAGGTGAGCAGGATCGCCAGTTCACTAACCAGTTCGCGGAAGCGTTTTGGCTCCGTCCCCTTGTCGCGCAGGAGCGACAGCTTGTGCTGGATCAGCGGGTGGTTGCTGACGTGCAGGTTGGCTATGTCGTCCAGATCGCCCCCTGGTGGCGTGGCGGTATTGCGTGTAGCACGATCATCGTTCATCTTCACCTCCGCTTGAGTAGCGCAGACTGTGGGTTGAGGCTTGAGCCTGGTGCGCGAGGCAAGCAGCACCCCGCGCAGTAGTTGGGCAGCAGTCCTCAACCGCTGGCTATGGCCTACATTAGCCCCGGTACTGGGAAGCGGCTGGTCAGGGCTAGCACGCGCTGGCTAGCCTGGGTGGTTACGGCAGGGTCGGCCTGCTCGCCCTGGGCAGCATTATAGAGGGTGAGCTTGATGATCGCGGCCACCTCCGTCATCTCGGCCACGCCAAAACCCCGTGAGGTGACAGCCGGGCTGCCAACGCGGATGCCGCTGGCGAGAGTGGGCGGGTTCTGGTCGAAGGGGATCGCGTTCTTGTTCACGGTAATGCCTACTGCGTCCAATGCAGCCTCGGCCACCTTGCCCGTCAGACCAATCGCGCTCACGTCCACCAACATCAGGTGGTTGTCGGTGCCGCCACTAACCAGGCGCAAGGCCGCACCCTGCTCGTTCGGCTCGGTCAGCGCGTGGGCCATCGCCTGCGCATTGTCTAGAATCTGCTGCTCGTAGGCCTTGAAGGTGGGGGCAAGGGCTTCCTTGAAAGCGACTGCCTTGCCTGCGATCACGTGCATCAGGGGGCCTCCCTGCACGCCGGGAAATACCGCCTTGTCAATTGCCTTCGCGTGCATTGCCTTGCAGAGGATCAGGCCGCCACGTGGCCCACGCAGCGTCTTGTGCGTAGTGGTGGTCACAAAGTCGGCGTAGGGGACGGGAGAAGGGTGCAGCCCAGCGGCGACCAGCCCAGCAATGTGCGCTATGTCGGCCATGAGCAAGGCACCCACGCTATCGGCGATCTCGCGCAGGCGGGCGAAGTCAATGATACGCGGGTAGGCAGACGCGCCGCAAACCAACATCTTCGGCTTCTCGGCCAGGGCGACGCGCTGCACCTCGTCGTAGTCGATGCGCTGGTCACTTTCGCGCACACCATAGGTCACACCGCGGTAGATTTTGCCGCTAGCAGAGACGCTGTAGCCGTGGGTCAGGTGGCCGCCGTGGGCCAGGCTCATGCCCAGGATGGTGTCACCCGGCTGCAAGGTGGCAAGGTACACGCTGAAGTTAGCTTGTGCGCCACTATGCGGCTGCACGTTGGCGTGGTCTGCACCAAAAAGCTCCTTAGCCCGGCTGATAGCCAGTTCCTCGGCGATGTCTACGTATTCGCAGCCACCATAGTACCGCTTGCCAGGGTAGCCCTCAGCGTACTTGTTGGTCAATACCGTACCAACCGCCTGCAAAACAGCGCGGCTAACATAGTTTTCGCTGGCGATTAGCTCGATCTTGTCCTGCTGGCGACGCTCCTCCTGTTTGATCGCGGCGTAGATTTCAGGGTCAACCTCGCGGAGGTCGGCCCAGCCCCAGTTGGCCTGCTGGCTGGCGGCAGGGGCTTCGATGGTTGCGGTCATGGCGGATTCCTTCCTGAATAGTGGCTAACGGGGTCAATTTGTGCAATTATACCATAGCCTGGCGGGCTTGTGGCAGGACGGGGTTGACGAGCAAGTGGGGGTATGCTATATTCCAGCCAGCACCCACTCCGTCGTCATCTGCTATCGCCGAGGTTAGACAGGAACCCCCTATGTACCCACGCAAGTTGAGCCGCATACCCAGCCTGTTGTTTGTTGCTGCCGCGCTGATCCTCCTCTACTTCCCCCCGCTGGCCGTTGCCAAGTCGCCCACCGTCGCCTGCACGAGGGTCGCCAACCCCACCTACGCGCAGGCTATTGCCCAGGCCCAACCACTGATCGAGCAGCTACAGGCAACCTACCACGTCCCCGGCCTGACGGTGGCTGTGGCGGTGGACGGTAAGCTGGTGTGGTCGGCTGGCTTTGGCTACGCCGATGTCGAGGCGCAGGTGCGGGCCTGTCCCAGCACAAAGTTCCGCATCGCCAGCATCACCAAGACACTAACCAGTGCAGCGATGGCCCGCCTCTACGAGCGCGGCCAGTTCGACCTTGATGCACCGATCCAACGCTACCTGCCAGACTTCCCCAAGAAGAACTACACTGTCACGCCGCGTCTGCTTGCCAGCCACCAGGCCGGGATCAGCACGCGGATGTGGAGCCGCACCGAACAGTACGCAGGGGTGCAAGACAGCCTCAGCTACTTCAAAGACGACCCGCTGCTCTACATCCCTGGTAGCGGTTATGCGTACTCCAACCTCGGCTACGAACTGCTGGCTGCCAGCCTGGAGGGTGCCACCGATATGGCCTACCCGACTTTGCTGCAACGGACAGTGCTGGGACCGCTGGGCATGAAGGAGACAGTACCCGATGCGGAGGGGCTGCCAAACCGCAGCCAGTTCTACTCGCTGCGTGGGGGCAAGCTGCTCCCTGCCAGGCCGCAGAACTTGCAGGCGATCCTCGGTGCGGGTGGCTACCTCTCCACTAGCGAGGATTTGGTGCGCTTCGGCTCGGCTATGCTAGGTGACAGCTTCCTCAACCCCGGCACGATCCAGATGCTCTGGGCGGAGCAGCAGACAACGAAGGGGCTGAAGACGCACTATGGCCTGGGCTGGATGACCCGCGCCGATCAGCCAGAGGTGGTAGGCCACGCTGGGCAACTGGGCGGCACCCGCAGCTACCTGCTGGTGGGGCCACAGCAGGGGGTGGTAGTTGCTATGCTAGCCAATCTGCACTGGGATCAGGCATGGCCGCCTGTGGAGGGTCAGCAGATCATCACTCTGTTCAGCCAGTAGCCCAGCCAACAACATCCTGCCCTACCAGATAGTCTATGTGACAAGCATATTGCACAGAGATCGTCAACTCAAGATAGGAGCAATGATGAAGATACTGGTAACAGGTGGCGCAGGCTACATCGGCAGCGTTACTGCGGAGGAACTGTTGGCTGAGGGTCATCAGGTGGTGGTCTATGACAGCCTCTACAAGGGCTTCGCGGAGGCAGTACCAGCGGGCGCGACCTTTGTTCAGGGCGACCTGGCCGACCGCGCCGCGATCCAGGCGGCATTGCAGAGCCACGAGATCGAAGCGGTGATGCACTTCGCCGCCGACAGTCAGGTGGGCGAGTCGGTGGTCAAGCCCGCCAAATACTTCCGCAACAACGTGGTCAACACCCTCAACCTGCTCGACGCAATGGTGGAGTTGGAGATCAAGCACTTCATCATCTCCTCTACCGCTGCCGTTTATGGCGAACCAGAGCGCACCCCGATCACCGAGGACTTTATCCTCCAACCGACCAACCCGTACGGCGAGAGCAAGCTGACTATTGAGCGGATGTTGGCCTGGTATGGGCGGGCTTATAGCCTGCGCTGGGCCAGCCTGCGCTACTTCAACGCGGCGGGGGCGAGCGCGACGCGGGGAGAGCTACACGACCCAGAGAGCCACCTGATCCCCGTCATCCTCCAGGTCGCCCTCGGCCAGCGCAGCCAACTGGAAGTCTACGGTGACGATTACCCAACCAGCGACGGCACCAGTGTCCGCGACTACGTACACGTGGTAGACCTGGCCCAGGCGCACATCCTGGCCCTCAAGGGGCAGGCGGAGCGTGAGGGGGCGATTTACAATCTCGGCAGCGGGGTGGGCTTCTCGGTCAAGCAGGTGATTGACGTTTGCCGTGAGGTGACGGGCAGGCAGATAGCGGTTAGCTATACGGCGCGGCGGCCTGGTGACCCGGCAGTGCTGGTTGCCAGCAGCGAGAAGATTCGCCGCGAACTGGGCTGGCAGCCGCGCTACCCCAACCTGCGCCAGATCGTAGAGAGTGCGTGGCAGTGGCACAGCAGCCGCGCCTGAGCGTAGGCTAGCCGCTGGCAAGGAGCAAAGAGAGAGCCTGCTACCGGGTTGGTAGCAGGCCGTTGGTGGAGATGGGGGGAGTCGAACCCCCGTCCAAAAAGTTTAGCCGAAGATATACTACAAGCTTGTCCAGCGATTTATTTAATCCGGCTTGGCTCCCACTGGCAGGATCCGGTGCCGGACGCGCTACCTGGTCTTAGCTACGGCTTAGGCTGCACTGCGCCGTAGAGCATCCCGACATTGCGTCACCTGCTCCCCTCCCATCGGGTTGAGGAAGGGGCAAATGCTCACTGCCTAGGCAGCGAGAGCGTATTGCTTGTTGCCGGTTAAGGCTTTGCCCGTTTTTACGAAGACGTGCGCTTCGGCTTGCAATCCCCTAACCTTGCTCCCTGTCGATACCGGGCATCCCCGCGTGTGATAGGTGTTTCGGTCTGGAACCCTGTCATTATACCACAATCGCAAGCGGCTTGCCACTGGTCGAAGGTTAGAGTTGTATGTGCTATAATCCTAACCATGTCTACCCTCTACATCGTCAGCACCCCTATCGGCAACCTGGAAGACATCAGCCTGCGCGCCCTGCGTATCCTGCGCGAGGTGAGCCTGATCGCCGTCGAGGACACCCGCCATGCCCGCAAGCTGCTCAACCACTTCGAGATCAAGACGCGCACCATCAGCTATCATGAGCATATCAAGTACGACCGCTTGCCCGCGATCCTCCGGGCTATGGACGAGGGCGACGTGGCCCTGATCAGCGACGCTGGCACGCCCGGCTTGAGCGACCCTGGCTACGAGTTGATCGCCGCCGCTATCGAGGCGGGTCACAATGTCAGCCCGCTACCAGGGGCGAACGCTGTCTTTGCCGCCCTAGTCGTCAGTGGCCTGCCCTTCAGCCAGTTCACCTACCTCGGCTTCGCACCGCGCAAGAGCCGCGAACGGTTGGCCTTCTTCGCCCCGTACAAAGAGGCAACCTACCCTGTCGTCTTCTACGAAGCTCCCCACCGCCTGCTGGATACTCTGCGTGATATGGAGAGCGTGCTGGGCGCGGGCCGCCGGGTTGTCACTGCCAACGACCTGACCAAGCTCTACGAGGAGGTACGCCGCGAGATGCTGGCCGAGGCAATCGCCCACTTCGCGGCGAAGGAGCCACGCGGCGAGTACACGGTGGTGATCGCCGCCGCCGAGCCGCCGCTAGAGCCAGCCACCCCACCGGAGGAGGACGAACTGCTCGCCCGCCTGCACGCGATGACCAGCGCAGGCGAATCGCCAACTGGGGCGATCAAGCAACTGGCGAGCGAGACCGGCCTGCCGCGCCGCCAACTCTACGACCTCTGGCTGCACCGTGGCTCGGCTCACAAGAGCTAGTTTTCCACCACCTGTTCTAATCTTGTGGAAAAAGAGGTGGATAAGGGGCTAGCTAAAGTTTGACATAATGTGCTACAATGGCAGAGCCAAGACGTGCTGAGGGCCAACGGCACGGTTGACGCAGATCGCCAGCACACAGCAGCTCCACCATTGAGCCGCAGGCTGCCGCGTGATCATCGTTTAGCCGCCACCGCCCTTTGCCAGGGCGTTCACCTTGAGGGGTGCGCCAGATGGAGAACAGCACTGAGGCCTTCCTCGCCTACCTTGCCGACCAGAGGGGGTTTACCGCCAACACCATGGCGGCCTACCGTAACGACCTCAATCAGTTCGTCACCTTCCTCTCTGCCAATGAGCATGACCCTGACTGGGCCTCGGTCAAGGCTACCGACATCAACGCCTTCATTGGCATCATGCGCGAGCAGGCTTATGCCACCTCGACCGTTGCCCGCAAGGTAGCCGCCGTCAAATCCTTCTTCCACTTCCTCAGCACCCAGGGTAGGATCAAGAGTGACCCGACCCGCAACCTGGAGTCGCCCCGCGTCAACAAGTACTTGCCGAAGGCTATGTCTGTCACCGAGGTACACGAGTTGCTGGATCAGCCCGCCAAGCAGCAGACGCTAGAGAATGTACGCGACCAGGCAATGCTAGAACTGCTCTATGCTACGGGCCTACGGGTCAGCGAATTGGTAGCCCTCAACCTGGAGGACGTGGAGTTGAAGGGTGAAGGGCGCGGGGTCGTACGCTGCGTGGGCAAGAATGGGCGCGCCCGCCTGATCCCGCTCACCAGCCGGGGTAGCTACGACGCACTGGCCGCCTACGTCACTGTTGGCCGCCCCCACCTGGCGGCGGTCGCAAAGGAGCAGCAGCCTGCCCTCTTTCTCAACCATCGCGGTCAACGGCTGACCCGCCAGGGCTTCTGGCTGATCCTCAAGTCCTACGCCAGCGCAGCAGGGATTGCCAACATCACGCCGCACACCCTGCGCCACTCGTTCGCCGCCCACAAGCTGAAGGGGGGAGCCAACCTGCGCGACGTGCAACAACTGCTCGGCCACGCCAGCATCAGCACCACCCAGGTCTACATCCACCTGAACAAAGACAACGTTTCGTGATCGACCCCCAACTGAATGGCAAAGTAGTGTTGATCACCGGCGCGAATCACGGCATCGGCGCAGCCACCGCTAGAGCCTTTGCCGCGCAGGGCGCAAGGGTGTTGATCAGCTATCTGCGGCTGCAAGCTGAGGTTGCCAACCAGCAGGCCGATGCTAGCCTACCCGGTGCGGCGATGTACCAACAGACGAGGGCTAACGACGCTGGCGCAGTGGTGGCGGACATCCAACAGGCAGGTGGCGAAGCGGCGGCCTGGGAGTGCGACCTGAGCGTGCCAGCCAACATCCCCCTGCTGTTTGAGCATGCAGAGCGAACCTTCGGCCCCGTCAGCGTGCTGGTCAACAACGCCACAGCCTGGCAAGCGGACACCCTGCTGCCAGCGAATGCAGGGACGGTTAGCGGTCATTGGGGCAGCACCACAGCCACGCTGACAGTAGCTAGCCACGACCTGCACTTCGCGGTTAATAGCAGAGCAGTCGCCTTGCTGATGAGCGAGTTTTGCCGCCGCCAGATCGAGCGCGGAGCAAGTTGGGGGCGGATCATCAACCTGACCACTGGCGCACCGTTCGGCTTCCCTGGTGAAGTCAGCTACGGGGCAAGCAAGCACGCGCTAGAGAGCTACAGCTATGCGGCTGCCCATGAGTTCGCCCGCTTTGGCATCAACGTCAATATCGTAATGCCCAGCGCAACCCAGACTGGCTGGATTGACCCCCAGATGGAGGCGGCAATGGCCGCTAGCATCCCGCTCGGTCGCGTCGGTCAGCCAGAGGATATCGCCGACGCAATCATATTCCTCGCCTCGGAGCAAGCCCGCTGGATCACCGGCCAGCTACTCAGCGTCAGCGGCGGCCAGCTATTCCACTGATCTGCCTCGCCCCCCTGCACCCCGCCCACTACTTCAACTTCATACCGCTGGTGTCGCTGGCGTTGCGTTCGCGCATCCGCTGGCGGGCGTAGCTGAAGGCGGCACCAAGCATTGGCTGGTGTTTCCGCGCCACTGGCTCATCAGGCAGTGGGGGGTAGGCTTGACGGATTACCACATTGGCTGCCGCCGTTAGCGGCACTGCCAGCAGCGTGCCGAGGATGCCAGCAATCGCCCCGCCCGCCAGCACCGCAAAGGTGGTGATCACTGGGTGCAGGTGGACAGCACGGCCCACCACAATAGGCATCACCAACTGATCTTCAAGCTGGCGCACCACGAAGTAGGTGATCAGTATCCAGATTGCCCCGTTCACCCCCAGGTTGGGGCTGGCGAGGGCGACCACAGCAGCGATCACAGCAGCCAACGCCGGGCCGACTAGTGGGATGATCTCCAACACGCCGCTGAGGATAGCAATTGGCAGCGCAAACGGTAGACCAAAGATGAACTCCAGGATGACGAACATCACCGCCGAGATCAGCACGATCAGCAGCAACTGCCCGCGCAGGTAGAAGCCCAGGATGTTGTGGATGCGCCCACCGAGGTCGCTGAAGTGGGCGCGGCGGTCGGCTGGCACAAAGCGCAGCAGGGCGCGGTCAACGTCGTGCCAGTCGAGCAGCAGGTAAAAGAGGACGAGCAACAGTAGAATCAGGTTGAGGAAGCCCTCGGCCAGCGACTTGCCAATCTCCAATGCGCCAGTGGGGGTTTGCAAGAAGTCGTTGAGCGAGTGACGGATGCCATTGGCTATCTGGGCGGGGTGGATCGTGGTGCCGAACAGCGCAATGTCCCCCCCACCAGTGAAGCTGTCAACCGCGTTAGCGATGATATCTGGCCCCTGCTTGCTCAACGCGCTGACCTCGGCAGAGAGCCGCCCGCTGATCATGTAGGCTGCAAGCCCCAGCCCGCCGAAGACGACCACGTAGAGCAGCAGGATCGCCAGGAAGCGCGGCAACTTGAGCCGCTCGGTTAGCGAGTCCACTACTGGGGTGAAGATGTAGGCTAGCACCGCCGCGATTACGAATGGGGTGATGATCCCCCGTGTCAGGTAGAGGACGATAGCGGCCAGGATGAAGAAAGTCCAACGCTGAAAGAACGACATGGCAAACCCTCCACTTTAGGAACTTCTGGCTCATTATAGCACAGCCGTCCAGCGAGACGCGAACCAGCCGCGCTTGACAGTAGCAGAGAATAGTGTATAATTCACTATGCAATTTACCGCAAACTTTTACGTACTTTTGCTGCGGGAGGAGCGGATATGATCGATCTTAAAGATGACCTCGTGGGCATCTCCGACCTACAGAAGCGGGCCAGCAGCGTGGTCAATCGCACGGTGCAGACACAAAGGCCGACCTTCATCACCCATCATGGCAAGGCAGTGGCGGCGATCCTTGACCTTGACCAGTACAATCGGCTGGTAGCAGCCCGCCTGGAGCTTGAGGCGATCCACGCCAGCCAGCAGGTAGCAGCCCAGTTGCAAGAGGGCCACGTCTACAGTTCCAGCGAAGTGCGCGCCTTGATGGATCAGTGGCAGGCCCAGAATGCTCAGGCCGCTTCCAGATCGTAGGCTGTGGCGAGTAGGCTAGCTGCCTGCTAGCTTTAGAGGCTTGACGGATCGTGCCTCGGATGTTCGATTATCATTAGCAGATGTGAGGGTGCCAGCAGATGCACCCTGCTTAGGGGAGAGAGCAAGTGGCAAAACCAATTGTGGCGATTGTGGGGCGGCCCAACGTGGGCAAGTCTACCTTCTTCAACCGTATGATCGGCGAGACGGTCGCCATCGTTCAGGATGAGCCGGGGACTACCCGCGACCGCATCTATGGCGAGACTGAGTGGAGCGGGCGCACCTTCACCCTGGTGGATACGGGTGGGGTGGAGGTCTCCCCTGGCACTGACCCCAATGCCGGGCCGGTCGCTGCCCTAACCGCCGAGGACTCGCAGATGCTGCTTGACGAGATCACCCGCCATACGCGGGAGCAGGCGGCGGTTGCCATCGAGGAAGCCGACCTGATCCTCTTTATGGTGGATGCCAAGAGCGGCCTGACCGCCACCGACCAGGAGTTGGCGGAGATCATGCGCCGCAGCAACAAGCCGCTGATCTTGGTCGCCAACAAGGCGGACAGCGAGGAGCGGCGGCAGAATGCAGTAGAGTTCTATCAACTAGGCCTCGGCGATCCAGTGGCGATCAGCACCCATCACGGTATCAATACTGGTGATCTGCTAGACATGATCCTGGCTCAACTGCCCGCCAGTGAGGAACAGGAGGAGGAGGATAACCGGGTCAAGATCGCTATTGTGGGGCGGCCCAACGTAGGCAAGAGCCGCCTACTCAATGCCATCCTCGGCCAGGAGCGAGTGATCGTCAGCGACGTGCCAGGGACGACACGGGACGCGATTGACACTGTGCTTGAGTGGAACGACGAGCAGGTAGTGATCATTGATACTGCGGGTATTCGCCGCCGTGGGCGAATTGAGCGCGGGGTCGAGCATTATAGTGTGATCCGCACCGTACGGGCAATCAACCGCGCCGATGTGGTGCTGCTGGTAATTGACGCGCATGAGGGCTTGACCGCCCAGGACGCGCATATCGCGGGCTATGTCTTGGAAGCAAACAAGAGCATAGTGCTGGTGATCAACAAGTGGGATATGGTCGAGAAGGATGATGAGACTATGCGCGAGTACACGGCGCAGATTCAAGAGGAGTTGCAGTTCCTCAGCTATGCGCCGATGATCTTCATCTCTGCTAAGTACGGCCAGCGGGTAACCAAGGTGCTGCCGATTGCGATGCACGTGGCCCAGGAACGGCGCAAGCGGGTGCCGACCGCCCTGCTCAACAAGCTGCTCAAGGACGCAGTGAGCGAACATCAGCCACCCAGCAAGCCAGGCAAGTGGGTGAAGTTCTACTACGCGACCCAGGCCGACATCAACCCACCCACCTTCGTCTTCTTCGTCAACGAGGCCGAAGCCGTCCACTTCAGCTACAAACGCTACCTGGAGAACCGCCTGCGCCAGGTCTTCGGCTACGAAGGCACGCCGCTGAAGATGGAGTTCCGCACCCGGCACGAGGAGAAGTAGCCACTGACCGTTCGGCTACAATGAAGGGCGAGAGCGGCAGGTGTGGTGGTTGGGGCGGCGCGACCTAAAGTAGGTCGCGCCGCCCTTTGCAAAATT
>JAYUUN010000072.1:0-36713 GCA_043754535.1 Chloroflexota bacterium | reverse complement strand
CCCCTTGCATGGAGCCAGGGTGGATATCGCACTGGTAGGTGTAATCGCCAGCGATGGTGAAGGTGTGAGTGTAGACCCAGGGCGCAGCCGCAGTGGTGCTGCTGAAGCTCTCTGGGCCGGTCAATGAATGAACATTGTGGAAGCCAGCAGTGTTCGTCCACTGCACGGTGGTGCCAGTAGTGATGGTGATCACTGCTGGCGAGAAGGCGAAGTTGGCAACCCCGACCGCGACAGGGCCAGTAGCGGTGGCAGTGCGGGTTGGGGTGGCGGTAGCAGCCGCAGCGGTGGCGGTGGCGGTGGCAGCAACCACTGTGCCGGTGACGGTGCTGGTGGCAGCCGCAGCGGTGGCGGTGACAGTGGCCGTAGCGTTATTGCTCTCGATAGCGCGATGCACGACCTTGCTCAGTTCACCGCGGCGGATGTTGTCGTTCGGGCGGAAGCAGAGGCCGACCTGGGGGGCGACGCAGGCTGCCCCGTTGATGATACTGCGGGCGGCCAGGGTCTCAATGGCCTGGAAGCCGAAGGCACCTACTGGCACGTCGGTGAAGGTGGGGGTGGTCGGCGTGGCGAGGGGGTAACCCTTTGCCCGCTGGACGATCACGGCAACCTGCACGCGGCTGATCAGCACGTTGGGGCCGTAGCAGGTGCCAGGGGTGCCGAGGGCAGCGCACTGGGCAGCCGCAAGGCCGTTGACCACCCCAGCATGGGCGGCAGCTTCGATGAAGCCGTAGAAGATGTTGCTGCTTGGTACGTCGTTGAAGGTGGGGGTAACCGGGGTGAAGCTGGCGATGCTGAAGCCGAGGACAGCGATCTTGGCGAACTCACCGCGCTTGGTGCTGTCGTTGGGGCGGAACAGGCCGTTCGCGCCGTTGACGATACCCCGACAGGCGAGATACTGAATGTCGTCGTAGAAGATGTTGTTGGTCAGCACGTCGGTGAAGCTGATCGTGCAAGATGCTGGGGTTCGGCTAGCACTCAAGGTAGCGGTGGCAGTCGGACTAGCCGTGGCACTCAAGATAGCGGTCGCAGTCGGGCTAGCGGTCGCAGTCGGGGTAGCAGTCGCACTCAGGGTGGCGGTGGCAGTCGGGGTAGCAGTGGCACTCAGGGTAGCGGTGGCAGTCGCAGCTGGAGTGTTCAGCGGTGCGCCACCAGCTACGCGTACTGCGTACTCTGCGTTAATTAGCCCCCAGCCGTAGAGGTTGTTGGGCCGGGTGCTGCTATAGGGCGCAGGTGGGTTGGCGTAGGTCGAGGAGAAGGTAGCGGTCTGGGTCAGGATGTTGATCGTGTCTGTGATCGAAAGGGCGGGGTTGGTGTGCAACATCAAGGCCACCGTGCCAGCGTGGTGCGGGCTAGCCATCGAGGTGCCACTGATACTGGCATAGGTGCTAGTACCACGCGCCGAACGCACAGACACACCAGGAGCGACGACGAGCGGGTGCAGTTCACCAGTACAGACAGAGGGGCCGCTGCTGCTGAAGTCGGCAATGTTGCCGTTGCTGGAGATTGCGCCAGTCTCCTTAGTCTCATGGTAGTTGTTGGGCGAAGCGTTCTGGCCTTGGGTCTCATGATTGAGGTTGCCGCCTGACCAGGCTGGGTAGATACCAGCGGCAGTCCAGGCGCGCAGTTCGTTAATCAAGCTCAGGTCGCAGGTGCCAACCCCACCGAAAGTCCACGAGTTGTTAATCACCTGTGGGCGCAGGTCTGGGCGCGGCACGGTGCCATCAACCTTAGTTGGGGCAAGGAACCATTGGAAGCAGGCAAGCAAGTCTGCATCGCTAGTGCCATTAGCAATCGCATCGCAGGCTATCCACTTGGCATCTGGGGCTACACCGATCTGGTTGCCTGCGCCGTCATCGCCGACCATCGTGCCAGTAGTGTGGGTGCCGTGATTATTAGCGGGGTCGTAGTCGGTAGGGTTGTCGTTGTCACCAGCTGGAACAACATTCTTCCAGTTGTAGTCAGGACCAGGGAGCGTGCCACTAGCCGCACCGCGCCACTTGGAGGCGAGAGCAATGTGGGTACCATTCACGCCGCTGTCGAGGCTACCGACCACAATGTTGGCACCCCGATTACCTGTCGCCCACACCTGATCTGCCTTGATCATCTGCACACCATAGGTGAGGGTGTTGGGGCTGTTCAGGGGGGTCTTACTCTCCGTACTCTGCTCGGCCTGGAAGTGGCGACCATTGAGCCGCAGGCGGGCAACATCGCTACGCTCAGCCAGTTGCCAGATCGCGGCAGCACTACCTTCAACCACAACCGAGTTGGAGATCCAGAAGCTCCGCTTCTTCGTCACCTGGCCGCTAGCTTCCAGCTTGCCGATCTCGTTGAGCAAGTTAGCCTGGGTACGCGTGGCGGTAGCAGTAAGCTGGTTGTAGACGTACCAGCCTTTCTCCGCCCAGCGGCTAGGGCTGATCTCGTTGTTGACGTTGGCTTGTTCGCTGAGGGCAATGATTGCGCTGACGCGAGCATCATCACGGCTCATCTGGGCCAGCAGGTCGGCATCAATCTTGCGGGTAGCCTCAGCGCGACTAGAGCGCACTACTGGCGCGCTGGCTTGCACAACCGCCACGCTGGGGGCAGCGGACGGGGTGCTAGCCTGGGCGACGCTGAACAGGCTGAGGGACACCATGATCATCAACGCCACATAGCTAAACAGCTTGTATCTTCTCATAACTACCTTTCCTGAGCGGTTAGGCCGCTCTGCTCTATCTTCTATCACCTTACCCACGCGGTTTCCAGTCGCGGGGTTGTCAAGCATCAGGTTGCCATCCTGGATCAGCGTTTCACCTCCAAGTCCACCTGTTTGGGGCAGAACCAGGTTGGCTGCGCCAGCCAACTTACACGTATGTCCGAAAGGATTTGTCCTAGTTTAGCACTTGGCAGCCATAGCGTCAACAGCTGTGCCTTGTTGTCAGGGTTGGGCCTACTTTGTAATACAACAAAAAGGGCAAGGTGGTTAGCCTTGCCCTACACACATTCACCCTATCTGCCCCGGTCAGGTAGCCTTACGGCACCCGGTTAGCCACTTATCGCTGCTGCCTCTCGACCCTGACGAGGTTCGCGGCATCCCGCCGCGTAAGACCTGGCCGAAGCAGGCAGGGCGTGTTGCGTGCTTGCCTATTATACCCTATCCTACCCCTGGTTGCAAGCTGCGGAGGTTGGCTGCCTTGCCCGCAGTCCTCAGATGTCCAGTCGTTCCAGGCGGCGGCGAGCGATGTAGAGAGGCAGCACGGTAGCACCAGCGATGTAGAGAATGGTAGGAACAAGGCCCAGCAATCCGATAGCCACTCCCTGCATGAGCAGGGTGCCACTGATGACTACGGCGGCAAAGAGGAAGACCTGGTAGAGGAGCAGGCCGATCAGCGAACCAATCGCGGTCAGCACGTTGATGCTTTGCGGTGAGAGCGAGTTGAGCGTGCCGAAGCTGGTGCCAATGCCCACGCACAGGCTGGCCGCACCTAGCCCACCGACCACCACCACGCCGATGAAGGCCAGCAGTTGCCACCACTTGGCCCCAACCAGGATGCTGTATAGGAGGCTGAAGCTAGTGCCGAAAGCGGCCAGGATCAGGTAGGTGAGCAGGAACTTGGCTAGTACCAGGCGGGTGAAGCCGAGCGGCGACAGCTTGAGCATCCAGATCGCCTTCTGTTCGCGGGTGAAGGCACTTAGGCCTAGCAATCCGCTAGCGAAGCTGCTGATGAACAGCACCCAGAGGCAGACGGTGAAGAAGGCGGCTCCAGCGGTGCTGGGTGAGGCCGAGTTGAGGTTAGCCGACTGTCTGGCCTGCAAGATAAAGAGCATGGTGACGAGGCCAGGGCCAAGTAGTTGGATGATGTAGGCTGGCTCACGGGAGAGGACGCGCAAATCCTTACGCAGCACGCTGCGCCAGGTTGACACCGCCGCCCCCACCCGTGCCGACTGTTGAATCGCTGATCGCTTGTGTGTCACCTGCACCTGCTCACCGTAGACCTGCTCAAGTATCTCGCTAGCATTGTAGTGGCGGCGGCCCTCGCTTCGGCGACGCAACTCGGCCCGGCTGGCCCCACTACCCACACCCAGATTGACCCAGCCATCATAGAACAGGTTGGCTGAGATCAGGGTGCCACCCACATAGCAGAAGATAGCGAAGGCGGCGAACAACCCTCCCCACAGCAGCCCCTCACCCAGGTTGCCGCGCCCTGCCGAACGTAGCGCATAGGCAATCCAGCCAGTGGGCAACGGCCCTGCCTCGGTCAACTCAACTGAGGTGATCAGCCTGGTTGCTTCCTGCTGCACGTTGCCCCCCCGCGAAGCAGTCACGCTCGTGATCACGATCACCCCGGCGATGCCAATCCCGATCAGCCCACCGATGATCGCCAGGGCTTCGCTGATGCGGCGGGCGGGCAGCCAGCGCACTAGCACTGCGGTGATCAGTATGCCAATGCCGCTGGTTAGTAGCGGTAGCAGCAGCAGGGCGGCCACTGCCAGCGGATAGTAGGGCCAGCTAGCATTGAAGCCGATGCCGATTGCCAGTAGGTAGGGTAGGCCGAGGATGGTCAGGAGCAGGTAGGGGCGGCCCAGTCCAGCGGTCAGCTTGGCGAAGAAGACGTGCTGCACGCTGAGCGGGCTACTGAGCAGCAGCGGCAGGTCGCGGGCCTGGTAGATATTGGGTAGCGACGTGCTGATGCTATCGATCAGCAGGAAGATTAGCGCGCCAATGAAGAAGAAGCTGAGCAACTGGCTGCCCAGCCCGAACAGGTTGGTCGAGGTTACTTCGCTGGGCAACCGCACCCCTACCTTGCTCAGGTAGTCGATCAAGCGCGGTAGATTGACCAGCGCGAGGACGATCAGGAAGTTGCTGCTGGCAAACAGTAGTGCGCCGAGGGCGATCAGCGCATACTTCACCCGCTGACCCCTGTTTGACCGCCGCAGGGTGCTGCGAATACCTGTCCACTGCACCCCTAGCACCGTCAAGAGTCCACCCATTACTGCCACTCCTCTACTGTCTGCAACAAGCCCGAACCTTAATCCCTCTGATTATGCTTATAGTTCCAGCCGTTCGAGGCTGTCAACGGCCATCTTGAGGGGCAGCCAGGCGGCCAGACCAGTGATCACCACACTTAGCAGCAGGCCGAGGATCAGTGGCAGGCCAAAGCTACCGTTGCCCAGTAGCACGCCGCCCGCCACGCTGCCCACTGTCAGTAGGATGTAGAGGATCAGAATGGGGAAGAACAGGCAACCGGCGGCAGTGCTGGTCTGCCGCTGCGGGTTGTCCGCCGTAAAGTTGGGCAACATCCCGCCTAGCCCTATGCAGACCCCTGTCACTCCCAGGTTGGTAAAGAGCGAAAGGGCAACTGAGGCGGCGATCAACGCGGGGGTCAGCCCAGTCAGTAGGCCATAGACCACGCTGATCAGCAGCCCGAAGGCAGCCAGTGGCACGTAGGCGATGATGAACTTACCGCCCAGCACCTCCCACCAGCTTACCGGGGCCATCTTGAGCATCCAGATGCTACGCCGTTCGCGGCTGATCGCAGCCAGGCCGAAGTAGGCACAGATTGCTGCGCTAGCGAAGACGGTGATCGCCACCGGCCAGATAAAGCTGAGGTCCGCGGCCCGGCGGGTGAACTGGCTGAACTGGCCGAAGTCAGCCCCGCTGCTGCCGCTGCGCGACCCGAAGCTAGTCAGGTTGAGTAGCAGCACGACTGCCACTGCTATCGGCCACAGTAGCTGGCTGAAGCCGGTTGGGTCACGGCGCAGGGCTGTAAAGTCCTTGTCCACCACTGCCTGGGTGCCGCCACTGAGCAAGCCGCCTGCTCGTTCCTGCTTGGGGGCAGCGGTGACTACGGCCACCAGCCGCTCGCTGGGCGAACCGTTCTGCGGCTGGTCGGGGTGGGCCAGTTTGCGGGCGGTGCGCTCACGTTCGAGGCTGCGGCGGTTGCGCCCACCTACGCTAGCGATGTTGGCCCAGCCACCATAGTAAGCGCGCTCGGCGATCTCCAGGCAGCCGATGAAGACCAGTAGCGATAGGCCGAAGTAGAGGATGCCCCAGGCGGCCAGCCCCCTCCAATCGCCCTTGCCAGCCGCCTCCATCGCCCGCGCCGCCCAGGTACTAGGCAGCCAGGGGGTGTCGCTGAGGGCGAAGCGGCTGATCGTCTGTCCAGTGCCACTCAAGGCACCGCGGTTGCTGTTGTTTGCCAGCAGCCCTGGCAACTGGCTGAGCAGGTAGAATAGCACGCTGAACAGCGCACCGACCACCGCCAGGATGTCGCGGATGCGCCCAGGCGGGAGGATGCGAACCAGCCAGATTACGCCAATCGCGCTCAAACCGGTGGGGATCAGCGGTAGGATCAGCAGGCCGAGGATGGCAACCGGGTAATAGACCACGTTGTAGCCCAGGCCGATACCCATGCCCAGGATGTAGGGCAGGCCAAAACCGAGCAGCAAGATGTAGGCAATACCGAGGCCGAGACTGAGCTTGACCACGAACACGGCGCGCATTGGCACGGGCGCGCTCAGCAACATATCCATGTCGTTAGAAAGATAGAGGCTGGACAGCGCAGTGCTGAAGCCGCTAAATAGCAGCACAGTGAAGGCAAGCAGCAATATCAGGGCGAGGATGCGGTTGACCAGTTGGCTCAGGTCGCTGATGTTGGCACTGCTGGTCAAGGTGCTAGGGCTGAAGTCGGCGGAACCTAGCAGCGAGGGGATGTTGGCGACCGTGAAGGCAAAGAAGAAGTTGAAGATGATCAGCACAGCAAAGAGGATACCGAGGATTACTGTGCTAGCCTTGCGTCCTGGCGAGGCTGCTCGGTAGCCACCCAGCATAGCGTGCCAGCGGGCGTTGACCAGGATGCCGATGTACTTGACGACCATCAGCGGCCCCGCCCAAACAGCCCGCGCTTGACTGGTGCAGCTACTGGCTGGCGGGCGGCATATTCGCTGCTCTCGGCCTCTGCCTCATCGGTCAGGCGCAGGAAGATGTCCTCCAAACTGTCGTCGCGGTTTTGGTCAAGGGTGCGTAGCTCGTTCATCGTGCCGACGGCGATCAGCTTGCCCTGGTTGATGATGCCGACGCGGGTTGCCAGTTGCTCGGCAATCTCCAAGATGTGGGTGGTGAGGAAGACGGTCACGCCCTTCGCGCAGAGCGAGCGCAGGGTGTCCTTCATCTGCCGCGCACTCTTGGGGTCCAGGCCGACCGTTGGCTCGTCAAGGAAGATCACGGCGGGGTCGTGCAGCAACGCCCCGGCCAGCGACACCTTCTGCTTCATGCCGTGCGAGTAGCCCTGCACCAGTTCGTCACCCTTCTCGGCCAGGTCGAAGTAATCGAGTAGAGCCTCGGCGCGCTCCTCCGCCGTCTTTGGCTCAACCCGGTAGAGGCGAGCAATGAAGCGCAGGAACTCGCGGGCGGTCAGCTTGTCGTAGAGGTAGGCTTCGTCTGGCACGTAGCCAATGCGCGCCTTCGCCTCAAGCGACTGCTGCTGCATATCAAAGCCGTCAATGATCACCTGTCCTGTAGTGGGCCGCAGCAAGCCGACCATCATCTTGATCGTCGTCGTCTTGCCCGCCCCGTTTGGGCCAAGGAAGGCGAACAGTTCGCCATTACCAATCTGCAAATTAACATTGTCTACCGCCTGGAACTCGCCAAACTGCTTGCTCAAACCTGTGGTTTGGATCATCCGTTGCCCACCTTCGCCATGCGTTATCGTTGCCTGCCTGCGTGTTGGCTGGCAAGTTGTCTCTAGTATTCTACCACCTGCCCGCCTGTGCTGCAAGGTTGACAGCCTCAACTGCTTCCTCTATACTAGCCGCGACACCAGCAGGGGAGGAGCAGCCGATGCAGCAGAACGAGTTGAGGGGTACCCACCTGAGTGACCTGTACTTTGAACACGTGGCCGCACGGGGCTTGATCGACGTGATGCCCTACCGTCGCTTCACCGATATGCTCAACCAACGCGACCGCTCCTTCTTTACGCTGCGCGAGGGGACGGTGCAGGCGGTAGAGCAGCCCTTCGCGTCGCAAAAGGGTCAGCACACGGTGATTGTGCCGCGCCTTTCGGTGATCTGCGGCCTGATGGTGGAGGAGAGCAAACCGCCCTCCAGCTTCAGCGCAGCAGAGTACAGGGTAAAGAAGAACCCGCGCCCGGCCTTCTGCTCCTTCGGCCCTTATGCCATTCTCGGATACTTTCATATGCGGGCTGAGCAAGAGGTTCTCGATATGTTTGAGTTGATGCAGGAAGACTTCATCCCCTTCACCAATTGCAACTTCTATATGCTGGCCCAGCCAAACGTACAACCGCGCTCAGTAAACCTGGTGGTAGTCAACCGCTCGAAGATTGGCACCTTCTACTTCATGGACTAATTGCTCCTTGTTCTGCTGCTACCTTGCCCCAGGACCAGCCAACGCCTGGTTGAGGCTCATGCTAACCGCCGTGTGTGTAGTAGCCACTAGCAATCGCTTATTCGCTGCCCTTAACCCGCAGCCTGCCGCCCGCTTGCCAAACTGCGCTTGATGTGCTATAATATGTGGGCAGCACAAGAGACGGGGTGTAGCGCAGCCCGGTAGCGCACCTGAATGGGGTTCAGGTGGTCGGAGGTTCAAATCCTCTCACCCCGACCATGATAATTAGCAGCACAGTATGGGGGTGGCGCAAGCCGCCCCTTCATCATGCCCAGGCTAGTGGCTTGCTGGCCCGCTTCTTGTTTAGCAGCAGGTCATGCCTAAGCTGCCGCGCCAAAGCATAGTGTTCATCCTCTGCCTGCTGCTCGTCGGTTGTGGTGGCGACCCCGCGACTACTGCTCCCACCCCTGCGCCCTCAAGTCCTACCAACCCGCCCCCATTTTCCTCCACGCTGTTGCCCGCGACGGTCATCCCCGCCAGCCAGCCGACAGCCAGCAGCGAAGTGATCCTCTACACGCCAGTGCCGATCACTAGCCACGAGTTTCCGCCGCTGGTGGTTGCACCGACAACGACCCTACCCGGCCTGCCCGTCACTGCCACTGCCTTGCCCGCCAAGCAGCTTACTGTCCAACTCAACCCGTTGGAGCAGCAGATGTTTGAGCAACTAAATGCTGCCCGCCTGGCAGCGGGCCTGCTACCAGTCAGCATTGAGCCGCGCCTGCAAGCCCTCGCCCGCAGCCGCAGCGCAGATATGGTAGCCCGCCACTACTTCGGCCATGTCACCCCCGACGGCGACAGCATCCGCCCGATGCTGAGCGCGCAGGGGATCGCCTACAGCTACGCTGGCGAGATCATTGCTCGTGGGTCGGGTGCCGACAGCGTGAGCCAGGCCGTGACCTGGTGGCTGGCTGACCAGCTTCACCGCGACGTGATCCTGCGCTCCGAACACCGCTTCGTCGGTGTCGGCGAAGCGAGCGAGGGCGACACTCACACCTACACCGTAGACTGGATCGCTCCCGGCAGTGGATAGTGAGGCGTAGGCGGCTGCACTTGCAGGCTGGAAATGTGCTATACTGTTCCTATCAACGGCTCTCCGGCTAACCGACCAGGGTGCCATACAGAGCAAGGAGCATAGAGTGGTAAGAAGCTAGCCACTGCCGCATCGGTGCTTACCCGTGTCATTGCAGGTACTCTTAGCCTGCAAGCCCAGGCACAAGGCACCAGCCGTAGCTTCCCTGAAACTGGACACAGCATTAAAGGTTGCTTTCTCCAATACTGGAGTCCTGAGACGAAACAGGTTGACCAGTATAGCCTACATAGCAGCGCAAATGATGCTAGCAAGTAAAACCTCAGCACAACAACAACCCTCACCCCTTCACCTCATGGCAACCAAGATGCAAGAACAGAGCAGACCAACAGCATACGAACTGGCAGGCGGAGATGTTGGCATCCTGCTCGTCCACGGCTTCACTGGTGCGCCCCCAGACTTGGGCTATCTTGCTCGTTACCTGCACACGCAGGGCTACACTGTTAGCCTACCACTGCTGTCGGGTCATGGCACCGAGGCGCAAGACATGGTTAGGGTCAAGCGCAGGCAGTGGATCACTGAGGTGGAGTGCGCCTTCAGCGACCTCGCTAGCCGTTGCCGCGTTACCTTCATTGGCGGCCTGAGCATGGGCGGTGTGCTATCGCTCAACTACGCTGCCACCGCCGTCGCTGCTAGCCTCCCACTCCCCGCCGGAGTGATCGCCCTGGCCTCCCCGATGTACACTGCCGACCGCCGCGCCCCCCTCCTGCCTCTACTCAAGTACGTGATGAGGTGGAACGGCAAGGCGCGCAGCAAAGCAGAGAAGGTAAACCTGCTAGACAAATCTATGCTCGACGAGGTGTTTACCTACCTCCGCACCCCCACCAGCGCGCTAGAGCAGGTCTGGCGGTTGATCGGTGAGACGCGCAAGCGGCTGGGTCGCGTCAGCGTGCCAACCCTGATCGTGCAGAGTCGCCTCGACCCAGTTTCGCTGCCACCCAGTGCCGAGATCATCTACAATGGCATCGCCTCCTTCAGCAAAGAGCTAGTCTGGTTGACCAAATCCAGCCACGTAATCACCCTCGATTATGAGCGCGACCTGGTTTGCCAGCGGGTTGCCTCCTTCCTTAGCCGCCACAGCCTCACAGCGGTGGTCTCTGACCCCCAAACGAAAGTAGGAGTTTAATATAGTTAGTACCCGCAACTCTCGTCCCCAGCGCAGCTTGGCTAGCCGCATCGTGCGCCTGCTGCTCGCTCTCCTGGTCGTAGCCCTGCTTGCTGTCACGGGCATCAGCGTTTACGCCGCCTCAGTGATGACTACTGGCAACCACAAGCCGATTGACCAGGCTCTGTCTGCAAAGCTACCTACCGTGCGCGAGAGCGTCAGCTTTAACAGCCGCGAATCTGGGTTGCTGCTCAAAGGCTGGGTGTTCAAGGCCGCCAACCCGACTGGGCGCAGCTTCGTTTTTGTGCATGGCTGGATGGGCAACCGCATCGAGGTTGGCTTTGAAGGCATTGCCAACGATCTGCTGGCCCACGGCTACGATGTGCTGATGTTCGACCTGCGCTCCTGCGGCGAGAGCCAGGGTGACCGCTTCACCATCGGCAACAAAGAGGATAGCGACGTGCTGGGTGCCTACGACTTCATGAAGGCGCGTAGCTACGATCCTCACACGATGACCTTCCTGGGGGTCAGCATGGGCGCAGCCTCGCTGATCGAAGCGGCTAATCGGATGACCGATGTGGGGGCTATCGTGATCGACAGCACCTTCTCCTACCTGCGCCCGATCCTGGAACGCGAGCTACCAAAACGCACTAACCTGCCCAACTTCATGAACAGCGCGATCTTGCTGGCTGGCCCCGTCTTTGGCATGAACGCAGACCTCAAGCCAGAAGATGCGGTACGCGCTCTGCCTAAACGCGCCTTCCTTTTCTTCCACGGCACCGGCGACACCTTTATTACCCCCGACAATGCCGAGCGGCTAAAGGCAGCCAGCAGCAACCCTGACAGCAAGCTGCTGATCCTCAAGGCAGGCCAGCACGTCAAAACCTACAACGACAACCCAGAGTTGTACATGAGTACGTTGTATAGCTTCCTTGACCAGCAGTTGGCGAAGTAGCTTCTAATCGCCTCTTAATCGCGTTTCGCTTGCCGGTTGGCAGCCGCCTGCCCTACACTGCGGGCATGGAACAGGCAGCAACAGACAAGCAGCCAGTAGCGATTGAGTGTGTCAACCTGAGCAAGGCTTATGGTGACATAATGGCCCTCAATGGGGTTAGCCTGAGCGTGCCAGTGGGCGGCAGCCTGGCAGTGCTGGGCGAGAATGGCGCAGGTAAGAGCAGCCTGGTCAAGCTACTACTTGGCTTTACCTTCGCCAGTGCAGGCCAGATTCGCCTGTTTGGTAGCGACGATCTTGGTGCGGGCCGCCTACGGGTCGGCTACCTGCCAGAGCAACCGCAGTACGAACGTGCCTTTACTGCCCGCGAGTACCTGACCTACCTGGGCCGCCTGAGTGGGATTGAGCGGGGAGGGCTGGCCCGCAGGGTAACGACACTGCTGGCTCTCGTCAGCCTGAGCAACGCAGCGGAACGCCGCATCGCCACCTACTCGAAGGGGATGAGCCAAAGGGTGGGCATCGCTGCTGCCCTGCTCAACCAGCCTGCCGCACTGATCGTGGACGAGCCAACTAGCGGCCTTGACCCCGGTGGTCAGTGGGAGGTACGCGCTATTTTGCACCGCTTGCGCGACGAGGGCATTACCATGCTACTTGCCTCGCATCAGCTAGCCGAAGTGGAGGACTTGTGTGATGAGGTGGCGATCCTACGGCGCGGGCAGGTAGTGGTTAGTGGCACAGTCGCCAGCCTGCTGGACAGCGGTGAGCAGGTGGGGATTACCGTCGCGGCTTTGCCCAACGAGGTAGCAGCGCAATTGCGGGCCAGCTTCGGCGAAGGGCTGACCATAATGGGGCCGCAACTGCTGCTCCCCGTCCGCCAGAGCCAACCTGCCCTGCGGCAGCTGCTCGCGGCGGGAGTAGTAGTGGTCGCCCTCAATCCAGTGCGTCGTACGCTGGAAGAACTGTACCTGCAAGTGAGTCGGGGTAGCTATCGCCAGCCTGCCGCCCAACCGACCACCCCCAGCAACGGGCAACCGCGCTTCCTTGAACCGCTGGGCAAAGGGAGGAGCCGCCGATGATGCGGCAGACCCGCTTGATCGCCAACCACGCCCTGGCGAAGCAACTACGTAGCTGGCAATTCCTGCTTGCTCTGCTACCCGCTATCGCCGTCATTACCTTCCTGTTCAAAGACTGCTACAAGGCCGATGTGGACTTTTATGGCACGATGATCGGTGGCTACCTGATCGCGCAGACGGTGCTGACGACCAGCCTCGTCTTCCGGGCGGCGGCGCAGAATACCGCCTACCCCGTGATCGCCCGCCTGCGGACGCGCACCCCCTACCTGCTCGGCAACCTGCTGGCGGCCATGCTGCCGATCTGGCTGCTTTGGGGCTGGATCACCTGCTACCTGCTTGGCTTCCAGTACCTTGCCCTGGTGCGCCCTCGTGGCCTCGATCTCGCCCTTGTGCAGATGCAATCCGCGCTTGGTAGCCTGGGCCAGACGCTGGGGCTGGGCTGGTGCAGCGTGCTGGTGTTGCTGCTAGCGGGACTGGCAATGTTGCTCGCCTGCGCAGTGGTTGCCACCCTGACCGCCCTGGTGATGCCGCTGGTTAGCCCACGCTGGCTGCTGCTGCTGCTGGTTAGCCTGGTTGCCTTCAGCCTCTACAGCTTCAGCCCCGATATGCCCGCCAGCCTGAAGGTGGTCGGCCAGCCCTTCGGCGCACTTCTCTTTCCCATCCTCGCCCTCTACGACCTCTGCCGCACGGCACACTTCCAGCCCTGGACGGGGATCGCAGTCGCTGCTGCCCTCGCCTATGTGGTCGGTGGCCTTGCTCTCGCCCGCTATCTGTTTGCCCACCGCGACCTGCTGCTTGGTTAGAGCGGCCAGGCTACCTGCTCTATTCCTACCCAGCACATTGGCTGAAGCAGAGTGACTTCGCCTGGGCGAGTGGTTAACACTGGCTGCCACGGCCCGGAACTTGCATCCAGCCCCCATCTGCGTTATAATCTTTTGGGGGTTAGACATATATCTTATGAAAGTTGTTGCTGAACGTACGTTGGAGCTTGCCAAACTGGAGCCGGTCGCGCTTAAAGCGGCTAACGATAGTCTGAAGGATGATATCGATTGGTTGTGGCTGCCCGAAACCTTCCGGGCGATGCGTCACCGTAACTACCGCCTCTTTTGGGCAGGGGTGTTCACCTCGAATATTGGTAACTGGATACAGAATGTCGCCCAGGGCTACCTTGTCTACCAGCTAACTAACTCGCCCTTCATGGTCGGGCTGGTCAGCTTCGCCAACTCGCTGCCCATCCTCCTGTTCAGTCTGGCAGGTGGGCTGCTGGCCGACCGGCTGGAGAAGCGCAAGGTGCTGCTGCTTACCCAGTCGGTGATGATGGCCTGCATCCTGATCATGTCGCTGCTCACCTTCGGGGCGATGATCAACATCTGGCACATTATTGCCCTCAGCTCAATCATTGGCACCGCTACCGCCTTCAATGCGCCGTCCTATATGTCGCTGACGAGCGAACTGGTAGGTAGGGAGGATTTGACCAACGCGATTGCCCTCAACTCGACCCAGTTCAATCTTAGCCGCCTGATCGGGCCAACGATTGCCGTGTTGCTGGCGGCGGCGGTAGGGCTAGCGGGCTGCTTCCTGGTCAACGGTTTCAGCTACCTGGCGGTAATCGCCTCTCTGCTGATCCTACGCATCCCTGCTGTAGCCAAGCCGAAGCTGGCAACTGGTAGTGCGTTGGCGAACCTGCGCGAAGGCTTCAGCTACCTGCGCCAGCACCCCGACCTGCTTACCCTCGTCGGTATGGCCGGGATGCTAACCATCTTCGCCTTCCCCTACGCTGCCCTGATGCCAGTGATGGCCCGCGATGTTCTGCACCAGGGGATTGGAGGGCAGGGTTGGTTGATGACCAGTATGGGGGTGGGCGCAACCGCTGGCGCACTGACCCTGGCGCGGATGAGCGACTACCCTAACAAGGGGCGGCTGGCCGTTCTCGGCTTCTTCACCTTCTCGGTCGCGCTCTTTGCCTTCTCGCAATCGCAGGAGATGTGGTTCTCGATGCTGGCCCTGGTGGTGCAAGGTGGTGGGATGATCACTTTTATGGCTAACGGCAACACTATTTTGCAGTCTACTGTGCCTGGCGAGTTGCGGGGGCGGGTGCTGAGCATCTGGACGCTCTGCAACATGGGCCTCGTCCCTTTCGGCAGCATCCAAGCTGGAGCAGTGGCAGAGAACTTTGGTGCGCCAGCCGCTCTCGGCGTGGGGGCTATCGTCTGCTTCGTGTTCGTTGCGTTGATCGCCACCTTCCGCCCCCAGATGTGGCAGTTGCGGATCATCCAGGAGTGGTAGCTGGGAGCCATTGACCTTACAAGCAGAAAGCCACGCCGCCTGCGGCTAGTGCGCGGACGGGTGGCTCTCTGCTTTGGGCTGCCCTTGCTCACTGGGGCTGGCTAGTCGGTCTCGCCATTGAGGCCGATCAGCACCCGTCCGTCTTCGACGATCACGGGTAGACCAGGCTGGCCGCTCAGGTCGAAAGCATCTTCGGCCCACTGGCGGTTCTTCTCTATGGCCCGCTCCTCAAAGATTACGTTCTTCTTGCGGTACTGCTTCCGCACTGCCTCGCTGCGTGTCGAGTCGCGGCGGGTATAGATAATTACGCTCTGGGGCATGGGCTAGCTCCTAGCGGGCGAGTTCGGCCCTGACCTGGCGGGTGGCTTCGGCGACGATCCGCATCTTCTCCTTCGCCTCCTCCACCGTACGGGTCTTGAGACCGCAGTCGGGGTCAACGTAGATGCGCTCGGCTGGGATCACTTCCAGGGTGCGGCGGATGCCTTCCTTCACTTCTTCCAGCGTCTCCATCGTGTGGCGGTGTACGTCTACCACGCCCAGGCCAATAGCTTTGGTGAAAGTGTTCTGCTTGAAAAGTTCTAGCAGGTCGTAGTTGCTATTCGCCAGTTCAAGGTCGATCTGGTCTACTGGAATGTCCAACATCCGCGGGTAAATCTTCTCAAAGTCGCCATAGCAGATGTGGGTCAAGGTATGAGCCTTGAGGCCGTTGGTGACCACCGCCATCGCCTTGATCGCCAGTTCCAGTTCTTCGGGGCGGGTAGAGACGGCGGGTTCGTCGATCTGGATGTAGAGCGCACCAGCCTGCTCCAACTCAACCGCTTCCTGGTGGATCGCCTCGGCCAACGCCATCGCCAGAGCCTCACGGTCGGCGTAGTACTCGTTGAACGACCAATCCATCATCGTGTATGGGCCAGTCAGCATCCCCTTGACCGGCTTCTGGGTCAGCCCCTGCGCGTACTTGAACATCTCCACGCTGATCGGTTCGCGCCACTGGATTGGGGCGACAGCCACCGGCTTGCGGTAGTAGCGGTTGCCGTAGCTGCGGACGAGGCCGCTGATCTCGAAGCCAGCCAGCTTCTCGGCGAAGTAGGTCGCCATGTCGCCCCGGTACATCTCACCGTCAACCAGAATGTCGATACCCAGTTCTTCCTGGAAGTCGATCCACTCGCGGGTAGCTTGCTTCTCAAGCTCGGCCAATTCCTCAGTGGTGATTTGCTTCTTGGCAAAGCGATTACGGGCCTCTAGCAGGTAGGCTGGCTTGGGGAAGCTACCTACGCTCGTAGTCAAAAGTCCTTGTGCCATCTTTACTGCACTCCTTTCGCGCCCTTGACCATGTTCGCCAGCTTCTCTTGAGCGCGCTCACGGGGCAGGAACTCCAACCCAGAGTTGGGGTTGATGTAGAGGGTTTCGCGGTTGATGTTCTCTGGCAGGCGGGCGATCAGTTCGGCAACCTGCTCTGCGCTCTCCAGCTTGGTGTTGCGCGCATCCACGATACCAGCGGCCAGCGTCTTGTGCTGGGGGAACTCGTTGATCAGCCCCCAGTTGGCCTTGCCGTAGGTGGGGGTGAGGTCGAGGCCGAAGACAGCGAAGGGCAGGTCGAAGTAACCATGCAGGCCAGTCGCATCACCGAAGTAGGTGTAGAGGGCGAGTTTGGCTTGGTCCAGCCCCTCGGTCAAGCGGGTCATTACTTCCTTGAACAACTCCCAATCGCCCTTGTTGCGGAGGATACTAGGCTCGTCGAATTGCACCAGCGGGCAGCCAGCGTCGAGCAGTTCCTTCGCCTCGGCGTTGAGGATCGCCGCTAGGTCGAGGGCCATAGCCTTGATGTCCCCCCCGTAGAACTCGTCCTGGCTGAGGCGGGCGAGCGTGTAAGGGCCGTCGCAGGATACCTTGACCGGCTTGCTCGCGACTGACACAGCGTACTGGTAATCCTTAAGCAGGATCGAACCCTTGCGCGTCAACTTGCCGCTGGCGACCGGCTGGCGGTAGTAGGTGTTGCTGTCGAAGTAGCGGATCAGGCCGCTGACGGTAAAGCCTTCGATGCCGTTGGCAAGGTAAGTCTGGTCGTCGGCCCAGCGGATGTGACCATCGGTTACAAGGTCGAGACCCGCCTCCTCCTGCTCCTTGATCACCACAGCGGTGACGTTGCTGCTGACCTCGGCAAGTTGCTCGGCGGTCAGCTTGCCCTCATCAAAGAGGGCGATAGCGCGGCGCAGATTGGTGGGCAGGGTAGCGATCTCGGTAGCGGTCGCAGTGGTGATCGAGGTGGCATTGGGGTTGAAGGCGACGGGCGCGCCTGTTTGCTGCCCCTCATCACGGCGGTTGCCGATTTTGGGGTAGTTACCTACCGCAGTTGTGTGCATGAGACTCCTTCTCTATTACCTGGTGATACAAATAAGGCGGCCAGGGCAGCAGGCCGCACAGGATTTCGTTTGCTTGCAATTTATATCACAAAAGCAGCCCCTTTGTCAATTGCCTGGTCACAAACCGACTGACACAAAGAAGGAGCGGGCAACTCGTCCCGCTCCTTCATGCTCTTACCCACCAGGGTGGCACTACTTGACCGTCGGCTTCTCCACGCTGAAGGATTTGTTGTACTCACTGTAGATGACACTGATGTTAGTGTTACTACCATCTCTGCTGTTGTTTACATCGAGGTCTACACGCTTGGCAACGTCACCATACTTGTTGTCATCAGCGATCCAGAAATCGCTGGTACCAGTATAGCCCGCGCCAAGCAAGCTGCGGTCGCCCATACTGTTGACGCGCACGTGGCGGGTACTAACCCCCTCAATGTCCTCTGTACCGATCATCTCCAGTTTGTCGTCAGAGCCAATGGCGAAGGTGTCGCGGTCGAAGATTTGAGTGAAGAACTCCACACCAGTGCCAGTGCTGCTCTTGTTCCAGGTGGTGCCATCATCAAGGCTGAGGTAGGTGTCAGTGCCGAGGGAGCGGGCCATAATCTTCTGGCTGCCGACGGTAAAATCATACTGCGACTTGTCTTTGGCGAAATCACCCTCAATTACTAGCTTCTGGGTGCCTGCAGTGGCTGTGCTACTGACAATAGCGTTGATCTTGAGGTGATAGCCAGACATAGCCCGCATGGTGCGTGCCGTGCTGTCTACCAGGCTCTTGCCATCACCGCTGTCAATGGTGCTTGATCCTGAGGTGGCGGTGGCCTTGCTGCTTGATCCAGGCGTAGTGGTGGCCCTGCTGATAGCAACGAAGGTTGGGCGGTCGGGGATTACCGTGCTATCGGTGGCAGTGCTGGTTGCCAGGGCAAGCGCACTGGGGGTGGCAGTCGCGTTGCTGCTGCTACCTCCAGGCTTGATCACGAAGACGACGACCAGGATCGCAGCCACCGCCAGTAGCCCCACACCACCGATGATCGCAGGCAAGGGACTGCCGCCCTTGCGGGCCGGAGGGGGGGCTGGCGGTTGGCCGTAGCCAACCTGCTGGTAGCCCGTAGGCATCCCGCCCTGGGGCATCCGCTGGGTGGGGATACCGGGCTGCTGGCTGGCAGCGATATTGGTTGGCGGTGGGTCGAAGCGCGAGGGTTCGCCTGCTTGGGCTGCTGTCGGGCTGGGGCTGACCCCCGGCGTGGTCTTGAGGCTGCCTAGGGCGGTCAGATTGTTGCCGCACTCGCCACAGAAGCGTTCGCCAGGAATAGCTGGCGTGCCACAGCGGGCGCAGTAGAGTTGCTGGTTGGGGCTGGACATTGCTAGTTCGTCTCCCTCTAAAGGTGCAGCACCGCGCTATGGTACCGCTAGGTTGTTGGCAATAATGATCACAACTTTATGGCCTGATTATAGCACGCCAGCGCGAAGGTGGTCAACTCGCTAGTTGCTCTCGGCAAGCGCAAACATCCACCTGCGCTTGCCCCCTTGTGCAAACAGGGTGCCTGTGCTATAATGTAAAAACAGACCGAGTGGTTTGTAATTGGTAACAGGGGGTAGATGATGACCAAAGGGATGGACACGCGGGCGCGCATCCTCGCGCAGGCTGCCCCGCTGCTCAACCAGCACGGCTTCTTCAGCACGCCGCTAGCCGCGATCATGGCGGCAACCGGCTTGCAGAAGGGTGGTCTCTACAACCACTTTGCCAGCAAAGAGCAGCTCGCCCTGGAAGCGTTCGACCACGCGGTGGCTATAATTCGCCAGCACTTCATCATTGGCTTGCGCGACAAGCGGGGGGCGGTGGATCGCTTGGCCGCGATCATCCAGGGCTTCTGCGACTACGTAGAAGCTCCATTCCTGGCTGGTGGTTGCCCAGTAATGAACAGTGCTATCGAGAGCGATGATGCCCACCCAGCCTTGCGTCAGCGGGCGCAGGCAGCGATGCACAGCCTGCAAAGCATGGTAGCCCGCGTGATAGAGCGCGGGGTAGCAGTGGGAGAGTTGCGCCCCACCTGCGACCCCGCCGCCCTCGCCAGCGTGGTGATCGCCACCCTGGAAGGCGCACTGATGCTCAGCAAGCTGTACTCCGACCCCGTCCATATGCAGAGAGCCGCCAGCCACCTGCACCACTACATCCAAACCCTACAAGTTGAAAAGGAGCAGTCGTGAGTACACCAACTAGCGGCAAGCCGCTTGCGGTCGAAGTGGCGATCCCGATCCGCACCTACGATATTGACTACGCTGGCATTGTCAGCAACATCGTCTACGTGCGTTGGCTAGAAGACCTGCGTCTGCACTCGCTGGCGATCCACTTCCCGCTGGAAGCACAGATCGCCCAGGGGATCGGCCCGATCCTAATCAAGACTGAGATCGAGTACAAACGGCCCCTGCGCTTGTTCGACCAGCCGCTGGGCCGAATGTGGATCGCCGAGTATGGCAAGACCAGCTTCAGCCTGGCGGCAGAGTTCGTCGTTGGCGAGACGCTGCACGCGGTTGCGCGGCAGACTGGCTGCTTCGTCAACCAGACTCTGCGCCCGATCCCGATCCCGCCAGAGTTGCTGTCGAAGTTCCAGGCAGCGGAGGCCGCCCTATGACTTACTCCCACCCAGCCCTCCCCCGCGAGGAAATAGAGGAGAAGCACCACGATCTTGCTTTCAGCCAGGATGGTAGCGGGCTGGTCAAGCTGGCGGTCTTCGATTTCGACGGCACGCTGATCAAGGGCCAGAGCGGGCGCATCGTTGCCCAAAGTTATGCCAGCCGCGGACTGAAGCGCAACCAGGTTCGTTTCTTCCTCGCGCGCAATGTCCCCTTCTACTTCCTCAAGAAGCTGGGACTGATTGACGACGTAGCCTTCCTGCAACGCTGGCAAACAAACATGAGCCGCGATTTGCTGCGTGGTGACGAGGTAGCTCCTAGCCAGCAGCACTTCAGCTATATGGTGCAAGAACACATCAAGCCACTGCTGCGCGAGAGCGTGATCGCCAGGCTGCGCCAGCACCAGGCTGAGGGTTGCCGCACCGCTATCGTCTCTGGCACCTGGACAGACCTGCTGCGCGTGCTGGCTGATGACTTGGGCATGGACTATGCGGTTGGTAGCGACCTCGACAGCGCAGGTGGCAGGTACACTGGTAGCCTCACGCATGGGGTCAACTATGGCAGGCGCAAGCTCGAAGGATTGGAGCGGCTGCTTAGGGCCGAGTCGCTGACCCCCGACTGGCAGGCTAGCTACTGCTATGCGGATGGTGGTGGCGACATCCCTCTGCTCTCGCTGTTCGGCCACCCCACCGCTGTCGCCCCTGATCGGCGGTTGGCCGCCCACGCCGCCGCCCACGGCTGGTCGCTGCTGCCAGAATGAGCAGCGCAGGGCGCACGCTGGCTGGTAGGATGGTGTAGAATAGCGTTGGCGAACAGCCAACTCCCAGCACAGGCGGGCGCGATGGACTACGATGCAGCGATAGAGTACCTCTACAGCTTTGCGAGGCTGATGCGTGGCAAGGCCGACACTCACACTGCGCTCAGCTTCAACCGCTTCAGCGCACTGATGAGCCTGCTTGACCAGCCGCAGAACCGCTTCCGCAGCATCCACGTGGCGGGGACGAAGGGCAAGGGTAGCACTTCGCGGCTGATCCAGAGCATCCTGATGGCGGCTGGCTACCGCGTCGGCCTCTACACCTCACCGCACATCCACAGCTACCGCGAACGCATCCGTATCGGTGACCGACTGATTGGGGAAGCTGAGGTGGCTGCTATCGTCAGCCGCTTCCCCACCTTGTTTGCCAGCTTGCAGCAACAGCACCCTGACCTCGGCACGCCGGGGCTGTTTGAGTGGGGGACTGCTTTGGCCTTCCTCTACTTCGCCGCCGAACAGCCAGATTGGGTGGTGGTAGAGACGGGTATTGGCGGCGCATTCGACCCCACCAACGTGGTTACCCCTGCCGCCGCCGTCCTCACCAGCATCAGTCTCGACCATGTGGACGTGTTGGGAACGACCCTGAGCCAGATCGCTGCCGCGAAGGGCGGGATAATCAAGCCTAACATCCCCGCCGTCAGCAGCCAACAGGTTGACGCAGTGCGCCTGGTGCTGGACGCGGTAGCCGACATCCGCGAAGCCCCCCTCACCCATGTTGGCGAAGAACTTTGGATCGTGGCGGGTAGCGAACGTCTGCTGCGCCTGCCTGGGCAGAGAGCGGCGGCCAGCCAGCAGTTCAGCCTCGCTTTCGCTGCCGACTTCCCGACAGCGGGCGCGAACCTGCCGCCGCTCGCAGTCAGCCTGCCGTTGCTGGGTGCTTACCAGCGTGACAATGCCCCTACCGCCGTTGCCGCTGCCTTGCTAGCCGTGCCACAACTTCCGCTGAGCGCAGTGCAAGTGGGGCTGGCGGGGGCGCAATGGCCGGGGCGGTTGGAGGTGCTAGCCGATCAGCAGGGCAGCCCCCTGCTCGTGGTAGACGGCGCACACAACCCAGATGCCGCCCTGCGGCTGCGCGACGACCTGAGCAACCATGACCTGTTCGACTACGAGCGAATAATCCTGATCCTCGGCACCAGCGCGACCCACGCCCCAGCGGAGATCGTCAGCATCCTTGCGCCCCCCGCCGCTGTGCTGATCGTTACCCGCTCCCGCCACCTGCGGGCCAGCGACCCAGCCAGCCTCGCAACCGCTGCCGCCCTTGCCAACCCCACTGCTGTGCTTCATATCACCGAAGACGTGACGGATGCCCTGCGGCTGGCCCAGGAATTGGCTGGGCCACGCGACCTGATCTGCTGCACCGGCTCGATCTTCGTCATGGCCGAGGCGCGGGCGCAGTTCGGCCATGCAGCAGAGGTGGATCGGGTGCAGTTCTAGGCTGAGACCGCTGTCTGCTCTGGCGTGGTTGTTTCCTCGCCAAAGAGCGGGCCATTGGTACTGCTACCCAGGCCGCCCTCCGCCACCGTGCCACTGACGTTGGGGCTGCCGGGCGGCTCGATCACTTTGCGCTCACCCACTTCCTCGGCGGCTACCCGGCGGATGTCCTGGATCGTCACCTGGATCGCAGCGGCCAGCGGCACCGCTAGCAGCGCACCCGTCACCCCCGCGATGGTCTCGCCGATCAGCAGGCTGACCAGCACCAGTAGCGGGCTGACTCCAACTGTTTCGCCCATCACGCGGGGAACGAGGAAGTTGCCCTCGAACAACTGGATCACCACTGAGTAGACCAGCACCCAGACTAGCATCTCTGGCTTGTAGGTGATCGTAATCACGATGGTTGGTACGGCAGCCAACCAGGGGCCGACCACTGGCACAAGCTCAAACAGCCCGGCGATCAAGGCTAGCACTGGCACGTATTCCAGACCCATTAGCGTGTAGACGATAGCCGCCGCCACCCCAATGAAGATCATGAGGAATAGTTGGCCGCGCACCCACGCCCCCACCTTCTCCTCGATGTCGTCCCAGACGCGGCGCATCTTGCTGGCGGTACTGGTGCTGAAGTAAGATGTAAGGCTGCGCTTGATCGTCACCCGCTCTACCAGCCAGTAGAAGATCAGCACAAAGGCGATCACCAGTTGGAAGACGAAGCTGGCCGCGTCCAGGGCAAGGCTCATGCCCTCGGCTCCTGAACCCTTGCTGACCTGGCTGAAGTCAAACTTGCGGATGAAGTCAGTCGCCTGGTCGGTGAAGACGTTGTGGCCCCATTTGCCGATCTCGTCCACTGCCCGTCGCTGAATGCTGGGTAGTTCGTTGACGAAGCTGGAACCGGCATTGACGACCACTGGCACCGTCAGGGTGATGATGCCGCCGATGATCGCAAAGATGACCACGTAAATGACGATGATGCCCTGGATGCGGCTAAACGGGCCATGCCGCAAGCGGGTGACTACCGGCTCCAGGGCAGTCGCGATGATGATGCAGAAGAAGAAGAGAACGATGATCGACAGCACCCGATAGAGCAGGTAGAAGCCGAGCAAGGTCGCTCCTACTGCGGCAGTATAGGCCATCACCCGCCGCACGTTTGGGCCACTGGGGGGTGGAGTAGCGGGTATTTGTACCTGGTCTTCCATCTTACTCATCTCCAATGTATGATCTCTGCCCTTGTGTAACGCAAAGCCACAGTTGCTGTTACTGGCTGGCGGTATGCTATAATGCAGCATGAGCGAACGTGCGCGTACCCGCCGCTGGGCTAGCAGAATCTATGCCGACCTGCGGGCTGGCGGGCCGACCCTCTATCTTGCCTTGCTAGCCGCTAGCTTGCTGCTGGTGATCATCTACCTGCGGGTTAACCGCTTCCTCAACCCGCAACTGGCCGTTCCTGGCTTCCCGATTGACGACGGCTACATCTACAGCAACTACGTGCGCTACGCCAGTGAAGGTCACTTCTTCCAGTACAACCCTGGCGAACAGAGTGGCGGGGTTACTAGCCTGCTCTGGTATCTGCTGTTGCTCCCCGCCCGCCTGCTGTTGCGCCTGTTCAGCAGCGACATACTGACGCTGGCGGTGGGCAGTGCCTACCTGCTGGGAACTTTGCTGCTGGCTCTTACCGCCTGGTTGAGCTATCGGCTGACGCAGGAGGTGATCAGCCCATTGCTGCCTGCGACTGGGCGGTTGCTGCCAGTGATCACCATGCTAGCAGTGCTGCTGAACCCGCAAGTAATCTGGGCCGCCCTCTCTGGCCTCGAACTACCACTCTCGCTGGCAATGGTGCTGCTAGCCTGCTATCTGTTCCTGCGCGACCTGCGCGATCTCCGCTATGAGGGGGACTGGCCGGGGGTGCTGGCGATTGGTCTGCTACCCTGGGCGCGGCCTGAGTTGTTGGTGCTGACTGCTGTCTTCCTCGGCGTGGTGTTTGCGGCTGCGCTACTCGGTCGCTGGCCCTGGCGTGGAGCGATGCGCCTGCTGGCGGGTAGTGCTGGCCTGACCGGGCTGCTGCTGACGATCTACTATCTTGGCTATGGCCGCCCCTTGCCCAGCAGCTTCTACGCAAAGGTGCGCCCCTTCAGCCCCGGCAAGCTGGGCCAGGCGACGGTGCAACTCTGGCAGGACGGCCACTGGCTGACGGTGCTGCTCTTTGCTGGCATCGCCATTACTGGGGTGGTGATCGCAGTCGCGGGCTGGCAACGCTTCCGCCGCTCACCCACGCCTAACCGGCAGGCAAAGGTGGAGCAGCCCCATACGCTGGCCCTCTTTTCCACCCTGATCGTCGCTTACTATCTTGCCCTCAGCTTCAGCCTCAGTTGGTTCGGGCAGGAGAACCGCTATCTGCTGCCCATGCTGCCGCTCGTCACCATCGTGCTGATCGGTAGGACTGCCCTCAGCCTGGCCCTGACCGACTGGCGGGTTAATACTCCTGGTTGGTTGACGGCAGCGGTGCTGGCCGGGCTGGTGCTAGTCGGCGGCTGGTACGCGCGCGAGTGGGCGGGCAGCCGCTACGCAGTGGAAGCGGGCAACATCTACACCGCGCACATCCAGCCCGCCCGCTGGCTGCAAGCGCACACTCCCGCCGATGCAGTGGTGGCGGTCGAACCGGCGGGCGCACTGGGCCTGCTCAGTGACAGACGGCTGGTGGACGTGGTGGGCCTGACCACTAGCCCCCAGCTTGGCCGCTACAAGGATTGGCCCGCCACCTGGCCTTACTTGCGCGCCCAACGCGTCACCTACCTGCTCTACTACCCGCGCTGGTTGCAGCAGGAGATCGGTGACCTGCCACCCTGGTTGCGCCCGGTGCAGCAGTACGACCTTGCCAACAACCTGATCGCAGGCGACAGTCGCATCACTCTCTACGCGGTCGAGGGGCAGTAGGGGAGATCGTGCTATAATAGGTTATCATCCATTACCCTTCGCACAAGGAGGTGCGCCACCATGATCAGTGACCACGCGGCCACCCGCATCCGCAGCTTTGGCACTTCGATCTTTAGCGAGATGAGCCGTCTCGCGCTTGAACACAACGCCGTCAATCTCTCCCAGGGCTTCCCCGACTTCCCCGGCCCAGAGTACGTCAAGCAGGCGGCGGTGGCGGCAATCAACGCCGACCAAAATCAATACGCCCCCTCACCTGGTTTGCCCGCCTTGCGCCAGGCGATTGCCGCAAAGTTGCAGCGGCACTATGGCCTACAGTATGATGCCGAGGCCGAGGTGACGGTGACCAGCGGCGCAACCGAGGCTCTGTTCAGCACGCTACAGGCCTTGATCGAGCCGGGCGACGAGGTGGTGATTTTCCAGCCCTTCTACGATGCCTACCCACCCGACGTGGTGATGGCGGGCGGCGTGCCACGCTACGTCACCCTGCACGCCCCTGACTGGCACATTGACGAGGGGGAGTTGCGAGCGGCATTCAGCCAGCGCACGAAGGCGGTGATAGTCAACACGCCGCACAACCCGACCGGCAAGGTGTACTGCCGCGCTGAGCTTGAGTTGATCGCCGCTCTCTGCCAGCAGTACGATGCGCTGGCGGTGGCCGACGAGGTGTACGAGCATCTACTGTTCGATGGCAACCAGCACGTTGCGCTGGCGAGCTTGCCAGGGATGCGCGAACGCACGGTGACGGTCAACAGCACGGGCAAGACCTTCAGCCTGACCGGGTGGAAGATCGGCTACCTGACTGCCCCTGCCGACCTGACCGCCGCCGTCCGCCGCGTCCATCAGTTTGTTACCTTCGCTACAGCCACCCCTTTCCAGGTCGCTGCCGCCGTCGCTCTGATCGAGGCGGACGAGCGGGGCTACTACACCGACTTCGCTGCCATGTACGCCGCCAAGCGCGACAAGCTGGCCGCAGCCCTCATCGCTGGCGGCCTCACCCCGCTCAATCCGCAGGGTACCTACTTTACGATGGCCGACACCACCGCCTTTGGCTTCAGCGACGATGTAGCCTTTGCCCGCTACCTGACCACCGAAGTGGGGGTGGCTTGCATCCCACCCTCTGCCTTCTACCAGGCGAGCGACCGGGTAGCAGCCCGCCACCTCGCCCGCTTCTGCTTCGCCAAAGTCGAGCCGACGTTGGACGAAGCCGCCCGCCGCCTGCGCCTTGCTGGTGATGCACTGCGCCCACCCACGTAGTAAACCAGCAGGCCAGCCCACGCGCCGAGAGTGCGTCAAGCCATGGGAGTACGCCACCTCGTCACCGCAACCGCGAACGTTCACCTCGCCTGGCTCAAACTTGACTCCCTCAACCACCTGTGGTAGCATATGGCAATCCCGTATTTAGGGTTAAAGTCTGCTGAATAGAGAGCCTTAGATTGAACCGATCTCGCCCAGCATCGGTATATGGTGTATAGCTCTGCGCTGCCGCCCAGGGTTTGGGGCGAGAGGATCGTAGTGGACACGAATGTGCCGAAGGGCTGCCGCCCAGGTTCGTCTGTGTCAGCACGCACACAGGAAAACAATATGCCAGACACACAGGTTGGCGCAACCAGCGTTGATGACGCTACGTTGGTGATCCGCGTGCAAGGAGGCGATCTAAATGCCTTCGAGCAGCTATTTATACGCTACAAGGGGATGATCTACCGCACTGCGCTGGCGGTCACGCGGGATAGCGGGGCGGCTGAAGAAGTGCTGCAAGACTGTTTCCTCAAGACCTATCAAAACATCAATCGGATCAACACCGACGTGCCACTCTCTCCCTGGCTGCACCGGGTGGCAGTTAATCTTAGCTGCAATGTGCTGAAGAAACGTCGCTCCTGGTTGGAGCCGTTGGAGAACCTTGCCGAACGCCTCTTTGCCGACCCTAGCCGCTCTCCAGAGCAGGCTGCCGAACACAGTGAACTTAGTGCTACCCTGCAAAAAGCAATCAACAAGCTACCGCTCAAGCATCGCGTCGTCGTTGTCCTTCACTACTTGCAAGAGTTTTCCTTGCCAGAAATCAGCTACATCCTGGATTGCCCGGTCGGCACCGTCAAGTCGCGCCTACACTATGCCCGCCAGGTGTTGCGGATCAGTCTGGAGAAGGAGTTCGCGGTTGCTACCTCACCGGGGGCCGAGCTAACCAGGGAGATTATTTATGACACGCAGGGTTTCTAACCAACAATCTGGTAGCCTGCCTACGATACAGTTGCCTGCCGAAAAAGGGGTGACCGAGCAGCTAATTCGCCATGCGATCCAGCGTCAGGTAGCTACGTCCGAGCCACCCGCCGACGCATGGCAGAAGTTGCAATATAGCATCCTCGCCAACCAGCCCTTGCCTGCCCCGCCTGCCAAACGCAGCTTCAGCAATCGTTATACCCAGATGCAGGTCAGTCACAGCCAGTTGTTCTTCCCAGTACCGCGCCTGACGCAGAGTATGCTAGCAGTATTGTTGCTCCTGCTGGTTGCAGCCCCCTCTATGGCCCCGTTCCTTGTTTCTGGTGGCGGGCGGTCAGCAACCAGCGTGGTGCAAACCCTTGCCAGCCCCGCTACGGCGCAGCCAGCGCAGTCAGTGCAGCCCCGCCTCAACCCGCAGCCCCCGAAGGCCGCCACTGAGCGCAATACCCCGCAGAAGGCTTCGACCGAGCAGGATCGCGTAGAGTATGATTTCATGGCTGCTGCTAGTCGCACTGTAATCCGCAATCTGAACCTCAACGAGAGCGATGCTAACCTGGAGCGGGATTTTATTCGCATCATACCCACCAGCCCCTACATCCGCTGACCAACTTGCTGCTGCCTTGCCGCCTCATCAACGAGGCGGCTTTGTTGTAGCTAAAAGATTGTGAATATCTTGACAAAGTATTGAGTAGGCGGTTATAATCAGGGGCAGGGGCGGATGAACACCCCACCGAGATCGCCCGCACCAACGAGGTGCGTTCTGGAAGCCAGGTAGCTCATGATCAGTCCCAGTCCCGCTACTGCCGCCGAGAGCGACACCCGTGCCAGCAACCCCCTCAGCCGTGCCGCCCTGGTGCGCCCAGAGTTGGGGCTGGTTGAGGAGCAGTTGCGTCAGGTAGCAAAGATGCCCTTCAGCTTCCTCGCCGACGTGCTGGAAGCGATCATCGCCGCTGGGGGCAAGCGGCTACGGCCCACAGTGCTGCTCCTCTCCGCTCGCTTCCACGACTACGACGTTGAACATCTGGTCTTCGCCGCAACCGCCATCGAACTGTTGCACACTGCCACCCTCGTCCACGACGATACAGTTGACCACTCGTTGGTGCGCCGGGGCAAGCCCACCCTCAACTCGATCCTCAGCAACGGTGCGACAGTATTGACTGGCGACTATCTCTTTGCCCAGGCTGCCAGCCTCTGCACCCAAAGCGGATCGCTGCGGGCTGTGCGTATCTTCGCTGACAGCTTGGTGACGATCATGAATGGTGAACTGGGCCAGGTCGCTGCTGGGCGTTCGTTGGAGAAGGCGCGGGAGAACTACTACAGCCGCATCTACGCTAAGACCGCCTCACTGTTTGAGGCCTCCTGCCAAATTGGGGCGATCATCAGCCACGCGCCTGAAACCGACGTAGAAGCCCTCGGACACTATGGGCGACAACTGGGGATGGCCTTCCAAATCGTAGATGACATTCTAGACTTTGAGAGTACCACCGCCGACCTCGGCAAGCCCGTAGGCAACGACCTGCGCCAGGGTACTGTCACCCTGCCTGCTATGCAGTTCATTGATGAGACGAATGACCCTGTTGCCCGCCAGATGGTCTACGATGTAATTGCGGGCGATATCACCAGTGACGAGCAGGTAACTGAAGTAATCCGGCTGATCAAGCAGTCGAGTGCATTGGATCGCGCCCACCGCGAAGCACAGTTGTTCAGCAGCGAAGCGAAGGCTGCCCTTGCTGGTTTGCCCAACAACGAGGCGCGCCAAGCACTTGAGCAGATCGCCGATTTCGCCCTGATCCGTAAGTCTTAAGCGGCCCGGCGAGAGAGATTAGCCTCCCAGTTTGCTGGGGGGCTTTTGCTTACCTGCCAAGAGATACTACCATCGGCTGATGCCAGGCCCTCTCCTACTCTGCTATGATTAGTAGGTCGGCGCGCAGCCTGCCGCCCCGCCTATCCTCTATTCTCCGTCCCTACTTAGCAGTGGGAACAACTATGCAAGGAGCAATGCTTGAGCCTGGACATCCAACCCTTTGCCGTCAGTGACCTGCCAGTAGCCGAGGCGATGCTACGTGATTACAGCCGCGAACTTGAGCCGCACAACTTCGACGAGGGCGATCTGCAAAAGTGGTTCGCCCTGATCCAGAGCAATGTGGCCGAGGGCAAGTGGCATTACTGGCTGGCCCGCCAGCAGGGTGCAGCAGTGGGCTTCGTCATCTTCCTGGTCAGTGGTACCTGGTTCGACCCCGCCGCGAAGATAGGCAATCTGGAGGAGTTCTACATCGTGCCAGCGGCACGCGGTCAGGGGTTGGGTCGCGAGTTGGCTCTGGCCGCCTTCGCTGCGCTGGCCGCCCAGGGTGCAACCAGCCTGCGCCTGGGGGTGCTGGCAAGCAACACGACTGGCCTGGCCTTTTGGCAGTCGCTTGGCCTCAAGGTGCAGCATCAGGTGTTGACCATGCCACTGAAGGACGCAAGCGCAGGTTGACGCATCTATAGCCAGCCTGTACCTGCCAACCAAAGATGGAGCGTAATCTACGACTTTAGACTGATGTGCAGACTTGTGCAGCGTGCTACAATGCACACAGCGGTCGGAGCAGGTTGCGCCCTGCATCGGTGAGTGCTGACGATTTTGGAAGAAGATAGCGCAAACCCCTTGACAAAGGGTTAGAGTAGTGCTAGAATAGCGGCAGATGCGGCAGAACTTGCCGCCACATGGCTACGGCAGCCAAATCTTAGGAAAGGACAGGTGGCAGAATGAACGATAACATCACCGAGCTAATGCAACGGTTCGCTGGTCTGACCAGTGGCCTTGTTGCGCGTCTCTGCGCCCTTGCCGGGCTGACCCCGCCCAGTACCATCACCCTGTCCCCGATCCCGGTTGCCAAGCAGCAGCCCGCCGCCGGAGTCTCTCAGTACGATAACGGTTACGGCAGTGGTAGCGGTGCGTCCGCTAGCAGCTTCGATGTTAACAGGTGTACTATGCCAATCAGGCGGAGACCTTAGCGAAGGTCGAACCTCGACTACGAGGAACCGTGAGCGGCATGAGTGCAAAACTCGCCGCTCACGGTTTTATTTTGCCCCGCAAACGCTAGATGTTGGTTGGGGCGGCGCAGTCGGATTGTCAAGTGCAGTAAAGTGACACAAGGAGACCACCCCGCGATGCAAGCGACCATCAACCGCGACGAGCTACAGAACCAGCCCCGCCGTCGGCTCTACATCCGCTTCCACATCGAAATCGGGATGCGTGCCGACGCAACTCGTCACCTGGAGCCAACCCCAGAGCAGGTTGACCCACAGGAGCGCAACTTCCGCCGCGAACAGATCGCCCGTCGGCTCGACCGCGAACGGGCCAACACCCTCGAACTCTGGCAACTAAAGTATTGATCGCCGTTGTGGAGCGGGCAGCCGCCTGCTCCCCAGCGGGGTCACACCATGCAGGAACGCAGCCGTGCCGCAATCATCCGCCATTCTTTATCTTAGCCTCCACTGCCCGCAAGTGGAGGCGGCCTGCCCGTGTTCCTGCTACCACAGCTAACACATTTTCTCAGGGGCGCGCAACTTGCCGCCCTCTCTTTTTGCTCAGGAGGATTTGAATTGTCAATTCCAAACCAGCCATCCCACATCATCCGCCCTCTGACCGAGGCTGATCTGCCCACCCTGGTTGCCTACCACGCTGCCCTACACGCCGCCGAGCCGTATAATCCCACCCGCAGCCTGGCCTACCTGACCACCTGGTTCAACCAGCCGCGAGACTTTTGGGCAATACCGGTTGCGCTCGCCACCCAGCCTGACGGCAGCGAAGGTGAGATCATCGGTATTACTGGGGTAGCCCACAGCGGTGACGATCTGGCAAGTTGGGGCAGCCTCTCTGTGCTACCCGCCTACCGCGTCACGCTTGCCGCCGACCTCTACGAACGGGCTGAAGCGATTGCGCTTGAGCAGCAGCTAGCCAACCTGACCTTTACCCCCAGGCAGCAGAACGTCTGGCTGCAAGACTTCGTGCGCGAACGCGGCTACCAGTTCAGCCGCTACTTCTGGAACCTGCGCCTGCCAGCGGCTGCCTCCCTGCCACCAATGCAGCTACCCGACGGCTACACACTCCGTACCTACGTGCGCGGGCAGGATGAGGCCCTGTGGCAGCGGCTTGACAGCGAGGTGTTCGCCAGCGGCTTTGGGCAGCATACCCTCTCTGCCGCCGAGATTGAGCAGATGCTCAACGATCCCACCCACGAGATGGCTGGGTTCTTCTTTGCTGAGCAGGAGGGGGTAGCGGTTGGTTATTGTGAAACCCTAGTCTTCACCAACGAAGATAACCCTGCGCTGGGCGGCGACGGCATGATTGCCAACCTGGGTGTGCTGGCAGCCCACCGCCGGGTTGGCCTGGGCCGCGCCCTGCTGTTGGCAGGTTGCCACTACTTGCGCCAGCGCGGTTGCTCCGCGATCGACCTCCACGTGGACGGCGAGAACGCCACTGCTGTGCGGCTCTACGAGAGCATCGGCTTTCAGCAACACGAAACTACCCTGGCGATGATCAAGAACTTTAAGGAGGCTAACTAATGACTGCTAGCAACGTGACTGCTAGCCAGCGAGTGGACACCGCTCACTTCAGCTACACGATCCGCCCTGCTGCGGAGCGCGACTTGACCGCGGTCAACGATTTCTACAACCTGCTGACCACCCGCGAACCAGGTATGGATGGTGAAACCACGACCAGCAGCCTCAGCCAGTTGGAGGAGTGGTGGGCAGCCCCGCGCCGCGAGAAGAATACCTGGTTGCTCGTTCATGCCATCGCCCCCGACGGCAGCGAGGGCGAGTTGATCGGTGATTTGGAGTTTGAGCCACGGGAGAAGCCGGGCGAGAGGATCGCCTGGACTAACCTTCAGATTCACCCTGACTACCGCAACAAGGGCGTAGGCAGCTACCTCTACGACATGGTTGTGCAGATTGCGGGAGCCAGCAATTGCACCGCCATCTACATGGGCGGCAACACAGCGCACAAGCTGAAGCAGCAGTTCCTTGAGCGGCGGGGCTTCACCTTCGACCGCTACTTCTGGCAGATGCGCTTGCCAGCGGGCGTAGCCGTCGATCCAGCAACCCTGCCAGCAGGCTACACCGTCCGAACTTACCAGCCAGCCCAAGATTTGGAACTATTCCGCCTGGTACGTAACGAGACCTTCGCTGACCACTTCGGCAGCACCCCGCGCACCACCGAGGAGATGCAGCACACGGTTGAGCTATCCTGGTTTCAGCCAGAAGGCTTGTTCTTCGCCTCCGATGGGGCTGGCGAGGTTGCGGGCTACTGCTGGTCGGCGATCAACCGCGAGGAGTGGCAGCGGCGTGGTGCAAAGATCGGCTGGATCGAACACCTCGGCGTAATGCCCAATCACCGTCGGGCTGGGCTGGGCCGCTCCCTACTACTCACTGGCATAGCCTACCTGCGGCAAGAGTGCGACGTGGTGGAGCTTGGCGTAGAGGGCAAGAACGAGCGCGCCCTACCGCTGTACACTGGGGTGGGCTTCCAGCAGCACAACGGCTGGGTGAACATGAGGAAGAAGATGGGGAGTGATGAAGATGACCACGCTGGATTACATGATCCGCGAGATGGAGGAGCGCGACATCCCTACCCTTGTCGCCTTCTACAATGAGCTTGACAGGCTTGAGCCGATGGAGATGAGTATCACAGTTGAGGAGTGGACACGAGTCTGGCACAACCCTGATCGGGCGACTGCTACCCGCCTGCTAGCCTTGCGCTACAATGAGGATGGCAGCGAGGAGAAGATGGTCGGCTACGGCCTGGCTTATGGTGGTGAGGCAGCCTGGCTGCGCCTGCACGTGCTGCCCGCCTACCGCAACCAGGGGGTGGCTAGCACGCTGTACGAGCGGCTCAGTCGCTTTGTTGTTGACGCAAAGGTGTGGCGTACCTCACCCGACCAGCGGGCGACGCTGGCGGTCGAGTTCTACCAGAAGCACGGCTTCCAGTTCGACCGCTATGGCTGGGAGATGCGGCTAGCCGCCGAAGTGGCACTAGCCAAACCGCGTATCCCTGCTGGCTACACGATCCGCACCTTCGTGTCGGGACAGGACGTGGAGACTTACTGGCGCACGGTCAACGCCGCCTTTGCCCAGCACCACTGGCACGAGGACGTGCTGCTGGCAGAGATCGTCTACCTGAGTGAAGGGCCGACCTTCAACCCGCAAGGGGTGTTCTTCGCCTCTCACGCTGAGGAGGTAGTAGGGGTGTGCTACACTGTGATCAACCCCGCCGAGATCGAGCGGCGGGGTATGCGCGTTGGCTGGATCGAGGACTTGGGGGTTGTGCCAGCCCATCAAGGCAAGGGGCTGGGCCGCGCTCTGCTGTGCAATACCTGCGCCAGTCGGTGGACGTAGTGGAGCTTGGCGTGGAGGGCAAGAACGCCCAGGCAATGCCGCTTTACGAGAGCGTTGGCTTCCGCCCCTACAAAGGAGACATAATGATGTTCAAGCCCACAGCGGACGCAGCCGCCCACTGACCTTATGCCCGTACTGGTAGCTGGGGCTGGCCGCTTAGGAGCGGAACTGCTGCCAGAGGCCACCCAACTCTGGGGGGAACAGGCCCGCCACGAAGCCGAGTGGTTGTGTAATCCAGCCCGCGATCAGTGAGTGGCTGACCGCCTCGCTCAACCAGGGAACCTGGAAGATGGTGCCGCCGATGATCACCGCCGTAATCAGCACCAGGAACTGGACGAAGCCAAGTAGTGAACCGGCGATGTGATCGAACAGGCCGAGGAACAGGAGGCCAACGGTGGTGTGTGCGACACTGGCCGCCACCCCGATCAGGCCGCTGACCCCGATCAGGATCAGCAGGAAGGCGGCTACCTTGCGCCCTTGCTCATCGCTAACAAAGAAGAAGATACCTGCGACCTGGGTGTTGAAGTGCGCCGCCAGCCAGATCGCCAGGACCAGCCCGGCCAGGGTGATCGCCTGCCGAATGAAGCCCCAGTAGATGCCCGCCAGGGTGGAGACGAGTGCGCCGAAGATGATCGTGAAGTCAAACCAGTTCATGTTTTTACCATCTGCTTTGTAATTTAGGGCAGTTTTGTTTGCCCCTCCTATTAGACGAACAAGGGAGCCTTTAGGTTTCGCATTGGCAAGTTAACTTCTTTACATTGCGATGCCGCAAGCTGGCCTGTTAGCGGGCAAAGAGGCCGCCCACCCTCAACCTTGCGGCAGGGGCGGGCGGCTGTGTAGCTTGTGGGCAGGCTCGCTAGCTACGGTAGCTTGACGCAGAAGGCATGGGTATTGAGTTCAACGCTGCCGCTGGTGGTGTTGACCCCGGCGGTGCGCCAGCCGTTGCCCTCGCCACGACTGGCGTAGATGTTCACCCCCAGGTCGGTGTCAAAGCCGCCTCCACTAATACTGCTACCATCGGGGCAGCGGGCAGTGGTGCCACTGTTGCCGCGCCCTCCGATGCTGATCTGCTCGTCAACCAGGTTGACGTTCAGGTTGGCGACCCCGCTCAGGCAGATGGCATAGCCAGTCAGTTTGAGGCTACCGCTCTGGTTGTTGCGGCCAGAGACCAACCAGCCGTCCCGTGCTGGGCCAGCCTGGTTGACGTTGATGCCAAGGTCTTTGCTGAAGCCACCGCCAGTCAACACGCCATTGCCGCAGCCGACGAAGGCCCGCCCCGTCGCTCCGCTCGCCACGTTGCTGCCTGCCTCCTCCTGGCTGACACTACCGCTGGTGCCGCTCAAGCAGTAGGCGTAGGCAGTCACCTGGTCGCCGCCGCTGCCGATATTGCGGGCCGAGACCCGCCAGCTATTCTCCTGCTTCAGGCTAGCGTAGATTTCGACGATGCCGCCAGCATCCCAGCCGCCGCCTAGCACCAGGCTGTTGCCAGGGCATACTGCCGAGACCGAGCGGGTAGAGCCACCACCAATGCTACCCTGGGCTGTCACCTGGGTGATCCGCTGAGTGGTTGCGGTGTTGGTCGGGCCGGGCTGCGGCGTAGCAGTCAGGGTCGGATTGCCGCCGCCCCTACGCCGCTGGTAAGCCTCGTTGCCCAGCAAGCCAAGCAGCACGCGGGAGCCAGTGCTGGCCTGCTCTGGGTGGTACTCGAAGCGGGCGCGCTCAAAGTATTGGGTGAGGTAGGTGTTGCCATTAGTCTGGCTGACCTCGAAGAACGCATCGGTGATCGGGTAGCCTTGCTGCGCCAGGCCGCCCCGCGTCTGCCAGTAGCTGAGGAACAGGCCGGTGACGCTGTGGCCGGTCTGCGGGAAGGCGAGGCTACCGCCGCCAGGGACGACCGGCGGGCTGGGGTTGACTACGCCGTTAGCGTAGCGGGCCTGGTAGCTCTCCTTGCCCAGCAAGCCGAGCAGCACCCGGTTGGGGTCCTGGTTCTCTGGGTGGAACTCGAAGCGTGACCGCTCGAAATACTGGGTGGTGTAGGTCTGGCCGTTGGTCAGGTTCTGCTCTGGGAACTCGTCGGTGATCGGGTAGCCCTGCTGGGCGAGGCCACCATGGGTCTGCCAGTAGCTGAGGAAGCCGCCCCGTAGCGTCTTGCCGGTCTGTGGGAAGGTGACGCTGTTCTCCTGCGCCGCTGTTCCCTGCGCCCAACCGAGCGTACCAACCAGCATCATGCTGATGATCAGCAGCCCAGCCCACCGCAATCGTTGTTCTTGCATAATAATCCCTTTCTCTACAAACCTCTGGTGCTTGAGGGTGCGCCTGCTAATGTAACGTACTGGCGAACCGTGCGGTTGCATCTGGCTGGCTTATATCCCTACCCTAGATTATATCACCTTTTGCTATGGGGCTGGTGGCCGTGGCTGTGGCAGGTTGCAGCAGGCAGCGGATTGGAGCGAAAATGCTGGCAGGTTGCCTGCCCCCAAAGAGAAGCCCCCATCTCTGGTAAGAGCGGGGGCTTCACTAGCTAAGCTGACTGTCTGGCCTACGGGGCGGTTTCGATGGCGCGGCGCACAACCTTGCTCAACTCGCCGCGCTTGATGTTGTCGTTGGGGCGGAAGCAGAGGCTGGTGCCGCAAGCTGCGCCGCTGATGATGTTGTTGTGGGCCAGCGTCTCAATCGCTGAGTAGCCGAAGCTGCCCGCTGGCACGTCGCTGAAGGTAGCAATGGTCGGGGTAAAGAGGCTGTAGCCCTTCGCCCGCTGGACGATCACCGCCACCTGCGCTCTGCTGATGCTGACGTTGGGGCCGTAGCAGGTGCCGGGCGCACCGAGGGCCGCGCACTGGCTGGCGGTCAGGCCGTTGACGACCCCAGCATGAGCGGCAGCTTCGATGTAACTGTAGAAGATACTATTGGCAGCTACGTCCACGAAGGTCGGGCTGGTCGGGGTGAAGGCGGCAATGCCGAAGCCGAGGACGGCGATCTTGGCAAACTCACCACGCTTGGTGCTGTCGTTGGGGCGGAACAGGCCGTTCGCGCCGTTAACGATGTTGCGGCAAGCCAGGAACTGGATGTCG